>CALGPN010000006.1 GCA_937960435.1 uncultured Desulfosoma sp.
TGTCGTTTCAGATAATGTGCAATAGTTTCGCAAAACGTATTCGGCATGAGATGGTTGCGCGGCGAAAAAAATATCGGGTTTCTGCAGGCGAAATTCCGTTAAAAAAGAAAAACAGCCAAGTCCTTCCAGAGATCTCCATGAAATTCTAGGGAAACGAGGACAGCCAAAACGTTGGTGCCGTGAATCCAAATTTTCTTGGTTATCGCATGCCTGATTGATACCTATTGGCTTTCGATTTCCTTGGAGGAACATCCCCTTGGTGTCCTTGCGTCCAGAGGGTTCAAACTTTTCGTGCGGAAAGAAGCCATCTCTTAAACCGGAAACAAAGAGAACACCGACAATGCTGCGGCTGTTTAGGGCGAGCCAAATAGGACGCCCCAAAACCTTATGCGTCTCAGTCGAACTGATGTTACCGTCGGTGGTGAGAACATAAATTCCCATGGTGAAGGTCCCAGCTTAGAATCCCGATAAGAACACGTCAGAGTATCTGCGCCTTTTGAATCGAAGCGATTATCAATCGTTCGCAGAGGTTTTCGACGCCGTGTCCTCCTGGCGCCACATACATCTAGATCGGAAGAAACGCTTTTGGACTTAAATGTTTCGTTATGGTCTAGAACACGAGACTCGCGTGTTATCCTTGGATGGACTCGCCCAGCGTCTTGCGCGAACATCTCGGCGGGACGTCACGATTCGTTCGGGAAGCGGACGTGGCCCAGGGATCGGCCGGGGCGAAGGTTGAGGAACCACGCCCAAGGGGGATGAGGCAGTGGCGAAGGCTTTCTCCCCTGGGTGCAGACCGACGTGCGCGCCATGAAAGTTTGTCTTTTGAATCATTCCTGGGGGCTTCCGGCAGGGGCGGTGGCGTTTGAAAGATGGTCTTCACAAGGGCTGTAAACACAGCCTCATGTGGGAAATGACTTGACGTTTTCAGGAGGCTTCGGATTTGATGAGCCGGCTTTGGCTGAAAGGACCCTGGTCGGGACGGGCGGATTTGAACCGCCGACCCCCTGCTCCCAAGGCAGGTGCGCTGACCAGTCTGCGCTACGCCCCGACGCGTCCCGGGCGGGACGGGATCGGCTCGGTGCCTATCACAGCGATCCTTGAAATGCAAGACGATAACCGAGCAAAACCTTGAAACCTCAAAACTACGGCGAAACACGTATGGAAAAGATTTGCGATCCCGTCGCGCGAAGAATCGACCAGGTCCCCGCGGTGTCATGGCTCGGGCTGACGGTTCTGGAGGCCCGGGAGGGCATGGCCCGGGTGTTTCTTCCCTATCAAAGGCACATGTGCAATTCCCGCGGGATGGTCCAGGGCGGTGTGGTGAGCGCTCTTGCGGACTTTGCCGGAGCCATGGCGCTCCTTTCCAAACTTGAGGCGGATCAGTTCACCCCGACCATTGAAATGTCTATCAACTTCCTGGGACCGACCCGTTCGGATCTGACGGCGGAAGCCCGGGTGCTCAAATGCGGCTCACGGGTCGGCACGGCCTTTGTCCAAGTCCGGGATGCGCAAGGGACTCTGACGGCGGCCGCACTCATTAGTTACGCCATTGCTCGGGAAATCGGCTCCGGGGGTGACGCTTCGGTGTCAACCCCGCGGAAAGAGGTATAATCAATAAATCGCGAATCAATGGGCTCGAAGCCCAGGGTGAGGAGATTCCGATGGTACGCAGTCTTGCGGTGATGACCAGCGGCGGGGACGCACCGGGCATGAACGCGGGGATTCGAGCGGTGGTTCGCCGCGCCCTGGATTGTGGTCTCAAGGTCTACGGCATTGAAAACGGCTACGAAGGGCTTGTTGCCGGCAGCGGGTCCGTTCGCCCTTTGGGATGGAGCGACGTGGGCGGAATCCTCCCCCGGGGCGGCACCTTTCTCGGCACAGCCCGATCCGAAAGGTTTCGGACCCGCGAAGGGCGGCTTTTGGCCGTAAAGAATCTGGTGGCGCAAGGCATCGACGCCCTCGTGGTCATCGGAGGCGACGGGTCTCTCATGGGAGCGCACATTCTGGCGGAAGAGTGGCCGTCCCATGTGGAAGCGCTCCAGAAGGAAGGGTTTTTGAACGGCGCGGCGGAGGCGCCCACGGCCTTGCACGTAATGGGTCTTCCCGGCTCCATCGACAACGACCTCTACGGGACGGACATGTCCATCGGGGTCGATACGGCCCTCAACCACATTGTGCACGCCATCGACGATTTGACATCCACGGCGGCGTCTCACCAGCGGACCTTCGTGGTGGAAACCATGGGACGCCACTGCGGATATCTCGCACTCATGGGTGCTTTGGGCGGCGGCGCCTCCTGGGTGCTCGTGCCCGAGGAAGAGCTGGACTTGCGCTGGCATCAGAAGATGACACGGGCCATCGAAAAGGCTCGGGCCATCGGGCGGCCGCACCAGATGGTCGTGGTGGCGGAAGGGGCCCGTCATCCCGACGGATTGCCCATCCGCACCGAGGAACTCAAAAAAATCCTGGCGGAAAGACTCGGCATTGATGTGCGCGTCACGGTCTTGGGCCACGTGCAGCGAGGAGGCGCCCCTTCGGCTTTCGATCGGATTTTGGCCACCCGTCTCGGTGTGGCCGCCGTGGACGCTCTGGTTCAGGCGGGCGATGAGCCGCTTCGGCACATGGTCGGGCTTCAGAAGAACCGCGTGGTTCTGACCCCTTTGATGGAGGTGGTGGAAAAAAGCCAAGCGGTAGGAAAGCAGATTGACCAGGGGTTCTACCAGGAAGCCCAGAAGCTTCGCGGAGAAGGTTTCATCCGCACCTTGGATCTTATCAAAACCCTGACGCGCATCGAACCGGCGGCGGCGACCCATACGGACGGCGTTGTGGGTTTGCTCACCGGGGGGGCCGACGCTCCGGGCATGAACACCGCGGTGAGCATCGCCGCGCGGTGCCTCATGAACGAAGGGTTTTCCGTCGTGGGGGTGCGGGACGCTTTCATGGGGTTGATCCGCGGGGAATTCATGCCGCTGGAATGGAATGAACTCACCTCATGGGTCAACCGCCCCAGTTCGGACTTGGGCACCATGAGGCACGAGCTGACTGCCGAAGATGTGGAGCGTGTGGCCGAAACCATCGAAAAACACCAGATCCGGGGACTCATCGCCATCGGAGGCCTGGGCACCTACCAGAATGTGGTTCGGTTGTCCGAAAAGGCCGGTGAGTTCAGGGCCCTGAACATTCCCATGGTTTTGGTCCCGGCGACCATCGACAACAATCTTCCGGGAACCGAATTCACCATCGGCTGCGATACGGCGCTCAACAACATCGTCCAAGCCCTTGACAAGATCCGACACACGGCGGGGGCCACCAAGCGCACCTTTGTGGTGGAAGTCATGGGGCGGCAGTCCGGTTTCCTGGCTTTGATGGCGGCTTTGGCTTCCGGGGCGGAAAAGGCCTATCTGCCGGAAAAGGGCATCACCCTTGCCGAGCTCAACGAGGATGTGGCCGCCCTTCGGGAAAGCTTTCAGTGCGGCAAAAGGATGGTTATCTATTTGCGCAATGAAAATGCGTCGCGGCACTACACGACGGATTTCATCAGTCGCCTGTTGGAGGAGGAAAGCCACGGGCTGTATCAGGTCCGCACCGCCATTCTCGGGCATCTCCAACGCGGCGGGGTGCCCTCGGCATTCGACCGGATTCTTGCGAGCCGCATGGGATCGGTGGCGGCGCGGGAGATGAGCGCCATGCTGCGCCGGGATCAGCGGGAAATTCTGGTTCTGGGCCAACGGGGCAGGGGGTTGGAGGTTTTTACCTTGTCCCAAATCCTTCAAGAAATGGACATGAAAGAGGGGCGGCCCAAGCATCAATGGTTTTTAGAACTGGTCGCCACGGCGGAGGCCCTGGCCAAGCATGCGCCGGTCTGCCGCCTAGACGGCACGGAGTAGGACCATGCGGAAAGCCAAAGTTCTTCTGTGCTTCTTCGGAATGTGGCTGATGGCCGGGTGTGCCCACGTCATCTCCCCCCAGGTGCGCGAACAGGCGACCCTGAATCTCGGCCTGGAGGAGGTCCGGCGGAACCCCGGCTTCTACAAAGGCAAAGTGGTCATCTGGAGCGGCAAGATTCTTTCGGGGGAAAACAAGAGCGACGGCACATGGCTTGAAATTCTTGAGATGCCGGCCGACCGGCAAGGCAAACCGTCCGATACCACACGATCGGGCGGGAGATTTCTTGCCAAAGACCCCCGTTTCGTGGACACGGCGCTCTATGCCCCCAACCGGCTGGTGACCGTCGCCGGGACCGTCACGGGATCGGAAGAGCGGAGCGTCGGCGCGGTTCCCTACGTTTACCCCGTCGTGACCGTTCTGGAAATGCACCTCTGGGCCGAAGAGCCGGTGGTCGTCCGGGATCCCTATTACTATGACCGGTATCCGCCCATTTGGTGGCGGTTCTACTTCGGGCATGGGTGGTGCTGGTAAGCCGTTCTAGCCGGGGACGATGCGGCATGGGATGGCCCGAACCTGCGGGGTGGCCATGACGGGATCCGTCCGGCCCACTGCCGTGATCATGTTGAGATTGGCCGTGTCCCACCCCCGTAAGGGATCTTCGGTTTTTTCCGGAAACCACCAGCCGTAGTCGGCCAAAACCACGGGATGTCGCAAGGCTTCCGTCACGTGGGCCCGCTGGCGAATACGACCGTGAGCCGTTTCGACGGCCACGTCCTGTCCCTCCCGTATGCCCAACTGGGTTGCCGTTTCCCGCGAGACCCATACCCTCGGTTCCGGATGGTTTTTCCGCAGACTGTCCAGATGCCTGTAGGCCGAATGGAAGAAATCCTTGGGCTTTCGGCTGGTGAGCAGCAAGGGGAAATCGCTCGGCAAGGCCAAAGGGTCTTCGGCGACTGGCAGCGCGCGAAACCCCCATTTTTCCAGAAGGCTCGATCGCAATTCCACCTTTCCGGAAGGTGTCTTGAACCCCTTGTCTCGGTAGGTTCGGAACCTTTTGGGCCCGAAGAGCACACCTTTTTCGCAAAACTCGCGATAGGTGAAACCGGAAGGGGCCAAAATGGCTTCCAAGATGTCTTGGGGACCGTCCCAAAAGCGTTCGGCGAGCCCCATGCGTTTCCCCCATTCGTTCAAAATCCACAAGTCCGAGCGGCAGCCTTCGGGAGGGTCCACGATCTTGGGGCGTGCCGTGACGAAACCGTGGGGCAGGCCGTAATGGCCGATGTCATCGTATTCCATGGGCAAGGCGATGGGGAGCACCAGGTCCGCCAGGGCAGCCGTCGGCGTCATGACCTGGTCGGCCACAGCCAGAAAATCCAGGGACTCCAAGGCTCTTTTGACGCTCGGCGCCTCGGAATAACTGAGCATGGGGTTTGTGCCCTGCACGTACAGGCAGCGGATGGGATAAGGCGCTTGATGGAGGATGGATTCCACCACCATCCAGCCGGGCACCGAAATGAGGCGCGGAAGAATGCCGTGGTGATGATTGAGGAGCTTTTTGGGGCGGTCGGGAAAGTCGTCCAGCGCGATCATGTCCTTGAGGGCCATGAGCCGCGGCATTTCGGTGCGGACGTTCCCTCCGGGTTCTTCCAGGTTGCCGGTGACGGCCATGAGGTGGACCAGGGCGCGACACGTGTCGGCGCTGTTGGGAGTGTGTTCCACGGCATTGCCCCACTGGAGGCACGCCGGGCGGGATTGGGCGTAAAGGCGTGCGGCCGCCGTGATCTTTTCTTTGTCCACCCAGCAGCCGGCCGCAACCCGATCCGGCGTGTACGGCCGCACGGCCTGACGCAGGTCGTCGAATCCGACCGTCCATTGTTCCACAAACCCATGGTCGTACAGTCCTTCCTCCAGGATGACGTGAAGAAAGCCCATGGCAAGAAGATCGTCCGTCCCGGGGCGAATCTGAAGCCAGAGATCGGCCTTTTCGGCGAGGCCTGTCTTCAGGGGGTCCACGACCACTAGGCGAGCGCCCTCTTTGAGGCACGCATGGAGATGTCCTCCCAGGACCCCTTCCTCGTTGGTGGCCGTAGGGTTACTGCCCCACAGGAGCACGCACCGAGACGGGCCGTGCAAATCGGCCACGGGAAAGAATCCGCAGGTGACCAAGGCCATTTGTTCCCGAGGCATGTGGCACACATGCTGACTTCCGGCCACGTTGGGGCACCGCAGGAGGTTGGCGAGACGGAGGAGCAGGAAAAATTCCGGGCCCTTGGGTGCGCCCTGGGCAAAAGCGAGGCTTTCCGGTCCGCGGGCGTGCAGCGCCTTGGAAAAGGCTTGGGCCAGCTGGTCCAAAGCCTCATTCCAGGAAATGGGTTCCCAAAGACCGGAGCCTCGAGGCCCGTTTCGCCGAAGGGGCTGGGTGAGCCGCAAAGGGTTTTCCAGACGTTCCTTGGCCGAAAGCCCTTTTCGGCAGTGCCAACCGTGGCTGAAGGGATCGTCCGGGTCCGGGACCACTTTGTCGATCCGCCCGTTCTTGGTGAAGACTTTCAAGCCGCAGCCGCCGTGGTCGAATCGAGCGCAATGGGTCCGAAACCATCCCTGTGCCATGGGATTCTCCTCGAAGTCTTTCATCGTCACGATGCGAGATTTGTTTTCGCTTTTTGCAGCAGATCGTTCAGTTCAACGGATTTTTGGGCGACTGTTTCCAGAGTGTCCGCTACGGTGTGGAGACCCTCCGAACGGGCGCGCTCCGCCCACAGGCGGTAAGAAGCCACGTGATCCTGGTTGTGGTGGACCCAATGATCGAGCAACTTGGTCAGCTTGTCCTTCATGGAAAGGGAGCTTGAGCCGTCTTCGTTTCTCGAAGTTTTTTCCCCCTGACCGGCGTCGGGCTTGTGAGGGTGGCCGTGATGGTGGTGGTGTCGGTGCTCGTGACCTTGAGGATCGTCGTAGGGGTGATGTGTCATGGCCGTCCCTTTTCTTTCCAAATGAGGATTATTTCATGTCCGCGGTGTAGACCCAGAAGACCGCGCCGATTTCCACGGGTTTGGGGACCCCGTCCTTTTTCAGCTTCCACCGGGCTTCGCTGAGCGCTGCAAAGCCCCACCAGCCGGCTCGGGGCATGGCGTAGGTGAACACGCCGTTACCGTCCGCTTTGACGACCTGGGTCACATAAGGGTCGGACGGGGCTGCGACCTTTGAGGGGTTCCCCGGCGATTCGTTGAGGTATTCCACTTCCACTTCGGCATGGGGCACGGGTTTTCCCTTGAGAAGCACCCGACCGGTAAAAACGTTTCCGGTCCACAATCCGTAAGGCCTGGTGAGCGGCACGATTTCCGTTTCCAACCCGACCGGCGTGTCCCAGCCTTCTTCGAGTCCCAGTGCCTGGACGCACACCTTGGTGTAGTGCACGATGTATTTGTCTTCGGCGGGTTCCCAGTAGGGAGCCGGTTCCAGGAAAAAGAGGTAGTCGCCGGGTTTTCTGAGGGTTACGGTGGTCTCCCAAAAGGTGAAATCGCGGTCCTGATCTTCGCTTCGCCCTTTACGGGGTTGAAGCGATTGGGTAAGGTCCGTTTTCTGGCCCTTGTGAAGAAAACCGAACCGCTTGGGTTTTTCCATCTCCATGTAATGGCCTTCCATGGGATGGAGGAACTTGGCCTGGACGGTTAGGGCTTTGGGGTCATCGGGGGTGACGATGTCGTCGGATGGAAGGATCAGCCCGAAATGGGCCGAAGCGGGTCCGGCGCTCAGAAGCAGAAAGGAAAAAATTCCGAGGCACAGTGCGACGCGGATGCGGCGTTTCATGATAACCTCCTTCACTGAAGCGAGCCTTAAAAACTGAAGATCTTTCGGGTCATGAGCCCAGCCTTCGTGACCGGAGGTTCACGGGAAGGTTCCGCCGAGGAACCTTTCGAGGTGTGGACAGCCACGACGGGAAAGTTTCAACTTTCCATTGCCTTCCTAATGTGAAGGAAAACACGAAGACTGTCAAGGCACGGAGCGGCGGATCGATGAAGAAGCACCACCGGGGTGACAATAGGGCGGCACAGGCCTCCGGCATCGCCGATTACCGAGGCGATTGTTGAGCGGGCTTTCTGGACGTAAGTTTACGTCTTCGCTTTCTTCGGCCGGGCCAAAGCTTTCGGATTCTTGTCACAGCCGAGCAACGGCCCAAGATGGAACGGGTCGTGGCCCATAACGGAGGCGACGTGGCCTGCATCCTGGAAACGCAAGACGCCGTGGAAATGCTCATCACGAGGCGGGAAGACAAGTAGGTTGGGGTGAGCGCAGCGAACCCCAACACCTTAGGCCGCGTTCCCCCTGGGTGCCCATGAAAATTTTCTCTTGACACAACCGAAAGGGGCTTGCTATTCGAAATGCACAATTTTCATTGAGCGATCAGGTGCTCGGCGCTTAAAAGGGAATCCCGTGAAAATCGGGAGCGGTCCCGCCGCTGTGAACGGGGACGGCGCTTGCGACAAAACCACTGGCGATGGAGTTTCGCCGGGAAGGTGCAGGCGTTCGGACGATCCGTGAGCCAGAAGACCTGCCTGATCGATGGGAAACGCGGCACGGGTGTATGCCGATACGTTCCCATGGCGAGGACCAAGCGAAACTGGGTGCAATCCTTAGAGCCGTCGGCTCTAAGGATTTTTTTTTGGGGAAAGGACGGCCCATCCTTTCCTTGCACCACCCTCCTCATCGTTCCTTTCACCCTTCAACCGCCCGGGGATGCCGTAAGGGAACCCCGGGCGCTCCAACACCGGAGGAAAATGATGAAAAGAGGTCTGATTGTCTATGTGACGGGCGGCGGCGAACTGCATGAGGACAGCTGGGGTTCTTACGCATGCATGGATCGTTTTGCCGCTGATGTGGTCGGCGTGGCCCACAGCGAATTCGACATCGCGGAAAACTGGTGGCGCATGATCACGCGGGGGATGCAGGAAATCCTGTGCGTGCGGGCTCAGGTCGACGATGAGGGCATGACCTTTGTTGGGGCGCCTCTGAGAATTTGCGGCTGAGGAGAGTGCCCGGCTGGGGGGAGGCGCAAACCTTTGCGAAAACAGAGGAGAATGTTCTATGTTCGGTCCGTGTGCGAAAAGTCCAAAGTTATTTCTGTGCCTCTTCGCTCTCACGGTGGTGCTCTTGGGAGGAATCGGTTTGGAAAAAGCGATGGCGAAGCACGGATCGCCTCATGAGGCGAAGCAGGCGATCCTGGTTGTGGCGTTTGGAACGAGTGTGCCGGAAGCGAAAAAAGCGTACGATGAAATTGACAAGCGCATCGCGGAAGCTTTTCCCGGCATGGAGCGACGCTGGGCGTACACGTCCGGCGTCATCCGGAAGAAACTCCGTTCCCAGGGTATCGTCATCGATTCCCCGGAAGTCGCCCTGGCCAAACTCATGGAGGACGGCTTCAGCCATGTGGCGGTCCTCTCCTTGCACGTCATCCCCGGAGCGGAATTCCACGACCTCTATATGAACGCCCGGCTTTTCATGCAGATGTCGGGGGGATTCAAGAGGGTGACGTTCGCCATGCCGTTGCTTTCCTCCAGCGAAGACATGGCGGATGTGGTGCGCGCTGTGACGGCCGCCGTGCCGAAGGAGCGCCGTCCTGAAGAGGCGGTGGTCTTAATGGGGCATGGCAGTGAGCACCATCCGGCCGACGCCATCTACACGGCCATGGACGCCCTTTTCCAAAAGCAGGATCGCACCATGTTTCTTGCCACCGTGGACGGCTCGCCGCGCTTCGAAGACGTTCTGCCCGTCCTCGAAAGCCGAAAGATCAAGAAAGCCTATCTCATTCCCTTCATGCTCGTGGCCGGAGATCATGCCCGTAACGACATGGGAGGAGACGAGCCGGACAGCTGGAAATCCCAGCTCGGTGCCAAGGGGATCGCGGCGATTCCCGTTTTTCGAGGCCTCGGCGAAATCCCTGAAGTGGTGGATGTGTGGGTCCGTCACTTGCGTTCGGCCGTGGAGGCTTTGGGCACCCCGTAGCTGCACGGCACGTCTGCCACACACTTGCCGCACACGTCCACGAGGGGCATGTCGGCGAAGTGTCGGTCGTTTTCCAGCAACTGGGCGTAGCACCGATGGCGGTCAAACCCGTCCCGGGTGAGGGCCCCGTAAGTGCAGCGGTCCACACAGGCTGCGCAGCGCTGCCCGGCCTTGGCCAAACAGTACTCCGCTTCCGGTCGGACCGTGGGTTCCAAGGGCTTGGACGTGACCAGACTGCCGAGGCGGCCGCAGGCGCCTTGAGGCGTGATGAGTTGGTGATGAAGGCCGAACGTTCCTAAGCCGGCAATGTATCCCAGATGCTTGTGGGACCATCGGCTCACGAGCCGTTGCTCGTCGAAATTATGGGTGGCCGGCGTTACGGCGCTTTCATGGCCTTCGGAGGCGAAAACCTCCCGGAGAGCTTCGCATATCCGGGCAATGAGGGCATTTGTCGCCACGTAGGCTTCGGCCCAAGATCGAGCCGCGTAAGGCGTTTCGATCCGGTTCGCCCTGGCCAGAGCCTCTTGAAACGGAAGAAAAAACACCACGACGGATGCGGCCGAAGGAAGGAGATCTCGGGGCAGGGCGTGATCGGGCGCCACCGCATGCTGGAGTTTTCCAAAGAGAGGATCCGTGACATCGGCGATGCCGACGCACACGGGAAACCGCCACCAGTTCGGGCCGCTGCCGTCATGTACCCAGCGGTCCACCTCCCGTTCGATGATGCTTTGCAGTGCATGAATCATGGGACGTTCCCCCATCGGCACGGGAAAAAACTCGAGACGTGCCGCCGTTGCCACTTTGGTCTAAAGCCTTTAAGATGTCGGGTGTGTCGGAAAATTCTCGTGGGATGTTTTCTGCGCGGTCTCTTCCATGAAAAAGATTCCCGATGAATCTTTGCCGGAATTCTCCGGTGCCGAAAGGGCGGCGCGCCGTTGGGACGTCGTGGTGACCGTCATCCTGGCGAGCCTTCTGCTTCTTCCCATTCCCTTCGTTCAATTTCGATCGTGGCCGGAAAACCGACTCATTCTGGAGCGGCCTGTGCTCCCCTGGAGTACCTTCCGAGTGTGCTATCAACCTCTCGAAGGCGGCCCGCCCGTAGAGGAACTCTACCGCTTCCAGGGTTTGGGGCGCCTTGCGGCGCAGAACCTCAGCGCTTTGTCCCCCTTGGCTGTGGAATCTTCAGAGCTGCCTTTCCTCCAATGGCAAAGACAGCCGGAAATCGCCCTGCACGAACTCCATCACAAAGGGGGCTTGCTCCACGTTGCGGTTCGCTGGCAGCCCATCGCCGCCTATCCGGTGAAAATGCTCAAGGACGCATGGCAGGCTCATCCCTTGGGGTCCCATGGCGGGGGGGCCAAACGGTAAATGACCCGGAGCCTTTCCGGATTGACCCCCGCGTCCAGAAGGGCGACGATGCGGCGCAGGCTGCGCCGCAGCCTGTAGAGTGCCGCATAGGAAGCCACCAAGTCAAAGGGCGCCTTGGTCATCTTCGGATAAGCCTTCTCGAAGACGGCCAGCGCCTCTTCCGATCGTTGGAGTCCCTGACGATAGTCGTTTTCCAGCATGGACACGGACACGAGGTTGGCCAAGAGGCCGAAATGCAGTACGGGATCCTCGGGGCCCGTGCGCAAGCCTTCCTGAAGCAGGTCTCGGGCTTTGTCCGTATTATGATGGTGAAGGTAAAGGTAGCCCAAATCCCGGCACAGCCTGCCCTGAAGATCGCGGAATTGGCGGTCTCTCGCCAGATCCAAAGCCAGCTGGTAGTAGCGGATGGCTTTGATGAAATGGCGGTGGGAGCAGGCCTGATGGCCTTGATGGATCCAGGCAAGAACCTGGTCCCGGTCCGCATCCGGATCCGTGGGCTCATGAGGGGGGCGCACCTGGGGACTCCTCATCAAACGCCGGCTCCTCGATTCGAAGATTGGGGAACACGAGCCGGCTTAACGCAAAACTGAAGGCCAACGGCAGCCAGTAATAGGCCAATCGATACAAAAGCACCGCCAAAAGGACTTGGTTGTAGTCCTTTCCCAAGAGATAAAAAGCCCCTGCCATGGTTCCTTCCATCAGGCCTAAAGATACCGGCGTGACGGAAAACAACCCAGCAAAAATCCCCACGGAAAACCCCACGGACAGTTCTTTCACTGAAAGGGGATATTGAACGGCTTGGAAGGAATACTTCAGACACAAAAACATAAAGACCCAATCCAGTGTGGCGTAAAGAACCGGGCGCTTGAGACGCGATGTGTTTTGAAGCATGAGGATCATGCTTTCATCAAAATTTTGAAAAAAAGCTTCGGCCTTCTTCGGCACGATCCAATGAGGTCGCTTGATGAGAGCGGCGATGCGATGGGCGGTTCGGATGCTCACGTCCCATGCCCGCCGACGGAAGGACGCGCTGACCAGGATCTGCAGGGTCAACCACGTAATGATCAAGGCCGCGCTCAGGACGAAGACGGCCGCTCCCAACTGTTTTGCGTGGATTTGCGCATGGCCGTAAAGGTAAAAGAAACCCAGATAGATGAGCAACACGGCCACCGTGTTGGTCAGAAACCCGTGGACCATGGAAATACTCAGGGTCCGACTCGGTGGAATGCGTTGCCGGCTGAGGAGATAGACCTTCGTGGCCAGGCCGCTCAAGCCTCCGACGGGCATGAGATAGTTGACGCAGCACGAAACGAGGGAGATGGAAAGGACCGTTCCGAGGGGCAGTCCATGTTCCAAATTCTTGAGCAATTCAAAGAGGACGGCCCCCATGAAAAAGTAGCTCATGGCGCTGGCCCCGAGAGCCATGAGGGCCCACACGGGTTGGATGTCTTCAAAGCGCTGCAGCAAAACGGGCAGATCCGCTCGATGGAGCACAAAGGCCAAGATCGCAAGGCCGAAAAAGCTGGCGATCCAAAAGCGGATGCGATGACGCACACGGCGACTCACCATGGGCTCCTTGAAGACATGGGCACCTCCCAGCACATGTCCTCTTACCAAAGCTTGGCGACGGAGGAAAGACGATCTTCATAAAAGCCGTCCGACAACCGCACGAGGTTTCACGGGCAGCGGGTTCGGCCCGAGGAACTTCGGGGACACGTCTGGGGCCAAGATGGCCTTGTCGTGGAGAGCTTATGGGGTGTAATGAGGGAGGCACCAACGTGATCGACGACGAACCATCCCATCCGGATGGGGGAGAACCATGACCAGGATCGGGGAATACTCACCAGAAGATGTGCTGAAGATGGTGGGCGACATTCCCACCTTTCCTTCGGTGGTCTCCCATCTCATGAAACAGCTGCGCGATCCGGAGGCGGGCCTGGAGGACATTTCGGCGAGCATTTCCGGCGACCCGGGCCTGTGCGTTTTGGTCCTGAGGATGGCCAATTCTCCCTTGTACCGGCCGGGCTTTGCCGCACCGGCCACCCTCAGCATTCCCAGAGCCGTTCATCTCCTGGGCCGAAAGGCCGTGGAATCGACCGTGTTGAGCTACGCCCTGAAAAGTATGCTCCGGACTTCCACCCTTGCGGAAAAGCTCCTATGGGAACATGCGGTGGCCTGCGCCGTGTCGGCGGCAGAAGTGGTCCGTATCATGGGGTCGAAAAATCTGGATACGGCCTATGTGTGCGGGCTTCTCCACGATGTGGGCAAAATCGTGATGTGCCGACGCTTTCCGGAAGCCATGCATGCGATCCTGGAAGATCAATACAACCAATCGAGTGAGGATTCGTGGCCCTCGTCGGTGGCCTCGGAAAAATCCCGCCTGGGGATCGACCATTGCCAAGTGGGGGCCGTGTGTCTCAATGTGTGGCAATGCGGCGAGGAAGCCGCCGTTGCGTGCGCCTATCACCACCGCCCGAGGGATGCCGGCGGGAGATCCGTGTGGCCCGCAGTGATCCGCGTCGCGGACCTCCTCTGCCACAAGCTCGAATACGGACCCATTCGGTGCCCCGCCATGGAAATGGGGCCGGTGCAGAGGGCTTTGCGGATCGAGACGGCCGAAATGACGTTCGTGCTGGACCATTTGCGCACGAAGATCCACGAGGCCCTCTCGGCCTTTGCGGAGACCCCTTCGGCTTAGACGCTCGGGCCTCGGAGGACATCCCAAAGAAAAAGGGCCCGTGCGGGCCCCCTGGCGTACATTGTGGAGCGGGAGACGGGCTTCGAACCCGCGACCCTCAGCTTGGAAGGCTGATGCTCTAGCCAGCTGAGCTACTCCCGCATGAAATTTGTTTTCTTCTACCATACGATCCTGCCGTTTTTCAATGGCAATTTTGCCTTGCTTTTTTGGACGGAACGTGGGATTCGACCATACGAAACATTGTTTGCCTCAGAAGGTCCTCGTCATGGGTGCGCCTTTGTTCCTCTCAAGACGTCGAAGGAGGTCCCATGGAAAAACACTATCGAGACATCATCGATCAGGTGAACATGTTGGAGGTGTTCAAGGCCCGCCGCGTCGTGCAGAGGACCCTCCCCAGAACCCCCCTTGCCCGTTACGAGAGGTTGTGCGCAGACTTGGGGGCCGACATCTACGTCAAGCATGAGAATCACCTGCCCACCAATTCCTTCAAAGTCCGTGGCGCGGTCAATTTCATGGCTCATGTGACGCCGGAGATCCAGCGTCACGGGATCGTTGTGGCCACCCGGGGCAACCACGGCATGGCGGTGGCGTGGGCGGCTCGGGAAAAAGGGGTCTTTTGCCACGTGGTGGTCCCCGAAAGCAATGATCCGGAAATGAATGCGGCCATCACGTCCTACGGGGGGCAGCTGATCGTCAAGGGCGCGGATTTTTATGAAGCCCAAGACTACTGTGAAGAATTGGCGGAAAGTGCCGGGTATTACTACTTGAGGCAAGGCAATGAGCCTCACCTCATCACGGGTATTGCCGTCATGGGTCTGGAGATTTTCGAAGAACTTCCCGAAGTGGACGTCATCCTCATGCCTATCGGCGGGGCGACGGGCTGTGCGGCTTTGGCCACGGTCATTCAGGGAATCAATCCCAAGGTGGAGCTCATCGGCGTGCAAGCGCAGAACATCCCGTCTTTTTATGAATCATGGAAACAAAAAAAGAAAGTGACCGTCCCCTTGGCGGAAACGGTGGCCGACGGGTTGGCGGCCCGCTCGGTTTTTGAGGTCCCGTTCCTCATCCTGAAGGATATGGTGCGCGACGTCGTTTTGTTGACGGAAGGTGAACTTCTTGAGGGAGTTCGGTTGGCGTTGCGCTACACGCACAATCTGGCGGAAGTGGCGGGGGCGGCCGCCCTGGCGGCGGCGTTCAAGATCCGAGAGCGCTTGGCCGGCAAAAAAGTCGTCGCGGTGATGACCGGGGGAAACATGACGTATGGAAAGTTGGCCAAAATTTGTTCCGAGCTCTCGCCCGCGACCTAAGACAGGGTTGGGGCGTGGTGTCAGGGGCTCAAGCCGAAGCGACGTTCCGCACGTCTGAGGTCGGCCCGGAGGTCGAGGGACGTGCCCCGGGGAGTGGTCCCGGATAAGGCCGCAGGCCGTTAGAAGGGCAGATGCGATTTATGCCGCGGAACGGCATTCCAGGACCACCTTGTCGGTTCCGTCTTTTTCCTCCAAATAGACGTTGACCTGTTCTTCGGGGCGGGTTTTCAGCTCCAATCCCACGAAATGTGCGCAGATGGGCAATTCGCGGTGCCCTCGATCCACCAGGGCGGCAACGCGCACCCTTTTGGGCCGCCCGTAATCCATCAAGGCATCCAGCGCGGCGCGGATGGTTCGACCGGTGAACAGTACATCGTCCACGAGCACGATATCTTTGTCGTCCAAGGCGAAAGGAAGGACGGTGGCGCGCACTTTGGGCTGGGTGTGCAGGCGCGACCAATCGTCGCGGTAGAGGTTGATGTCCAGAGTGCCGATGGGGACGTGAAGACCGTGGTCCCTTTCCAGGATTCGGCCGAGGCGCCGTGCCAAGAAGACCCCGCCCGTGTGAATGCCCACAAGGGCCAACGCCGACGGCTCGTCGGCATCACGGACGATTTCTCGGGCGATGCGCTCCAGGGCGAGGCCCATAGCATCGCTTTCCATGACCACGTGATTGTGTGGTTTCGCATCCATACGGACACCTGCCGTGTCGTCGAGGAAAATGAAAAGGGCGCCTCCACAGGCACCCAAATCTCGATGCAATAGCAAAATCCTTCATTTTTACCCTAGGGAAGCAGAAACCCTTTGTCAATGATTTCAGAGGGGCGGTTCGGCATTTTTCGTGGCCTTCTTGACGAAGGAGCGAGACCTCTGATAAGGGGGGCCGGACGAAGAAAACGCTGCGGCACACAAAAGGAGATTTTCGGATGGGTGCGAAGAAAATCAAAGTCCGCAAAAAAGACACAGAAAAAGCCGACGAAATTTTGAGTTTGACCGACCGCGTGTGGGAATGGGCTCGACAGCATGTCAACGTCCTTCTTGGGACGGTGGGCGGACTTCTTTTCGTTCTCGTGGTCTCGTGGGCCTACGGGGCTTATTCGGACATGAAGGAGAGGCGCGCGCAGCGGGATCTTGCCCTGTTATGGAAAGAAACCGAGGGGTTGGATCGAAAAAACGCCGCGGCGCTGGACGAGCAACTCAATCGTGTGAAAGCCATTGTGGAGGGGCACAAGGGCACTGCCGCGGCGGCGGGGGCCGCCGTCACCATGGCCCGCCTCCTTTTCGATGCGGGTCGCCCCGAGGAAGCCCTGCAGTGGTACGAACGGGCGCGTAAAGATTTTCCCAAAGAATCGGGAGCCGACGTCCTCATCGACTATGGGCGCCTCCTGTGCCTGGAAACCTTGGGCCGCGTGGATGAGGCCTTGGCGGGCTGGGCCGCTTTAGCCGAAAAGGTGGAAGGAGGCCTCAAGAGGGAATGCCTGTGGCATCAGGCGCGGCTGGCATCCGCCAAAGGGGATCGGGATAAGGCCGTGCAGTGGTACGATGCGGCTTTGGCCGTCAAAGGCTTTTATCCGGAAGAAGGGTTTCTCAAGGCGGAGAAAAACCGCCTTTAAGCCCCGAGCTCGGCTTCGCAGGGGCGGGGGCTTAGAACCGCGGCTTTTGGCTTGACACGGAACGTGGCCTTCGGTAAGGAACCCTGCGAAGCAATGGTTTTGGGCACGACCCGGATGAAGGGATAACGGAAGGGGCGGCGCGGTGATGATGGACCGGTGTTTTCGCTGGGGCTTTATCGGCGGCAATGGGGGCTTCTTTTTTAAGAAGTCTACCCATGGCCGAGCGGGGTAGGCGAAAAGAGCCGGTCAAGCAGCTCCGCTCAAGCGGGAAAACCAGCCATGGGTAGACGAAAACGGAACCCATGGCTTTTGGTGTTTTTAGGGGCCGTGGGTTCGTGGAACCGACGGCCTTTGTGTTTTTATAAGGCTTTTGCCACCGACTTCACGATTTACGACTTCACGATTTACGACTTCACGATTTACGATTTACGACTTCACCGACGGCCTTTGTGTTTTGGTGCGGATTTCGGCACCCCACCGGCAGTTTACAGAGATCAAGGAGGGACAATGCGATGATCTACGACATGGAATACGAAACCCTACCCCGTGAGGCCTTGGAGGCCATTCAGCTTCGACGTTTGCAAAACACGCTCCAACGTGTCTATGCCACCGTTCCCTTTTACAAGAAACGGTTCGACGAGGTCGGGTTCAAACCTGCGGACCTGAGAACCTTAGAGGATCTTCGGCGTGTGCCGTTTACGACCAAGCAGGATCTTCGAGACAACTACCCCTACGGGCTTTTCGCCGTGCCTATGGAAAACGTGGTGCGCATCCACGCTTCTTCGGGCACCACGGGAAAACCCACCGTGGTGGGCTACACGGCCCGGGACATCGAGACGTGGGCGACGCTCATGGCCCGCTCCCTTTCCGCCGCCGGGGCCACTCGAGGCGACATCATCCACAACGCGTATGGGTACGGTTTGTTTACGGGAGGGCTCGGTGTTCACTACGGGGCGGAAAAGCTGGGGGCCTCGGTCATTCCCATTTCCGGGGGGAACACCAAGCGGCAGATCATGATCATGAAGGATTTCGGCGCCACGATCCTCACCTGCACGCCGTCCTACGCGCTGCATCTGGCGGAAGTCGCCCAGGAGATGGGAGTGGACTTTAAGGACCTGAAATTCAAGTCGGGACTTTTCGGCGCCGAACCCTGGTCGGAAAAAATGCGGGAGGAGATCGAGAAGAAGCTTCATTTGGATGCCGTCGACATCTACGGGCTGAGCGAGGTCATCGGCCCCGGGGTGGCGGTGGAGTGCCTGGAAGCCAAAGCGGGACTTCATATCTTCGAGGACCATTTTATTGCGGAGATCATCGATCCGGCCACTGGAGAAGTCCTTCCTCCGGGATCCGTCGGCGAACTGGTCTTCACCTCCATCACCAAGGAAGCCTTTCCCGTGATCCGCTACCGCACGCGGGACATCACGAGCCTGAACCCCGAACCGTGCGTGTGCGGTCGCACCTTTGTGCGCATGAACCGCGTGAGCGGTCGAAGCGACGACATGCTGATCATCCGAGGGGTCAATGTGTTTCCGTCCCAAATCGAAAGCGTGCTCATGGAAATTCAAGGGGTTGAGCCCCACTATCAGCTCATCGTGGATCGTGAGGGCAACCTGGATATGCTGACGGTCCTCGTAGAAGTCGGCGAGTCGGCTTTTTCCGACAAGGTGAAAACGCTCCAAGACCTGGAAAAAGTGATCACCAAGAATATCAAGGAATATCTTGGAATTTCGGCCAAGGTGAAACTGGTGGAACCGAAAACGATTGCTCGCAGCGAAGGCAAAGCGGTTCGGGTGATCGACAACCGAAAACTTTAGGAGCTTCACAAGAGAAAGGAGGCCGAGGATGCGCGTCGAACAGATTTCGGTCTTTTTGGAAAACAAGGCGGGCCGGCTCGCGGAGGTCACCCGGATTTTATCGGAAGCCGGCGTCAACATCCGCGCTTTGTCGCTTGCCGACACGTCCGATTTCGGGATTTTGCGCTTGATCGTCAACGACAACGAAAAGGCCAAGGAAGCTCTCAAGGCCAACGGCTTTACGGTGGGCAAGACCGACGTCGTGGCGGTGGAAGTGGAAGACCGTCCGGGAGGGCTCCACAAGATTCTGGATATCCTCCGCAAGGCCGGCATCAACGTCGAATACATGTATGCTTTCGTCCAGCAAAGCGGAAACAATGCCGTGATCATTTTCCGCTTCGACAATCTGGACGAAGCGGTTCGGGTTTTGACGGAAAACGGCGTGACCGTCATCAACGGCAGCCGGGTGTACAGCATGTAAGCGAAGGCGCCGACGGGCCGAAAGACCGCGGAGAGTATTCCCGGGGTGTTACGGACCGTCGGCTGAGTGAACCCTGGACAAGATAGGAGGACGGGTGATGGAGCGAAAGGCAAGACCGTGGATGTGCTGGATGGCGGCTGCAGCGGTGGCCCTGGGATTCGTAGCCGGGCCGAAGGCGGGCTTTGGCGCGGAACCTTACAAGGTTGGAGGGATCTTTTCCATCACCGGCTCCTCCTCGTTTCTCGGGGATCCCGAGAAGAAGAGCCTGGAGATGGCCGTCGATGAGATCAACGCGCAGGGAGGCATCGACGGGCGGCCAGTGGAGGCTGTCATTTACGATACGGAAGGGGATCCCACAAAGGCGGTTTTAGCGGTCAACAAGTTGATCAGCAAGGACAACGTCTTGGCCATCATCGGGCCCAGCCTGACCCCCACGACTTTGGCCGTGATGCCCGTTGTGGAACGGGTCCAGGTGCCGCTCATCAGCTGTGCCGCGGGCATCCAAATCGTTGAGCCCGTCAAGCCCTACGTGTTCAAGACGGCCCAAAGCGACGTCCTGGCCGTGGCGACGATTTACAAACACATGCAGAAACACGGCATCAAGAAGATCGGCATCCTCACGGTGACCAACGCCTTCGGGGTCAGCGGCCGGGATCAGCTGGTCAAGCAAGCCCCGGATTACGGCATCCGAATCGTTAAGGAAGAAGCTTATGGGGCCAACGACACGGACATGACGGCGCAACTGACCAAGATCAAGGGCGAAAATCCCGACGCCGTCGTCTGTTGGGGAACCAATCCGGGGCCGGCGGTGGTGGCCAAAAACATGCGCCAGCTGGGACTGACCTTGCCCCTTTATCAGAGCCACGGGGTCGCTTCACCCAAGTTCATCGAGCTGGCTGGGGAAGCGGCGGAGGGCATTCGGCTTCCCACGGGGAAAATTCTCGTGGCGGATCTCCTGCCTGACACGGATCCTCAGAAAGCCGTTCTGAAAAAATACATCGCGGACTACACCCAACGCTATGGCGGCGGTGTTTCGGGCTTCGGGGGCTACGCCTACGACGCCATGCACATGCTCGCCAAAGCGCTCAAAGGAACCGGCGGCGACAAGGCCAAGATTCGGGACAATCTGGAAAAAATCTCAAACCATGTGGGCATCAGCGGGGTTTTCACCATGACGCCTCAAGATCATAACGGCTTAGGTCCCGAGGCGTTCGTCATGGTGGAAATCCGCAACGGCACGTGGAAACTCTTGGACTAAAAAACAGGCCGTTCTCATGAGCGAATTCCTGCAGTTTCTCCTCACGGGGATCACTACCGGGGCGATCTACGGTCTGATCGCCCTGGGGTTTAACGTGCTCTACAACGCCACCGACTTGATCAATTTCGCTCAGGGGGAATTCGTCATGCTGGGCGGCCTGGGCTTTTACACACTCGGCGTGGTTCTCGGCTGGCCCTTGGGCCTTTCGTTTGCCGCCGCCGTGGCCGCCGTCTCCCTTCTGGGCCTTCTGCTGGAAAGGGTGGCGCTGCGCCCCGTGAAAAAGCCGGAACCGCTCCCGCTCATCATCATCACCGTGGGGGCGAGCATTTTTCTTCGGGGTGTAGCCATGCGGCTTTGGGGAAAGGACCCGTACAGTGTGCCGGGACTTACGGCCTCTGCGGAACCCGTAAAGGTTTTCGGCGCGGCGGTCATGCCGCAGAGCCTGTGGATCGTCGGGATCGTGGTGGCCTTCATGGTGGGCTTGCATCTTTTCGGCAAAAGGACCCTGACTGGAAAAGCCATGGAGGCCTGCGCCATTCATCGGAACGCCGCCTGGATTTTGGGTATCCCGAGCGATCGCATGGTGCTTTTGGCCTTTGCCTTCAGTGCCGGGCTGGGGGCTGTAGGGGGGGTGATCATCGCCCCCATCACCATGTGCAGCTACGATATGGGCACCATGCTTGGCCTGAAGGGCTTTTGCGCGGCCATGCTGGGGGGCTTGGGCAGCCATTGGGGGGCGGCGGTGGGGGGAGTCCTGCTCGGGGTATTGGAATCCCTCGCGGTCGGGTATTTTTCTTCCGGCATCAAGGACGCCGTCGCGTTTCTGGTCTTGTTGGGGATTCTCTTTGTCCGGCCCGCCGGCCTCCTGGGGGCCTCTGCGGTGAAACGTTTTTAGCCTTCGGAAAGGAGGGCCGGTGAGTTCACGGGCCAGGCTGTATTCCACCGGAATCTTTGCCCTAGGAATTGTGGCGGTCGGGCTGGGGGTGAGCAACCCCTATGAACAGCAATTGCTCACCATCATCGGCATCCACACGCTGCTGGCTCTGGGGCTGAACATGCTCATGGGCTATGCAGGGCAGATTTCCCTGGGGCATGCCGCCTTCTTCGGTCTGGGCGCCTACGGCACGGGAATCTTCACGACCCACTTTCAGTGGTCCCCATGGGCCTCTTTGCCTGTGGTGCTCGTTACTTCCTGCCTTGTGGGCTATGCGATCGGCCGCCCGATCCTGCGCCTTTCGGGGTATTACCTGGCCATGGGGACTCTCGGCCTCGGCATCATCGCCCATGTCATTTTTCGTGAATGGGACACATTCACCGGAGGGGCTTCGGGTTTGGTGGGCATTCCTCCCCTTGTTGTGGGGCGACTCGTTCTGGGGCTCGGCCGAACCGGCTTTTTTGCGGTGTGGGCGACCGTCGTCCTCTTCTTCGTCCTTTGCGGCAGGCTGGTGGATTCGCGCATCGGCCGGGCGCTCCGCGCCTTGGGCGACAGCCCGGGTGCGGCCGCCGCCTCCGGCATCCACACCGCCCATCTCAAGGCAGTAATTTTTTCTTTCAGCGCCGTCATGGCGGCCTTGGCCGGATACCTCTACGCCCATCTTCTGGGATTCATCAGTCCCAGCTCCTTCGATTTTTTGATGTCCATCCGCATGGTCACCATGGTGGTCATCGGGGGCATGGCTAGCATCTGGGGCTCTCTCCTCGGGGCATCGGTCATCACGCTTCTTCCGGAATGGCTCCACGTGTTCTCCGATTACGAAATGATGGCCTATGGGTTGATCCTCATGGTGGTCATGATTTTTCTGCCCCAGGGGCTCACACGAGGGGTTTTGGATGCCTTCCAACGGGCCCGGACACTCAGGGGGGCGGCTTCTTCGTAAGGATGGGGCCGAGGTAAGAAGGAGAAGGGGGTTTTGGGCACCCAAAAGCCGTTTCTGGCAATTGACGGAGTCTCGAAAGCCTTTGGGGGCATTCAGGCTCTCTATCAGGTCTCTTTCGATGTACAGGAAAGGCACATTCATGCCTTGATCGGCCCAAACGGGGCGGGGAAAACGACCCTTTTCAACGTGATTTCCGGGGCTTTTCCTCCCGACGAAGGCTCCATCCGTCTTGACGGCACGGACATTCAAGGCTGTCCCATGCATGAACTGGTGCGCCTCGGCATTGCCCGAACCTTTCAGAACGTGGAGCTTTTCGCGGGCATGAGCGTTTTGGAAAACGTCTTGGTGGGATGCCACAGCCGCACACGCTGCGGACTCATCGGCGCCATGGCGCGATGGCCTTGGGTTGTTCGGGAAGAACGGCGGGCTCGACAGCGGGCCATGGAACTCCTCGACATGGTGGGTTTGGCCGATTCGGCCCACAAGCGGGCCGTGGATCTCCCTTTCGGATGGCAGCGCCTGGTGGAAATCGCCCGGGCTTTGGCCGCCGAGCCCAAGCTTCTCCTTCTGGATGAACCCGCCGCGGGCCTCAACGCCGTGGAAACCGAAAAATTGTCCCGCCTGATCCAGCACATTCGCGCTTCGGGCATTACGGTCCTCTTGGTCGAACACGATATGAATCTCACCATGGACATTTCCGACCGCATTGTCGTGTTGGACCGTGGCCGGAAACTGGCGGAGGGGACGCCTCGGGAGATCCAATCCAGCGACGCAGTCATGGAAGCCTATTTGGGCAAGAAACAGTGAACAGGGGGGCTCTGCCGGTTCATGCTCATCGTTCGCAATCTTCGGGCGGGCTACGGGCGCATCGAGGCGCTCCACGGGGTGAGTCTTTCCGTGAGGCAGGGAGAGATCGTGGCCATCGTGGGGGCCAACGGGGCGGGAAAGAGCACCCTTTTGAAGACCATTGCCGGGTTGATCGTTCCGTGGCACGGCGAGGTCCTTTTCCAGGACCGTCCCCTTGCCGGAAGAAAACCACCGGAGATCGTGGCGGCAGGCATTGGGCTGGTCCCTGAAGGTCGCTGGCTGTTTCCCCCCATGAGCGTGTTGGACAACGTGCGACTGGGAGCATATTTAAGGCTACGCCGCGGCGATAAGGAGGCTGTGAGGGAGGATTTGGACCGAGTGTTCGAACTCTTTCCGATTCTTGCGGAACGCCGAAAGCAACCGGCGGGATCCCTTTCCGGCGGAGAGCAACAGATGTTGGCCATCGCCCGGGCCCTCATGAGCCGTCCCAAGCTGCTTCTCCTTGACGAACCGTCCACGGGTCTGGCCCCGCTTCTGGTGGAAAAGATCTTCGAAACCCTCGTCCAGCTCAATGGGGAGGGCATTACCTTCCTTGTTGTGGAACAAAACGCCCGGGCGGCTCTGGCGGTGGCGACACGCGGCTACGTCCTGGAAACCGGCCGGATGGTGCTCCAGGGACGGGCGCAGGAGCTTTTGGAGGATCAAGAAGTGAAACGAGCCTACCTGGGCAAGGACTACCGCGAGTTTGCGGAAGGGAGGGCCCGATGAGCGGTGGAGGGAACGGCAACGGGGAATGGCTGACGCCGGCGGAACGGCGCCAGCAGCAACTGGAGCAGCTTCAGATCTCATGCAATCGCGCGTACAAGAATGTGCCGTTTTATCGGAATCGTTTTCAGGCGGCGGATCTTTCCCCGCAGGACATCAGGGCTCTGGAAGATGTCCGGCGCCTGCCTTTCACTGAAAGACGGCACTTCGGTGAGCATTACCCCTATGGCCTTTTTGCCGTGCCCTTGCGGGATATCGTGCGGATTCATACGGCGCCGGGAACCGGCGGCAGCTTGACGGTAAGCGGGTACACGGCGCGCGACCTGAGGATGTGGAAGGAAATGGTCGCCCGGGCGCTCAAAGCGGCGGGCGTCACCGCAGACGATATTCTCCAGATCGTGCTTCACCCCGGGTTGGCCAACTGGGGCCGCGACTACAAGGACGGCGCCGAGGCGCTCCAAGCCAGTGTCATTCCTCTGAATGCCCTGCACATCAGCAAGCAGATCATGGTCCTTCGGGATTACAAAACCTCCGTGCTTATCACGACGCCGAGTTCGGCCGTGCAAATTCAAGAACTCTTGTTTTCCGCCGACATCAATCCCAACGAGATTTCCTTGAAGACCCTCGTTCTTGTTGGGGAACCGGCGTCACGGGAGGTGCGCAAGGCGATCGAAGAGCATCTCCATGTGACCACATGGCAGCATTACGGGCTGAGTGAGGTGCCCGGGCCTGCGGTGGCCTATGAGTGTGACGGGCACGAGGGGCTCCATGTTTCCGAGGACCATTTTCTTGTGGAGGTGCTGGACCCGCAAACCCTCGAGCCCGTGCCCGACGGGGAAAGCGGGGAACTGGTCCTCACGAGTCTCACCATCCAGGCGTTTCCCCTCATTCGGTTCCGCACCGGAGACCGGGTGCGGGTTCTCGCCGAGGGATGTTCCTGCGGGCGAACCTTGAGGCGTTTGGAGTGGCTGCCGGATCGGGTGGACGGGCTTTTGGTGATCCAAGGGGTAAAGATTCAAAAAGACCAAGTGGTGGTCCGGGTGGCGCAGACACTGGGGTTTTCGCCGGAAAGGGTTTCGGTGCACCTTGTCCAGCAAGGCGGCTACAAAGCTTTGGAAGTGCAGTTGGGCATGGAGGAGAGGTTGTTCAGCGATGAGATCAAGGAATTGGAGCGCCTGGTTCGCAAGACGGCCTTCGAGCTCAGGCAGGAATTCGGTGTCCCGGTGGAGGTCCGCCTGTTGGAAGCCCCCAGTGTGGCACCGGGTGCGTCATAGCGGCACGGCCTTTTTGAATCGCATCATTTGTCGCCCGGGGGCGGGCAGGGCGGGCACAAGGCCCGCCCCTACGAGCTCACCGTAGGTTGGGGTGAGCGCAGCGAACCCCAACAAGCACATGGAGCCCGGCGAACCCCCGAAATCCCATGGAATCCGACGCCCTCGAACAATGGGGGAGGTGCAACGGAAATCCGAATAATTGCCAACACCCGTAGGTTGGGGTGAGCGCAGCGAACCCCAACAAATTCCATGGAGCGCAGCGCACTTTCGAAATCCCATGGAGTGCCGCAAATCCCGACACTCACCAGGCGCCATCGTGCCTCAACAATCGAACGGAATATGGAACTATGGAGGACCTGTCTATGGATATTTTGGTCGTTGGAGCCGGGGCCGTGGGAGGCTACTATGGAGGCCGGCTGGCTCAAGCGGGCGCCCGGGTTTCCGTGGTGGCTCGGTCCGACTATGAGGTGGTGAAGAACGGGGGGATCCACATTGAAAGTCCGGCGGGCGATTTCCATTTTCGTCCCCATGGGGTTTTCCGCAGCGCGGCGGCTTTCGGTGGTTTTCCCGACGTCATTCTCGTGGGTCTGAAGGTCCTGGAACACATCCGGACGGCGGATCTCATCCGAGACGCCGTCGGGCCGAAGACCGCCATCCTGCTCATTCAAAACGGCGTGGACATCGAACCGCCGGTGGCCGAGGCGTTTCCAAATAACGAGGTTTTAAGCGGGCTGGCTTTTATCTGTGTGCATCGCACGGCTCCAGGAAAGGTCCTGCACCAAGACTACGGCCGAATCGTTCTTGGGCGATACCCCGGCGGACCGTCCGAGACGGCTCGAAGGCTTGCCGAGATGTTTCGACGCGCCGGCGTACCGTGCGAGGTCACCGAGGATGTGATCACGGCCCGCTGGCAGAAGCTCGTCTGGAACGCCCCCTTCAATCCCATATCCGTGCTCTGCGGGGGGGCGAGCACTCAGGATATGCTCGGCCGTGAAGAGACGACTCGACTTGTACGGGCGGTCATGGAGGAAGTCTGCGCCGTGGCGGCGGCGACGGGGCATCCCCTTCCCGACGACGTCGTGGATCGCATGATCGCCGACACGCGAAAGATGACCCCTTACAAGACGAGCATGCTCCTGGACTTCGAGGCGGGCCGCCCCATGGAAGTGGAAGCCATTGTGGGCAACGCCATCCGCATCGCCCGGAGGCTCGGAGTCCCCGTTCCCCACCTGGAAACCCTGTATGCGCTTTTGATCGGGTTAAAGGGCGGATCCTGACGGCAAAAACTGGCGGAAGTGCATGGGAATCGAACCCACCTGGGACGCCCCTCAGCGCCCCACACCGGATTTGAAGTCCGGGAGCCCCACCAGTGAGCTTGGCACTTCCGGTGGCTTTTTTACAGGAGCGGGAGATTTTTGGCAAGTCCTTGAGCCGAGTGGCCCGAAGCGAACCCCAACGATTGCGGCAGGTTCTCCAAGTTTGCTCCGGACCGGACGGCTAACGGCCCTTTTTCTTTTTCGGGGGCTTGACGGGGATGAGTTCGTAGTCCCGAAAGCCCAGTCCCAGAGATTCCGCATACTCCAACTGGTGTTCCCACGGGATGTTGGGGTAAACGGCCCGGATTTTGTCCGCAGGCGGCGGGTTCATGGACCCGAGGCAGCTTCCCGCCAACACGGGTTGCGCGTTCATGAGATCCACGGAAGCTTGGTCAATGGCCACAGGATCCATGGAAGCCATGATGCCGAGGTCCGCCACGATGGGGGCGTCCGCCGACCCATGGCAGTCGCAGGCGGGGGAAATCTGCGTGAGAAAGTTGATAAAGAAGCTCTTGTCCTGCTTTCCGTAAAGCGCCCCCACCGTGTATTCCACCATCCGCTCCATGAACCCCGCGATGTCCTTATCCCAATTGATATCGATGGCTTCTTCCGGACAGACGTGGATGCATGAGCCGCACCCGACGCACTTGGCGGCGTCGATCCGTGCGATCTTGGTGATGGAGTCCTTGGGCCGTGCGGCACCTTCGGGCCGCTCCACCAAGGAAAGAGCGTCGTGGGCGCACACTTTGACGCACGTCCCGCAGGCGACGCATTTCTTAGCCCGGATCCTAGGTTCCATGACGCTGTGCTGCTGCATTTTGCCGCGTCGGGAGGCGGCGCCCATCCCGACGTTTTTCATGGCCCCGCCGAAACCGGCGAGTTCGTGTAACTTGAAATGGGCGACAGACACGAGCGCTTCGGCTCGAGCGACGGCCGAGGCAATGAACGTGTCCTGGCATCGCTTCAAACACACCGGCACGGCGACTTCGTCCTGACCGTCCAGCCCGTCGGCGATGATCACCGGAGCCCCGACCACATCCAACACGAACCCGTTGCGCACGGCCGTAAGGAGGTGATCCACCGCGTTGCCCCGCGTGCCCACGTAGAGCGTTCCTGCATCGGTGAGGAAAGGGCGCCCTCCGGCTTCCACGATGGCGTCGATGATGGGGCGCACCAGAAGCGGGCGGATGAAGGCCGTGTTGCCCCGTTCGCCGAAATGGATCTTGACGGCGGTCAAAGCCTTCCGAGGGATGCGTGCGGGCAGCCCCGCTTCCTTCACCAGCAGACGGATCTTGTCCAAAAGGTTCCAGGTGTCGTCGGCCCGAAGATCGATGAAATAGACGGCGCTTCGCGGCATGGGTTTCCCTCTCTTTACCAGGACAGCAAAACGGCGAGAATGCCCGTCAAAAAAATCCCATCAAAGGTGCCCGCCCCGCCGATGGAAGCGACCGGGGCTTTCAGTTCTTGGATCCGCTTGAGGTTCAGCAGGTCTGCCCCGATGAGCGTCCCCAGAGTGCCGGCCACATAGGCCGTCGGGGGCGCCCAGTGGGGGTTGAACACGAGCGCCGCCAGCGCGGCCACCAGCGGGGGGATGAACATGGGCGTGGCGATCCCAAGGCCGGGAATGGGACGGGCAATGCGATGGATCACGTAAGTCACAACGCCTGTGGCCAGCAGCGTGCGGATGGGGTTTTCCGCATGGATCAAAAGATAGAGTGAAATGAGAGTGGGGATGACGGCTCCTCCCACGTTGACCGCCAGCACCATTTCCCGGGGGCGTCGCCATTGGGGCGGGCGATACCGCAGGCCGAAAAAGGAAATGAGCGTCAAAGGCGGCGGTTCATCCTCCAGCCGGATGCGTTTGACGGGAATGTTGATCATGCTCCCGATAATACAGAGAAAGAGGAGAGAGAAAAGTTGTTCCGGCGGGATCCCAAGACGGGCGAAAGCCATGGCGAAAAGGCCGAACTTCACAAGCCCGAAGACCACAAACAGGAGAAAAACGAAGAGGAAGAAAAAGATCACGAGAAACGGCGGGAAAAACATAAGCGTCCTTTCAGACCATGACCGAGCGCACCGCGGGATCCACTTGTCCCTCGTAGTGCTTAAAATTTTTCTGAAACAGCCCCTTGAGGTGTTCCGCCTGCCTTCGGTAGGCTTCCCGATCTTTCCAGGTTGTGTCCGGCCTCAGCACCTCTTCCGGCACTCCAGGGCAGGCTCGAGGCACCAGCAGACCGAAGTAGGGCTCCTTTTCGAATGGCACCCCATCCAAAGCGCCGCTCAGAGCCGCCTGAACCATGGCCCGCGTGTACCCGATGGGGATGCGGCGTCCGACCCCGTAAGGACCTCCGGACCAGCCCGTATTGATGAGCCAACATCGCGACCCTTGGGCCTCCATGCGGCGTCGGAGCAGTTCGGCATAGACGGTCGGGGGAAGAGCCATGAAGGGAGCCCCGAAGCAGGTGCTGAAGGTCGCTTGAGGTTCGGTGATGCCGGCTTCGGTTCCGGCCACTTTGGCCGTGTACCCGGACAAGAAATGGTACATGGCTTCATGGGAACTGAGGCGGGCAATGGGCGGCAACACGCCGAAGGCGTCGCAGGTCAGCATGACGATGTCCTTGGGGTGAGGCGCCATGCCGTCCGGAGAGGCGTTGTCGATAAAAGAGAGAGGATAGGCGGCTCGGGTGTTTTCCGTCAGTGTATCGTCATCGAGATTGATTTCGCGGGTCTGGGTGTCGATGGCCACGTTTTCCAAAACCGTCCCGAATCGCCGGGTGCACTGATAGATCTGCGGCTCGGCTTCCGGGGAGAGGCGAATGACCTTGGCATAACAACCGCCCTCGAAGTTGAAGATCCCGTCATCGCTCCAGCCGTGTTCGTCGTCACCCACCAGCATTCGCGTGGGGTCCGCGGAAAGGCTGGTCTTCCCCGTTCCGGAAAGGCCGAAGAAGATGGCCGCGTGGCCCTCCGGCCCGACGTTGGCCGAACAGTGCATGGGAAAGACGCCTCTTTGCGGCAAGATGAAATTCATTAAAGTGAAGACGGACTTTTTGATTTCGCCGCCGTACCCCGTGCCTCCGATGAGAATCCGTTTTTTACCGAAATGCTCGATGATGAAAGCACCCGATCGAGTATGGTCCCATTCGGGGGAAGCGCGGAAATGGGGCGCGGCAATCAAGGTGTATTCCGGTTGAAACGCGGCCAATTCCTTGGCATCACGAATCCGGATGAACATATTTCGGGCGAAAAGACTCTGCCAGGCCATTTCCGTGATGATCCGCACCGCAACACGGTATTTCGGGTCGGCCCCCACGTAACAGTCCTGGACGTAGATTTCTCGGCCCTGCAGATAAGCGAGAAGCCGGGCTTCCAGTTTGTCGAAATCCTGCGGGTCGAAGGCACGGTTTACCGGCCCCCACCAGACCTTGTCTTCACAGGACGGTTCTCGGACGAGGAATTTGTCCTGAGGCGCCCGACCCGTGTAGGCACCCGTGCGCACCACAAGAGGGCCGCTTCGAGCCAGAAGGCCCTCCTGCCTCTTGATGGCCTGTTCGTAAAGCACGGGGGCCGGTGGGTTGTAAAAAACCCGTGTGTAGTTCACAATGCCTTGGGCATCTACGGGAACTTTCCGACCCTCGGCGGGTTTCTCGCACGTCTCCATTCTGTGCCCCTCGGTTTTCAAAAGAGATGGGTTCTCAGCTCATGGCTTCATGACAGCTCAGAAGTTCTGCGTCGCAAAGAGAGCTCTCACCGCATCAAAAAAAGTGTTATACACGGGAACGTGCGGCGACACCTCCACACCGTCCGGACCGCGCCGAAGGAGCAAGGGCAAGCATCCGGCGTTTTCGGCGGCGGCCACATCCGTGAGCTTGTCTCCCACAAAGGGCGTTTTTGCAAGGGGAAAACCGTAAAAGGAAGCAGCGGCCAAGATCATGCCCGGTGCGGGTTTTCGGCATGAGCATTTTTCATCGGGCCGATGGGGGCAATAGAGGGCCGCGTCGAGGTGGCCGCCCGATTCCTGGATTTCGCGAATCATATGGGCATGAAGGTCGAAAAAGGCCCCCCATTCCATGAGGCCGCGGTGCAAAGCCGATTGGTTGCTGATGACGATGACGCGGACCCCGTGGGCATGCAGCCAACGCAGCCCCGACAGCGCATCCGGGTAAAAGATGAACTCGTTTCGGTTTTTGACATAATCGGGACGGTCTCGGTTGATCACTCCGTCTCGATCGACGAGGAGAAATCGACCGGAAGAGGAACGTCTCTGGGACACCCAAAAGATCACGCCGTGAACTCCTACAGCGAGGCCGTTCGCTTCTTGACAGACGGCATTTGGCGTTACAAAAAAGACGGACTTGGAAGAAGTCCCGCACCGGTGCCTTTGCTCCTAACAGGAAATCTTCGTGAGCGCAAGATCCCTCGAATCTTTTCAAGACGTTCTGGCCTATCGGTTTCAAAACCCCCAGGTGCTCCGACAAGCCCTGAGGCACCGATCCTACGCCTACGAAAACCCCAAAGAACCTGGCGGCGACAACGAACGATTGGAATTTCTCGGGGACGCGGTCCTGAGCCTCGCCGTTTCCCATCTCCTTTTGGAGCGGTTTCCCGATGCGGACGAAGGAACCCTGTCCCGCCTGCGCGCCTCCCTAGTCAACGAAGAGCAGCTTGCTCGGATCGCGGGCCTGCTGGGTTTAGGAGATCTGCTCCTTCTCGGGAAAGGAGAAGAGCTTTCCGGAGGGCGCACCAAGCCGTCCATTTTGGCCGATGCCGTGGAAGCACTCCTCGGGGCGGTGTACTGGGACGGCGGATTTGATCCCGCACTCCGACTCGTTCGGCGGTTCTTTCAAGCTGAGCTGACCCAGGCCACGGTGCAGGCGGATCCTCTGTACCGTTTGGATAAAGATTTCAAAACGCGGCTTCAGGAAGTCACCCAGGCGCAGATGCGCCTTGTGCCGCAGTATGCCGTGGAACGAGAAGAGGGCCCCGACCACGACAAGACCTTTTACGTCGCGGTGAGCCTTGCCGGTCGGGTTTTGGCCCGGGGTGTGGGCAAGAGCAAAAAGGCGGCAGAACAGGCCGCGGCGCGAGAAGCCTTGGCCCTTTTCGAAAGCCGCCATTAGGAGAACCATGAGTGAAAAGCAGAAACAAGAATTAGGGCTCCCCCTTGTCTGGCTCATCGTCTTGTCCGTGGCGGCGGTTTCGGTCTTTGCCGTCGCCGGCTTGTGGTTTTTGCACCTGCATGGCAAAGCCCACGATCAAGATGCGGCGAACGACCTGACCACCATTGCCCGATACAAGCAAGCCCAAATCAGCGACTGGATTCGTGATCAAAAAGAGGACGCCTTGACGCTCCAAGAGTCGTTGATTTTCACGGTGCATGCGTCTTCGGTTCTGGAAAATCCCGAAAGCGGTGTCCCGCAAAGTGTGGAAGATTTTTTCCGCTACGTCGCCGTGAGTCACGACGCGGATGATCTGGTGCTGATGGGGCTAGACGGCCGCGTCAAATTCTCGTTGCGCGGCATCACACTCATCCCCGAGGAATGCCTGGCGGCTCTTGCCGAAGCGGTGCGAAACGGTCGGCCCGTGATGACCGATATCCATGTGGACCCGTCGACCCAAGAGAGCTGGTTGAGTGTCGCGGTCCCTGTGATGCTGCCCCTGAGCGAGCCGCCGCGGGCGGTCGGGGGGCTTCTGCTCATTACCAAGGCCTCTCGTTTCTTGGATCCGCTGTTGCAGACATGGCCTGTGCCCAGCCGAACCGGGGAAGTTTTGCTCGTGCGTCGAGAAGGCGACGAGGTGCTGTTTCTCAGCGCCCTTCGCCATTGGGCGGACAATGCCATGACATTGCGGATGCCTCTCAGCCAGGTCGATCTCGTCGAGGCCATGGCCGTGGGCGGACAGAAGGGGGTGGTCCGAGGCATGGATTACCGCGGGGCTCCGGTGACGGCGGCCATCGTTCCCGTGGAAGGGACCTCATGGTTCTTGGTGGCCAAGGCGGATCAAGCGGAACTGGATGCCGACAAGCGTGTCCTTTCCATCTCCATGGGTTTTCACTGGGTCGGCTTCGCCGCTCTCCTGGCGCTTGCCGTGTTCTGGGCGAGGCAGAAGGCGCGGAAAGAACACTTCCGCCGCCTCTTCCAGGCGGAATCGGAGCTTCGTAAGATGCTCGTCAAATATGCCGTCCTCCTCGAGGCCATGGGGGATGCCGTCATCGCGACGGACGCCCAAGGTTGCGTGGAGCTGTGCAACCCGGCGGCCGAAAAGCTCACCGGATGGTCCGCCGGAGAAGCCCAAGGCAAGGCATTGAAAGACGTTCTTCGGATCGAGGGGGGACCGGGGACGGAAATTGTCCACAACCCCGTGACCTATCTTCTCGAAAGGGACGGGGAAGGGAGTCTGGACGAAACCCTCGTGCTGCAGACACGAGACGGGCGGCGAAAGCCCGTGGCCGTAAGCGTCACTCTTCTGCGAGAGGAATCGGGCGATGTGGCGGGGGCGGTATTTTGCTGTCAAGACCGGACCGAAGAATTCTTACGGCGCCGCATCCTGGAAATTCGGCTAAGTCTCATGGAGCGGTCCCACGCGGTGCCTCTGGAGCAGGCTCTTGCTGAAACCTTGGATGCCGTGGGCGACCTTTTGGAAAGCCCTGTGGGGTTTTATGCTTCTATCGAGCCGGACGGGAAGAGTGTGGGCGCCTGTGTTTGGTCTTCCGGTGTGTCCCCGGGCTTTTGTCCGAGAGTGTCACAGAAAGGGCACGAAGGATTGGACGAAGGGAGCTTATGGGCGAAGGCGGTTCGAGAAAAGCGGCCGATTATTGTCAACGATGATATCGGCCGGGCTTCTCGGCGCCCACTTCCCGAGGGGCACGGGGCGGTGCGAAGACTGGTCCTCGTGCCCGTGATTCGTGACGGATCGGCGCGAGCCCTTCTCGCCGCGGCGAACAAAGAATCCGATTATACCGAGGAAGATGCGGGCACGCTGAGCCTTCTGGCCGACATGATTCAGCAGGTGGTGGATCACCGGCAGGCCGAAGAGAGGCTCCGGCAGAGCGAGGCGCGATACAAGCGCCTTTTTCAGGACCACAAGGCCATAAAACTTCTTATCGACCCGGAAGACGGGCGGATCGTGGACGCCAACCATGCCGCCGTGGAATTTTATGGCTGGACCCACGAAGAAATCACCCAGATGAAAATCCAACAGATCAACACTTTGCCGCCGGAGGCCGTCAAGGAACGGATGGCCGAGGTCAAGGGGCGGCGCCGCGTGTATTTCGAATTTCAGCATCGGCGTGCCGACGGTTCCGTGCGGGATGTGGAGGTTTACAGCAGCCGCATCGATGTGGACGGAAAACCCTACCTCCATTCCATCATCCATGACGTGACCCAAAGAAAACAGGTGGAGGCCGAGCGCGAACGTTGGCTGACGGCCATCGAACAGGCCGGCGAGGTGGTTCTCATCACGGACGCCGACGGGATCATCCAATATGTGAACCCGGCCTTTGAGGCAGTGACGGGATACACGCGGCAAGAGGCTCTCGGCAAAAAGCCGGCCATCCTGAAAAGCGGCCTTCAGGATGAGGCATTCTACCGAAACTTGTGGGAGACGCTGCGATCCGGCAGAAAATGGACGGGCCGAATGGTCAACAGGAAAAAAGACGGCACTTTGTACACGGAGGAAGCGACCATTTCGCCGGTCAAAGACGCCCAGGGCAATATCGTGAACTATGTGGCCGTCATGCGGGACATTTCCGAAAAACTGCACTTGGAGCAGCAGTTCTACCAAGCCCAGAAGATGGAGTCCGTGGGCCGCTTGGCGGGCGGAGTCGCCCACGACTACAACAACAGCCTGACCATCATCCTCGGCTTTGCGGACATGGCCCTCAAAGAGGTCGGCGCGGAGAGCCGGGCCGCAAGATATCTCCAGGAAATCATTGGAGCGGCCAATCGTTCCGCGGCCATCACCAGGCAATTGCTCGCCTTTGCGCGCAAACAGATTATCGAACCCGTGGTGATGGACCTCAACGCCACCGTGGAATCAACTTTAAAGATGCTTCGGCGCCTCATCGGCGAAGACGTCGAATTGGTCTGGAAGCCGGGATCGCACTTGTGGAAAGTGAAGATGGATCCGGCCCAGGTGGATCAAATCCTGGCGAACCTTTGCGTCAACGCGAAGGATGCCATCGGCGGGGCGGGGACCATCACGCTGGAGACGGAGAACGTGGTTCTGAGCGACTCCTACTGTGCCACCCACGCCGAGTTCGTCCCCGGGGACTATGTCATGCTCGCCGTGACCGACACCGGCTGCGGGATGGACAAGGAAACGCTGGCCAAGATCTTCGAACCCTTTTTCACCACCAAGGAAGTGGGCAAAGGAACCGGCCTCGGCCTGTCGACGGTTTACGGCATCGTGCGCCAAAATCGGGGGTTTGTGAACGTCTACAGCGAACCCGGGGTAGGCACCACGTTCAAGATTTACATCCCACGAGAACCCGAGCCGGAGGTCGACGCCGAAGAAGCCCCGCCCACGGTGGAGGACGTGCCTCGAGGTCGCGGCGAGACGATCCTTCTGGTGGAAGACGATCGCGTCTTGCTGGATATGACGCGAGTGATGCTAACGCAATTGGGCTACACCGTGCTCGACGCGCTCAGCCCCCGGGACGGGCTGGCGTTGGTCCGAAACCATGAAGGTCCCGTCCATGTGCTCATGACCGATGTGGTCATGCCCGAAATGAACGGGAAAGAACTGGCGGCGATGGTGCAAGACATGCGCCCTGAGGTCAAGGTGCTCTTTATGTCCGGCTACACGGCGAACGTCATTGCCCACCACGGCGTATTGGACCCCGGCGTGGCGTTCATTCAGAAACCTTTCGGTTTGCGGGATCTGGCCCTGCGGCTCCGTCAGGTGCTGGACGCCGATGCGGTGTGAAGCGTCAGTAAAGACATCTGCCGGAAGATGAATGGGACGAAAATGGGGGGCGAGAGCGCGGCCCGCTCCGGCCGAACGGGCAAAAGGTTTCCAAGCGGCATGAATGGCGGCATCGAGGCATGTGTGACTAACTCAAGCAGGGAGGTATGGTGGCATGAGTCAAGAGGCGACGATCAAGGCCTTCGAAGAGCTCACGGAAGCGGAACTGATCCCCTGGGTGATGGACGGACTGCGGCGCACGTTGGTGCACTACGGTTGCTGGTTTCGTGAGGTGGAATATCAGTTGGGGATGGCCAAGGCCATGGAAGTGGAAGCGGAGGCGGGAGATGCCGCTTTTTCCATCATTTTGAAGCGCCTTTCAAAAGTCTTAGGGTTCGAGATGGACGGCGACGTGCCCAAAGCGCTCAAGGGCTTGGACAAGGCGAAGCTGCTCGAACTCATGGATGCCGTAGGGACCAATTGGTTGGCCAACGACGGGGTGTGGTTTCAAGCGGTGGAAAAACGCTTCGGCATGGATGCCGCCAAACGGTGTAACGACACCTGCTGGACGCGGTTCTCTCCTTATGAGGCCTTGCGCATCAAAAGAATCCTCGGGCTGGGGCCCCTCCCGGGGCTGGCAGGGCTCAAAGCGGCTTTGGGCTATCGGCTCTACGCCCGCATCAACCGACAAACCATCGAAGACGTGGACGAGCACAGCTTTATTTTTCGCATGGTGGAATGTCGAGTCCAAGGGGCGAGAAAACGAAAAGGGCTCCCCGACTACCCGTGTAAGTCCGCCGGGCTTGTGGAGTATCCCTATTTTGCCGAAGCCATCGACCCGAGGATTCAAACCGAATGTGTCGGCTGTCCTCCCGACGCTCACCCCGATTCGTGGTGGTGCGCCTGGAAGTTCACCTTGAAGAGATAATCGAACGAAAGCTTTTGGGTGGGCGTTCTTCCAGGGGGCCGCTATCGGTGACGGCCCAGCCTTCAGGAGCACCTCGGGAAAAATCATGGTGGCGCGACTCGAGCGGGATCCGAAGCGCTGGCAGAAGTGGGCCCGCCTGAAAGCACACCTGCTTCGGCCGGTAAGAAGCCGCAAAAGAATTCAATTGGGGTTAAGGAGGGCGTCCATAACGGTGAAGCTTGGGGACGTTGTGGGTGAAGCAGCTCCGGAGAAAGCCGTTAGCTCGGGCCAGGGAGTCCTTCACTGGGCATGAGCTTTCCACGAGCGATGGAGGATTAGAGCAAAGCGAGCATGACGTGATTTGCCCGATAGGAGCCGACATCGGCGCGGACGGCCATCCCGGCGGGGATCTCCCAAGGTTTTGCTCGAGCTCCTCCGGGAGGGCCTCCGCTTTTTTATGGCGTTGGATTTTCGCAAAAGGGTCGCCGTCACGATCCCCTGGTGCGAATCGTCCGCAACAACTTGACCTTTCCAAAACCCATGGTGGGCGCAGCGGTCTCTGTTTACGATCACAACGTTTGAATGTCTTTCTGATAAATAATGCCTGGCAGAAAACTCCTGGTTCGATAGGGCCGCTCCTGCCTCCGCGGGGGCTTGCGCGGAATTTCGAGGGTGGCGACGGACCGATTATCGCCCCTCGGCGATCAAATGCAGGAAAAAATCACATTTTTGAAGGCTT
>CALGPN010000007.1 GCA_937960435.1 uncultured Desulfosoma sp.
GGATGGGCTGAAAGATCCCGTAGTCCAGATAACTCTTGAGGCGGGTCAGGGCCCCCACCATTTCCCGATTCCCGACGCAAAAGCCCACACGCCATCCCGCCATGCTGTAACTCTTGGACATGGAGAAAAACTCCACGGCCACGTCTTTGGCCCCCGGCACCTGCAAAATGCTCGGCGCCTGGTAACCGTCGAACACCAAATCTGCATAGGCCAGGTCGTGGATGACCATGAGATGATGGTCTTTGGCGAAGGCCACCACCTTTTCGAAAAACGCCAAATCCACCACGGCCGTCGTCGGGTTGTGCGGAAATGAGATGATGAGCATCTTGGGGCGTGGCCACGTTTGTTTGGCCGCGATCTGCAGATCCTCAAAGAAATCCCGTTCCGGGCCGATGGGAATGGAGCGCAGGTCACCTCCGGCGATGATGACCGAATAGGGGTGGATGGGGTAGGTGGGGTTGGGAGAAAAGACCACATCCCCGGGATTGACCAACGCCAGCACCAGATGGGACAGGCCTTCTTTGGCCCCGATGGTGACGACGGCTTCCGTTTCGGGGTCCACATCCACATCGTATCGGCGCTTGTACCAATCTGCAATGGCGTGGCGCAGCTTGGTGATCCCTCGGGATGCCGAGTAACGGTGGTTGTGGGGTTTTTGAGCCGCCTCCACAAGCTTGTCCACGATGTGCTGGGGCGTCGGGACGTCCGGATTGCCCATGCCCAGGTCGATAATATCTTCGCCGGCTCGACGCCTTTCCATCTTCAGAGCGTTCACTTGCGCAAAGACGTAAGGCGGCAGGCGGCGCATGCGGGTAAACTGTTCGATGTTGAAATTCATGGGTCTCACCTCGCTTGTAGGAAAGCTAGAAACCTAGAATAGACCGGCGCCGTTGTCAAAAAAAAGATGCCGACAACGCCCGAAGGCGATCAAGCGAACGGCGGTGCGCCTCCTGCAAATCGCCGTGACGCCGGATGGCGTCGCTCAGAGCTCGTGCCAGAATTTCGGCACTGTGTTCATCTTGGCAGACCAGCAGACCATCCACCGTCCCCAGGAGACAACGGCGCACGATCGTTTCGGGTTCGTATCGGCCGCCGACGGCCTTCATATCCAAATCGTCGGAAAAAAGAACACCGCCGAAGCCCCAAGCGTCGCGCAACACTTCCTTGTTGATTTTCACCGAAAGGGTGCCGGGCCAGTCGGCATCCCAGAACCTGTAGACCGCATGGGAGGTCATCACCGCGCGCACCCCGCAGGTCACCGCCTTTTGAAAAGGCAACAGATCTTGGTGGGCCTTTTCGGCACTGTCCTCGTCGAGCATGGGAAGCCGCTCATGGGGATCGAGGTGCGCGACGCCGAGTCCCGGGAAATGCTTGGCTGTTGCGGCCACGCCATGTTTTTGCAAAGCCTGAACCCATAAAGCTCCGAGGCGGGCGACCCTCTCGGGGACTTTTCCCAGACTTCGGGATCCGAGAAAATGGGTGCGAGGGTCCTCGACCACGTCGAGCACCGGAGCAAAATTCACCTGAATGCCCAAACGATGAAGGCCTTGCGCGGTTTCAGCCACCACGCGGGCAACGGCCTCCTCACCCTTTTCGGCAAGTTCCAAAGCCGCCGGGGCCGGGCCGAGGATTGCGGATAGTCTTTGTACAGTGCCGCCTTCTTCGTCTACGGCCCACAGAAACCTGCGGCCGAGTTCGGCGCGAGCCCATGCATCGGCTTCCCGGATGAGATCGTTCAGTTGCTCGGCATTCTCAATGTTTCGGCGAAAAAGAACCAAGCCTCCAGGCCGCAAAGCGCGCAGTCGGGCACGGAGCGTTTCCGTCCACGTAGTGCCGTAAAATCCCACAAAGAGGTGTTGTCCCGAGGTGTCTTGGCCGTCGTCAACAGGGGTCATGGATTTTGTTTGAAGGATTTTGGGAGTCCCCTTACCATCAAAGGCGGCGGCACCCAGAGGCCGACCGTCGCACACATGGTGACGAAAAAGCAATTTCGACCAAGAACAACCCGCTGTCAAGAGATTGCCGAGATGGGAGGGGCCTTTCGTGCATTTGATGATCCTTGCAGCCGGCTATGGGACGCGTCTTCGCCCTTTAAGCGATGTGCGCCCCAAACCGTTGTGCCCCGTTTGGGGCGAACCGCTTGTGGAACGGTGGATTCGACAGGCGGATCGGGAAGGCTTTGAGCGGGTGGTGATCAACGCCCATCACATGCCGCAGATGCTTCTGGAGTATGTGCAAAAGCAAAAAAGGTCGATCCCTGTTCATGTGATCGTGGAAAAACAGATCCTGGGTACCGGCGGGGGGGTGCGACACGCTTTGGATCTTCTCGGGGACGAGCCTTTTGTGGTGGTGAATGGCGACGTGGCGGCCGACGTGTCCTTGAGGCGCCTTCGCGAGCAGCACGAAATCCAAGGGGCTCCCGTGACCATGCTGCTGTGCCGCACCGGGCGCTTCGATTCCGTCATCGTCAATTCAAGCCGCAGCCGTGTCTTGGGATTTTCCCTCGAGGCGCGCCGCTCGGCACACGCGTGCCCGGATTCGGGGCGACAAACGGATCGGGACCTATGGACCTTCTCGGGCATTCAGGTCATCGATCCCTCATGGTTACGACCCCTTCCCCAAGGCCGGTCTTTCCATATCATCGATCTCTACCGGGAATGGATCGGTCGAGGAATACTGCCGGCGGCGGTGTGCTGCGAAAAACTCTGGTGGCGGGACGTTGGGGCGCTCGATGTCTATTGGGATCTCCATGCCGCACATGATCGCCACCTTCAGCTTGGCCCATCCTTTCTCGGGATTCCGCCATCGGGCGTGTGGGTCCATCCTTCGGTCCGACTGGCCTCTTCCGCCCTTTTGGCGGGGGGGGTCGTCCTGGGAGAAGGGAGCGCCGTCGGCGAAGAATGCGTCCTTCGAAACGTGGTGGTGTGGGATCGGTGTGTCATCGAGCCGGGGAGCGTGTTGGAAAACTGCATCGTCACGGACGGCGCCGTCGTCTCCGGTCGGCATTGCGGTAAAATCTTTCTCCCCACTGGGGAAAGCGTTCCTTTCAATGAAGGAGGTGCGCCCGGACTTTCCGGCAACTGATCAATCCCCGGGCGCACCTTTGGTTTTACGTTTCGGACCCGATTTTGACTTCGTTGGAAGGATCTTTGGCTTTTCGACATGGTTCCCGCACTAAACGACTTCTGGGAAATCAAAAGCTGAGGGAAGTTTGTGGCTCGAAAATTTCTTCAAGGTGCCGACATGGGCATGGACGCCGTCTTCGACTGTGTGAGGAGGTGGGGCTATGACCTTTCTTCGGGGAATTTCGAACCCCTGGCCGGGGATGGATCGGATCGGCGCTTTTTCAGGTTTTCCGATGGGCACCGCCGTTTCGTCATCCTCATAAGCCCTAGGAAAAAAGAACCGGTGGACGAAAACGACGCCGTCTGGCACATCGGGAGGCATCTGCGCCGGGTTGGTGTGCCGGTTCCCGAATTGCTTCACGGCGATCCCCGCCAGGGCGTTTTTGCTTTTCAAGATCTCGGGTCCATCCACCTCTATGATCTTGTTCGAAACGAGGCGGCTGGCGCCGATCTTTTGGACCTCTACCGTCAGGCCGTCCTGCTACTTATGCGATGCCATCGGAAGGCTCGGGAGGGCTTTTCTCCCGAGTGGTGTCACGACGGGATCCGCTATGACCCCGATTTTGTCTACGAAAGGGAATTGCTCTATTTTCGGCGTGCTTTTCTGGAAGGGTTTTTGGGGCTTGAGCGAATCCCTGTGGAAGTGGATGACGATTTCAAAAGACTGGCGGAAAGAGCGGGAGAAGATCGCGGCGACCTGGTGTTTCATAGGGATTTTCAGAGCCGAAATCTCATGGTTTGTGAAGGATCGCTCTGGGTGATCGATTTTCAGGGAATGCGTTTCGGCCCACCGGAATACGATCTGGCGGCCCTGCTTTTGGACCCTTACGCGAGGCTGCCCGTGTCGATGAGAGACGACCTCTTGAGGTTCTACCGGCGTGAGTCCCAAGACTTTCTCGGGGGCGGGGAAAGCCGGTTCGTCGCTCGCTTCAGTGCGGTCGCGCTCTGCCGGTGTTTTCAATGTCTTGCGGCTTTCGCTTTCCTTGGGGGGGTCAAAGGCAAAGATGGGTTTTTGGAACACATCCCTGCGGGGTGGAACCGGGTGCTGGAACTTCTCAACGGTTTTCCCGATTTGGCCGTCCCCCATCTGCGCCGTTATGTGAACCGGCTGGCTTCCGATGCGGAGATGAAAGCCCGCCTTTTTCGCCTCCATTGCGAGGAGCTTCAGCCCGGGTCAAGGCAGAGGGCACCGTAGCCTTCAAGTCGGTTCTAAAGGTACCGGGCGGACGCTGCGATCTCCGATGACTTCAATCTCCCATAAGATCCACAAACGTTTTGTTTGTGGACCGGATGAGGTCCATCAGAGGGATGAAATTTTCCACATCCCGAGGGGTGATGCCCTCGGTGGCGGCAAAGAGGTCTTTTCGAAAACGTTTTCTGTGCCCGACGAAAACCAGAAGGTCGCCGTCGTAGGTTTCCATGATCCCGTTGATGACCTCGGCAGTGAAACGATTGCGTACGGGAAGGGCTTGGTCTATGAGCGGCTCCGGGGCTTCCACTTGATAGGCGTGGATAAGTTCGTAATCGAAATCGCGGCCGGGATACCGCGGAATGCGCTGTTTGATCAGTTCGACGGGTGTGCGCATCATGTCGGTTTCCACAGCAAAGGCCACATCGCCCACGTAAGGATAGACGCCGATCAAGTCTCCCGATGGCGAAAGGATTTCCCCAGGTGCGCCGTCGGCGAAATGGACCGGCACAGAGCCGTGATGAAGAGCATAGACGAGGGCCGCGAGGGTTCCCACGTCCCCTCGGCGCAAAAGAGTTTGTTGTTTCTGATGCACGACAAAATCTTCCGAAAAAAGTTCGGAGGCCGTTCGCATCTGCACCAGCGTGCTGAAAGTGATGGGGTTTTCATCCAAAGCGAGGCGTCCTGGAGCCCAGGCTTCCAAAAGCGAGAGCACTTTGTGGAAAAGATCTACCCCTCGCTCGGTTCCGATGGCGGAAAAACGTTCCATGCGTTTGATCCTTTCCGTGGGTGTTGAGATAGCTGATGGCTCGAAACGGGTCGCCCTAAAGACCTCGACCCCTTCTGTTCTGGAAGCGCATCACCATGTGGTTTCATAAGATGAAAACAGCACCTTTCGCAAGAAGACTTCTGTGGCTTCTCGCCCCGGTTTTGGCCCTTTCATGCGGCCCCCGGAAGGATGTGTACAGAGTAACCAAGCCGCTCATGGGGACCGTGGTGGAAGTGAGCGTTGTTTCGGCGGACGCGCCACACGCCTACGGCGCCCTGCAAGCCGCCTTCGACGAAGTGGCGCGCCTGGAGGCGATGATGAGCGCTTTTCGAGAGGACAGCGAGCTCAGCCGGTTGAACCGGGAAGGTTCTATGCATCCCGTCAAAGTCTCGCCGGAACTGTTTCAGGTGATCGCCATGTCCCTTTCCCTTTCGCAAACGACGCGGGGGGCTTTCGACATCACGGTGGCACCGCTGATGAGGCTCTGGTCCCGTGCCGCGCGGGACAAAATTCTGCCTTCCCCGAGTGAAATCGAGGACGCCCTGCGTCGGGTCGGCTCCCGGCATGTCGTCATCTCCTCGCAGGAGCACACGGTTTCTTTTGCCGTAAAGGGCATGGCCTTGGATTTGGGAGGCATCGCCAAAGGGTATGCCGTCGACCGGGCCGTCGCGGTGCTCAAGGAGCGCGGCATCGAAGCCGCTTTGGTCAATGGGGGGGGAGATGTCTTTGCCTATGGGGTGAAGCCAGGCAACCAACCGTGGCGCGTCGGCATGAGGCATCCGCGAAACCCCCAAGCGCTTCTCGCCGCACTGCCCTTGGCGGAGAAAGCCGTCGTCACTTCGGGCGACTATGAGCGGTACTTTTGGGTGGAGGGAAAACGCTACAGCCATATCGTCGACCCTCGAAAGGGACTGACGGCCGCAAAAACCGCGAGCGTCACCGTGGTGGCCTCCAGCGCTGCCTATGCCGACGGCCTGGCCACGGGTGTTTTGGTCCTCGGGCCCGAAGAGGGCCTCGCCCTGGTTGACTCCCTTCCCCATGTGGAGGCAGCCGTCGTGACGGAAGGAGGCCGGGGCGAATTGGAGTTGCGCGTTTCAAGTGGCTTTCGACGTGTGTGCCCGCTTGATGAGCGCGATCTTGCCGCCCAAGGCGTGAGGCTCGTGGAATAAGGGAAATCCCAAGCTGTGAGGCCATGGGCGAAAGCGCACTTTCAGGTGTCGGCCGCCTTCGCCGACTCCAGGCGAGGGACTTTATGAGGGTGTGTAGTCCCGAGACGGGAAACCCGGGCCAAAACCGCTCACTGGGCCCGCACGGCGCATAGGGCCGCGACCTTCTCCGGGTCTAGACGGTAAGGGCTGCCACGGCCCTGGTAAAACCCATGGGCTTCGATCATGTGGAGCGAAAGATCGGTCCACTGAAGCGTTTCGCCGGTATCCAGCCGCTCCAAGCGCACATGGGTCTTGGCATAAAGGCCCGGGTGTCCCCAAGGGCAGGGGAGACGCCCGCGAAAGTCTTCAAGTTGCACGCGCCACAATTCTTCCACCACCACGGGGCCCCCAAAAGCGCGCTTGGCCGCATCTGTAAAAGCTCGCAGTCGAGCGGCGATGGCCTCGTGGGTGAGTCCCAAAGCCTTGACGGTGCGATCGTCTTCCGTGAGGATGGTGACCAGCGGTCTCGGATCCCCGGCGAGATAGCCGTGGGCGTCTCCGGAGCGACGCATTCGGCTTTCGACGGCATCCAGCACAGGGCTTTGATAAACAGGGTATCGTCCCATGTTTGACCGGCTCCTTGCTTCGGCTTGCTGTTTTCGGGCCGTGTCAATTGAACTTGTCGAAAAAGATCCGATCTTCCGTTAGGCCGCGTTGCGTGAGCAGTTTCACCGCAGCGTCGATCATCAACGGATTCCCGCAAAGATACGCTTCCATCTGAGACCCGTCCTTCACATCCCGAGCCACCGCGTCGGTGACGAAACCCGTCTCTCCGTCCCACTGATCATCAGGTAGAGGCTGCGAAAGGACCGGAACGTAGCGGAAACGCGGGAGCTTTTGGGCCAGTTCTCGGATTTCTTCCTGATAGAAAAGATCCGCGCGGCTTTTAACGCCGAAATAGAGCGTGCAGGGGCGATCGATTCCTTCATCGGCCATTTGATAAAGGATCGACATCAGAGGGGCGAGGCCGGAACCCGTGCCGATCATGATCATTTCACGATCTGAAGGGCGCAGGTAGAAATCACCGTACGGTCCGTTGATGCGAACCTCTTGCCCTTCCTTGAGAAGGGTGTGGATGTAGGTCGTGGCGACACCGCGTTCGACTCGCGTGATGACCAGCTTGATTTCACTTTTGAGGCGAGCTGGCGATGCGATGGAATAGGCTCGATAGACGGGTTCCGGCGAGCCGGCATATTCGGGCACGTAAAACTGGATGAACTGTCCGGGTTTGAAAACGATTTCCGAAGGATCCAAGAGCTTGAGATGGACTTCCTTGATCGAAGGCGTCAAAGGCCTCAAGCCGACGACCCGGGTGCGAAACTCTTTGATCAGGAAAAAGGCCTCAGGAATGTGAATGACGATGTTCGTGCGCACTCGAACCTGGCACGAAAGTCGCGTCCCGTTGGCCGTTTCCTCGGCGTTCAAGTACGGGGTCTCCGTGGGCAGCAACGGACCGCCGCCCTCGAGAACCCTCACTTTGCACAGCCCGCAGCTGCCTCGGCCCCCGCAAGCCGACGGAATGAAAATGCCTTGGTCCATGAGCGTCCCCAGGAGGCGCCCTCCGCCCTTGACGCTCAATTCTTTGGCCCCATCGTTGATGGAAATCCGACACGGCCCATAATCGGTAAAGACGGCGTGCGCCGCCTCCAACAGCAGGGCCAGGAGGGCACACAAGCCGCTCAGAGTCAGCAGTCCCAGCACCAAGGTTCCCATGAACGCCGCCTCACCCGACGTGGATCATGCCGCTGAAAGCCATGAAAGAAAGGGCCATGAGTCCGGCCACAATGAGACTGATGCCCGGGCCTTCTAGGGCCTTGGGAATAGGGGCTTTTTTGATTTTCTCCCGGATGCCGGCCAATGCCGTGATGGCCAAAAGCCATCCCAGGCCGCCCCCGAAGCCGTAGGCCACCGACTGAATAAAGTTGTATTTTCGAATAACCATAAACAGGCACACGCCGAGAATGGCGCAATTGACGGTGATCAGCGGCAAGAAAACCCCAAGAACCACATAGAAGCGCGGGGAGTAACGGTCAATGAGCATTTCCACGAGCTGCACGAAGGCCGCAATGACGATGATGAACGCAATGAAGCGAAAGTGGACCAAATCGAAAGGGACCAACAGGTAATGGTAGACGAGGTAGTTCAAGGCGGTGGTGCAGGTCATGACAAAGGTCACGGCCGTCCCGAGGCCGACGGCCGACGGCAGTTCCCGAGAAATGGCCAAGAAAGAGCACATCCCCAGAAAGTTGGCCAAAAGGATGTTGTTGGTAAAAATCGACGCAAAAAAAATCACCGGGGCATTCAAGGAACTTTCCATGGCGTTTCCCTCGGCACCACGATCAGCTCTTTGGCCGTGTCGTCCTCTTTTCCACCGTATAGGCAACCCAGATAAACAAGGCCAACATAAAAAATCCCGCCGGGGCCATGACCATGATGGTCCACGGGATCCATCCCTCGGGCAGGACACGAACGCCGAAAACGGAACCGAAACCGAGGACTTCCCGAACGAACGCAATGGTCAGGAGCACAAGGGCATACCCTGTGCCGGAAGCGATCCCGTCCAGGAACGACGGCCACACGGGATTGACCCGGGCATAGCCTTCGCACCGTCCCATGATGATGCAGTTGGTGATGATCAGTCCCACATAGGGCCCCAAAGCTTTGCTGATCTCCGGAAGGTAGGCTTGAAGGAAAATGTCCACCATCATGACATAGGAGGCGATGATGAGCACTTGAACCATCATTCGGATGCGATCCGGCGTGACCTTTCTCAGGGCGGATACCGTGGCGTTGGACATGGCCGTGACGAAGATGAGTCCCAAACCCATGATCAAGGTGTTCGTCATAAGGTTGGTGACGGCCAGGGCCGAACAAATACCGAGGATTTGGCGAAAGACAGGGTTTTCCTCCCAGACGCCTTTCCGAAAGATGATCCGTGCCTTCGGGGAAGCCATCTCTAAACCTGTTTCCTTGACTTCAGGTCCAGCAAAAGAGGGACGGTTTTTTTGAGTTCCTCATCCAAAAACTTTTCCAGACGCCGACTCGTTTCCGTCGCCCCGGTGATAGCGTCCAGCTCCGTGGCTCCTCGAGCCGTTCCTGTGGGTTTCAAGTAAAAGAAACGCATGCCTGCAGGAGGCACCTCAAGCGGCCGTCCTTGGAATTGCTTCTGAAACCACTCTTCTGTAATGCGTCCGCCGAGCCCCGGGGTTTCGCTGTGACGATAAAAAGCGATCCCAAGAATTTTTTGGATCTGCGGATCTACGGCCACCATGGCGGCGATGGGGCCCCAAAAGCCCGGGCCGGAAACGGGAAAGGCGTAGCCGACAACCGTGGAGCCGTCGGGCCCCAGCCCCACATACAGAGGGCGGTCTCCTAGGGAGGCTTCGCGCACGCGCTGGGAAAAGAGCTGCGCCGGTTCGGCCTGTGAGACGCTTTCCGACGGGGCGATATTGAGGACACTTAAGACCAAACCCTGCAGCCGAAGAGCTTCATTGTGTCGGATGCGATCTTTGTTGAGCACGTTCAACGCGCTCACCACCGAGGTGAAAACCAAAGACAGAGCGAACATGTAGATCACGGAGAAGACACGGCCTTTCATGAGGCGCTTCCTTTCGCGGGAACCTTCTTTTGATAGGCCTGGACGCCGCGGTCCAGAAGCGGCACGAACGTGTTCATGAAAAGCACGGAAAACATGATGCCTTCAGGGAAATTGGACCATCGGCGCAAAATGATGGTCAGAGCGCCGATAATCAATCCATAGATCCACTGGGCCGGTTTTGTTTTGGGGCCGCTGATGGGTTCGGTCACGACGAAAAAGGCGCCGAAAAGGAGGGACCCGGCCATCATGAATGTCAACGGATCGGGGACGCCGGGGATCTTCAGCATGAATAAGACGGATGCCGTGAGAAAAGCACCGAGCAGGCAGGAGACCGCGAGCCGCCATTGAGCGGCCTTTTTGTAGAGGATGTACGCCCCGCCGAGGGCGATGAACACGGCGCTGGTCTCGCCCATGGATCCGGCAATGTTTCCCCATATGAGAGGTTTGAGGGGTACGGTTTGCCCGGCATGGATCAGCCGAAGCGGGGTTGCTGTTGTAACGGCATCCACGGGCGGAAGCCATGAGAGGAAACCCTGCGAGAGGCTCTGGAATGGAGACACCCAACCGGCGGTCAGGGCGAGAGGAAAGCTGATGTAGACAAAGCATCGTCCAACCATGGCCGGATTGTAAATGTTGTAACCGAAGCCGCCGAAAGCCATTTTGCCGAAGACGACGCCGAAAACGATGCCTACTAAGGCGATCCACAAGGGGACCGTGGGCGGAAGACTTAAAGAGTAGATGAGTCCCGTCACTAAAACGGCCGAGGTGACGGGTTTTCCCTGGCGCACCGTAAAGGCCGCTTCCGTGACTACGGCGGCCATGAGAACGACGGCAGTCACCACAAGAGCGCGCAGGCCGAAAAAGAGAACCGCGCCGAAAAGGCAGGGGGTCAATCCTACAACCACCCGCATCATCACAGGTTGCATAAGGAAAAGCTTGGAAGGGGGCCTTGGTGCCGCCGTCGCCATCAGCTCTCCGCCTTTAGAAGCTTAACCACCTTCGTCCACAGGGCGTTCGCTCATCATGAGATCATCCGATTGGTGCATAGCTAACGCATCATGGAGAGGTTTTCAAGCCGCGGGATGCTCCGGACCCTTCCGCCCTTGGGTCTGTGCGGGAAGGAGGCTCGGTAAAGGAGAAATCCGGCCCAGGCACACCCTTGGGGTCGTTCAGCCCAAGGGAAGGGGAACCGGTCGGCGAGTTTCCAATTCAAGCGGTTCTGGTCGATACAGAGGAGGCCGTCACCCCCTCGAAGCATCGGAAGAGGTTGCAAGGTGGGCACCGCCACTCTGTCGCGATAGACCCATGTCCCCGCCCTCAGGTCATGAGGCTGGCCGATGCACATGCTGGCACCTCGTAGGGGCCGACCTTGTGTGCGCCCGGAGGTTGTCGGAACGGGGCGCCGTGCTTGTTTTGGGGGTTCGCTGCGCTCACCCCAACCTACGCCTAGACCAAAGGAGGGGCTGGCATCCACGTACCGGGGCGGACCTGTGTGTAGACGGAGGTCGTAAGGGCGGACCTTGTGTCCGCCCGCAGCCCAGTAGGTTGGGGTGAGCGCAGCGAACCCCAACAACTCAAAAAGCCCCTGAGGTTTCTTTCGGCGTCATGTTCCGGAGTCGCCACAAATGGACGGGCCGGTCAAACTCCCGAATGCCGTGGCCGATGGGCCGGATCGGCATAGCGCTCCCCTTTTGGGCGTCTCAAGGGTTTTGGGGTTATGCCGCCGACGGCATGTTTTGCCGCCGAAAGTGTCGTCTATCCGATTCCCGGCCGCCGAGTTTTCCGATGATAAACGCCCCGGATCGCCTCCCGCGAAATGTGTGCGTTCGGACCATCCACACTCACCGATTCGATAGCCCCGCGAGCCACCCAGGTTCCCGTGCACCTCACGGACGGTCGGGCCGTTTCCATAGACTTTCGGGGGGCCGAAGTTTTTCCCCTTCCCCGGGATAAACGAGACGGTCTTCTTCGGGAACGGGCTCGACCTTCGGCCATGCCTCCCGTTGCGGCTCCGGCCCCTCAAGCGTCACCGCCGTAGGCTTCGGGTCCACAAGGCGAGGTTCGCGACGCACGTCCACTTCGGGAACGGCGTAACTGAATTCAATGGCAATGCCGTTGGGATCAAAGGAATAAAGGGAGAGGACGAAACCGTGATCGATGACTTCCGAGGCCCAAAAACCGGCGGCTTCCAGTCGAGCCTTGAGATCCCACAGCGCCTCCCGGCGGGCCACGCCTAAAGCGACGTGATCAAAGGCGATGGGGCCTTTGACCGGAACCCCATGATCCTTTTCAGGCACGGGCTCTGATTGGTCCCACTCGAAAAACGCCACCATATCGTGTTCCGAAAGAGCAAAAAAATAATGGCGATACCCTGGGCGCCCCATGGCCACGACGAGCGGCAATCCGAGAAGGTCCCGCCAGAAGCGGATCGTTTGGTCCATGTCCCGGGTCACCAAAGCCAGATGATGGATGCCCGTGTACGTGGTCGCGCTCATTCGCGCCTCCTTTGCACTGCCTTCTCCTTAGGCTTGATTTCAGCCTTCCCAGAATAACCAAAAAATGCTTCGGGAAGAATTCGTAAACAGTTTCTCACGCCTGCCGGGCGGGGAAAAAAGCCGGGTGCTTTCTCGACGCTTGACTTCGTAAGATGCCCTGACTAGGGTGAAGACAAAGATTTCAAAGTTGAATGACAACCCTGAGGAGAGAAGAATGAAACGAGTGGAAAAAGGTGATTTTGTCAAGGTTCATTACACTGGACGCCTGGACGACGGTCAGGTTTTCGATTCCAGCGAAGGGAGCCAGCCGCTGCATTTTCAGGTAGGATCCGGCCACGTGATCCCGGGATTTGAAAACGCCGTGTTGGGGATGGCTGTGCACGAAAAAAAATCGTTCCGCATTCCTGCCGAAGAAGCCTACGGTGAAAGGGATGAAAGATTGACCAAGGTTTTTGAAAGGTCGGAGTTGCCCCCCGACTTCGATCCTCCCGTCGGGCAAGTGCTTTCGCTCACCACTAGCGACAATCAAACCGTTTACGCCACGGTGACCGACGTGACGGATCATTCCATCACGCTGGACCTGAATCATTTTCTCGCCGGTCAAGCGCTCAATTTCGACGTGGAACTGGTGGAAATATCCGACGCCCCGTGCCCCTCCAATTGCGGTTGCGGCTGTACGTGTTGAGAAATGTCTTTTCTTCCTAAGCTCAAAACCCCCGGAGCGGGATACCCCGCGCGGGGGTTTTTTTCTGGATCCCCGCCTTCACGCCTCGACTTCTACCCCGTTCGGTAGCACGGTTCTTCACCGACAAGGCCGACAACAAACAGGACGCCGCCGCATTGGGGGCAAAAAAGGTTGGTGACGGTGCGCTTGCCGGCGAAGCCAGGAAAGGTGTCGAAGCTCAGGTCAACAGCGGGGAAGTGGGAGGAGATGCCGCATTCTAGGCACATGCATTCCATTTCGTCGCTCATGGATCGCCCCTCCATGGATGTGATGCAGGCCACAGAGTTTTTCGGGTCAAGCGCCCGCACCCTCATGGGGTGTGGGCGCAGCATCCCGAGCCGCGAAATGAGATCGGTTTAGTATTTCGTGTTTTGTGCCGAAAGCCGCCTAGAGTTCGTCCACGTTGGTTCGGGTGATCTTGGCGTCTTTTTTGGCTTGGGTCAAGAATTCCTCCACCTTTTGCTGCATCTTCTGCTTTTGGAGGTGCTCGCTGATGGTTGGTTGGACTTCTTCGTAGGGGACCGTTTCCTGAGGCTTCTTTTCAATGACCTGGATGAGGTGGTAGCCGAAGTCGGTTTCCACCACGTCGCTCACGGTCCCGGGGGCCAAGGAAAAAGCGGTGTCCTCGAAGGGTTTGACCATCTGCCCACGGGCAAAAAAGCCCAGATCGCCGCCGCGTTCCTTGCTGGGACAATCGGAATTGGATCCGGCTAAAGCGGCGAAGTCTTCCCCTTTCTTGATGCGCGCTTTGAGGTCGTCAATTTTTTTCCGAGCAGCCTTCTTATCCTCGGCCGAAGCGTCCGGTTTGACACTCACCAAAATGTGACGGGCATGAACCCTTTCCGGGCGCTCGAAAAGTTCGTGACGTTCCGTGTAAAAGGCTTTCGTCTCTTCGTCGGAGACCGTCAACCCTTTGCCGAACTGATCCTGGACCAATTGGTCGATGGCACTGTTTTTGAGCAGTTCGTCCCGGATGGCGTTTTCCGTGAGGTTCATGCTCTTGAGGGCCTGCTGGTAGGCTTCAGGGGTTTCGAAGCGCTTCTTGAACTGGGCGACCTGCTCATCCACGGCCTTGGCGTCGCCTTTGTATCCCTTCTTTTGGCTTTCCTGGTACAGCAGTTCCCGGTCAATGAGGCTCTCCAAGACCCGGGTTTTCACGTCGCGCAGTTCCACATCGCTCAAAAGATGGCCCGACTGCAAAAGCCTTTGGCGCACCCCGCTCATCTGGCGATCGAACTGGTCTCTGCTGATCGCTTTGCCGTTGACGGTGGCTGCCGGTTTCTTTTCGGCGTCTTTGGCGTTCTTTGAAGCTTCGGCGGCCACGGCGGGACTCGAGCCCAAAAGGAACAGCGCGATGGCTAGGGCACAAACGGACGGCAATCTTTTCCATGCTTGTCTCATGAAAATCCTCTCAATAAAAAAGCACCCCAGGGAGTCCCCTTGGGGTGCGCCTTTCGGCTAGTCGTCGGCAGGCCTAGATTTTGCGGACATTGATGGCCTGGGGCCCTTTGGGGGTTTCCGTAATGTCAAAACTTACGGCCTCTCCATCGGTCAGGGTCCGGAACCCCTCTCCCTGGATTCCTGTATAGTGGACGAACACATCGCCCTGGTTCTCGGTCTCGATGAAGCCATACCCTTTCTTTTCATTGAACCACTTGACTCGGCCTTCCATTGTTCCCAAACTCCTCTCGTCTCTGGTACGCCTCGTCGGGTCTCGTTCGGCGGCTCCCTGGAGGTGGTCCTGTCCTGAAGGGGAAGACCGAACGTCCGCGGGCCCCGGAAACCGACCGCAACTGCACGTACGCACAACCATAAAACGCGGGAAAACACCCCGTTTCCCGCAAACCTCATGATCCTTCTAGCCCAGACCGACCCAAGACACAAGAGAATTATTGCTGCCCCAAACAAGCCGCGAATCATTTTCACAACACCCGTGATCCAAAAAGGCGCACGAAGCGAAGGGAACGGAACAATTGGCCGGGCGGGTTGTGAGCGTCGATGATCAGCCCCGTCGGGATTTTCTCCGGTTGACGCCAGCGAAGCCATTTTATAGAAACTCATCATTTCAACTTCAATGCCATGCGATCGCATTCTTGACTATGAAGCGAAAGGAAGCGTGATGCTATGAAAAGCCATCAATCAAAATGTCTTTTGTATGTAACTCTCAATATATTTTTGTGGGTTTTGTTGTGTACGCCTGTTTTCGCCGACACCCTAACCATTACCCAATGTCCCAATCTCCCGTGGGAAGATGTGTGGAGCCCGAGCATGTCGGGCGACGAGTTTCAGTTTGGCGGCACAGACCGTCATGCGGTCTACTGGCGTCTTGCCTTGCCCGTGCTCGATGCAAGGAAATATCCCAACGCATATTTTGAACTCCAAGGACAATTTCCAAAAGCCACCTATTTTTCTTTTCATGTCAACACAAAAACTTCGGCCTTCCTCGACAAGCTTACAGACTATGAAATCGTGCCGGAGCCAGGGTCCGATAACCCATATCGTGGAAAGGCTTCCTTCAATAAGCAGAATTTTTATCGGATAAAGATCGTCAATAGTCCTAAACCTCCACACGGCCGCGCTGAAAATACCATTTACTTGACCACAGGCGAGAAAAAAGCGGAAGATCATGTCATCGTGATGTACCGCATTTACGAGCCTATGGAGGGAAAGGACGGTGGGGCGGGTTTACCTCAAGTCCTTTTCGGAAAAGAAGGAACGGTGACCACAGTGCCCTCGGAGATCTGCGAAGCGTTTAAACGCAAAGGGGCTGTTCCGGATTTTATGTTTTCTCTGGAAAAAAAATTGGACGCTCGGGCCGAAAGGTTGGAACGGCGTGTGGGGAGGCGCACTCCCCTTTATAGGCCGCCGAATCCCGTAGAATTCATTGTGGGCGATAATTTTTTGGGGATGATTCACCATGCCTTTCCCGTCCTTCCCGACTTTGTCGCCAAGGAAAACCCTACCGGTGCCAACATGGACACACGATACCTAGCGGGGTTTCTGGATCCCTCTTTTGAAGCGACGGTTTTGCGTTTTAAACCCCCTCTGGTGAGGGAACAAGTGCGATATTGGTCCGTAGGAGTTTATCAACCCTTCAATGGGCTTATGTATGCCAAAGCGGTGGCAAGCTATCGCGAATTGCAAAAAGACCCCGATGGTTACATCACGCTGGTCTTTACCGCCGAGAAAAATAAACCATTCACCCTGTATGATCCGATCTCCGGCCGGCCGCCGGACGGGAAATACAATTGGATGCCTTATGGGGGAAGTTATCCTCTGGTGTGGTTTCGTTATCTGGTGCCAAGCCCCGATTTTCAGCAGGCTTTGTTCTATTATAAAGGCAATCCATACGATGCGGAAGCCATTCGACGTCATATGAAAGACTATTATCCGATGACGCGTTATATGAGTCTCAAGGAGCTGAACCTTCACGTCGAAGAATCAACCTTATGGAAACTTCCCGGCCGTTGAAAGATTCGGAAACCCCTATCCGAAGGCCCCCGAAACGGGGCACAGGGAATTTATGATGCCGACATCGGATAAAAATCCATCGTGCAATAATTTTTGAGTGACCGATTCTGAGGCGACCGCGGTGATGGACAGACCGGCCGAAAATATTCAGGGAACCAAGAAACTCTGCGCGGTTTTGCAGGCGCTGGCGGACTGTTACGGGCTGAGTCCGTGGAACTGGCATACCAACGGGGATCCTTTCCGGGTGCTGGTGGGAACGCTTCTTTCGCACCGCACCCGAGACCCCAAAACGGACGAGGCAACCCGGGCCGTCTTGGAGCATTACCCGACGGCAAAGGATCTCGCGGAAGCGCCCGTGGAACGAATCGCCACCTTGGTGCGCCCGGTCAATTTTTACAAGACGAAAGCCCGGCGCCTCAAAGAGACGGCGGCCCTTTTGGTGGAGCGCCACGGAGGAAAAGTCCCCGACCAGGAGCGCGATTTGACGGCTCTGCCGGGAGTCGGGCCGAAGACGGCGGCCTGTGTCCTCGTCTACGGCTTTCGAAAACCGGCGATTCCCGTGGATGTGCATGTCCACCGCATCTGCCGGCGGCTGGGCATCACCACATGCCCAACGCCCAAAGAAACACAGGGAGTTCTGGAAAAGCTTGTCCCGGCCCGATGGATACTCCATGTGAACGAACTCCTGGTTAAGCACGGCCAGACCACGTGTCTGCCGCGATCGCCCAAGTGCTCCCGGTGTGTCGTTGCGGCTTGGTGTTCTGATGGACGGGCTGCAAACGTGGCGACGGAAGGGTCATGAACCTTGACATTCCAGGGCTTCCGCCCGTGTGTGTCAGTCCCTTCTTCCCGTGGGAGAAGAAGACGGCGTGGCTGACAGTCCGCACCCGACACGCCTTTCATCCCTTTCACGTGACGACTCGCTTGTGCCTGGAACTTTTAGCCGCCTGGAAGGATCGGCTCGTTTCGGGCTCCCCTCGGTTCTTGGATGTGGGGTGCGGCACCGGCATCTTGGCTTTGGCGGCGGTAAAGCTCGGGGCCGGCCGGGCCATCGGGGTGGATCTTTCCGACTCGGCCATTGCGCGTTCCCGAGAAAATGCGCGGCTCAACAACCTTTGCGGAAAAGTTTTTTGGGTGCGCGGCTCCGTGGAGGCGGTCTCCGGCCCATTCCATGGCGTCCTGGCCAACGTCCCCTGGGAGTGTTGGGAGAGCCTTTTGGATCCCATTGCAGATCGCGTGGCCGAAGGCGGTGGTTTGATCGCATCTGGCTTTCAAGACATTCAGGCCGAGGTCATGGAACGGCGCCTCGAGGCGAAGGGCTTGACCGTGGTGGACCGCCGACAGGGGGATCTCACCTTCTTCGGAGTGCCGCCCTCGGGAAGTTTCACGTGGTGCGCCGTTGTGGCCATGCGGTCAGCGCAGAAAAACGAACCCTGAGCCTGCCATGGAAGCGGCGGCACCTTTCTCGAGGGGTCGCCGCGGGGCCGGTACCTTCAATCATCTGGGATGAGTGAGGGAGGCAGAGAAACGATGGCCGTAGCCCTGGACGACATCCAACGGGCGGCCCGCGTGCTGCAGGGCCGTATTCTCAGGACCCCCTTGGTGTATTCCCCCACGTTCAGTCGCCTGTTCGGCGCCGAGGTGTACCTCAAACTGGAAAACCTCCAAAAGACGGGCTCCTTCAAGATTCGTGGGGCCTCCCACAAAATTCTCCAAATCCGAGAATCCCTCGGCCCGAAGGGCGTCGTTGCGGCTTCAGCGGGAAACCATGCCCAGGGGGTGGCCTTGGCGGCCCGCAATGCCGGGGTGCGCTCTTTCATCGTCATGCCCGAGTGGGCCTCGCTGACGAAGCAGGAAGCGACGCGGTCTTACGGAGGGGAAATCCTGCTGCATGGGCGAACTCTCGGCGAAAGCCTGGAAAAGGCTAGGGAACTGAGCACTCAAGGCTACACGTTCATTCACCCCTATGACGATCCGGACATCATTGCAGGGCAGGGAACCATCGGCATGGAAATCGTTGAGGATTGCCCCGATGTCCATGCCGTGCTCGTGCCGGTGGGGGGCGGCGGCCTCATTGCCGGGATCGCTTCAGCCGTCAAAGCCTTGAGACCCGAAACGCACATCATCGGCGTCCAGGCGGCCGTGTGCCCTTCCGCGCTTCGTGCGCTGCAAGAAAAACGAGTGGTCCGTGTGGAGGGGGCTCAGTCCATTGCCGACGGCATCACGGTCAAGGAACTGGGCCGAATCCCTTACGAGATTCTTGAGAAAAGGGTGTCTCAGGTCGTTCTTGTGGACGAGGAACACATCGCCGAAGCCGTGCTCCTTCTTCTGGAACGAAAAAAAGTCCTGGCCGAGGGGGCGGGGGCGGTGCCCCTTGGGGCTTTGCTCATGGGGGAATTGAAATGGCCTCCGGGGGCCAAAATCGTCCTTGTGGTGAGCGGCGGCAACGTGGACAGCTCGCTCCTAGGGAGGATCCTGACCAAGGGACTTGTCAAAGGAGGACGTGTGACGCGCCTCACCGTGGAACTTCCGGACGTCCCCGGGGCTCTTGCCGGGCTCCTTGCCATGGTGGCTTCCCACGGCGCCAATGTGCTGCATATTTCCCATAACCGTCACGCGCCGCATCTTCCCATCCATGTCGCTTTGGTGACCTTGGAAGTGGAAACCCGCGGGTTCGCCCACGCAGAGGAAATCCTTGCGGCATTGGCCGCATCGGGCCATAAACTCGTCCCCTCGTAGAGATGAGGCCGTCCCGGCACCGTGTTCATGACGCGTACGAAGGGCCTTGAGAATCCAGAGGAAAAAGCGGCAGCGTTGGCTCTTGCGGTGGCCGGCGGAGGGTGTGCCGCGACGGCGACCCAGATCATCGTTTTACGCGAATGCCTGGCGATTTTTTACGGAAGCGAACTGACCGTCGGACTCGTGCTCTTCTTCTGGCTTCTTTGGACGGGCTTGGGCAGCCTGGGGGGTGGACGCCTATGCCTGAACCTTTTCCCCACGCCGCACGCACGACTTCGCTTGGTCTTTGTCTTTGTCGTGCTCTACGCCTTTCTTCTGCCGTTGACCGTGTTGTGGGTCCGTGCCTCACGGAGCCTTTTCGGTGTCGGGCTGGGGGAGTTGGCTCCCTTCGGGTCCATGGCGCTGGTGATTGCCGCGGCGACCGGTCCCGTGTGCGGTTTTTTCGGTACCTTTTTCGCAAGCGCATGGGCGGTTTATGCCGACTTGAGGGCCTCGCCTCGGGAGTCGGTGCGCCTTTATGCCCTGGAAGCCTTGGGGTCCACCGCCGGAGGGATCTGGCTCTATCTATTTTTGGCGCCGAGACGTCCCCTGCTTTACGGGGCCGCTTTTTTGGGAGCCACCCTGGCGGCTTTTGGATTTTGGGCTCTTGCCGCCCAGACCCCGAACGGCCGCCGCATACGTTACGGATTCCTCGCCGTCGTGGCGGTCTGCACCCTGCTTGCCTCCGGCTTGCTGGAAGAGGCCAGCCGACGACGGCAGTGGGGCCCTTCGGTTGTCGCCGTTGTGGACACGCCGTACCGCAACATCGCCCTCTTGCACAACGGGTCCCTGTGGTCGCTGATGGCCGACGGGTTATGGCTCTTCTCCTATCCTGATCCCCAAAGTGCGGAAGACGATATCCACCTACTCATGTTGCAGCACCCTGAGCCGAAGCGGGTCCTGGTGTTGGGGCCGTTGAGCCCGGAATCTTTAGAGGAAATCTTACGCTATCCCGCGATCGAAAGAGTGGATGTGGTGGATCCGGAGAGAACGGTGTCTTTCTTTGCCGGCGTGATGCAGGCACGCGGCGCGGCGCTGTTTAGGGAGGATCCGAGGGTTTTCCTTTGGGATGCGGACATTCGGCGCTTTGTGGAAAAGGCGGAAGCGTCCTACGATGTGGTGCTTCTCGGCGCAGGCGATCCTTTTTCCCTGAGCACCAACCGTTTCTACACCCAAGAATTTTACCGTTCGCTGACGCGGATCCTGAGGCACGGCGGCCTTTTCGGCTTCGGCGTCTTGGGAGCCGAGGACATGTTAGGGGACACTCAGGCGGCCTATTTCCGAGGGGTTGCGAGAACCCTGCAATCCGTTTTCCCCCACTATGTGGTCTATCCCGGGGCGAGGGTCCGCCTTGTGGCGTCTCGGGACTCGGAGCTTTTGACCCAAGAGCCCGAAGTCCTTTCCCGTCGCGCCCAGGCTCTCGGCCTCACATTGCGTTACGTGCGCTCCGACCGGCTCCACAATCTGTTGGATCCTCTGCGCCTTGCCTACTTTCGGTCTCTTGCGGACCGCGAAGGACGGGATGAAATCAATAAAGACATGGACCCTCGGGGCTTTATCGCCGCATTGCGGTTATGGGCGGCCCAGTTCCACCCCCGGGTGAGCGCCTTGATGCATGTGCTGGATCGACCGTCCGGGTCTCGAGTGACGCCGATGGCCGTCACGGGTTTGGTGGTTTTCGGCTTCTGGGCCGGGGGAGGTTTGTTCGGGCGTCATCCAAGGTGGGCCGTGGCGTGGGCTGTGGGGGCCATGGGCGCAGCCCAGATGGCGTTTCAGGTTCTTCTGCTTTTTCTTTACCAAATCGCCGCCGGGGCTCTTTACGCACATGTGACGGTGCTCATCTCCGTCTGCATGGCGGGGCTTGCGGCCGGATCCTTTGCGGTTCGTGCCGTGTGGGCAGGTAAGGGGGGTGTTGCGGTGGCGCGTCGAGGGTTCCTCGGTGTTCATGGGGCGACGGCTTTTTTCGTCGGGGCGATTTTCCCTCTGTTGGCGGGCCGTGGAATGGAAGCCCTGCGCCTTTGGCCGTCGTGGGCGGCCCTCGCCTTTTTTTCCGGTCTAGGATTCCTTGGGGCCGTTGCGGGAGGCGCCCATTTCGCCTTGGGTTGCCTCCTAGCGGAAAAGGCGGGCCTAAGGCGGGGTGCCGTAGGCGGCCTGCTCTACGGAACGGACCTCTTGGGAGCGGCCGCGGCCGCCGTGGCGACTCCCGTGCTCCTGGTCCCTCTTTTGGGGGTTCCGAAGGTTTTTCTCACCTACGGCCTTCTGCTTTCGCTCGCGTGGGTCACGAGCTGGACAGCGCTTCGGAGGCTGTGAGAGGGGTTGGTCCATATGCCCGGAAGGGCGGTTCCGCATCGTGTGCAATGCCCTTTTTCGAAAGCCGTCAATTCCACCGCGTAGCCCGTTCGTCGGATGACGAGGGTGTGGCATTTCGGGCAATAGGTGTGTTCGCCCGGATGGCCCGGCACGTTCCCGATGTAGACGAAACGCAAGCCTTCCTTCATGGCGCTGTCCCGGGCTTTTTCCAGAGTGTCCACAGGCGTGGGCGGGAGACTCTGGAGCTTGTAGCGCGGATAGAACCGGCTGAAGTGCACGGGGGTGTCTTCCCCGAGCTCGGTCACCACCCAGCGGGCGAGGTCTCGAATGTCTTTATCCGAATCGTTTCGGCCCGGGACCAGCAGGGTGACCAATTCTGTATGGACACGGTGTTTTTTCAGCTCTTTGAGGGTGCTGAGAACCGGCTTCAGCCACCCCTCGGTCATCTCGCGGTAGTAGTCGTCGCGGATGGATTTGAGGTCGATGCAGGCGGCATGCAGCTTGGGGATCAAGTCGTTCAGCGGTGCCGGATTGACGAAGCCGTTGGAGTGCATGACATTTAGGATCCCCGCCTTGGATGCGGCCGCGCCGATATCCAGCATGTATTCCATGAAAATGGTGGGTTCCACGTAAGTGGAGGCAATGGAGGCGCAGCCGTATCGGGCGGCCAGAGCGACGGCTTCCTGAGGCGGCAGCGGGGCGTTCTGAGTATTTTCGGGCCGGGCTTGGGAAATTTCCCAGTTTTGGCAGAATTTGCAGTCGAAGTTGCAGCCGGCGGTGGCCAGTGAGAAGGATCGGCTTCCTGGAAGAACGTGGAAGAAAGGTTTTTTTTCCACCGGGTCTACATGGACGGCGCATGGGTTGCCGTAGACCAGCGTGTAATAGACGCCGTCCCGATTTTGCCTCACTTCGCAGTATCCCCGCTCACCAGGGTCTACTTCGCATTGTCGAGGGCAGAGAAGACAGCGTATTCGACCGCTTTCCAGGGCCGTGTAATAGGGCGAGGCCTTGGGTTGGATGAAGCCCTTTTGAAAGGACAGGCTGGAGGCGCCCGCGCGGCGGACGTTTGGGCCGGTCCAAGAGGCAAGGGCCGCCCACGCCGTGCATTGGACGACCGTGCGACAAAAGGTGCGTCGGTCCATGGGCTCGGTCCTAAAAGACTTCCGCGGTAAAGACAAAAAGCTCCGCCTCGGGATCCCGCCAGGCGTCGGCAGGAAGTCCCGCCTTATGACATGTTTGGCGAAGGAAGGTTTCCCTGTCCCATCCCTGTTCCACAGCCACCTGGGGCAGCAGAAGCCCCCCTCGGGACCCCTTGCGCAGGTAGACACCGTGGGTTCCCACGCGCACCTGAGCCGGGTCGTCCAGTTTCATCAAGGGAGAAAGCACGGAAATTTCCAGTTCCAGATCGTCCCATTCGTCAGCCGTAACGGGAGGAAACCGGGGGTCCTGAAAGGCCGCTGCAAGGGCCATTCGGGAAACCGTTTCGGCGAGAGGTCGGCGGGCTTCGATCTGACCGATACAGCCTCTCAACTGTCCATGCCGTTTCAGGGTCACAAAGGCTCCTCGAGGTTCCTGCAAGGGCGGGGGTAGCTCCGAAAGGATGATTTCCGGCGAAGGCTCCGTGCCGAGGAGCTTGGCGGCGAGGGTCTGGCGGGCGATGTCCTTGAGGCGCGCTTTGTGTTCCGCGCTGAGTGCGGGGCTTGGGGAGGCCGCCGATGCCGGGGTCGAATTGGATTTCGATCCCGTATCATCGGAGGTCTTGAACAGGGCGGCGGCGACATAGCCCACGACGCGGTTCCGGTCTCCGGTCACATCGGCGGAAGTGCCGTATTTCAGAATCCGCATGTCTTGCGCCCCCATTTTCCGGGCGTAGAGCATGAGGGTCACGAGCGGGCCGGCACCGCACGCCTCGCATTCTCCGGAAGCGAGATCCTCGAAGAGTTCTCCAGGTTCTATCCGGCGCAGTCGGCCCTGGAGACGTTCGTCCAGAGTTCGGGCTTCTTTTTCGCTGTGATAATGAGAGAGGTCCGTACTGGCCACCACGAGGAAACGATGGGACGAGGACAAGGCGTTCAGGGCCTGGGCCAGCTTTTCACAGGTGTCCCACGCTAGATTTCCCATAACCAGGGGCACGAGGCGAAAGGAAGGCAGCACCGCTTGGAGGAACGGTAGCTGGATTTCTATGGCATGTTCCTGCGCATGGGCTTCAGGAGAGTCGCGCACGTCCGAGTCGGCCTTGAGGAGCGCTTCGATGAACTCTGTGTCCAAGGGCACACGCCCCAGCGGGGTTTCGAAGGGACCCTGCCGGGTGACGGCGACCCCTGAAAAGGGCACTCGATGGCTGGGGGCGAGGATAACGACGGTCTCAGCGGGGAATTTTTGGACGACCTTGTACGCGTAAGCGGCGACGGAGCCGCTATAACGGATGCCGGCATGGGGGGCCACGATCCCGACCAAGGGAGCGGCGGAAGGAAAGGTGTCCGAGAGGAGGGCGCGTTCCAGAAACTCGTTCAGAGTCGATCGAAGCTCTTTGGGGTCCGCCGGATACCATGTGCCGGCAAGGATGGATCGCCGCACCGGTTCTCGGTCCGATGCCGGTGCCGGGGCGCGAAAGATCAGAACGGTTAGGACGGCCGCGGCGATGACAAATAGCGCGCCGCGTCCCCTGCAACGTTTGCGAGGGATCAAAATCTTTTGCATTTGATCCATCCCGCGACCAAATCCACCGCTTCATCCAAAGGGATGCGGCTGAGGTTCAAGACCGCGTGATAGAGATGGGCGTCGTCCCAGGCTCGATTGAAATAGTGTTCCACGTACTCGGCAGATTCTTTCTCCTCGCGTTCGATCAGGTCCCGTGCGGAACGATCGTCCATGTCCATGGTTTCGCGAAGCCACCGGATGCGGTCTTCCAGCGTCTTGACGATGCGCAAATGGATGGCGTTGGGACGGTCGGAAAGGATGCACTGGGCGCCCCAGCCGAGGATGATGACGTTGTCTTCGTCGGCCACCTTTTGCACGAGCTTGACGGTCACCTCGTGATAATTCTTGTCGTCCAGGCGGCCGTAGGACCGGTCCACCACCTTCTGAACGACGCTCGACGTGTAGCGGTCGATCAGGCGCAAGAGTTTGGATTCCCGCTCCTTGTGAAAGCTTTGCGCTTCACTGGGGCTGATGCGCAGTTCTTTAGCCGCATCGGTGACGATTTGCCGATCCAGGATGCTGTAGCCCAAACGGTCCGCCAGCTTCTTCGCAAACTCTTCACTTTGGGAAGCGTATTCCTTGCTGATGGTGATGACCGCCATAACCGTCCTCCCGGCCCAGGTTTTTCACATGGACACGCGCCTTCACCGATGATTTCTTCTTATGAGGATCTCGGCCCCGATGGGCCGAAACGGCCGCCACGTCTGGAAGCCCGCCCGACGCGTCCCGTAGGACGTCTTTGTGAGGTTAAATCTTCCAGATTTCTCGTTTCTTGACACTGGGGTATGCAAAATATAGCATGAGCCGCCGATGAAAACAAAGCGGAGAAATCTTGAAACGTCGCCGCCGAAACGGATGGGATCATGTTTGACAGCCTGAGCAGCAAACTGCAGAAGGTCTTTCGTCACCTGAAAGGCTATGGAAAGCTCACCGAACAGAACATCCAGGACGCCTTGCGGGAGGTTCGTCTCGCTCTGCTGGAGGCGGACGTCCACTACAAGGTCGCCAAGGATTTCGTCAAAACCGTCGCCGAACGAGCCGTCGGGCAGGAGGTGATGCGGAGCCTCACGCCGGGCCAACAGGTCATCAAGATCGTCAATGAGTCCTTGACGGAGCTCATGGGAGGCACGGCCGCTTCTTTGGATCTCTCCGGGAAGCCTCCTCAGGTCCTCCTTTTGGTGGGGCTTCAGGGATCGGGCAAAACCACCACAGCGGGGAAGCTGGCGCATCATTTGGGAAAAAACGGCCGAAAGCCGTGTCTGATCCCTGCGGACGTGTACCGTCCCGCGGCCATCGATCAGCTCATCACTTTGGGAAGCCAGATCCATGTGCCGGTCTATCCCGCATCGTCCCAGGACAAACCGGAGGACATCGCCGCAGCGGCCGTCCCCTTTGCCCGAGAGAACCAATGTGATGTGATTCTCGTGGACACGGCGGGGCGGCTCCACATCGACACGGAACTCATGGACGAGCTCAAGCGGCTCAAGGGGATTTTGCTTCCCAAGGAAATTCTCCTCGTGGCCGATGCCATGACCGGTCAGGACGCCGTGCAAGTGGCGGGTGCTTTCCATGAGGCGTTGCAGCTTACCGGCGTGATCCTCACCAAGCTGGACGGGGATGCCCGCGGGGGTGCGGCGCTGTCCATCAAGGCGGTCACGGGATGTCCGATCAAATTCGTCGGAGTCGGGGAAAAGCTGGACGCCCTCGAAGTCTTCCACCCGGACCGGATGAGTTCCCGCATCCTAGGTATGGGCGATGTGCTCACCATCATCGAAAAGGCCCAAGAGGTCTTCGAGGAAGAGGAAGCGCTGGATCTGGCCCGAAAGTTTCGGGAAGACGCCTTCACGTTGGAAGACTTTCGCCGGCAGCTTCGGCAAATGAAGAAATTGGGCTCCTTGGAGTCGATTCTCAAGATGCTTCCGGGCATGGGCATGCTCAAGGAGCTCAAAAAGATGCAGATCGATGAAAAGGCGCTGGTGCGCACCGAAGCCATCATCAATTCCATGACCAAAGAAGAGCGCCGCGATGCGTCCATTATCAACGCGAGCCGCAAGCGGCGCATTGCCATGGGCAGCGGCACCAGCGTCCAGGAAGTGAACCAGCTTCTGCGCAGTTATCAGGACGCCCGGCGCATGATGCGCCAGATGATGGGCGGGGGCGCAAAACCGGGCAAGAAGGCCAAGAAAAAAAAGGTCAAGGCATTTTTCCCTTTCTAAGGACACCCTCTTGGTGTATACGGCAAGAATTTGTTTTGAGCCCGTGTGGGCCGTAGGGTAAAGTGACTCAACAGGAGGTAAAGGAACATTATGCCAGTGCGTATCCGTTTGGCTCGTCGGGGCAGCAAGAAAAGGCCGTATTATTCTATTGTGGTGGCTCATTCGGAAGCCCCGCGTGACGGTCGTTTTATCGAACGCGTCGGAAGCTACAATCCTTTGACCCAGCCGGAAACGGTCACCTTCAACGCCGAACGCCTTCAGTATTGGCTTGCGCAAGGGGTGGAGCCGACCCGGACCGTGATGAGCCTCATTCGCAAGCACGCGGGGTTGGGCGTTTCGAAGGCATCCTGACAGACCCAAGGTGGGCGGCGCGGAGAACACGGAGGGGTGGAGCATGCTGAAAGAGCTCATCGAGTACATGGCACGGGCGTTGGTGGACAAGCCGGAGCAGGTACGTGTCTCCGAAATCGAAGGGGAACAGACCTCCGTCATCGAACTGCGAGTGGCCAAAGAAGACTTGGGCAAAGTCATTGGCAAACAAGGTCGCACAGCCCGCGCCATGCGGACGATCCTGAGTGCCGCGTCGACCAAAATTCGAAAACGGGCGGTCCTGGAAATCATCGAGTAGCTCATGGGCGGTCCGCGCTGGGTTCCCGTGGGAAAGGTCTTGAGGACTCATGGGATCCGCGGCGCCGTTGTGGTCGCCCCCTATGGGGAAACGCTGGATCGGCGCCGTCCGGGAGATCGTGTGTTTGTGCAGGCTTCTCCGGGCGGGGTTCCCCGAGAGCTGCGCATTGAGGACAAAAGGCCGCTGAGAAGCCTCTGGATATTGAGCTTCGAAGGGATCCAAGACCTGGGCGGGGCGCGTCGCCTCGTGGGTTTGGAACTGGGGGTCCCCGAGGAAGACCTGGAGCCGCTGGAGGAAGGCGAATACTACCACCACCAGCTCGTGGGGTTGGAGGTGGTCACGGAATCCGGCACGGCGCTGGGCCGCATCGTGGGCGTTATGGAAACGAAAGCCCACGATCTTTACGCCGTGGAGACGGATTCGGGCCGGGAAATCCTGCTTCCGGCCGTGGCGGAGATCATTAAGGCGGTCGATGTCACCCGCGGCATCATGGTGGTGGATCCCCCGGAAGGTTTGTGGGATGATCTTTGAAATCTTGAGCATTTTCCCGGGCATGTTCGACGGGCCGCTGAACGAGAGCATCCTGGGCAAAGCGCGGGCTCGCGGCGTCATCACCATCCGTGTGCACAATCTTCGCGATTACGCGTTGGACCGGCATCAGATGACCGACGACCGTCCGTTCGGCGGCGGGGAAGGCATGGTCATGAAGCCTGAGCCCATCGTGAACGCTTTGGAAGCTATCGGCCCTTTGGGACCGCCGCCCCATGTGGTGCTTCTGACCCCTCAGGGAAAATTGTTCGACCAGGCGACGGCGCGCCGCTACAGCCGCCTGGAGCGGCTGGTGCTCGTCTGCGGCCGCTACGAAGGGGTCGATGAACGGGTAGGGCGGTATTTCGTTCACGAGGAAATTTCCATCGGCGATTTTATCCTCACGGGGGGCGAATTGGCGGCCATGGTGGTCGTCGATGCCGTCTCGCGGCTGATTCCCGGGGTTTTGGGCAATGAGGCCTCGGCGGAAGCCGAATCCTTTCGAGAGCCCATGCTGGAGCACCCGCAATACACGAGGCCTCAGGAATTCCGCGGGCATCGGGTCCCGGACGTCCTCCTTTCCGGGGACCATCGGCGCATTGCCCGGTGGCGTCGACGGCAGGCCCTTTTGAGGACCCGGGAAAGGCGGCCGGATCTTTTCGCGCGGCTTTCGCTGACCGAAGAGGACAGGGCGCTTCTGAACGACGGGGAGGAAGCCCTGTGAGCGGTTCCGGGACTTTGAGGGGACCCGTCCTTTACCTGGCTTTGGTGCACGCCCCCGTGCGGAATCGTCGAGGGGAAGAGATTGCGGCGGCGGTCACCAACTTGGATCTGCACGATCTCGCGCGCCTCGCCTGCACCTACGATCTTCCGGCTTGTTACGTGGTGACGCCCCTCGAAGATCAGCAGGAACTGATCCATCGTCTCATTCATCACTGGCTCTACGGGATCGGAAGCCGATTGCACCCGGACAGGGAAAGGGCTCTCAGGCGCCTTCGGGTGCGGGCGGCGCTTCAGGAGGTGGTGAGCGATGTGGAGCGGGAGTGCGGTCGGGCACCTTTTCTGTGGGCTACCTCGGCGCGGCGCAGCGGCACGGATGTGGAGCCGGCGGAGGCCCGGCTGATTCTGGAAACCACCAGCCGCCCCGGCGTGATGGTTTTGGGGACCGGGTGGGGCTTGGCGGAAAGGGTATGGCGACTGTGCCACGGGACGTTGCGCCCGGTTGAAGGCCGGGGGGACTACAACCATCTTTCCGTGCGATGTGCGGCGGCCATCTTGGTGGACCGATTTTTCCGGGAGAGCGCATCGCCGCCACTTTGATGTTTACGGAAGCGTCGGCTTTGGGGTAAGAAAGCGCACCGTGGTTTCAGGGACGCAAGGGAAACGATGCGCGGCGCAGGCCGCCGCACGATGTGGATTTGATAATGTGGTGGACGAGTGGAGGACGGTCATGGGCTTTAATGTGATTCAGTCTCTCGAACGCGATCTCATGCGGGTGGATATTCCGTCTTTCCGTGTGGGCGATACGGTCAAGGTGCATGTGAAAATCCGGGAAGGCGACAAAGAGCGCATCCAGGTTTTCGAAGGGGTGGTGATTCGGCGCCATCGGGGCGGCGTGGGCGCCACCTTTACGGTGCGAAAAGTCTCCTACGGCATCGGAGTGGAACGGATCTTCCCCATCCATTCGCCGCAGATCGACAAAATCGAAGTGGTGCGAAAAGGCCGCGTGCGGCGCAGTCGGCTCTACTATCTGCGCGAACGTTTGGGCAAGGCGGCCCGGATCAAAGAGCGCCGCTAGGAGCGTGATTTTAAAAAGAAGGCCTGGACGGGGCGCCGGGGACCCCGTCCGCCGCGGAACAAGCCCGACTCCGGCACACTCCCGAGGCGCGGGGTCTTCTCGCACGCTTCCGCTAAGGCGTGGGCTTGCATTCCTTTGGGGAGTCTGCCCAGAACCAGACGGCATCCGAGGATGGTGTCGGACGGCGTGTTTGTTCAAAAAAACCTATTCGAAACCCCGCCGATGGATGGTTTGGCGTTCGACAACGCCATCCGCCGGCGGGGTTTTCGTTTGGTGGCGGGTGTGGATGAGGCGGGCCGAGGTCCTTTGGCCGGACCGGTTGTGGCGGCGGCCGTCATTCTTCCCCACAACCTGCCCCTTCCCGGTGTGACCGATTCCAAGAAGCTGACCCCACGTCTCCGAGAGGAACTGGCGGTTGTGATCCGGGATCGAGCCGTTGCGGTGAGCGTGGGCTGGGCCGAACCTGAGGAGATCGATCGCACGGACATTCTGCGTGCGACATTTTCAGCCATGGTGCGAGCCGTCCAAGGACTCGAGGTGCCGCCCGATTTTCTGCTTCTTGACGGGCCCTATACCGTGCCCCTTGCTCTTCCCCAGCGCGGCATCATCCGTGGGGATGCTCGAAGCCTTTCCATTGCCGCCGCCTCCATCATCGCCAAAGTCCATCGTGATCGGCTCATGGACAGCTACCACAAGCTCTATCCCGCTTACGGGTTTCATCGTCACAAAGGGTACCCCACGGCCGAACACAAAGAGGCTCTCAGACGGTTCGGCCCTTGTCCCATCCATCGTCGATCGTTTAAAGGAGTGTTTGCTCCAAAGGATCCGGCCCATGGATCGCCATCGCATGCGTACCGGCCGTGACGGCGAGAGATTGGCGACGGTTTATCTTCAAAATCAGGGTTTGGAAATTCTCGACAAAAACGTGCGCTGCCCTTTGGGTGAAGTGGATCTGGTCGCTCGAGACGGGTCCACTTACGTGTTTGTGGAAATCCGGTCCCATCGAAGTCGTCGGTGGGGCGCGGCCGAAGAATCCATTGGGCCGCTCAAGAGGAGGCGCGTGGTGCGCGTGGCCTTGTGGTATCTCAAACGCTCCGGCCTCAGCCACGTCCCGGTGCGGTTCGATGTGGTGAGTGTGCAGTGGCACGGCGATGAGGCGCAGGTGCGCTGGATTCCGGGCGCCTTCGACGCCGGCGGGGCGGTGTGAGGGAAAGGAATGCCGGAGCCTCGATCGGCCGTGGATAGCGGCGGAACTCTTTACGTGGTGGCGACACCCATCGGCAATCTGGCGGACATCACTTTAAGGGCTCTTGAGGTCTTACGTTCCGTCTCCTTCGTCGTGGCGGAAGACACACGGCATACGCGCAAACTGCTGAGCGCCCACCAGATCCATGTCCCCATTCTCAGCTGCCACGCCCACACATCCTCTGAAGGGCTGCAAAAAATCGTCGATATTCTCAACCGCGCTCAGAGCGTGGCTTTGGTCACGGATGCGGGCACACCCGGTATTTCCGATCCCGGTGTCGCCTTGATAAGAGAAGCCCTTGAAAACGGCCGAGCAGTGGTGCCGGTGCCGGGCCCGAGCGCGGTGATCACCGCCTTGAGCGTTTCCGGTTTGTCGCCGCAGCCCTTTGCCTTCCTGGGATTTCCCCCACCGAAAGGCGGCCGACGTACCAAATTCTTCGAAGAATTCGCCGTACTCTCCATGACCCTCGTTCTTTACGAATCTCCGCGCCGCCTCCCCAGGACGCTCCAGGACATTTTGATCCATTGGGGAAACCGCCGGGTGGCCGTCGCTCGGGAACTGACCAAAGTCCATGAAGAGGTGTTTCGCGGGACGGTGTCTCAGGCGTTGGAGGTTTTCGGCACACCGACGCGGGGGGAGGTTACCCTTGTTGTGGAAGGCGCCGCACCGTCCTCGCCACCAAAGGCCCCTCCCGAAGGTTCGTGGCATGATGCCTTGGCGGCGTGCCTCGCCCGGGGGGAGACCGTCAAAGACGCCGTGGAAAAAGTGCATCACACATTCAAGGTGAGGCGACGCGAAATCTACCGAGCGGCGCTGGAACTCAGTCGATCGAGGAACTGAAAGGGCGACAAGAGGAGTTCTTTTATGGAAAAGGGTTCCCGAGGTGTACGGCGATGCGTATGCTTGCACGGCCATTTTTATCAGCCCCCTCGAGAAAACCCATGGCTCGAGGCCGTTCCGCGGGAACCTAGCGCCGATCCCGAACACGACTGGAACCGCCGGATCACCAACGAATGCTATCGGCCCAATGCCGCCGCCCGGCTTGTGGATTCCCGAAACCGTATTATCGGGCTGCTCAACAATTACCAATGGCTGAGTTTCAATTTCGGCCCGACCCTCATGTTGTGGTTGGAACGCCACGAGCCCTGGGTGATTCGGCAACTCGTCAAAGCCGACCAGGAGAGCGCCAAGCGGCTGGGCGGTTTCGGCAATGCCATGGCCCAAGCCTATCATCACATTATCCTTCCCTTGGCCAACCGCCGGGACAAAAAAACCCAAATCGCTTGGGGCATCGCCGAATTTCGTTACCGATACGGACGGAACCCCGACGGCATGTGGCTTCCGGAAACGGCCGTAGACCATGAAACCTTGACGCTGCTTGCCGAAGGCGGGATTCGTTTTACCGTCCTAGCCCCTCACCAGGCCGCGCGCTGGCGCCCCCTGGGAGGCGAATCGACGGCGTGGCGCGAGGTTCGCGACGGCTCCATCCCCTACGGCCGGGCGTATCGGTACCGGTGCGGCCAAGACAAATTCATCAACCTTTTCTTTTACAATGCCAGGATCTCACGAGGGATCGCCTTCGAAAGGCTCCTGGAACACAGCTCCCGGCTCCTTTCGGCGTTGCGCGAGGGTTTTGCCGACCCCGCCGTGGCCCCCGGAGAGCCGTGGCTTGTCCATGCCGCCACGGACGGTGAATCCTACGGGCATCACTTCAAATTCGGGGATATGGCCTTGGCGGCCGCTTTTAAAGAATTGGAAAAAGACCCCACCGTGGAAGTGGTCAACTATGCGGCTTTTCTGGATCGGTTCCCGGTAAAGATGGAGGTGGACATCGTCCCGGAGACGGCATGGAGCTGCGCGCACGGGGTCGGACGGTGGCGCACCGATTGCGGCTGCCACAGTGGCGCTCACCCGGACTGGCATCAAAAGTGGCGGGCACCTTTGAGAGAGGCCTTGGACATGGTGCGGGACGCTCTGGCCCGGCATTTTGAAAAAGAAGCCTCCCGATGGCTCCGGGACCCATGGGCTGCTCGAGACGACTACGTCCACGTGCTGTTGGGTGGCGATTCGGAAAAGGAGGCGTTCCTTCGACGGCATCAAAAAGGGACCGTTTCGGCCGAGGAGAGGGTTCGCGTCTTGGAGCTCCTGGAAATGCAGCGCGAAGCCATGGCCATGTACACGTCCTGTGGATGGTTTTTCGATGACATCAGCGGATTGGAAACCCAAATCGTCCTGGCCCACGCGTGCCGCGCCATGGAACTGGCCCGATCCACCAATGGACCGGATCTGGAGCCGGCCCTCTTAAAAGTGTTGGAAAAGGCGCCGAGTAACCTCCCCGAAATCGGCCACGGCGCCGAAGTATATCGCCGGTTCGTTTTGGAAAAGAAAATCGGTACCGAACGCATCTGCGCCGCGGCCGCCATGGAAGCTCTGGCTCTCCGAGCACCGTACCGGGAGCGGCTCCACACGTACGCGCTCCGGCCGAAAGAGGAGGTTTTTCTGGGGGAATACCCTGTCCCTTGCCAAGTCGGGACCATGGAAGTGGAAGACACTCGAACCGGGCGATCCACCCTCTTGGTGCACGCCACGATCCACTTCGGCGGGTTGGACCTTCGAGCGTCGGTCCGGCGGCTCAACGATGAGGGGGGATTCGAGCCGCTGGTCAAAGAGCTGAAGGCCTGCGCCGTCGAAGGGATAGCCTCCATGGTCCAATGCCTGGATGATCTGCCGCACGCTCATGCGTTTTCCCTGAGGGACATTCCTGAAGACGTGCGTATGAGCATCGGCTATCGGCTGGCCGAAGACCATCTGCTTTTCTATACCGAATTCCAGCGACGTTTTTTTAACGCCCATCAGTCGCTCCTGTGGTCCCTGAGGGAATGGGGCATTGCCTTGCCCGGCGACATCAAGGATTCCCTGCGGCGGATCGTGGAACGACAGATTCTGGATGTGTTGGGGCCGGTTCTGAAAGGGGAAAACGGCGGGAAGATCAACTTTCAGATCAATGGCGCGGAAGGAACTTTCCGACGCCAGACTTTCCTGGGACGCCTCCAGTTTTTGCGCGCCTCCCTGACATCGTGGGGTGTTGCCGAGGATTTGCCGGAAGTTCATCGGGCCATGAACAGGGCCCTGCGCCGGGAGATGCAGCGGCTTCTCGCCTCGCAGCGGCTTTCTTTGGATGCTTTGTGTTTTCTCATCGAAATCTCCCGAGCCCTGAGACTCACCTTTCACGATTGGTGGATCCCGACTCTCTGGGGCGAACTGGCTAAGCGGCTGCAAGCCTTCGAACCTAATTTGGCGCACAAGCGGTGTCTTCGCACCTTAGAGGACTTGGCCGGGTGCGCCTTTCTTCCTGAAAGCCCTACGACGAGCCTCTGAGGCCTGAAAAAACCTCTATAGTTTTTGTCACACAATGCCGATTGCTTAAGCAAATCGAGAGCCCGAGGGGGCCTCCGGCCGTCGGTCGTGGGGGCCTCATGGGGAGGCAGCGGCGGTTCACCCGCAAAGGGCAAGGAGGGGCCTCTGCGACGGTTCGCTTTTCTATTCCTTCTTTTTTCCCTGACCGCCGTGGACGGCTGTTTTTTTCGGGAACCTTTTCGAATCGGCTTTGTTGGGCCGATGACGGGAAAGTTTTCCGACCTCGGGGTGCACGGGCGCAACGGCGCCTTTCTCGCCGCAGAAGCCGTCAATGCTCAAGGGGGTGTCCGTGGCCGACGTTTGGAGCTGATCCCTTTCGATGATCACGGCACCGTCGAAGGGGCTTTGGATGCTGCGCGAAAGCTTATTCATGAGAACATTGGGATCGTCGTCGGTCCGATGACGAGCACGCAAACCAAGGCCTTGATTCCTGTCATGGAAGAGCTTGGCGGGATCGTTGTGAGCCCCACCGCCTCTTCCCACGAATTCGACGGCGCAGACGACGCGTTGTTTCGCCTGGCGCCGTCCGATCGCTTTCAGGCGGATGTTCTTGACGGACGCATGTTTTTGGATCGGCGCATCCGTTCCGTGGTTATCGTCTGGGATCAAGACAACGAGGCGTTCACCAAGGGCTATGTGGAGGCCGTGGCCCAGGCCTTTCTGCGGCGCGGCGGGATCGTTGCGGCGCAGCCCGCGTTTCGCTCTTCCGCCGAAACCCCATGGGATCTCATTGCCTTGCGGATTCGTCACCTCAGCCCCGACGGCGTGTTGGTGGTGGCGTCGGCGAAAGATACCGCGACATTCTGCCAGGTTTTGGCCTTGCAGGGCGTGCGCCTTCCGGTATTCAGCTCCTTTTGGGCCCGGTCGCCGGAACTTCTGCTCTATGGCGGACACACGGTGGAAGGTTTGGAGATGGTCAGTGCCGTCGATTTGAACGCCCCGACGCCGCTCATGCAAGCGTTTGAAAGTCTCTATCACGACCGGTTCGGCAAAGCCCCCAACCATGCCGCCGTGTTTTCCTACGAAGCCGTCCTGTTGCTCTCTCGCGCTCTCGAACATTCCCTTTCCCGGGAGTTACCGCTGCGAAACACGTTGATTGCCGATACCGGCCTTTTCGGCCCTGCGGGGCCCATCCGGTTGGATGCTTACGGGGATCGAATTCTCCCGTGTGTTATCGAAACCGTTTCTGAGGGACGCTTTATCACGTTGGCCGAGGGAAGGGAGCAGCGATGAGAAGCGCACCTTTGGCGGCCGTCGTGCGGTCGGAGATGGGGCCGAAAATTTTCAGCCTGGGTTTGGGCCTGGTGCTCCTCGGGACGATACTCGTGGGGTATCAGCAGGTCTGGACCGTTCGAGCTCATCACCGACAGGTGCTTCGGCCTTTGGAAGCCTCTCTTGGCGCTTATTTGGATCATGCCACGGCCGCCCTTCGGATCCCGGCTTTGTTGGGCCGTGAGGAAAACCACACCCTTGGTCCGCTTCTCACTGCCATGGCAGAGGCCGCGCCGTTTTTCGACCACATGGTCGTCACGAACCCTCAAGGGATTGTGGTCGCCGCTTTTCCCCGCGGCAGGGAAGGCATGGATTTGTCGGGATTCCTCAAACCCTTCCAGGAAGATCCGTCCCGACAACAAGACGTTTCCAATCCTTACGTGTCCCACGAAACGGGCGCGGTGACGGTCAGGATCTCCGTGAAGATGCCGACCGGAGGTTATGTTGTCGGTGAACTGGATCTTTCGGAAATCCAGCTCTACGTGGATTCCTTGGTCGACCGCGCCGGGGGAGGGGACCTGGCTTTCGTCCTGGACGGCTTCGGCACCGTAGTCGCCCATCCGGACCATGACCTTGTTGCGCAGCAAAGCAACATGGGCTATTGGAACGCGGTGCGCCGACTCAAAGAGGGAAAAGCGCCCCGTGTGGGACTGGTGCGCTTCGGGACGACATGGCACGTGGCCACGGCGGCTTTTATGGAAAAATGCGGCTGGGTGCTCGTCGTGGCGACACCTCTGTGGCGCATCCTAAAGCCTGTTGCGGGAATGTCGGCGGCGGCTGTGGTGGTGCTCTGCGTTTCCACGTGGATCATGCTTGCCGCGGCCAGAAGGCACCTGGAACATGTTGTGGGGAAACCCTTGGAACGGTTTTCCCGTGCGCTGGAGCACGTGGCCGGCGGTCACGACACGTCCTTGGAGGGCTTGGAGCCGTGCGGCGTAGAGGAACTGGATCGCGTCATCGGTGCGGTCCGACAAATGGCGGAAACCGTGGCGGCGCGGGAACAACAACTGCGCGAGGCGTTGCAGGCTCTGGAAAAGAGCAACGAACAGTTGGAAGAGGCCATCGGGCGAGCCAACCGGCTCGCGGTGGAAGCGGAAGTAGCCAATCAGGCCAAGAGCCTCTTTTTGGCCAACATGAGCCATGAAATCCGCACCCCTATGAACGGCATCTTGGGCATGAATCGGCTTCTCCAGGATACGCCCCTGGATCCCGTTCAAAAGCAATACGTGGAGATCATCCAAAACAGCGGCGAGACGCTCCTCGCGCTCCTCAACGATATCCTAGACTTTTCCAAGATCGAAGCGGGCAAGATGGAACTGGAGCACATGACATTTGATCTGCGCGCCGAAGTGGAAAGCGTGGCTGAGACATTGGCGGTGAAGGCCTACGAAAAGGGGTTGGAACTGGCGTGCCTGGTCGATCCCGAGGTGCCCCGGCATGTGCGCGGTGACCCGGTGCGGCTGCGTCAGATTCTGCTGAATCTTGTGGGGAATGCGGTGAAATTTACCGAGAAAGGTGAAGTGGTGGTGCGGGTTTCTCGATCCCGTGAGCAGCCGATGGCCGGAAAGGTGGGCCTGCGTTTTACCGTCCGTGATACGGGCATTGGCATTCCAAAGGATCGGCTTGATTCGGTTTTTCAGTCCTTTTCCCAAGCGGATCCGTCCATCACGCGAAAATACGGTGGGACCGGCTTGGGGTTGGCGATCTCCAAAAAGCTTGCGGAAATGATGGGCGGCGCCATGGGAGCGGAAAGCGAGGAAGGCGCAGGGTCGACCTTTTGGTTTACGGCGCTCCTGGAAATGGAAGACGAAAGAGCCGAGGAGGGCCTGGACGGGCCGGATAAAGAGATACTGGAACGCATCCGGCAGACCCGGGTTTTGGTGGTGGAGGATAACCCTACGACCCGTTTCGTCGTGACCGAGATGTTGCGAACGTGGGGCTATTCCTGCGATGAGGCGCAAGAGGGCCGGGCGGCCCTTGCCAAGCTCAGCGCGGCGCGCCGAGACGGTCGCCCCTTTTCCGTGGCCATAGTGGGGATGCGCATGGCGGATGTGGATGGGGAGACCCTTGCCCGCCAAATTCAAAGCGACCCAGAGCTTTTCCCGATTCGATGCATTTTGTTGACTTTTGCGGTTTCTTCTGGGTTGGCCGAGCGGGTGAGACAGGAAGGCTTTTTCCACGCCATCCTGACAAAACCCGTTCGGCGTTCCAAACTCTACAACGCGCTCTTGGCGTGCCTCGATCTTTGTCCGGCGACTCTTCCCAAAATGCCTGAGGCGCCTCAGCGCGGTGAATCGATAGACCCACAGCGACGCCTCAAGGTGCTCCTGGCCGAAGACAACCCCATAAACCAAAAAGTCGCCTTGGGCTGCCTCAGCAAACTGGGATGCTGCGTGGACGTGGTGGGTTCGGGACAGGAGGCCCTGGAAGCGCTGCAAAAAGAGCCTTATGACCTTGTGTTCATGGATGTGCAGATGCCCGTGCTGGACGGTCTGGAAGCGACCCGGATGATCCGTAAAGGGCTGGTCAAGGTTTTGGATCCCCGCGTGCCCATCATTGCCATGACGGCCCATGCGCTTCAGGGTGACCGGGAGATGTGCCTCAGGGCGGGCATGGACGATTATGTCTCCAAACCCCTGAGGATGGAAGACCTTCAGGCGGCCATGGAGCGGCAGGTGGAGCGGCGCGCTCGAGGGGATGCGGTCGCCGAGCTCCCGGACGGTGTCTCCGCGTCCTGGGGGGACGGAAGCGCGGGGAACGTGGATCGCGACGTTTTGGACTGGGACGAACTGGTCGAACGTCTTGCGGGAGACATGGATCTTTCCTGGGAGATTCTTACGGAATTCATCGAGACCTTGCCGCGGCGCCTCGCCGAAATGGAAGACGCCATGGGGCAGGGGAATGCGGACATGGTCAAGAGATTGGCTCATACCTTAAAAGGGGCTTCGGCCAACATCTCGGCCAAGCGGTTGAGTGAATCGGCTTTGGCTTTGGAACAGGCCGCCGCGCGAGGCGATACGGCGGCGTGGGCCGCGGTGTATGCGGTCCTCCGAGAGCAGGCGGACCGTTTGACCATGGCGGTGCACGATGTGGGAGTGCCTTCGGAGGCGGTGAGTTTTTAGATCGCGGAAAGGAAAGCCATGAGAGTTCTTCTGGCGGAAGACGATGGGATCACCCGGAAAATGGTGGCCGCCATGCTGCGCAAATGGGGCTATGAGGTTTTGGCGGTCTCCTCCGGGGACGAGGCGTGGGGGGTGCTCCAGGGCGATGATCCGCCGCGGCTGGCGGTCCTCGATTGGGTGATGCCAGGCCTCAACGGGGTGGATATCTGCCGGAAGGTGCGCAGCGAGATGCTCGGCACGGATCGATACTTTTACCTGATTCTCCTTACCGCTAAGACAAGCCGCGAGGAAATCGTCTCGGGTTTGGAAGCCGGCGCCGACGACTATATGGTCAAACCCTTTGATCCCAGCGAGCTCCATGTGCGGGTTGGCATCGGCAAGCGCATCCTGACCCTGCACGAGGAGCTCGTGGCGGCCAAGGAGGCATTGCGGTTTCAAGCCATGCGGGACGCCCTCACTGGAACGTACAACCGCGCCGCAGCGCTCCGTCGCTTGGAGGAGGAATTGGACCGCGCGAGACGAGATCACAAGCCCCTAAGTTTGCTCATGATGGATATCGACCATTTCAAGAAAATCAATGACACTTATGGCCACCTTGTGGGGGATGCCGTCCTTAAAGAAACGGTGCGGCGCATGCAAAGCGTCGTGCGCTCCTATGATGTGGTGGGCCGTTTCGGCGGCGAGGAATTCTTGGTGATCCTGCCCAGTGCGGACGAAAAGATCGCCGTGCAGGTGGCCGAACGCATCCGGGCCGCCGTCTCTGCCCATCCCGTCACCGATGATGCCGTGTCTGTAACCCTCACCTTGAGCGCCGGAGTGGCCACAGCTGAGTCCGCCTCTTCCGGCGTGGATGCCCTCATCCAGTCCGCCGATGTCGCGCTCTACGAAGCCAAGCGCACGGGGAGAAACCGTGTCTGCACCGCAGCTGTTCTGCGTGCGGCATGAGCTTCGCATACATCCGGCAACGGTGCCTTTCCCAAAAGGGCGGTAGCTTCCTCCCTGACCCATTGGGATTGAATCAAAAAGCGTCCGGATCAGACAAAAAAAGCTGACTCTCCAGAGCTTTCGGCGCGAGCCGACGTTGCCATGCGCCCGCCCACCCCCTTAAAAACGTGGGACGTCTGGAACGCCTTGGTCGATTCGTGCGCATGCTATTGCGACGAGGTTCAAGGTTTCCGGAAGCTTCGAGTTGCCGATTCAATGTGTGTTGTCATGGGAAAATCCGGTGTGATAGAAGAACTTTGTCTCACATGGAAATGGGTTCGAAACAACCTCCTGCGTATCACCCTGCGAAGAATCTCGAAGAAATGATCGGCTTTTCACCAACGAATCCGATCCCCGGCGTCGTCGAAACCCTAGGGGTCGTGCGAAGAAACCCTAAGCGTGACAGGGAGAAAAGCACATGGACGAAAAGATCCGCATCCTTGTGGTGGACGATACGGATGCGCTTCGCATGGGGACGGCTCGTGTTCTTCGCCAAGCGGGATACGCTGTGGAAGAAGCCGCCACAGGTCGCGAGTGCTTGGAAAAAATCCGACGAACCAAGCCCGATCTGCTGCTTTTGGATGTGAATCTTCCCGACATGAACGGATTCGAACTCTGCCGTCTACTCAAAAACGACCCCCATTCAGAGCGCGTTTACGTCATGATGCTCTCGGCCAGCAGGACTTCTTCGGACGACCGTTCCGAGGGACTTGAAATGGGCGCGGACGGCTACATGACGCGGCCTTTGTCCAATCGCGAGCTATTGGCCGCCGTTCGGGCCATGGAGAGGATCATTCATGCCGAGAGGCAAAGGGATCAGCTCATCAAGCAACTGCGAGAAGCCTTAGCCAACATCAAGGTGCTCCGGGGGCTCCTGCCCATTTGCTGCCATTGCAAGAAAATCCGAGACGACAAGGGGTATTGGAAAGCCGTGGAAGAGTATATTCGGGAACATTCGGAGGTGGAATTCAGCCACGGGTTGTGTCCGGAGTGCGTCCGGAAGCTTTACCCGGAATACGCCGACAAAATCTTGGGCATTGACGCCTCAGCGTCCTCATGACTGTTGGCCCTGTGTTTGCGGTGCCTCACATGTTTAGGGGGAAGGGGTTTAACGGGCAGCACGAATTTGGAGGGTGGCGATGGAATGGATTGAGCGTTTGAGGCGCCAAACGCGGCAGCTTCACCAAACGGCCCACGCCTTGCCGTTTTTCCAAGCCTTGTGGGGTAAAACGTTGCCTTTGGAAAGTCTCGTAGGCCAGCTGCGCTGTCTCGCCGTCGTCTACGGGGCCCTGGAAAAACAACTGGCAACCCGGTCATCGCGGGACCCTTTCCAAGCCCTTTTGAACGGCCACCAACCGAAGCTGCCTCTGCTACTCAGGGATCTTGAGCCTTTCTCCCGCCCCGCAGTTTGGGACATTCTCCCGGCCGTGGAAAAAGCCCTAGCCGCCGCCGATCAGATTCTCACCACATCTCAAGAAAATGAAACAGCTCTGGCGGGCTTTTTTTACACTTTGGAAGGATCCACTCTCGGTGCTCGGGTGATGGCTCCTAAAATCCGCGAAGCTTTTCCCACCCTAAATGCTCCCGGATCCCATTTTTTCAGCGTTTACGGAAACGGGTTAAGCACCAGATGGACGGCCTTTTTACGTGCTTTGGGGGACGCTTTCACGGACCCCGAAGACCAGGAAAATGTCATCAAGGCTTCGCGGGATCTTTTCCAATCGCTTATCGCTTTCTACGATGCCCTCTATCCCTTCACGGAAGGGAAATTGGGTCGCCACGTGGTATCCCTCAATCCGGAGGCCGGCAATCATCCAATCCCGAGTGATTGTCTAGAGCTGGAGGCCGCCTTGAAAGCTGCTGAGCGGTGCTGGGAAGCCTTTCCGTATTTCGCGCTCCGGTACGGGGAACGCGGCCGGCGTTTCGCAGACAGCGATGCCGCCTGGCTGGCTGCCCTGTGTGATTTGGATGGGGGAACCCTTCTGGAGCAGGTTCGGTGGTTGTCCGAACTGCTTTCCGTGCGCGGTATGCCCACGTGGCTTTTGGAAACCCAAATCCGTTTCCTGCATGAAGAACTTTGCCATGCCCGCCCTGACCAACGGGTCCGGTTCGACCGCCTTCTTGTTGCCGCGGATGCTTTGAGAAGCCTGCGCTGGGCAGCACCCGACCAAGAATCCCTAAATCGGATTGTCCACAAGCTACGAGAAAGGTTTCCCGTTCCCCCAGATTCCCCGTGGACGGCTGTTTTTGTCGTCCTTGCGGCCGCTGCAGCGGACCGGGATTCGGGGATCGCCGGAGGTCCGGAAAACATTTGCGAATGGATTCGCGCGACCTATCCGGAAGATCTATCAGTGATCGATGCCGTGGAAGCGTTCTTTAGGGAGCCTTTATGGAAGAGGTTTTGAGGACTGGGACAGCCCATTGGACGGAATTGTTGCGAACGTGCTCGAAAGACGTTCGGGCGGCTCTGAACGAATGCCTGGCGGTGCTCATTGATGACCCCAAAAGAGCTTACTCGGGATCTATGGAGGGAAACTCCTTACAGGAGCTGTCTTTTCCAGTCTATCTTGCTGAGATGATGACCCTCCATCAACCGGGCGCCTTATTGGAATACTTGCGGTGGCTTCATGAGACCCGCACAGGAGTCGAATCGGACGGCGCACGAATCCTCATGGCTTTGGAATGTGTGTTCCGAACCTTGAGGGAATTTTTCCCGGAACATTCAGGGGCGATCGAAGACTTCCACAAAGGGGCGGCCGCCTTGGTTCCCTTGCGATGGTCAGATTTGGAAGAAACGGCCGATTCCAGAGATCCGCTGGAGCCGATGGCACAGGAGTACCTTCAGGCTCTCCTGGAAACCGACCGCACCCGAGCGTGGGAGATTGTGGAAAGCGTGCTCCGTCAAGGATTTTCCATCCAGGACGTCTACCTTCGCATTTTTCAACAAACCCAGTATGAAATCGGACGGCTTTGGCAGCGCAACCATATCAGTGTCGCCCAGGAACACTATTGCACCGCCGCGACTCAGCTCTTCATGACGCGGCTTTACCCGCGCATTTTCTCAGAGCGCAAGAAGGATCGCTGTCTTGTGGCGGCGTGCGCCGGCGGCGAGTTGCACGAGCTTGGCGTGCGCATGGTGGCCGATTTTTTCGAAATGGACGGCTGGGACACATTCTATTTGGGGGCTGGAGCCACGACGGCCGGTCTTTTGGAGGCTGTGGAAACCCGATTGCCGCACGTGGTGGGCCTATCCGCCACCATGCCCGCTCATGTAAATCGTGTGGCGGATCTCGTGGAAAACATGCGCCGACGTTTCGGGAGCCGGCCGAAGATCCTCGTCGGAGGAAGACCCTTCAAGATCCGACCGAACCTGTGGCGTGATGTGGGGGCGGACGGCTTCGCGCCCGATGCTCGGGCGGCCGTGGCGCTGGCCGAAAGGCTGGCCGAGGAGGCGGCGTGAAGCAGAAGGGTAAACGGGCCGAGCCGGCGACGGTTGCGTTTTTGTGCACTTCGAACGGGATCGTGCAATCCGTCCTTCGAGACGACCTTGGGTTTGAGGATCGCCTATCCCCCGGGCGAGTGTTTCCACTTGCCGTGGACATGCACAGCGTTCAAAAAGCCTTGCATTTCCTGCAGCATCTGTCTGAGCATGATACCGGGTTCGACTGGACCATGAACGCGCCGGTCGGTCCCGACGGGAACATGGCTACGCTTTATTTCTCCGGGGCAAAAATCGGGGATCAGTTGTTGATCATCGGTGCCCGAAACGGGGGAGAAGCGCGTCGTGCCTTAGACGAACTGATGAGGATTAACAACGAACAGGCCAATGTCCTGCGGGAAACGCTGAAGTCTCGAGAGGAACTTCTGAAAAAGGCCCGAGAAAACGATGCCGCCCTCTATGAAGAACTTATGCGGGTCAACAACGAAATGGCCAACTTGCAAAGGGAGCTGGCCAAAAAGAATATGGAACTGGCCCGATTGAACGACCTGAAGAGCCAATTTCTTGCTATGGCGGCGCATGATCTTCATCATCCCATCGGGGTCATCATGATGTATGGCGAGTTTCTCTTGGAGGAAGCGGCTCCCGCATTATCTCCGGAACAAAGGGACTTCCTTAGGGTTATTGTGGATTCGAGCCGCTCCATGCAGGAGATCCTCAACGACTTTTTGGACATTGCGAAAATCGAAGCCGGGCGTCTGGAACTGCACAAGACACCCACCGATTTGGAAAGCCTTATCCGTGGCGTTATGGCGCCCTTCCAGTGGCAGGCTTCCAGAAAGAACGTCCGCATTGACCTTGCCGTGCGCGGCTCCGCCCCTCGGGTGCTGGTGGACCCTGACAAGATGGAACAAGTGATGAACAATCTGTTGTCCAACGCGGTGAAGTTTTCCCCCGAGGGTTCTTTGGTGCGGGTGTCCCTGACCCATGAGGCTGGACGGATTGTTGTCGGGGTCTCTGACCAGGGACCGGGTATTTCCAAGGACAACCTCGATCGGTTGTTTCAGCCCTTTGAACGACTTGGGTCCCCGCAGGGGCGCCGGGAGGAAGGCTCCGGCCTTGGTCTTGCCATCGTCAAAAAGATCGTGGAGGCCCATGGGGGCAAAGTGTGGATTGAGAGCGAACAAGGCCGGGGCAGCACATTTTACGTCGTTATTCCCGTGGATTCTCCGACGCTTTGATCTCGACCGCAGTGCATCCATTGAGCGAAAGAACAGCCGGCAATGGCCGAGGGACGAAGGAGTTTTTGATGATCCGTGTGATCACCGCCGATGATCACTCTCTCATACGACAGGGTGTACGCCGAATTCTCGAAAAGACTTCGGATATCCAGGTGGTGGCCGAAGCTCAGGACGGCTCGGAACTTTTGCGAGTCCTTAAGGAGCGTTCTTGTGACGTCCTGCTGCTGGACATTTCCATGCCCGGACCGGATGCGGTGGATATCGTCCAGAAGGTACGTCGAGATTTTCCCCGTGTCAAAATCGTCATTCTCACTATGCACCCCGAAGAGCATCAGGCCGTGCGCATGATCAAAGCTGGGGCTTTGGGTTATGTCCATAAATCCATGGGCCTGAGTGATTTGGTCACCGCGGTGCGCCGTGCCGCGGCGGGGAGACCTTTTCTGCCTGAAAAGGTGGCGGAGCTATTGGCAAAGCAGGTCGCGGAGGGCGCGGAAACCTTGCCCCATCTTCAGCTCTCCAGCCGAGAACACGAGGTTTTTATCATGCTTGCCAAAGGTTTGAGCAATAAAGAAATCGCCGCCACCCTGAATCTTTCGCCGAAGACTATCAGCACCTATCGATCCAGAATTCTTTTGAAGATGGGATATGACAACAACGCCCAACTCACTTATTACGCCATTCAGCACAGGCTCATCTGATATTCGGATTGCAATGGACATGAGCATCTGGGAACTGAAAACTTGGGCCCTCTGCGTCATAGCTATAGGGGGATTGCCCAAGCATTTACCGAAGTCGTAGGTTCCTGAAGCAAATGAGGTGTGATGGAGTGGGTAAAAAGTGGGCGTCGTCGAGCCAACAATGAGGTTCCATCGTCCTCAATTGCTGACCGTTGCCGTCCTCGGTGGAGGCATCCTGTGCGTCTTAAGTTTCTACAATTATCTGCTTTTTCATACGCTCGTGGAAATTTTCAGCGTGGTCGTGGCCTGGGGCATTTTTGTTCTGGCTTGGAACACCCGAGCCCACATGACTCAGGACTCCTTATTTTTCATCGGAGCAGCCTATCTCTTTGTGGGTTTTTTTGATCTTGTCCACACACTCGCCTATAAAGGCATGGGTGTTTTCCCATCGACGACAGCTGACCAGCCTACCCAACTTTGGATCTGTGCTCGGTATCTTGAGGCCTTAGCGCTCGCCATCGCCCCATCTTATGCCTACCGAAAGGTTCGAGCCGACATCGTTTTTGCCTTTTTGGGGGCCATAAGCGTTTTGGGAGTGGCATCCATTTTTTACTGGGACATCTTTCCCGATTGCTTCGTGGAAGGCAGGGGGCTGACGAGCTTTAAAATTTTTAGTGAGTATCTGATCATCGCCTTGATGATAGTCGCCATGATGCGGCTGAGGACTATCCGGCATCTGTATCCAGCGCGGGTATTCCATTTGATTATTTGGGTGCTGGCCGTCAGCATTGGAGCCGAATTCTGTTTTACACTTTATGCTGACGTGTATGGCTTATTCAACATGGCGGGCCATCTGCTGAAACTTGTGTCATTCATCATTCTCTATGAAGCCGTGCTGCAGACGGGATTTCGTGAGCCTTTAGGGTTGCTCTTTCGCGAGATCAAGCAGGGCGCGGAAAAGCTCCTTCAAGAAAAAGAAAGACTGGCGCAAAAAAACCTGGAACTGGCTCGACTAAGCGAATTGAAAGATCAGTTTTTAGCCATGGCGGCCCATGATCTCCATCACCCCATTGGGGTCACCAGGATGTACGGCGAATTTCTCTTAGAGGAAGCGGCTCCCGCATTGTCTCCGGAACACAGGGACTTCCTCAGGGTTATTGTGGATTCGAGCCGCTCCATGCAGGCGATTCTCAACGACTTTTTGGACATCGCGAAAATCGAGGCCGGGCGTCTGGAACTGCACAAGACACCCACCGATTTGGAAAGCCTCATCCGTGGCGTTGTGGCCCTCCACCAGTGGCAGGCCTCCAGGAAGAACATTCGCATTGACCTTGCCGTGCACGGTTATAGCTGGCGGGTGGAGGTGGATCCGACCAAGATGGAACAAGTGATGAACAATCTGTTGTCCAACGCAGTGAAATTTTCCCCCGAGGGCTCCCGAGTGCAGGTGTCCCTGACCCATGAGGGGAGACGGATTGTCGTCGGGGTCTCTGACCAGGGACCGGGTATTTCCAAGGACAACCTCGATCGGTTGTTTCAGCCCTTTGAACGAATTGGGTCCCCGCAGGGGCGCCGGGAGAAAGGCTCCGGCCTTGGTCTTGCCATCGTCAAAAAGATCGTGGAGGCCCATGGGGGCAAAGTGTGGATTGAGAGCGAACAAGGCTGGGGCAGCACCTTTTACGTTGCTGTTCCCGTTAATTCCACATCGTCCTGATTTAAGAGGGTCGCGACCACGCTTTCTCACACTTTGTCGTTCGCCAGAGGATTTTGTAGACTGCTTAGGTGATGGCTTTTCTCGAGAACCTTCCGGACGCTCACCGCTAATTCCCAGCGTGTAAAAGGCTTTTTGAGAAAGGCGATTCTCGCTGACTCTAATTGCTGACTCAAAAGCATCTCACTAATGTACCCGGACATGAAAATAATTGCCGCCTCCGGGCGAAGGGCATGAATCTTTTCGGCAAGAACTTTACCGTTCATGTCCGGCATAATGACGTCGGTAATGATCACATGGATGGGTTCACGGTGTTCCAAGGCAATTTCCATGGCCTTGTACGGATGGGATGCCACGACAGCCTTATACCCGAGGCTTTCGAGCATGGCCCCCACCATCGTGAGAATACCAAGATCATCCTCAATTACCAGGATGGTTTCTCCCTGCCCCTTGGGCACTTCCGGTAGCTTACCGTCGTTCTCGAATTCGGATAACACGTCCGAACTCCGTGGGATGTATATGTGAAAGGTGGTCCCGACGCCGAGAGTACTATCTACCCTGATGTGGCCGTTGTTTTGCTTGACGATACCGTAAACCGTCGCCAGACCCAGCCCCGTGCCTTTGCCGAACTCCTTGGTGGTGAAGAAAGGCTCGAAGATCTTTTCCAGTGTCTCTTGATCCATCCCGACTCCTGTATCGGAGACGGACAAAAGGACGTAGTCGCCCGGGGGAGGATCGTCTTGAATTTTGCCCGAAAGAGACGGGAGGGAGACGTTTCGTGTTTGCACGACGATGCGACCCGCACAGGGAATGGCGTCCCGAGCGTTGACGCACAAGTTGACCAAAACTTGATCCACCTGAGACGGGTCCATCTTCACCGGCCAAAGGTTTGGAAAAGGTTTCCAGACCAGTTCAATGCCTTGCGAAATGAGCCGCCTGAGGATCTTCAAACTCTTCTCTATAGACTCATTAAGGTCCAAGACCCGAGGGGATATCATCTGTCTGCGGGCGAAAGCGAGCAGTTGACGGGTCATTTCAGCGCTCCGAAGGCCTGCCTGATGGATTTCCTCAAGGTGAGGATAGAGACTGTCGGATGGGCTGATCATGGTCAACAAAATATCCGTTCGGCCAAGAATCACTTGAAGATTGTTGTTGAAATCGTGGGCGATCCCTCCGGCAAGCCTCCCGACGGTTTCCATCCTACGAGCTTCGTGCAGCTGTTGCTCCATGATCCGCTTGGTTTCCTCCAGAGCCTGCCTTTCCCGTTCCTCCTTTGCTTTTCCCTGCCGGGCGTGGATCAGAGGAGATAGAGATTCGGCAATCATGCGGACCAGTTCCGCCTCTTCCTCCGTAAAGGGTTCCGCCCTCTGGGCTATGGCCAATAATCCCAGGAAGCGATCTTCAAACAGAAGAGGCGCCAAAACAGCGTTTTCAATGAATTCCGAAGAAGACCCTTCGGGGAAAACTCCATTGAGCCGCGTGGTTTCCGGGCAATCGCATAGTTTTTCCCACCAGATGCCGAAAAGCTTTCCGTAAGACAAGCTCACCGAAGGTTCGGGAGCGAGTTGCGCGCCTTCTTCATCCAAATCCACAGAGGTGCACGCGGGGCCGTCCAGATCGTCGATTGCCAAAAGCGCCGAGCGGGCGCCCAATTCCCTTGCGGCTAATTGAAGAACCCGGTGGAAGGTGTGGGACTCCGAACTGGTCAGGAAGATGTGGGCCACATCACTTCGGATTTTCAGTCGACGTTGCGAGATTTGAAGCTCTTCGGCCACCTGAGTGAGCCTCTTTTGCGTGTGAATTAAGTCGGAGATGTCCGTGAGGGTCACCAGCAGGTGTTTCGCTTGACCGTCCTCGGTCAAAACCGGGGCGGTCTCCATGCGCACGGTCACAGTCGAGCCCGATCTGGGCTGTAAACCGATCACTGTGGTCCGACGTTTGCCGCACTCTTTGACGCCGCTCAGGTGTTTATAGAGAACGCTGTGGTCCTCCGGCTGAACAAATACGACCAGTGGCTTGTTTTTGACCTGAAGGCGGTCGGTCTTGAGAAGATCGCACGCCGTAAGATTGGCTTCCTCAATTGTTCCCTCCTCGGAAAGTGTAAGGTAGCCGACCGGAGCCAGATCAAAGAGTTCGAAGTAGCGCCGTCGTGAGAGCTCTAGGAGTTTCTGGGCTTCCCGAAGTTCCTGGTTCTGGATTTCCAGCTCCACGTGATAGACGTGAAGCTCGTGCAACAAGGACTCGACGTCTTTCAAATGTTCCACGGCGACGGGGGACGCTTCTCCCCCGGTGATTTTTTCCGCCTTGGTCCGGAGCATTTCCAACCAGCGATTGTGCCGTCCTGAATCTTTCATGGCACCACTCCCATGCCGATCTCCGAGGCCAGCTCCACCACGGCCCGCACCCGTCCGTCGGGATTCTTGATGGGTACCCACTTGATGAGCCATTGAGATTGATTCGGCAGCGTCGCCACGAAGCTTCCGGATTCACCAGTGGCAAAGGCCGTTCGCAGCGGCTGGGAAGGGATTTCCACACCCTTGGCTTCCCACACCGATTCATGGGAGCGACCGACCAGCTGCGCGGGCTCGAGCCCAAAAACCCGGCTGCACGCTTTGTTTGCCCACAAAATTTGGAGATCTTTGTTGAGATAGAAAATCACATCCGAGACGGCTTCCAAAATGAGGTCTTTTTCCTTTTCCAACTTGGCAAGGTTTTTTTCCACGGCCTTGACTTCGGAAACGTCCACGAAGGTCAGAACGGATCCCTGGCAGCGGTCGTGCTCATCCAGATACGGGAAGATCTTGACCAAGACCGGTGTTTGCCCGCGAAAAAGAACCTCCCGGAACATCTGTTCACCGGATTCCATCACAAAAGATGCATCCTCGATGAGCTGGGGGTAGTCCAGGCTGTGGGCCAAATGCTTAAGGGGGCGTCCGATGTCTTGCTCCATGAGGTGAATAAAGCGAGTCATGGCGGGGGTGAATCGCCGGATGCGCATTTCACGGTCTAGGAAGAGCGTGCCCACGTCCGTGCAGCGCAGCAGGTTCGTCAGGTCGTTGTTGAGCTGGGTCAGTTCGGCGATTTTGTTCTGGTATTCCGCATTGACCGTATAGAGCTCTTCGTTGACGGATTGGAGCTCCTCGTTCGTACTTTGGAGCTCTTCATTGGAGGCGAGCAGTTCTTCGTTGGTGGCCTGAAGTTCCTCTTGGGCCGTCTCCGATTCTTCAATGATGGCCTGAAGATTTTCTCGGGTAGACTGAAGATCCTGTTCCAGGTCGAGGATTCGCTGTTGCGCCTGTTCTATGGGATCGATCAAGGTCGCTTCTACGGCGTCCAGAACCTCGCGAACGTCCTCTTCCAAAAAGACCAGATAAAACGTTCTTTGCCCGCGGCGCGTCTGTTCCGGGACAACCCGTACATGGACCCGCTGGAGCTCATCGGTGGGCTTCCTGACGGTGACGTCGCGATAAACGGCTTCTCTGTTTTCCTTCTTGGCCCGATGGAGTGCGGTGCTCACGGCCATGGACAATTCCCGGGGAAGGAGCTTGAGAATGTCCAGGCTGACCTGCCCCGGAGAAAAAGTTGCATAAGGAGACGCGTGACCGAACAGATACAGCAACTGAAAGTTTTCATCCACCACAAAGCAGGTGGCGGCAAAGCGTTCCACAAGGGCCATACAGATGCGTTCAATAAGCTGGGCGGCATCCACCGGGCTCCCGATCCGCTCTATGGAGTGTTTGGGCTCTCCCTTCTTTTCCAGGGGCTCGGGAAGACTCAAGGTTTGGCCCAGGGACGGCCGGTGCTCGGTTCGGGTGCGATAGATTTTCCACTTATGGTCATAGGTCTTGAAGTATTCTCCCTGATCCCCGACCGTTTCGCTGGCGCCGAGGAATAAGAACCCCTGAGGTTTCAGCGAAAAGGTAAAATAGGCCAAGACCTTTTGCTGCATGGACGGCTGAAGATAGATGAGCAGGTTACGACAGCTGATAAGGTCGATTCGGGTGAAAGGAGGATCCTTGCACACGTTGTGCGGCGCAAAAATGACCATCTCTCGCATCTGCCGGGATACCCGGTAGTTGCCTCCCGATTTGGTGAAAAACCGAGAGACCCGCTCCGGAGAGACATCTGCCGCGATGCTATCCGGGTAAATGCCGTTACCGGCGTATTCCAGGGCTTCGCGATCGATGTCCGTGGCGAAAATTTTCACATCCCAATGACGCCCGACGGCGGCGAAGTGTTCCAAAAACAACATGGCCAAAGAATAGGCTTCCTCCCCTGTAGAACATCCCGCACACCAGACCCGAATGGGATCCCGTGAGCTATGCATGGCGGTGATCTCGGGAATGACCTTTTCCTTTACAGCCTGGAAAGCCTCAGGATCCCGGAAAAAATTGGTCACCCCGATGAGCATTTCCTTGTACAAGAGCTGCACTTCCCGAGGGGATTTAAGAAGATATTGAAAATAACCCTCTAGGCTTTCGATTTGGTTGACGTGCATGCGCCGCTCGATTCGGCGCGTTACCGTACTGGGCTTGTAATACATGAAGTCCACGCCCGTTTGGCGTTTGAGAAGCTGGAGAATGTCCGTCAGAGGCTCATGGCCGGTCACGTTCAAGGCTGTGTCTGAGGCGGGAAGGCCGGGTTTGCGGCTGGTGAATTTAATGAGTTCCGCCGGCATGTCTTGGGGAGGAAGGATATAGTCGGCCACTCCCGTGGAAATGGCCGCTCTCGGCATCCCGTTGAATTTCGCGGTCGATTCGTCCTGAACCATGACCATGCCGCCGGCTTCCTTAATGGCCCGAACCCCGCGCATGCCGTCGCTTCCCGTGCCGGAAAGGATAATGGCGATGGCGGCATCCCCTTGATCGGCTGCCAGGGAACGAAGAAAAATGTCGATGGGCAAATGAATCACCGCCCCCTCGTCCTTTTCTGTCAGACGAAGCCGCCCCTCGGCGATGGTCATAAGTTTTTTGGGGGGGATGAGATAGACTGTGTCGCGTTCGACCGGCATGCCATCTTCGGCGCGCACGACTCTCATGGCCGTGTGCTTGGACAAGAGCTCCACCATGAGGCTTTTATAGTCCGGCGACAGATGTTGCACGACGACGAAAGCCATGCCCGTGTCCGGGGGCATGCGATGGAAGAAGTTTTCCAGTGCCTCCAAGCCTCCGGCCGACGCCCCCAAGCCGACGATATGGTGAGGTTTTGCCGTCACCACACCGTTTATTTTCTCTATTTTCGGCGACGAGATCTCTGTGCCGTTGACAATCGCGTCCACGCCGTTTCTCCGTATTGTGTGCCAGTTTGCTAAAAGGGTTTTTCTTACGATATCGACCGACTCATATGGCGGCTATCAGACAAGGCTGATCTTCCTGTAGGATGAATCTGACAAAGCCGGACAACAACGTGCCCGTCTTGAAGGGCTGTGAGTTATGGGGAGAAAAGGCGGGACTGACGGATACCCTCGAAGCCCTGACGTCGCTCCATTGTGCCCTTGCCGGCGAGCATCGCGTGACGCGTCCCCGTCGGCACAGGGAAAACGCAGTGTTGAAGCCTTTCACCAGCTGCAAAAAAACCCGGGTTCCTCAAGGGAAACCGGGTTTCTTAAGACCTAAAGAAGCCATGGGTTTTCGGATCAATGCGCCGGGGAGGCTTTCGGGGAGCCCACGACCACGGCCATCCATTTCTCCAGGGCTTCCACTCGAGCCTCATAACCCTGAACGCCCAAAAGCTTGGCCCCTTGGAGGTTCGGAAGTACGGTCTTGTAGGCTTCCGCGAGTTCCTTTTCTTTGGCGGTGACTGCCTGCACGCCGTCACGGGCGGCCTGTTCCAGAATGGGCCGAAGCGCCTTCAAAGCTTCTTCCGGTGTCGCAAAAGGTTTTCCCACCAGAGCTCGGGCGCCTTCCGCCGTCGCAGGGATAAAGCCGTAGCCGGGAACGGCCGAGCCGATCATTCCCCACAGACGGCCCTGACACAGGCCCAAGCCGCCTGGTTCCGCGCGGAAGTAATAGTGGGTCGGTGTCGTAAAGAGCACAAGAACCCCCACCACAAGGATCACGGCCAGAGCTGCGGCGCCCTTTGTGAGAAGACTGCGGTTGATTCCCGAAACCACGATGCGTGTTTTGCCAGTGCCCTGCATAGCCACCCTCCGAGTCTTAAACCGTGCCGTATCCGGGAGAATATGAGCCGCAAACGCGAGTCACTCTAGTCAACGCCCTGCGTGGAGTCAAACGAATTGTCCGCCGGCTTTGCACCTGTGCGGGCCGCCTCGGCGGCCATCCTCTTCCCGTACCAATCGATCTGGCGGCAGATGCCGCGGATGATTTTCACTTCTCGGGCCTGCAGCCCAATGCGGCTGAAGAAACGCCGAAGGCTTCGCATCCAATACTCGGGGTTTTCCGGATTCACGAAATGGATCTTCGCCAAGGTTTCCTGCAGATGGGCGTACATGGCTTCCAGTTCGAAACTTGTGGCCAATTTGGGGGTGAACGTGGCGGGCGGTTCTTCGGCGGCCCGAAAGATTTCATAGACCATGATCATCACGGCCTGAGCCAGGTTGAGCGAGGCAAAGTCCTTGGAAGTGGGGATGGTGACCAAGGCATGGCAGAATTTCAGTTCGCGGTTAGCCAAACCACGGTTTTCAGGACCGAAAAGGAGCGCCGTGCGGTTGTTGCGGCTGATGTCCACAACCTTTCGAGCCATATCCCTTGGGTCCATGACCGTTGGACGATTGGAACCTGTTCGCGCGGTCGTCCCGATGATATATTGAAAGGACGCGAGGGCGTCGCCGAGGTCGCCGTAAACTTCCATTTCCGCCACCACGTCTTCGGCGGCGTGGGTGGCCATTTTCAGAATCCGGGTCAGGTCGCAGTCCAGGGGGTCCACGACGATGAGGCGCCGGATCCCCATGTTCTTGGCCGCTCGGGCGGCGGCCCCGATATTTTCCGGAAAATGGGGCCGATGCAAGACCACGGCGATGTTGTCCAAAACGGCACGACACGGTTCCATGACGCGCTCGGGACGCTCCTTGAGCAAGGGAATGGTCGGGCTGAGGGACCCCTCGTGAAACGGCGGGTCATTATAGAGAGTCGGCGCTGGGATGCAAGAAGGTCTTGGACCATGCATGGGGGGAAGCCATGGGATCGGACAAGATTCGGGAATCCGTCATCGCCGGGACGTGGTATCCCGGAAATCCGGAAAAACTTCGAAAAGAAATCCAAGGGTACTTGTCTCGGGCCACGATGGCTCCTCTGTCCGGTCGCGTGGTGGGTCTCGTGGTGCCCCATGCCGGCTACATGTACTCCGGGCCCGTAGCGGCCTATGCATATAGGCTCCTGGAGGGCAGGCCCTTCAGTCGCGTTCTGATCATGGCCCCAAGTCATCGGGCTTATTTCAACGGCGCCAGTGTGGACGATGTGGGAGGCTACCGCACCCCCTTGGGCGTGGTGCCCGTGGACCGGCCGTTGGCGGAACGCCTCATGGCCCACAAGGATTTCTTTTCTTATGTCCCGCAGGCTCATGCTCAGGAACATTCCTTGGAAATCCAGCTTCCATTCCTGCAGGTGGTTCTGGGAGCCTTCCACATGACCCCCGTGCTCCTGGGCGACGTGTCCCTGGACGCGTGCCGACGCATTGCGCAGATTGTGGCCGAGGCCGTGGGACAAGACGACGTGCTGCTCGTGGCCAGCACCGACCTTTCGCACTACTATCCTTCCCAGGAGGCCAAAAAGCTGGATGCTCGCGTGATCGAACACGTTGACCGGTTCGATCCCGAGGGGCTCTACGAGGCGCTGCGAAGGCGGGAATGCGAAGCCTGCGGCGGCGGTCCCATGGTGACGACGCTCCTTGCGGCTCGGGAACTGGGTGCGACAAAAGCCCGAGTGCTTCACTATGCCCATTCGGGGGATGTGACGGGGGATGTCCGTGGCGTGGTGGGCTACATGGCCGCCGCCCTCGTGGACAACCCCGGAAAAAGCCGACCGGCCTCTGAGACGGCGCTGCCTCAGAGGGAAGACAAGGAGGGCGCCTTTTCTGAAGAAGAAAAGGCGGCTCTGAAGGAGATCGCCATGCAGGCGATCCGCTGGAAACTGATGGGGGATCCGGAGCCGATCTATCGCGGCGCATCGCCCAGGCTCCTGGAGAAACGAGGCGCCTTCGTCACGCTGCACAAGGGCCAGGCGCTTCGCGGGTGCATCGGCTACGTGGAAGCCCATAAGCCGCTTTGGGAAACCGTCAAGGACGCCGCCATCCAGGCGGCCTTTTCCGATCCGCGATTCCCTCCGGTGCGGCCCGACGAACTGGGAGAACTCCGGTTGGAGGTTTCCGCCTTGAGCCCTCTGGAGCGCCTCAAGGACCCGATGGATTTTTCCATCGGACGCCATGGACTGGTGGTGCGCAAACACTACCACAGCGGGCTTCTGCTTCCCCAAGTCGCCGTGGAACAAGGCTGGGGAAAGGAAGATTTTCTCTCCTGGACATGCAAAAAAGCGGGCTTGCCTCCGGATTGCTGGAAACACGGCGACGTGGACCTTTACCGGTTTTCCGCCGAAGTGTTTTAGACCGGCCGCGAAAGCTGGGCCATAGAAAGGAGCCGTTTGTGGGGGAACTCATCGCCTTGGATGAAAAACGCCGTCGTCTTCGGGCGCGACGGGCGTTTCATCTCTGGGAAAGGCGTTTCGGTCGCATTTTCGATGAAAACACCTCGGTTCATGATCTTCCGGACGAGGTGCTGGCGGTCCTTATCCAGCCGGGGGATGTGTGTTCCCGGTTGGTGCAATCTTTGGTGGTCAAGGTCATGACGGGAGAAGATGCCCCGGATTTGGAAGGTCTGACGCCTCCCCAGAAGATTCGGGCCATCGATTTGACGCTTCTCATCGTGGATCAGATCCGGTTCGAATGCATGCGGCGCCTGGGGTGGGTGGAACCGGATCCCAGAGCCGAATGCCCCATCGTGGATCTCTTGGTCCGATCTCTCGAAGGAGATACCCCGTTGGGACCGCCGCAGACGCCGGCAATCCTTCCCTCACACCCGCTTTACGCCGAGTACGAAAAAACCTTTGGAGGGGATCAGGCGGCTTTCGTTCGAAAGTTGATTCCTCGGGCCATCGAGGAGTTCATGAATCGCCGAAAACCTTGAGGCCCCGAGGATCCGGGCCTTTTTCCGGAAGCGGGAGCCCCGGGCTCGCACGGGTGAAGGGCCAAAGTCTCCGACCTCCGGAAGGGATGTTTCGCAGGAAAGGTCGAAGAGGCCTTTAAGAAGGCGGCTCGCCGGCTCTGATCTCCTTGCCTCGGATCGCGGCGAGGATCACGGCCCCGATGATGAAAAAGACGAGCAGAGCCAGGATCGCAGGCCGTGGGGTGCCGAACAGGTCCCGCAAGACCCCGAAAACGGCAGGCCCGAGGATGGCGGAAAATTTCCCGCCGATGGCGAAGAAGCCGAAAAACTCCGCGCTCTTTTCCCTCGGGATCATGCGGCTGAACAGGGATCGGCTGAGCGCTTGGCTGCCGCCGAGGATAAAACCGACGACGGCGGCAAGAACCCAGAAATGGAGGGCGGAACGCATCCCATAGGCGAAAAGGACGACCATGCACCACACGGCCAGGCTCCCCAAAAGCACACGGCGCGTCCCGAAGCTTTCCGCGGCCGAGGCCAGGAGGGTGGCTCCGGGGAAAGCGATCCACTGGGTCATGAGAAAAGCCCCCGTTAGCGAGGCTGTGGAAAGGCCCAGCTCCGTCGCGCCATAGACGGAAGCCATGGTGATGACCGTTTGGATGCCGTTGTTGTAAAAGAAGTAAGCCACGATCAAAGCGGCCGCGTGCGGCTGCGAACGAAGGTCTCTCCACAGGGCCAGTGCAGATCGGGTGGGGCTTTTCACGTCGGCGGACTTCGGCGGGTTTCGGGGAAGCCACAGCGCGCACGGGATGGTAAAAAGAGCCCACCAGAGGCCGACGGTGAAAAAGGCGAACCTTACGGCCTGGTCGGTGGTTTCCATGCCGATCCAGTGGGGGTGATAAAGAAGGAGAAGATGCACGGCGAGCAACAGCCCGCCGCCCACATAACCGAAGGCGTAGCCTAGGCCGGAAAGCCAATCTTGTTCAGGCTCCGAGGTGATGTGGGGGAGAAAGGCGTTGTAGAAGATTTCGCTGGCGGAAAAACCCCCATAGGCGGCGATGAAAATGAGCAAAGCGCGAAAAACGGCTCCGGACTGTGTCCATGCGAGAAGAGATGTGGCCGCCGCACCGCCGAAAGCGGTGAGGAGTAGCACTTGTTTTCGTGTGCCGTGCCCGTCGGCCCATCGCCCGAGCCACGGGGCGAGGATGGCAACGCTCAGGAGGGATGCGGACACGGTGTAGCCCCAGAGTGATGCCGCATGAGTGTGCCAGCGCATAGGGCCGACACCCACCGAAATTCCCTCGGGCGGCATGATGACCTTGGCGAAATAGACGGGAAAGAGCACGGCGAGGATGCTGGTGGCAAAGGCGGAATCGGCCCAGTCGTAGAAACACCAGGCCCATTGGGCTTTCGTGGTCGGCACGAGCCGTCGCAGCGACGTTTTCAAGGAAGGCCCCGATGCCTAAAGAGCGTTTTCATATGCTGTTGGCCCGGGAGGCGGCCGGTGTCCTCCCCCAACGTGGTCGCCCCGCTCTGGATGAGGAATCGTATCTGCTGGGATCCATCATGCCGGACACCTTGTTTTACGATGTGCCCCACATGAGGCTCTCCCGGCTGGGACGGCGCCTGCACCGGCTGCAGGGAACGCCAGGGGCGGATTTGTGCCGCACTCTCCTCAGCGAAGCCGACCCGAAGGAGGATCCTTCCCGGCATCGTTCGTGGCTCCTTGGCATGATGAGCCATTTTATCGCCGACGCGTTCTGGCACGGGCTGGTCTCTCACTACAGTGTGCCGCCGTTTTGGCCGTGCCGATATTACCGGCTCAAAGCCAACTCATGCCATTTCTGGCTGGAAAGCCAACTGGAGGCCCATTGGATCCCTCTCGTCGGGCCCCGCGACGGATTCCGAAAAATCCTGGGGCGCATCCGCACCCGGTTGTGCCGCACCCATCCCGGCCCTCGCTATCTCAAAAAATTTCTCGAACGGGCTTTGGGAAAAGGCGTGCCGTCGGAAAGAGCCTTGAGAAAATGCCTCTTTTGGCAGGCAACCCTCCTCGGCCTCTTTTCGGACCCACCGGAAGACGGCCTCCATGAGCGGCTGCTCCAGAGCCGGTGGGGCCGCCCCTTGGGGGCCCTGTTGGTGCCGAGAGCCTCACGTCTCGCGGAACTCATGGCCATGGCTCCGGATCTTCCCGAGTTTCACCTGGGTTTGCATCCCTTCGACGGGAGATTGCTTGCCCGATCCGTCATCGGGATTGCCGCCCAAATCGGCACCGCTCAATCGTAAGAGTCTGCGGCCTTCCGGCGCGCCGGACATCGGCTCTTCCGCGCTCAGTAGCCTTAAAACTTGGCGCGGCCCAGTCCCCGGCACCCTGGGAAGGGGGCGAAAGGCCCGAGCTTCCCGTAGGTAGAACGGGTGTGAGGAAAAATCGTCCACGCGCCGTTCTAATGCACGGCGCGGCTTTCCCCGCCGCTTTCTTCCACAGGTTCGAACCGACCCACCAGTCGCTCCACCACTTCTTCCACCGCCTTGATGAAAGGAGACGTCCCCTGAGCGTTTTCCATCACGGGCTTTCCTTGATCACCGCCCGAGACCACGGCAGGGTCGAAGGGCAGAGAGCCGAGGAATTCGATGCGCATGAGTTCGGCGGTCTTTTTGCCTCCGCCGGTGCTGAAAATGGGGATGAAGCCTTGGCAGTGGGGACAATACAGGCCGGCCATGTTTTCCACCAAGCCGGCGATGTCCAGCTGCACTTTCTTGCAAAAGTTGATGGATTTGCGCACATCGGCCAAGGCCACTTCCTGCGGCGTCGTGACGATGATCGCTTTGGCGTCCGGGATGAGGCGTGCGATACTCAACGGTTCGTCGCCGGTTCCCGGCGGGCAGTCCACCACCAGGAAGTCCAGGTCGTTCCATGTGCAATCGCTGATGAATTGTTGGATGACGCCGTGCTTGAGCGGACCGCGCCAGATGACGGCGGAATCCGTGTCTTCCAGCATGGATTCGATGGAGACGACCTTGAGGTTGGGGCTGTATTCGTGGGGGAGGATTTCCTGATCGGGGCTGACCCGAAGGAGCCCGTGGAGCCCCAGCATCTTGGGAATGCTTGGCCCGTGCAGGTCGATGTCCATGAGGCCCACTTGATAGCCCTTCCGAGACAGGGCCAAGGCGATGTAGACCGCCACGCTGCTCTTGCCCACACCGCCCTTCCCGCTCATCACAATGATCTTGTGTTTGATTCGGGCGAGCTTGCACGCAAGGATTTCGTCTTTGGAACCTTTTTTTCGGCTTTCGCAGGTGGAACACGATTTGCCCTCACATGTACCCATAGCGTATTCTCCTCAGTTGGATGGATTCGGAAAACCGGCGCTAAGGTAAAAGGGTGACCAAGGATTGTCAACGGAGTGCTCGGTAGGCTTGGGGGACGTCTTTTCCCAGAAGGATCATGGGTTCGTCGGTCCTCGCGAGCCGGTGGGTCGTGGCGGCGCTCAACCCGGCATACCTTCGTGGAGGCGCACATGCAGGGGCGCTCCGACAGGATGGGGACGCTTTTCCCAACGAGAGGGGCCCCAAAAGCCTTGTTTTCTCTCCGATCGGCTGATGTGAGGGCCCCATGGCAGAATATCTGGGCGCATGGCTTCGGCGTTCAGGGTAGGACTTGAAGGATTCATCCAAAAGGAGGGCGGATCATGTTGGAAAAAACCCTGGTGGAGCAAACGAAACAGACGGCCGCCAAGTTGTTCGGCGGCCCGGTGCGGCTTAAGGTTCCTTACGAGCTATGGAAGGAATTCGATCCCGGTTTGGCTCGAGATCTTTCGCTTTTCATTACGGGAAATCTCTATTCGCGAACCGTGCTGTCGCTTCCCGAAAGACAACTTGTGGCGGTGGCGGCTCTCGCTGCGCTGCAAAAAGCCGAAGAACTGCGCATCCACATCCACGGGGCACTGAACGTGGGCGTGAAGCCCCGACACGTGGCGGAAGCCATTTTCCAAGTGGGTGTGTATGCGGGTTTTCCGGCAGTCAATGCCGCCCTTGGCGTCTTAAAGGAGGTGCTCTTGGAACGCGGCGAGTGGCCGCTTGGAGCGGAGGAAGAGACGTAGTCTCCAAGCCTCTGCACGAATCCGCGGGGCCGAATGGGCGCCCATGTCCCGTTGAGCTTGGAGCACGGGCGGAAGGGGCGAAGCCGGTGGCGTTCCATGTCCAGGAGATTTACCGACCGATCCGGGCAGAAGCGGACCTGCAGCTCCGCCCCTGCCCGTGGGAATCTATCGGCTTCAAAATTTCGAAGATGCCGTCTGTTTTTGGTTAGTCCCAAAAGCGTTCTAAGAGCTCAGGTTGAGTGGGGACAAAAACACTCTTGGTGCACTCGGGGGGCCTCTCCTGTGGGTTACGAATGTTTTTGGAATTTCTCGGTTTCGGCTTATACGCTTTCCCCGATGAGACGCACGGTCTTGCATCAGCTTTTCCCATGACTATTTTAGTGACCGACCTGTCTCGTTGGGAAACTCACCACAGGAATGCATGGGAGGATGCCGAAATGCCCATTTACGAGTATCGGTGTGAACGGTGCCAAAACGAATTCGAGAGCTTTGTGTGGTCCTCACGAGACGAAGAAGCGATGGAATGCCCCCGATGCGGATCCAAGGACGTGAAGAAGCTCATGTCTTCTTTCGCCAGCAAGGCGCCTCTTTCCAGCGTGCTGGGAAGCGGGTGCGGAACGGGGGGCTTCAGCTGAGCGAATTAGCCGGGACCGGTAGGCTATCGGTCGAAGCGATCGCCGAGATCTCAAAGGCTTTCATGAAAGAAAGGCGCCCATGACGAGTGATTTTTTATGGCTAGGCGGCATTCTGGTGCTTTGGTTCATCATCAATAAATGGATTTTGCCCAAACTGGGGATCTCCACGTGAATGGCCGACTCTTGCGAGATCGGGCATTCTCGCACCAAGGATAAAGACGCATCGCCTCGCTGACGGCTTCTGACGGGGAGGCTACGGATTAATCAAAAGACCTTTTCTTTCTTCTCAAGTTTTTCACCCGCAGGATCACAGCCGCTACGGCGGCACATGCTGCGGCGGCGCCGAGGACATAGGCCACGGGCTTCCAAATCTGCCGCCACGGGTATTGGCCCAAGAGCACGATGGAATGCCATAGTCGAACGAACACGTTGGCCCGGGAAATGTCTGTAGTGGCGACAAGATCCACCGTGGCCAAAGTGGCGTCGCCCGCCTTGAGAAACGCATGTCCCAGCGTTTGTCCCTTCTGGATGGGGGCGATGACCGCCGGCGGAACGTCCAAGACCCACTGGACGCCTTGGGCTTTTTCCTTGCGCACGACGACCGGAGTCGTCTCTTTGAAGTAAAGCGACACCTGGGACGCGGCCCCTTTCCACACCTTGATGACAGCCGCCGGCTGCGATGGATTCGGCGGTGGGATGAACGCGAAAAGGCGAAATCCGTAATTCAAGAGCGCCAACGCCTCCTTTTCCCTTATGGCGGGCGTGTTGGCCCCCATGACGACGGCAAGGAGCCGCAGCCCGTTGCGCTGCGCTGTGGCCATAAGGTGGTAGCCGGAGTCGGCGACAAACCCCGTCTTCAACCCGTCGACGGAACTGTCTTTAAGCAGCAGCCGGTTGCGGTTGGGCTGGGTGATATCGTGGTAGGTGTATTCCGTCATGGAGTGGAATCGAAGGCTTTGGGGGAAGCGGCGCAGATAAGCCGTGGCCAAGGTCGCCATATCGCGCGCCGTGGTCACTTGACCTTGAACAGGAAGTCCGTGCGGGTTCAAGAAACGGCTGCGTTTCATGCCGAGTTCCTGGGCCTTCTGGTTCATGGCGGTCACGAAAGCTTCCACCGATCCGTAGAGGTGTTCCGCCACGGCGACGCACGCGTCGTTTCCGGACACCACCGCAATGCCTTTCAGGAGTTCTTCCAGCGGGATCTTATTGCCCAATTCCACAAACATCTTGGACCCGCCGGTTTGCCAGGCCGTTCGGCTGATAAAGATGGGATCGTCCAGTTTCACATCGCCTTTTTCCAAGGCTTCGAAAACCAAATAGAGCGTCAAGACCTTGGTAAAAGACGCCGGGGCAATGAGCACGTCCGGATTATGCTCCAGAAGAATTTCGTTGTTCGTCACATCGACGAGCATGGCCGAGGTGGCGTTCACGGCCGAAGGGGATTCGGCGGCGCACAGGGCGTGACCCACGGCTGTTGCCAGGAAAGACAAAGTGCACGCCAAGACCAGAAATTCGCGTGGAAAGGATGGAAGCCGACGGGTTGAAGCATTTCGAGTCATGAACGCTGTATCCTCCGCGATGCGTCCAATGCCAGTCTGAGGTCTCCAGCCGCGGAGCGGGCCCGCCGAAGGCTTGTGGGCCTTGTTAGGGGGTTCCGCGTGGGCCGCGCACACTCTTAGCAGCCCAAAGAAGCAAATTCAAGGGGGAGAGGCTGAAGGGGGAAGGGACGAGAGGCTTGGGCGCGACCCC
>CALGPN010000008.1 GCA_937960435.1 uncultured Desulfosoma sp.
CGAATTCCCGCGTCCGAAAAAGCACGCGTTCGATCTCCACCATGTGCCGCCAGATCTTCTCGTTGACGGCCGCCGTGCGGATGAGCCTTTCCAATTCCTGGCGAAGCAGCCGGTTCTCCTCCAGAATGTCGGACGAACCCGGTCCCTCCCCCTTGCCCTCGTTCATGGCGCGTCCTTCGCGGTTTATTCTTCCCAACCCCACTTGCCGATGAGATCCACAAAACGACACCCGCCGAGACTGCTCTTGCGGATGCCCTCCGGAATCCGCTCCACCAACACCAAATCCTGGCTCAGCCGGTCGCCCACGGGAAGCACGAGCCGCCCCCCCATGGCCAGTTGGTCCACAAGGGGCTGGGGCACCTTTGGCGCCCCGGCCGATACCAAAATGGCATCGAAAGGGGCCTCTTCCGGCCAGCCCATGGTCCCGTCGCCCGCCTTGAGAACGACGTTGCGATAGCCCAATTTTTCCAAAATGCGGCGCGCCCCATGCAACAAGCTGGGAAGCCTCTCGATGCTGAAAACACGATCGGCCAGTTCCGCCAGAATCGCCGTCTGATAGCCCGATCCCGTGCCGATCTCCAAGACCTTTTCGTGTCCCTTGAGCTGGAGGGCTTCCGTCATGAGCGCCACAATGTAGGGCTGGCTGATGGTTTGCTTGTCCCCGATGGGCAGGGGATGATCGGCATAGGCTTGAGACTGCAAAGCTTCGCTGACAAAAAGATGCCTGGGCACCTTGCGCATGGCCGCCAACACTCGAGGGTCGTAAATGCCCCGGGTGACGAGCTGGGTGTCCACCATCTTGTCACGAGCTTTTTGAAAATTGTTGTTCATGACGCCGTACACGCTGGGTTTTCGGATCGAATTCACTGTGACGCTTAGAACTAATTGAAAATAAAGTCAATTCCTTTTTCCGACTTACCCTTAGAGGAGGTTCGCAAACCGCGCGTAAAGTCCGATTGTCACAGGCCGACACCGTCCGTTTCCCTCGCCCTTGAGGACCCGCCGTCTGACGGCACGGCGAAAATACCAGCCCAGAGGGCGTCGGACCCCGTTCATCACCACCCAAGGGGGAATTGTTTCCGGTTCCGTCGCGATAGACGTCAGCATGGCCGCCTGAGTCCCGCTATAGAAAGCATAGGTCCCGTCTTTCCATGACGAGTCGTAGATGGAAAAAAAGTCGCGGTGGTTCATCCGGCCCTGGAGGACCGCTTCTACGGAACATGGCCGGTGCGTGTCGTCGTAAGGTCTCAGCACGTAAAGGCGGCCCGGTTCTGCCGTTCGGGTCAAAACACCTTCGGCCTCCCGCCGCGTCCATGATCCGTTCCCGAAGACCCCGAAGCCTGTAAACAGGGAGGAGGGCCAATGCCGTCCGAGGGCCACCCTTAGGGTGGGGTCGCGTTTTCGCGTGGTGTCTTCCCAAAAAAGCACAATGGGAGCAAAGCCTTCGACGCGGATCCACTCCAAAAGCGTGCGCAAATACCCCAAATCTCCTTCCCGTTTGGATGAAATGAAGAATTTGTCGATCCACGGAATGACGAGGGCCTCCGCGAGTCCTGCATCGAGGCGGCTCTGCGCTTCTTCAAGAAAAGCTTTGAGACAGCGAAAGCCCCAAAACCAGAGCCCTTTCCTTTCGCGCCGCCAGCGTTCCACGAGTCGCCAGGAAAATTGCTGATGAGGGGCCACCCATCCCGACCAGGCCAACGGAGCTCCTTCGACCACAGTATGGACGGGCGTTTCGGGGAAGAGGTCCCGGAAAGTTTCCGCCGCCTGGGAAGGCTCATCCCCGCCACATAATTCGAAACGCCCCGAGGCCTCCCACAGCCCGTGGAGGGCTTTCGGCTTGATCAAACGTTCCTGCCATGCCGTCCAAAGTCTCCGGACCATCGGTTCGCCCGAAGCGACGTGGATCGAATCTTTTTGGGCAATCAGACGATCCCGGACATTCTGAACGAAAACCTCCCCCGCCCGAGGATCATCAAATTGGCGGTCCACGTCGTCGAAAGCCCAACCGCTGCACGCCGCCGACGCCGCATTGTGAAGGCTCAAAACCACACGGCGCCGTGCACGACTCACCGCCTCGGCCAAGCGTCGCACACCCCGCAATTCTTCCGCAGTGGCTTCTACGAGCTCATCCAAGAATCGCACGGCACCGGGTCCCAAAACGCCCCACGATTCCACGGAGGATCTTCGACGCCTTAGCGCCTGCTCGGGCCTCTCAGAAGATTCCGAGACATCCTCAGCCGTAAAGATCCATTGCCCCTTGGATGCCGGACATGGCGAAGAAGCGCTGAGGAGCCGACCGATGCGTAAAAAACGGCCTGAATGGAACGGAAGGCGGCGCCTCCCACCCCGAGGCGCCCAAACCTGCGCCAAGTCGCTCAATGTCACCGGGGGATTCCGCCCCTGGTGTTCCGTCGCGAGCCCGTCCGGAGTCCGTCCCACCGGATGGTTTCCCACGAGGAGGCGCCTCAGGCTCCAAAAACGGCGCATCCACAAGGGGCGCTGCGGATGCTTTCGAAAGGACCTCGGTATGGGAACTCCAAGAGTCGCCGTTACAGCCAGAGGATAGGATCTGGTTTCCAGTTCAGGCGGTAGGTTTGAAAGGACCTTTCGCATCTTTTTCCGCAAAGGAAGCCAAAGGCCGTCCACGCTTTCGACGCCTGAAGCTCTTGAGGGCCCCGGGAAGGTTCCGTACGGCGCCATTTCGACGGAACACCAAAAAAAGAGGTCCAACAGGAATTCCACGACCTCCCGGCGTAAGGCTCTAAGAGGAACTCCGGAAAGAACCTTGAGGAAGCGCCGCACATCTCCCCAGTCGCCCTCTTGAGCCGCCTCGAAGGCCCGTTCGAGAAAAGTTCCGTGCCGGCGATCCGAGGACCCCATATGCCCCATCGAAAAAAATCCCCCCTTTCAATCGTCTCTTATCGTCCCTGGGCGTCTTCCTGTTTTCAAGGGATTTCTACCCCTCGCACTTGTCCGAAGAGAATGAAGCCGCCGAGGACTCTTCGGCCGTATGCGAAGCCCCTTCCCAAGGCCAGGTATCGCGGCGTGAAAAAATATCGAAAAAAGGCCGATAACCTCTTTGTGGAGCCGATCTTCCAAGAATTGAACTTGACATGGCAAAAAGTTTGCCTTACCTAATAATCGTCTCATTCCAGAGGAGCGACACGATGAAGGGGTGGTCCATGTTCAAATGTTTCTCTCGATGTGGAACCGAGGGCGTAGGTCGGGATTCGGTCGTTCCTTTGTCTCAGGCACCGGCAGGGCGGAGGCTTCTCGTCCAGCGCATTGAAGGCGGCCGGAACTTGTGTGCCCGCATGGCCGCTCTCGGCATCTATCCGGGAGCCGAGCTGGAGGTTTTGTGCGCCGGGTGCAATCGTCCTTGCCTCGTGAAGGTCCACGGAAGCACATTGAGTCTCGGGGCCGGGGTGAGCAACAAAATCCTGGTGTGCAGCCGACCCGCGTGATCGGCGAGACGCACTCGTGTGAAAGCCTCTTTGGGGAGCGGCCTCTGAGGCCGCTCTTTTAACGCCCTTAAAGTTAGCGAATCCTAATTATTGAGGCGCTTTATGCCCACAGTCCTTTTGCGACACATGGAACCTAAGCAGCAAGGGGTCATCACGAAAGTGACGGCGACCGGCGAACTGGGTCGCCGTATTCGGGACATGGGGCTCGTGCCGGGCACGCCCATTCAGGTCCAGGGTCGGGCGCCCCTGAAAGATCCCGTGGCCGTCCGTGTGCGGCAATTTACGCTCACGCTCCGCAACAACGAAGCGGATCATATCTTTGTGGACGTGGAGGAGTCCCCGTGAATCGAACATCGCGTGAAACCCAGGAGCACCTTTTCGCTCTGGCAGGCAACCCAAACTGCGGCAAAACCACCCTCTTTAACGCCATCACGGGCGCTCGCCAGCATGTGGGCAACTATCCCGGCATCACCGTGGAAAAGAAAGAAGGGCTTTATGCGCTAAACGGGCGCCAGATCCGCTTGGTGGACTTGCCCGGGACCTATTCCCTCACGGCCTATTCTCTCGAAGAGCTCGTCGCGAGGGATTTTTTGGTCCATGAGCGGCCCGAAGTGGTGATCAACATCGTGGATGCGTCCAACCTAGACCGCAATCTGTATCTCACGTTGCAGTTATTGGAGCTCGGTGTTCCCGTGGTGGTGGCGCTCAACATGATCGATGTGGCGGAAGGCCGCGGGGTTCGCATCAACGCCGAGGAACTTTCCAAGCGTCTGGGCGTTCCCGTGGTCCCTACGGTGGCGCGGCGCGGCGAAGGCAAAGACGCCGTGATTCAAGCCGCCGTGGATGTGGCCCGCTCCGGCATTCGTTGGCAACCTTTGAGGATTTCCTACGGACCCGACGTGGACCCGGTCCTTGTGGACATGGAAAAAATCATTGAAAGCTCGGGGTTTCTCACGGACCTTTATCCCGCCCGTTGGACGGCTTTGAAGTATTTGGAAGAAGATGAGCAGGTGAAGAAAAAAGGGCGGGAACGAAACCCTGAGGTTTCCGATAGGCTGGAAGCCATGGCCGCCAAGGTGACCGAGCACATTCAAAAGACGTTGGACAGCTATCCGGAAGCCATCATCGCCGATCATCGCTACGGCTTTATCGCCGCCCTGCTCAAAGACGGCGTCCTCGAACAGCGCTTCAAGGGGAACCGGCTCCATCTTTCGGATCAAATCGATCGGGTGCTGACCAACCGCTTTTTCGGGCCCATTGTCATGGTGGCCGTGCTGTACGGGGTTTACGAAATCACTTTTACCTATAGCGAGCTTCCCGTGCAGTGGTTCGAAGCCGCCTTCGCCGCATTGGGTCGTTGGGCGGAAGGGATTCTTCCGGAAGGGCCCCTGCGCTCTCTTGTGGTCTCCGGCATTATCGACGGCGTCGGCGGGGTCATGGGGTTTGTCCCCCTGATTTTCTTCATGTTCTTGGCCATCGCTTTCCTGGAGGACACAGGCTACCTGGCCCGGGCCGCCTACATGTTGGACCGGGTGTTTCGCATCTTTGGGTTGCACGGCAATTCCTTCATGGCCTTTATCATCTCGGGGGGGATCGCCGGAGGGTGCGCCGTGCCGGGTGTCATGGCCACGCGGACACTGCGCACCTCCCGCGAAAGGTTGGCCACGCTGCTGACAGCTCCCTTTATGAACTGCGGCGCCAAGGTGCCCGTGCTGGCCATGCTGATCGCGGCTTTTTTTACGGAAAATCGGGCCCAAATGCTCTTCCTTCTGACCCTTCTCGCGTGGATTTTCGCTCTGGTGCTGGCCAAGGTGATTCGTCTGACGATCCTTCGAGGCCCCAGCAGTCCGTTCCTTTTGGAGCTCCCCCCGTATCGGATACCCACCTTCAAAGGGCTGATGATCCACACATGGGAGCGCATCTGGCAGTATGTGCGCAAGGCCGGGACGATCATCGTGGCCATATCCATCCTCCTGTGGGCGCTCATGACCTACCCGGGGTTGGCCCCTGAGGAGAAAAACCGTTTCGAAGCGGCGCGCCGATCCGTCATCGAGGCCCTTTCGCCGGACGATCGAGCCGTATTAGAAACGCCGGGGTCTGGGACCGCCTCTGTGCTGGAAGCGCGCCGTCGCCTGCAGGCCATTGCTCGGGAAGAGGCGACGGCGGCCCTTCGGGCATCGTTTGCCGGGAGGATCGGAACCGCGCTGGAAAAGGTCACGCGTTGGTGCGGATTCGATTGGCGCACCAACGTGGCCCTCGTGGGCGGTTTTGCCGCCAAGGAAGTCATCATCTCCACCCTGGGAACGGCTTACTCCTTGGGGGAACTCGACGGGGACGACAGCACCACGCTCAGCCAAAGGCTGCGTCAGGACCCCCACTGGAATCCTTTGGTCGCCTTTGCCGCCATGGTTTTCATCATGCTTTACTCGCCCTGTTTCGTCACCGTGACGTGCATCATCAAGGAATCGGGATCGTGGAAATGGGGTGTCTTTTCCATGGCGTTCAACACGACCGTTGCTTTTCTTGCGGCCACCGCCGTCTACCAAGGGGGTCGGCTGTTAGGCCTGGGCTGAAAAGGTCCCCGGTAGGAAAGGAGTGCCCCTCATGTGGCAGCATCTTCTCGTCGGCCTCTGCGTGGTGTGGGGAATCCTCGCGGTCGTCCGCCACTTTCTGAAGACGTTTCGGGGACAGACCACCCACTGCTCCGGCTGTTCGGGCTGTTCGGGCCTTACGACGGCACGGGGGCTTCGGGATCTCGAATCGTCGGAACTTCCTCCGACGTGCACGCAATCTTCTTCGCCACAGTGATAAACCCCGTGTGACCGATCATCCGGTCCTCGGGCCGGGCTCGCCGTGGGTCGATCTTCCAGTTGCGCTTGAGCAGCTCGAAAGTGGTCACATTGGCATAGCCGTGACGTTTCAATTCCTGGCAGACCAGCTGGACCTGCCCCACCTGAGGGCTCAGCGACACCAGGAGTCCTCCGGTTCGAAGGCAGGCCGACACGGCCTCCACGGCTTTCCACGGTTCGGGAAGGTCCAAGACCACCCGGTCCGCCTGGAGCGCCAGAGGCGACGCCGTGATGTCTCCGACCACGAGAGTGTGGTTGTTCGGGCTTTTTCCGAAAAAGACCTCGATGTTCTTCTTGGCTAACTCGGCAAATTCCGGGCGGATTTCCAGAGAAACCACGCGCCCTGTGGGCCCGACGGCCCGAAGGAGCGCCAGCGTCAAAGCCCCGGATCCCACCCCGGATTCCAAGACCACGTCTCCCGGGCGGATGTCGCCGTAAACCAGAAAGGCTCCAATGTCTTTGGGGTAGATCACCTGGGTGCGCCGTTTCAGTTTGTGGATATAATCCCCGAGGGAGGGCCGAAAGAGAAACACCTTGGCCCCTTGAGTGGTTTCCAAAAACTCGCCTTCCTCACGGCCCACCACGTCACGAAGATCCACGGTGCCCAAGTGGGAGGAGAACGATCCGGCCCCGGCGCGTACGAGCCATGTCTTTCCCTTTTGGGATGTGAGCAGCACCAACTCTCCGGGCTGAAATTGACTCATGACGGTTTCCGAATTCCTTTCACGGATCACAGAAGCGGCTTTACCGGCGTCCATCAGGTCACGTTCCGGAATGTTTCTCGCCCTCGTCCGCAGTTGGGGCAGTTCTGCGGCGGCTCACCCTCTTCCACCCAGCCGCAGTTGCCGCATACGGCGTATACCGTCATGCGGTCGGCCACCATGTCCTGCAGGGCCATCTTGTAAAGCTTGGCGTGGCGCTCCTCGGCGTTTCGCGCGGAAGTGAGAAACCATATGGCGGCCTTGTCTTCCAGCGCCCAGGCTTCCTTCAGGAGATTGGGGTAGGCCACCTGGTTGACAAAAGATTCCGAATGAAAGGCCGCCTGAAGGTTTTCTTCCGTTGATCCTACGGATTCCAGCAAGGAGGCGTGGTTGCGGGCATGGACCCGTTCCGCTTCAGCAATGGCCCGAAAGAGCCTCCCCATTTGGGGGTACCCTTCGGCGTCGGCCTTTTCGGCGTACAAAAGAAGCCGAAAATGAGCGCGAGCCTCCCCGAGGAAAGCTTCCAGCATCAAATCCTTGCGTTCCCGTGGCATGTCGCCTCTACCCTCAATGGAATGTTTTCTCAAAGAAAACGACCACATGCCGCCACACAGCCCCCGGGAGCGCCTTGGGCCGCAGGGTCACCGGCATGAGGTGCCTCTTATACCTCAGGGGGCGGGGCGGGGCGAGCTCTTTAAGCATGCGCGCGAAAGGTTCCGTCTCATGCCCTTGAAAGACGTACACAGCCAACCGGCCTCCCGGTGCCAAGATGCGATGCAAGGCCACCCAGAAAGAGCGCATGAAGCCCCGGAAAGCCGAAACGGACGCCTGCAAGACGATGCGGGTGCGGAGATATTCAAAAACGTTGGACGTATAAACCAGGTCGAAACAAGAGTCCGTCGCAGGGACAAAGTCTTCCAGGGATGCGCAATGAATGGGAAAATTCAACCGCGCCCCGGAAGACCAGAGGCCGTAGGCCTCATCACTCCTCACAGGCGGCAATAGGCTCACATGCCACATGTCCGTCGGCCGCAAGAACTCGGCGAAGGGGTGCTTTTCCTCGCTGCAGTCCATGAGCCGCTGGTCGAAGAAGGCTTGTGCCGCGGAGCTCAAATGCTGGCGCACGGATCCATAGAGCAACGATCTTTCGGGAGGATCCGGGGAGGGATCGGCCCCGGCGTCCTCAAAAAGAAGAGGCCACGAAGCCGTGCCGCCCAAGAAAAAACGGACGAACTCCCGCCGGGCATAATGCCGGTAGGCCGCTCTTTTCAGCTCGGTGAGGAAACAGGCCCCCCGCGACACATCCACCGCCTCAAGAGACGCTGGGCCGTGCGATGCCAAATACACGGGGATGTCGCCGCTTCCTGCAATGGTGAGGACTCTTCGACCGCGCAGGGAAAAACGTGCCAGGACCTCCCACGGGTGTTCGGTCGGCACGAGATACGGCGGGGAATCTTCGCAAAAGCCTTCCACTCAGGACCCTTCCCCTGAGAGGCCTACTTCTAGAGCTTGATCCTTAAGAGGTCCAGAATTCCGTCAGCGTAGTCGATAATGTAGTCCCGTTGTTTTTGGGTGGCGTAGCCGATGCAGGCGCAGCGCAACCTGTTTCGGCTGCGGATGAGCCACTCGAAGCCAACCTGTTTTCTCGTGAGGTTTACGGCAAAATAATAAGGCTGGCAGTGGTCGTGGGACTTTTGCAGATCGGTGTATAGGGCGTCGGGCAAGTCCACGTAATAAATGCCTTCCATGGCCGCCGATTCCGCGTGGTTCATGAGATAGTCGCGGATGCGGTCGTAGTCCGACTCCCGCAGCTGATCGATGACGTATTGCTTCATGGCCGCCTCCAGATCGCGTGCCGAGAAAGTGTCAAGCCCTTGCCGGCCCGATCAAACCGGGTTTAAAAAAATAAAGCCTGACGGGACATCTCTTGTGACGGGCGACGTTTTCCACATCTTCCAGGACCTTGTCAATCTTCAAATACAGCGTGGCTTATCCCCGAGGGATGCCGCAAGCTGAATAGGCTGGAGGCGGTGAGGTAAACCTTTCACGGAAGGAGGAACCACTATGAAAGCCGGAATCTTTTTTACAGGCACCGGACCCATTTTGATTCTCACGAGCTATGGGTCTTTCCAGGACCCCAAATTTATCGAAAAACTCAGCGCCAAGGGGATCAAAAAGTTTATCGCGCGAGAACTTCCTCTGGAAACCGTGAAAAAGAAATACGGTCTTCAGTTCAACACCGTATTGGACGATCTGAATGAAACCGACGACCTGCGCGTGTTGGACTACAACGGGCACAACGTCTTCCACAACTTTTCCTTTAAAGAAATGGGGGAGCCCATCTACTACGAACCTTAAGAAAGTGTCTCAGAGCCCCCTGGATACGGGCGAAGATAAGGTTCTTTCCTGGAACCGCAGATCTTCAACGTTGAGACGGTTCCGGCGTCACCTCCTGCTCCAGGGGGATTGCCGAATACGGCATTCTCACCAAAACCTCTCTTACAAGACCCCGCAAGCCCCCCAGCCTGACATGGCAATCCCGAAAACGGCACCCCGCTATCGTCACAGGAATTTCACCACAGGGTCATGGTCACGTCACAGAGTTCCCTTTCAATAGCCACGTCACAAACGAGGCTTTTGGAAGTGACCCTTTTTTGAAGGAATGGTTGTGATCCCGCAAATCATTGGTTTACCCCACGCAACGTCCTCCCTATTTCGTGAAGCCCGTTTGGAAGATCTGGATGCGGTGGGAGATCTTTTGAAAGCATTGGGGTACAACGTGCCTCGGGATCGGCTTGAGCCCGTGTACTCTCGGCTCATGAAGGATCCGACCTACCGCTGTATTCTCGCCGTTTCTCACCCTGAAGGCCGTGCCATCGGCATGATCACGGTGCGCCGCCTTCCCTGCCTGCGCCTGGCGGGGGAGCAGGTCAGCATCGAAGAGCTTGTCGTGCGCCCTGAATGGCGAGGCCGGGGCGTGGGCCGAGCGCTGACCGCCCAGGCCGTGGCTTATGCCGTTAGTTGCCGGGCCGTCAGGGTGGAAGTGCTGACCAGCGAAGACCGCGAAAGCACACAAAGGGGCTTTTACGAAAAAGCGGGCTTTCGTCGGGCGCGATCCCGCGTCTACCGTGTGGACCTCACAACGCAACAGGCCTCGGGCCTTGCTTTTCAACACACCGCTTTTCACACCACGGTCGAGGATCTCTCATGAGAACCTGTCTTTACGGTGGTCCTTTGTTTGACGGTCGAAAGCTTTACGAGCAAGGCCGTATCGTTTTTGACGGCACAGGTGTTCATGAGGCGCACCCTGGCGAAGGTCCCGTGCCGGGCACCCTCGCCGTCGACGTCCGCGGAGGTCTCATCCTGCCCGGGCTCGTGGATCTTCACTCGGATGTCCTGGAAAAATGCATCGAAATGCGCCCCGGTGTACTCTTTGAGCCGGATTTCGCCCTGGCCGCTTTGGACCGAAGGCTTGCGGCTTCGGGCATCACTACCTTTTGTCATGCCATCAGTTTTGCGGACAACGAGCTTGGCCTCCGATCGCCTCAAAGAGCTGCAACCCTCGTCCGCTTGATCAAGGCTTTCGACAACTCCGGTCAGTCTTCGGTGCGACACAGAGTCCATGGGCGCTTCGAAGTGGGCTCCGATGAGGCTCGAGTGATTTTTGACGGCCTATTGCGCGACGGCCTTTTCGATATGGTCTCCATCATGGATCACACACCCGGGCAAGGGCAGTTTCGGAGCTTTGAGGCCTTTCATCGTTACTATTCGGGGACGTACAAGCTCAGCCGTGAGGAAACGGCGTCCATGGCCGCCGCCAAAGTGCACAGGAGGCCTCGGGCATGGCGTGACGTGGGGCGCATCGCGGAAACCGCACGCCGATGCGGCATCCCATTGCTGAGTCATGATGACGACAGCCGGGAAAAAGTCGCCTTCGTCTGTGATCTCGGCGCATGCGGGTCTGAATTTCCCGTCACGGCCGAGGCGGCTCAAGAAGCCAAGGATCGGTCCATGGCGGTGCTTGTGGGAGCCCCCAATGTCGTTCGTGGCACGTCCGCCAACAGCCATCTCAGTGCGCGGCACGCCGTCGCTCAAGGGCTGACCAGCGCTCTCGTCAGCGATTATTACCCGGAATGCCTGCTTCAAGCTCCCTTCGTTCTCCATCGCCTATGCGCCGTCCCCATGGAGACGGCTCTGGCCCACGTGACTTCAGGGCCGGCTCACCTCTTGGACCATACCATCCCCTGTGGTCTCCTCGAGCCCGGCCGACCCGCGGACATCGCCGTCATCCAAACTCAGAGTTCGTGGCCCCAGGTGGCCCAGCTGTGGGTGGGGGGCCGGCTCGTTTACGAAGCCCGGCCCAAATCGACCGAGGTGCCGTGTTTTCAGTCGGCCCCGCATATGGAAAGAAACAGCCCAACAAAGGAGTTTTCCTCATGCTCGGAACCGCATCATCCTTAAATCATCTCAGGACCGAACCTGTTCTTCAGGTTCACAATCTCGTCAAACGCTACCCCACGGGAACCGTCGCCGTCGATCATGTCAGTTTCGATCTTCATGGGGATGACTTCCTCATCATCATCGGATGTTCGGGAGCCGGAAAATCCACGCTCCTGCGGTGCCTCAACAGGCTCCTGGAGCCCACCGCTGGGCGCGTGATCCTTCTTGGGGAAGACATCACCAAGGTTTCCGGCGGTTCCTTGCAGCGGGTCCGCCGGCGGGTGGGCATGGTCTTTCAACAGTTTCATTTGGTCCAACGTCTGACGGTTTTGGAAAACGTTTTGGCAGGTCGATTGCGCTTTCAAACTTCCCCAGTGGTCCACACGTTGTCGCTGGCTCGTGTTTTTCCCAAGCACGAAAAAGACTTCGCCTTGCATTGCCTCGCCGAAGTGGGCATTGCGGACTTGGCTTTTCAGCGGGCCGACCGTCTTTCGGGAGGACAGCAGCAACGTGTGGCTATCGCTCGGGTATTGGCTCAGGAACCGGACGTCCTTCTCGCCGACGAACCCATTGCCAGTTTAGACCCCCGAAGCGCCGACATCGTGATGAGTCTCCTACAAGAGATCCACGAAAAGAGAGGCATTCCGGTGGTCGTGAACTTGCACCATCTGGACTTTGTCAAACGCTACGCCAAAAGGGTCATGGGCATGAGCCACGGGCGCATCGTTTTCGACGGAAAGGCTTCACTTTTGGATGAGGACACGGTCGCCGGCATTTACCGGGGCCCATGTTCCGTGACCTGGGACGAGCCGGCGGCCTGCGCATAAAGCCTCTTCAACAGACAAAAGACAACAAAGGAGGAAGAACATGACGGTGTGGCGGAAAAGCTTGGTCTTAGGCGGCATTGTTTTGGGTTTCCTGATGATGCTGGGGACTTCCGTCTCCATGGCCGATCCCGACGTGTGGCCGAAGACGGTGCGCATCGGGTTGATTCCTACGGAAGGCGGGGCGGACATCGTGAAAAGATTCGAGCCGCTCATTCAACATCTCGAAAAGACCCTCGGGATTAAAGTAGAAGCCCAAAGCGCGTCGGACTACGCGGGCGTCATCACGGCCATGGCGCACAAACACATCGATTTTGCTTACCTCGGACCCAAAAGTTACGTGGAAGCCTCTGAAAAGGCAGGAGCCGTGGCTTTGGCCATGGAGAAAGACACGTCAGGGGAGCCTGGATACTACGGGGTGATCATCGCCAAAAAAGGCTCCGGCATCGAGAAATTGGAGGACGCCAAGGGGAAAGTTTTCGCCTTCACAGACCCTAATTCCACGTCCGGCTACTTGGTGCCGAATTTACTTTTCTACCGAGACCTCAAAGTGGACCCCAAACAATACTTCAAAGAGGTCAAGTTCTCCGGATCCCACGGAGCCAGCATCCTTGCCGTCAAAAACGGCTCCATCGATGTGGCCGCCACGAATAATATCGACGTCAATCGCATGAGCGAAAAAGGCCAGGCCTCCTGGGACGAATTCACTGTCCTGTGGAAGTCGGAGCTCATTCCCGGCTCCCCCATGTGCGCCCGAAAAGACCTTCCGGAAAGCCTCAAGGCCGCCTTTGTTGGAGCGCTCATGATGTTCAACGCCAACAAACCCGCTTTGGAAAAGCTTCAGATCGGGGGATACGGACCCGCCGACGACGCCGTCTACGACGTCATCCGGTACCTCAACCAGCTCAAAAAACAACTAGCCCAAGCCTCTTAATTCTTCCTCGCCGAGGACGGCTCCTCTGGGCTCTTGAAGGGCCTGGATCGAGCCCCCTCGGCGAGAAAAGCCGGGAGATGCTGCCGGTGCCCTCCGGGAAGGTTTTTATGGAACACATCGAAGTGAAAACGTTTTCCAAGTTCGGATTTCGTATTCCCTTTCATCGTTTGAAACAGGTTTTGGCCGGTGGTTGTGTTTTGGTCATTCTTGTCGTCACGTATGTGCGGTGCGGAATCGATCCATTAAAGCTCTGGGAAAAACGTCACCACGCCTGGACCTATCTTTTCGGACGCCAGCTCACGGATGAAGAAGTGGAGTCGGCACGCCGACAGGCCGAGCGAATGCCGTTGATCATTCTCTCTCAGGAAATTCTCCAGGAACTTAAGGATAAGGCTCGAAGCTCTCCACAAACGTTGGACTCCTCTGCGCTTACCCTCGAGGCAAAAAATTTGGCGGAAAAGCGGCTGGCCACTATGCCGGAGGAACAGCGGCGAGCTATTGTGGACAAGGAGTTCCATCGTCTGGTTACGGAAAAACGCGGCGGTTTCTTTCCGCCGCACACCAGCCCCTCCAGTCTCAAAGACTATTCGAAATCCCTTCTAGAGACGGTGGCCATCGCCATTTGGGGCAGTCTCCTCGCCGTCCTTTGGGCTTTGCCCGTTTCGTTCCTTGCGGCGCAAAACACGCTCAGAATTTTCTTTCCCGGAGACAGTCGCTCTTATCGGTGGACCCGACGAACGTGCCAATTCTTAGTCCGCCGTCTTCTGGACTTTTGCCGCGGATTCAATGAGTTCGTCATGGCTTTGGTGTTCGTGGCGGTCATCGGTTTGGGCCCCTTTGCCGGCATTATGGCACTGGCCATCCACACCTTCGGCATCCTAGGCAAGATTTTCAGCGAAGCCATCGAAGCCATCGAACCGGGGCAGGTCGAGGCGGTCACCGCAACAGGTGCCGGCCCTTTGCAAGTGTTGTCCTTTGCCGTGATGCCGCAGGTGATGCCCTTGGTGGTCAGCTACAGCCTTTTACGGTTTGAATCCAATGTGCGCAGCGCCACCATTCTCGGTTTTTGCGGCGCCGGTGGAATCGGGTTTTTGATGTTCGACAAGATCAGCAGCTACCAGTACCGAGAGGTGGCCACCATGATGGCCATGGTCATTTTCGCCGTCACGGTGATCGATACTCTCTGCGCCAAGCTACGGCGCCGTTTTATTTGAGAGAAAACTTCATGGCGACAAATCACTCGTCGTTGGGAAAAGAAGCTCAGGATGCCCGCCGCCGATGGATGGCGGTTCTTGCGGAGGCGGATTCCCAGGATTTGCAGTCTTTTTGGGACCGACGCGAAAACAAACCTCACTACGCCGTAATGTCCGGGCCTGAAACCGGGCTTCTCATGCTTCAAGCGCGTGTGGGCGGAGACGGAGACCGCTTTTACGTGGGAGAAGTCACGGTAACGCGATGTTCGGTATCCATCGCGGAAGGTCCTCAGGGCACGGCCATGGTTTTGGGGCGACGTCCCCGCCATGCGGAAATCGCCGCCGTTTTGGATGCCGAACTACAGGACCCCAGAAAAAGGGAACATCTGATGACAACTTTCATTGAGCCCCTCGCCCGACGCATCCAGGAGGCCCAAAGGCGTGAAGCCGGCCGCGTTGCGGCCACACGAGTGGAATTCTTGACCATGGTCCGCGGGGAATAGTGGGAGGAAGGCGTCATGCCGAGTTATGCCGCAATGTCCTACGCCATGGGGTTCCAAGACCCCGTTTGGGAATCCCAGGAGGCCTTCCGAGCGATCCTCAACGCCATGGCCTACCCCGGCCGCATGGCTTCTTTTCAGATCCCCCCGAAAATCCCTGGGGATCTGAACCCCGCCTCCTGGGTCGTTCTTTTGACTCTGGCGGACGATTCCGTACGGTTTTGGACCGACCTTCCCATCGATCACGAAACGCGGTGGGTGATTCAATCGGTGTGTCGCGTCCGAACGGTCCATGAGCCTCAGGAGGCCGACCTCGCCCTCGTCACGGATCCCTCAACGACCCTTGCCGCTCCGGTGAATTTTCAGATTGGCACCGAATCGGAACCCTATCTGGGCGCCACCGTCATCGTGCACGTTTCTTCGTTCAGCACAGGGCCTGAAACGGCTCCGGGCCACGCTTTTCTTCTTTCCGGTCCGGGGATTCGCGAAAAATTTCCACTCTTTGTGGCCGGATGCCCCAAAACCTTTTGGGACTGGAGGATAAGACTGGAAACCTTGTACCCCCGAGGGGTGGATGTGCTGCTCACTCACGAAAACAGTATGGTCGCTCTTCCCCGGTCAACCCATCTCATGTTGGTGTGAGAAACATATGTACGTTGCAGTCAAAGGCGGCGAGAAAGCCATCGCCAACGCTCATCGATTTCTTTCCGAAAAACGGCGCGGGGACATTCGCGTTCCTGAGCTCGATGTGAAGCAAATCCAGGAGCAGCTCGGGCTCGCCGTGGATCGCGTTTTGGCGGAAGGTTCGCTCTACGATCGAGAACTGGCCGCGCTCGCTATAAAGCAGGCCCAAGGGGACCTCGTGGAAGCCGCTTTTCTCCTTCGCGCCTATCGCACGACGCTTCCTCGCTTGGGAGTCTCGGAACCGCTTAACACGGGGGCCATGCGGCTTCTCCGCCGCATTTCTTCGGCCTTCAAAGATCTCCCCGGAGGTCAACTCCTCGGGCCGACCTATGACTACACGCACAGGCTTTTGGACTTCTCCCTTCTAGAACCCAAAGCCGTCCCCGAAAACGTGGTCTACTTGGCGGATCGGTCCATCCCTTTGGTGCATCGGGCCCCGCGTGTGACAGACCTTTTGGGCGGCAGCCAACTTGTGGAAAGTTCACAACCTGATGACGCCGCGGATCCCCACGATGTGACCCAGGAACCTTTTGAGATTCCCGCACCGCGCAGTGCACGCCTTCAGGTTTTGGCTCGAGGCGATGAAGGCTTTCTTGTGGGCATGGCTTATTCCGCCCAAAGGGGATTCGGATTTCGCGGCCATCCGTTCGTGGGGGAAATTCGCATGGGATACGTGCCGGTGGTCGTAACGATCCCCGAAACAGGCTTCAGCGTGACCATCGGCTCCCTGCTGATGACCGAATGCGTGATGCTGAGCCGCCGCGAGAAGCGCGGCCCCGACGGATCTCATTTCGTCCAAGGATATGGTCTTGTCTTCGGCGCCAACGAACGCAAAGCCATGGCCATGGCCCTTGTGGACCGAGCCTTGCGGTCGCACGAATTGGGCGAGGAGGTGCGCTATCCGGCCCAGGACCAAGAATTCGTCTTGAGACACAGCGACAATGTGGAAGCGTCCGGTTTTGTCCAGCATTTGAAGCTGCCGCATTACGTGGATTTTCAGGCCGAACTGTGTCACGTGCGCTCGAGCGACGAAAGCGCCGACTCGCAGGAGGCCGCTGAGAAATAAGGTGAGCCCATGGAGTTCTTAACGCCGATGCCTTCTTTGTCCAAACCTATTCCCGAGCCTTCTTTGAACAAAAAGTCATGGAAAGGACTTTTGGGTTACAACCCGGCCTTTCTCGACGAAACCACCAAGCGACGCATTCGGCGCACGATTCTCAAAGCCGTGGCCATTCCCGGGCACCAGATTCCCTTCGCCGGCAGGGAAATGCCACTTCCCTACGGCTGGGGCACCGGAGGTATCCAAATCACGGCGTCCCTTATCGGCCCCGACGACGTCCTTAAAGTGATCGACCAGGGAGCAGACGACACGACCAATGCCGTCAGTATCCGCAGCTTCTTTCGGAAAACGGCCAACGTGAAGACCACGACCGTCACCGAAGAGGCCACGATCATCCAAACCAGACATCGAATTCCCGAAACGCCCCTTCGGGAAGGGCAAATCCTGGTTTACCAGGTCCCCATCCCCGAACCTCTTCGATTCATCGAACCTCGAGAAGAGGAATGCCGCACACTCCACGCTTTGGCCGACTATGGCCTCATGTACATCAAACTTTATGAAGACGTCGTGCGCACGGGTCGTATCGGTGTGGCCTTCGATTACCCCGTTCTGGTAAACGGCCGCTACCTGATGAGCCCTTCCCCCATCCCCAAATTCGACACCCCCAAAATGCACCAAATGCCCGCTTTGCAGCTTTTCGGGGCGGGGAGGGAAAAGCGCATCTACGCGGTCCCCCCTTACACCGATGTGCACCCGATGGACTTCGAAGACCTTCCGTTCACGGTCGAACACTGGAGCGAGCGCTGCAACCTGTGTGGGGCGGGCGATCACTACTTGGATGAGGTGATCGTGGACGATGCAGGAAACCGAATGTTCATCTGCTCGGATACAGACGCGTGCCGAAAACGACGAGAACAAGCATCGGCCTCCCGAATTCTCCGTGCGGACGTCGCCGAAACCCATGCAAATCATGGAGGCGAATCGGCGGGGATCTGTGAACGGGAGACGCCATGACAACCTTGACCCACGAGGCGACACGGCCCCAAACATCTATGGACGAGACACCGCTTCTGCGCGCCCGAGGAATCACGCGTCGTTACGGCACTCGCGTTGGTTGCGCGGACGTCCATGTGGATGTTTTTCCGGGGGAAGTCGTCGCCGTCGTCGGGGAATCGGGATCGGGAAAAACGACACTTCTCCGCTGTCTTGCCGGTCTTCTCCCTCCGACGGAAGGCACGGTTCTTTTTCGAAACGGCAAAGATTTCGTCGATCTCCATTCCATTGATGCCTCTGTTCGACGACGACTGTTGCGCACGGCTATCGGTTTCGTCTTCCAGCGGCCGGAAGAGGGCCTGCGCATGCACGTCAGTGCCGGAGGAAACATTTGCGAGAGGCTCTTGGCCGAAGGCGAACGCCGCCTTCGACGGCTGCGGGAGGTCTCCTCCTTTTGGATGGAGCGGGTAGAACTGGATCTGGAGCGCCTGGACGACCTTCCGGTCACTTATTCGGGCGGCATGCTTCAACGGCTCCAGATCGCCAAAAACCTCGCCACGAACCCTCGGATCATTTTTATGGATGAACCGACCAGCGGCTTGGACGTCTCTGTTCAAGCGCGGTTCCTGGATCTCATGAGGCGCCTTGTGCGAGAACTCGGCCTGTCGGTGGTCATGGTGACCCATGATCTCGCCGTCGCTCGGCTGCTCGCCCATCGTCTTCTCGTGATGTTCCACGGGCGCGTCGTGGAACACGGGCTTATGGACCGCGTCCTTGACGATCCGCAACATCCGTACACTCAACTTCTTGTATCGTCCCGTCTCACAGTCTAGAGGTCCGGTGCGATCCCATGGCGAAAGAATGGATGCTCCGTGTGGAATCGGTGGCAAAAACCTTCACCCTTCACGGGCACGGGGGTGTGCGCCTGTGCGTCCTTCAAAACTTCGACTTGGAGCTCCTCCGGGGGGAAAGCGTGGCCCTGATCGGGCCCTCGGGAATTGGGAAGAGCTCGGTTTTGCGCATGATTTACGGCAACTACGCCGTCGATCGCGGCCGGATTCTTGTCCGCTGCGGAACCACGTTCATCGACATGGCCGCCGCAGGTCCTCAAACGGTGCTGCGAGTGCGTCGGGACACCGTCGGGTACGTCAGTCAATTTCTTCGGGTTATCCCAAGAGTCTCGACCCTCGACGTCCTAATGGAACCCCTCCTGAACCAGGGCGTTCCTGAAGAGGACGCCCGGAAACAGGCCCAGGACATGCTCCTTCGGCTCGACATCAGCCCCAAACTTTGGGGACTGTCTCCGACCACGTTTTCCGGAGGCGAGCAGCAGCGGGTGAACATCGCTCGTGTCTTTATATGCCCTTATCCCATCCTCCTCTTAGACGAACCGACCGCTTCACTGGATCCTCGAAATCGAGACACCGTAATCACCCTCATTCGTGAAGCGTGGCGCCGGGGCGCCGCCATTCTGGGTGTTTACCACGATCCCTTGGTCCGCCGGCAGGCGGCGGATCGAGTGGTCTCTTTGGAGCCTTTTGCCTCAACTTCTCACGCAATGGAAGGAGGATGCCGCAATGGATCCGTTCACGCGGAAGCGCTTTGAAACCATCCTTTGTTCTGCCCGAGACTCACTCATCGAGTCTCTGCGATCGCTTGAAGATCCAGAAAAGCACCATGAACGCCACGGCGAGCCCATGGACGAGGCCGATGTGGTGGTGATGGAACACCAACGGGAAACACTACGGCGACTTCAGAATCGGTATCGACAACTGTACTGGGAGATCGAAGGCGCCCTCAAAAGGCTGAAAGACGGGGATTTCGGCGTGTGTGACCGTTGCGGCGATCCCATTCAGTTGCGGCGGTTGGAAGTTCAGCCCACGGCGCGGCTCTGCATCGATTGCCAACGGGAACTGGAAAAGCACATGGGTAGTCCCCAACGGCCCGCCTCGACCGGAAGCGCTTTTGACTCCAGGGCGCCTGAAAACCTTTTGATCCCCCAATGGCGTTATCCAGAGTGTGTCAATTCCTGAAAAATCCCTCGCAAAAAAGGGGCGTGCCGGCGGTTCACCCGCTCCGGCACGCCCCCTTTCCGCCTTCCCTGTAGCGAATCTTAATGACTGACGTCGAGTGATTCCACCCATTGGTGGACCTTGGCTTTAATCGCGTCGCGAATGGCCCGCACCTTCGCCTTTCGTTCGTCAGGGGACGATCCTTCAACCCTGGAGGGGTCGGGAAAAGGCCAGTGTTCACGGCGTGCGATGCCGGGAAAGATGGGACAGGCCGCCTCCTCCGCATCATCGCAGACCGTGACCACGGCGTCGAACACCTTTCCTTGGCGGTAAACATCGAAGACGCTCCTCGGAAGATGCCCGCTCACGTCAATCCCCTCTTCCCTCATCACTTCCACGATGTCGGGAAGCACGGATTTCGGCTCCAAGCCGGCGCTTTCCGCCCGCACCTTCCCCTTGCCGAACATGTTGGCATAGGCCTCGGCCATGACGCTTCGACCGCTATTGTGCACACAGATAAAAAGAACTCTCTGTTCCATAACGCCCCCTTCGTTCCTGTGGATTGGTTCTTCGCCTCAGTGAAGCCGAGGCGCGTGACAGCCGCGTGACGTTTTGGTGACATCTCGGTCACGACTTCTATGGCCTAGGAGCTCAAGGAACAGGAGGATCACGCACATTGCGAAATGTTCTGGGACGGAACGAGCCCGTGGACGGCAAGGAAGCGACGGGCTTCTTCACGACCCATGGTTTTTTCCAGAAGGGAGGCGTCGGCTTGAGCCAAATCCACCACGATCAGGACGTCCAAAACATGAGAAAAATCCGGATCGACGTTGAAACCCAAAACCTTCCCCCCGAGCTTGATGTATTGGCGCAACAGCACAGGCACCGTCCTCTCCCGCCTCTCTATGGCGGCGATCAATTCGGAAAAAAGTTCCATGTCGGTAACGCTTCGACAAAGGGTGCGGACATTCCATGGGGTGGACGGCATACGGCGCCATGGTCGACGGGCCCGAACCCAGCGGCCCCATTCTTCCGAAAAATGATGCTGTCGCAGGTACATGAGAAGAAGATGCCGGCTCAGCACGTGATAGCTGTCGCTGATACTTACCGGACCGAGGAGATATCGGTACCGTCCATGCTGCGCCGCGTAACGGCCGATACCTTTCCAAAGGAACCACAAGGGAGCGTAATTTTTTTGGTATTCAGGCCGAACAAAAGACCGACCTAACTCCAGGCTTTTCTCAAGAAGCGGACGAATTCCACCTCCGTATTTGAAAAGTGTGTGCGTGTAAAAGCCTCCAAGCCCCATCCGATGGAAAAGCACATCCCCCCGGCCGATCCGATACGCCCCCACAATCTCTTGGGTCTTTTCATGCCATAAAAACAGGTGATCGTAATGAAGGTCGAAGCGGTCCACATCGGCCGGACGGCCCGTTCCTTCCCCCACAGCCCGAAAAGCCGTCTCGCGAAGGCGGCCGATTTCCTGAAGGATGTTTGGAATCTGCGCCGCCTCGGCACACCAAACTTGGTAAAACCCGCTTTCCAAAAGACATTGGGCAGGGCTCAATCGCTCAAGGTCCTGATGAAGAAGATCGCCAGGAACGGCTTCCCGAATGGGTGCACTCGTATCTGCACGTTTTCGTGTCCTCGGAAGCCATCGGACAACGGGCCCCTGTTTGGAAGGCGTTTTTTCAGGAATGCCGAGAGCGTAGGTGTGCGCTCTCAAGTATTCGGTAATCCCGTCGGGCGAGCCGATTTCCGACAGCTCATCAAAAGGGAGCGTTCGCCCCAAAGTCACTCGAACCTCATGCCCGCGTTTGTTGTGCAGTTCCCTTGCCAGTAAAAGCGTTCGTAGGCGCGGGTGGAAGAGTCCTAAAAGCTGAAACAGCAAACTGTTGGCTCCGTCAAAATAAACAGGCACAACCGCGCATCGGCTCCAAAGAATCAGCCGACCGACACTGTGGCTCCATGGGGGATCTGTAATCCGCCGCTGGCGTACATGGAAATGAGACACGGTGCCCGACGGAAACACGACCAAGGCCCCGCCCTTCTTGAGCCATGCAACGCAGCGACGCAGGGGCACGACATTCCGATCCTTGGACCCTCGAAGCCCAAAAGGATCCACGCCAATGATCAAAGGCGCCATCTCCGGAATATGCTCCAGCAAAGCGTTGGCCATGATCTTGACATCGGAGCGCACCTCCAAAAGAAGACGAGCGATCAGCAGCCCTTCCAGCCCACCGAAAGGATGATTCGCCACAACAAGCACCGGACCCGAGGGGGGAAAATCCTGCAGGCCTCCACTGACCACAGGCCGCACACTCAGGGATTTTAACGCCTCCTCCACAAACTCCGTCGGGTCTCCGGCCCAAGGGAGACTTTCATAAGTGCGTTCCAAATGACTCAAGGCCGATAATCTCTTAAAGCATTGGATCACGGGCCGCCACAACCCGGGGGCCCGGGGAAGCACACGCAGTGCGGATTTGTCCCTATCCATGCGCACCTGCCCTTTTCGAGTTCTTGGAAAATGATGGGAATTTAGACGGCTTCAAGGAGGCGCCGCTCTTCCTTGTCGGAGGCGGCTTCAAAGAGTTCCCACATGGTTCGAAAGGCCCTTTCGAACGATCGCCGTTCCATGCTCGCTCGAGCTTCTTTGCCCATCTCCCGGCACCTTTGCGGATTGATGCACATCCTCTCCATGCATTTCATGAGGCTTTCTTCATCCCGGCCGACAAAAACCCATCCCGTCCGCCCTGGGATAATGTTTTCCTGAGGTCCCCCGCGGTCGCTCACAATGACCGGAAGCCCCGACGCTTGGGCTTCCAGCACCACATTGCCGAAGGTGTCCGTCGTGCTCGGAAATACCAGAAAATCGCACGACGCGAAGGCCTCCGACAGCGCTTCCCCTGAGAGATACCCCGTGAAAACCACAGAGGTTCCTGCAAGGAGCCTTTCCATTTCCTGACGGTATGGCCCATCCCCGACGACCACCAGAGCGACTTTTGGGTATTTGGCATGAAGCCTGCGAAAAGCCCGGCATAAGACGTCCAAGTCTTTTTCTTTTGACACCCGACCCACGTATAACGCCGCCACTTTGTCGGCAATCTGATACCGAATGCGAAAGCGTGCCGAGTGCTTTTCGGGGGAAAATTTTTCGATATCCACGCCTCGCGGGTAGGTACAGATCTTTTCCGACGGCAACCCGTGGCGGATCAATTCGTCCGCTGTGGCCGCCGAGGGCGCAAAAATCTTATCCATTTGATTATAATACCATATCACATAACGCCACGTGAGAGTCTCCAGTCCTTCGTCCCCGGTCAGGCGCTGCACATATTGCGGCAGGGCCGTGTGGTAAGTGGAGACGATGGGAAGGGACAAGATGCGGGCTACCGCCAGGGCCGCCAACCCCATGGGGCCTGGGGTCGCGGCGTGAATCTGGGTGAATTTTTCTTCGTAGCAAAAAGACAAAATTTTTAGAAACGGCGGGATATTCAAGGACAGTTCGGGGTATTCCGGCAGGGCGTACCGGCCGACGGGCTTGAAGTTCACCACTCCCAAAGGGAGATCGTTCGCGTCCTCATCCGAAGTCAAAAGGGTCAGACGGTGTCCCAGAGTTCGCGCCAGCTGGAGTTGTTGAAGCAATGTCCGGGCTACGCCGTTCACTTCCAAGACCGTGTCGGAAAAATGGGCCACAGCCAATTCGTCGCCCTCTGCCTTGGGCGAATGACGATGGGAAAACCGGCGCCACACCTCCGCCGCCAAAAGCCGGTCTTTGGTGAAGTGAGCAAAGGCCACGAAAAAGGGGGCCATCAGGCCGTAGAGGGCCCCCGCGGAACCCAGGCTTCCGAAAACATCAAAAAGATTCGCGCTGCGCAGCTGATCCCCGATGCGCTTGGAAAGCTCGACCAAAAGGCCGTCGCATGCCTGCTCCACAAACCGGTACCAAAGCTTTTCCGCCCCCGAAGACGACAGTTTCGTGTTCCCGCGAGCGGCCGTCAGGAACCGCCGATCCTTTTCCACTAAACTCTGGGACATCCTCCATAGAGCCTTGATGGGCGGGAGTTCCTTTTCTGAATCGCTGCGCCGAGGCCAAAAACGGCTCGATCGGGCGAGATCGTAAACACGGCTCGACCATGATCGCGACGCGGATTCGTGATGGATATCCAGGACGCTTTGCAAGAATTGCAGAAGCACATCCTTCTGAAAATGCCGATGAAGACGGAAACGGTCTCGGTAATACTGGTACGCGATGCCGTAGAGATTATGGGCCATGGTCAACGGTGTCGCCGCGGTGCCCTCCACTTGGCTTTTGCCTTCATCGATTCCTTTGAGAAAAGACGAGAGATCCCAAGCGTCGGGAATGTTTGTCCAAGACCGTGCGATGTTCAGCGAGCTGTGATCGTCGGACCCGCCGATTATCCATTTTCGGCCCGTCTCCGCGGCAACGGGAAGGTCCTCGTGCCTGTCCGCCAGGCGCGCCAAAACGATGGCATCCATTGTCGGCAGAAGCGCCCGCAACACCTGGTTTTGGGTATCGTTGCGTGCGCCGTTGAGTTCAAATACCCGGAAGAGAAGGAGCATTTTTTCGAAATGCTTCAGTTGTAACTTATCGTTGATGCTATAGAGAGGGTGAGCCACGGCGTGAACGATTTTTTGCTCCCTGAGGTAAGTGACCAGGTCATAAATATTTTCTCGAACTTTTTGGATGTCCCCATGTTGAGCGGCGGATAGTCCGTAAGCCAAAACATGCACCTTGCAGCCATCCTCGGGGAAATAGGTGGTGATCTCCTCACTGATGAAAACCCCGGGCAGGTGGGCGATTTCGGACACCCCATCGATGGTGTTGTGGTCGGTGAGGGTCACCAGGTCCATCCCTTTTTCTCGGGCAATGCGATAGACGTCCTTCGGGCATGTAAAGCTTTCAGGGCAGCCAAGTTTTTGAAGAATCCACTGTGACGGTCTTTTGGAGAATCTTGAATGCACATGCAGGTCCGCTCTCATGGGTTCGCCTCCCGTTTGCGTTATCGATCGTGTCACGTTTGCCACGAGAAGGTTTCCGGCAGGCGTCGTTGAGGTGACAATTCCATGAAAACGGGGGACGTCCAGCGTTTTCTCAGCGGAAAACGGATTAAAACGGCTCGCTTTTTCTTGAGCCGGAAAAAGAGTGCGTCGAGGCGCAGAGCAAACTGACGGCGCCGATGATCCAGTTCAGGTGATAGGTCAAAAAACGCCATCCCAAGACGACCACGGCCACTCTTTCCATAGGCAGCATGGAACGAAGAAAAACCAGCGAAATGATCTCCACGCTACCGCCCCCTCCGGGAAGCACCAACACAAGAGACAGGGCCCACACGAGGGCCTGAAGGGGAACCAAAGGAAGGACAGCAACACCGGGATCAAAAGAAGAGACGAGGAGCGGCAGGATGCCGTAACGACAAAATCCTTGGACGAGAGCAAGAAAGACACATAATCCAGCAACGCCGGCATTTTTTTGAAACAGCCGAGGGGCTACGAGGCACCCGCGGCCCAACGTCTTTCCAAGGCGACCGAAAACACCCCGCCCGCTCTCCAGGTCACCAGCCTCGTTTGTGCATCTTCGGGTGCCCTTATAGCCCATTCGGCTTTTCCTCGCCCACCGGAGACCCATCAAGAAAACCCCAAACATGACCCCAATCACGCCGAAAAGTCCTACCGGCACTCGGTGGAGCGATAAAGCCGCAACCATGTTTTGCCACCAAGGGTCATGAAAAACGGCCCACACCCCCGCAGCTCCGGCCAGGACTAGAAAGACCCCATCGAAGAGCACATCCGTGGCAATAAGCCCCAAGGACTCGCCTATGGGCATGCCCAATCTCCCGAGAAACGCCGCCTTTAGAGCTCCGCCGCCGACGCCGCCCGGCGTGACCGCGATGCCGAACTCCATGGCCATGGCGGTCACTATGGCATAACCCCAAGACGATCGGTAGCCCAAGGTCCTCACCATGAAGTAGACACGAAGGCTGTGGCACATCCATGCCGTAAAGACCATGAATAAAGAGAGAGCGAACAATCCCGGGGACAGCCTTCGGAAACTTTCCAAAAGCTTTGGGCCTTCCGAAAAAACTAAGACACCCGCAGGCGGTAGAACACACAGGGCCGCCCCCATGGCCGCCGCCTTGATGAGCGTTCGCCCCGAAAAACGAGATAAACCGAAGACCTGCGGGATCATCAAAGACCGACGGTCGCCGCCCACGAGGACAATGTGTGCGGCTGTCTTACCCGACGCAGCCTTTCCACGACAGAATACATCAGGTGACGCACGGAAGGGTGGTCGAGGTCTGCGGGATGAATCGCCACACGCACCACCGGAGCCTCAGCCCAAAGACGTTCCAAAGCAGGCACCACACAGCGCGAAAGAAAGACTCGCCAAGGCGCGCGAGCGCTTGCCGTAAGCACGGGGGAATGAAAGGACCGGGGAGCGTGAAGGGCATGGATGCGCTTGTAACTCTCCGTCAGCCGAAAACCCATCTGCCCGAGAAAGCTGTGCTGATCCCGGGGGAAAATCCACGCCGGGGCGACAAATCCCACAGGACGGATTCCGGCGTCCTCCAGAAGGCTTTTTGCCCGCCGAATTCTCTGTCTCAGGATGGTTGGCTCAAGATCCAAAAATTCACTTTCCATCGCCGTGTAAACACGGCGAATGAAAAGGCTTTTGCACGAGGCTCTCACCCCAAAGGCGGTGGACTTGTCCCACTGGTGCGTCAACCCATGAAGGATCATATCGTCTCCGCAGGACTGCCTTCGTCGAAGCCATTGAGCGCACGCGCTCTCGGGCCTCAGCCGGATCTTCCCATGCCAGAACGGCACCACAAGCCATGTGAGGCGGGCGACACCCAAGGATTCCAAATTTTTTGCCCACGAGGCAAACGCTTCAAAGGTCAGGGGCGTCACATCGTGGAAAGAAACGATGAGCGCCTTTTCCGGAAAGTTGCCGTCTCCCTCAATGTTCTTTCTAGGCGGCATGGCGCATTCGGCGATTCTCAATCATTTCCCCGTACAGGGCGACAAGTTGTTCAAAGGTCCGGTGCCAGGGGAACAAACGGGCAATGCGTTGATGCCGCGCCCAACGCATCTCCTCCGGCTCTCTGACGCTCAAAGCCTCGGCCGCGGCGTGAGCCAGATCGTCGGCAGAGGAGGAACGTGCGCGAAAAGATGGTTCTTCACCGGCCACCGTCTCCTCGGCCCCTCCGCCGTCCACCACGACAACCCGCGTGCCGCACGCCTGTGCCTCTACGGCGACGTAGCCGAAAGTCTCGCTCATACCGGGATACACGCATAGGTCTGCCGCCGAGTAAAGACCCGCAAGAGTCTCCATGGATCGGCAGTACGGCAGCATTCGAATATAGGGCCGCCGAGAAGCCGCCCGGTGGAGTTTCTTGCGCAGCTCGCCATCGCCCACAATGATTAAAACCACGGGAAAACCTTGCCGGATCAACCGGTCCATCATGGGAACAAGGCGCGTCACATTCTTTTCCCTAGCCAGTCGCCCTACGTAAAGAATCAATTGTTCCGTAGCGCAAACCCCTAAGTGTCTTCGAATTTCGTCTCGTTCCTTCCGCGGGCGGAACACTCCGAGGTCCACACCCAAAGGAATCACACGAACATTGCGCACTCCGAGACGTCTCAAGGCTTCCCGCCCTCGCCATGAGGCCGCAATGACGGCATCCATGCGCCGATAGAGTGCGCCCAGATAGCCGTGGATATAGAAGGACATGAGTCGAGCCGTCGTCGGGCCGAGGAATTTTTTTAGGGTGCGATCCAAGGCTCGAGGGAAATCCGAATGATAGTAGGCGACGGCCGGAATCCCCATGCCTTCCGCGTATTGGAGCGCCACCCAGGCCGAATAGTACGGGTCTCCGATTTCCACAATGTGAGGTTTTTCCTGCCGAAGGATGTTCAGGATCTTCCATCGCGAAAGCAAAAGCCGGTAACCCACGGCCCCCACCATGGGCAAAGACCGAACGGCGTAAAACCGGGATCTGCCCAAAATCTCCAGGCGGTCCTCGGCGCCGGGAACGATCACACAATGGTCCACATCCCTTCGAGTCTCAAAAAACCTGGCCTTATCCGTAACGTAGCGTTTGATCCCCCCACTCAGCGGGCTATGAAATTGAATGACATCGCATATTCTAATGGCGGGCATAGGACTCCCTCTGTGTCCACAATATCCCTTGTCGCACGGTGCCAACACGTGTCGTTGCGTCCTTCGAACTCTTTGCCACACTACCCTCACCACCGTGTCGATTATGCGTCATTTTGGTGACAAGGGCGTAACGGGCTCACGGGCCGCCTGGAGCATCCGTGCGGAATTGACGAGAATGAATCCGGTGTGCATCAGATGGAAAAGGCCGGCGGCAGGACTGTCAGAGCCTAAGGGAAACCCGTCGCTTTCAATTCACTCTCGCTTGGATAACCAACGGAAAATGCCGAAAAGTTTCGGAACCCTTTATTGGGCGGTACATTCCGGTTGCGTAGAGCGCTAAAAGGACTTTGACGGGTCTTTATCCCGATCCATATAAATCGCCGATCCAAATGGGTCGTCCGTCAAAAACACACTAATTCGCCAGGAGTGCAGTCGCCCTTGACGGAACATCGGAGGGCGTCTTAAGGGTGGAGGTGGAAAATCCGGCATCCTATGCGGAACAAACTTCCCATTGGGAGACAGGCGGGTGAAATGAAAAGCCTTTGGTTTGCCGGTGAAAGCCCATGACTGGGTTGTGGGTGGTCATTGAGTGCTTCAACCGAACAGGGAGTTAGAGGAATGACAGAGGAGCAACTTCTTGAGCGTATTATGCTCGACCCCAAAATTATGGTTGGAAAGCCGGTCATCAAAGGAACTCGGCTGACAGTGGAATACGTTCTGAATCTGTTGGCTCACGGGGCAACAATGACGGAAATTCTGGAAGAATACAAAGATTTGACGCCAGAAGATATTCAAGCGTGCTTATTGTTTGCCACAAGATTTTTGGCAAACACGTCCTTTATGCCATTGGTAGCGGAGCCGGTGTGAATGCGCTTCCTTGTGGATGAATGTATCGGTCCATCAGTCGCCCGCTGGTTGCGCGAGCAGGACCATGAAGTTTTTTCGGTGTATGAAGAAGCACGCGGTCTAAGCGACGATGCACTCATCGCCAAAGCGTTTGGGGAAAATTGGATATTGATTACAAATGATAAAGACTTTGGCGAGAAAGTTTATCGAGAACAACGCCTTCATAAGGGGATCGTGCTTCTGCGACTCGAAGATGAAAGAGCAGCCAATAAGATCGCGGCTCTCCGACGATTATTGGACCAATACGCAGAGCGGCTGCCAAACCATTTTACAGTCGTGACGGAAAAGCAGGTTCGTTTTTCGCGAATATCACTGTAAGAGTCACCCTAACCGAGGATTGAAACGAGAGGGAGCGGCCCGGAACGGTTTTTTCCAATCCCCCGCTAATCGTTTGGAACTTTCTTCAAGCAGCCCCGATCGCCTTCACCTGCCTTTGGAGCGGCATGGCCTGTGTCTTAAAGAAGCGGATGGACGCAATGTCCGATACTCAGACCTACCCTGGATCGCAAGCGGTCAGATCCCGAACAAGCAAAGGACGCCTCTATCTCGACCTCCACCGAAACTCAAAAGGCCGTCGAAATTTCGGAGGTCGCTATTCCTTGCCGTCTTCATACCTTTTCAGCGCTCCCGTTACCCTCTCTTTGTTTCACCGCGCACCGTGAACTCATTATGCTGGGTTCTTCGCGTCGGGTGCCAGGGCACCTCTCTATCATTGTGTCGATTATACGTCAGGCGTAACGGGCTCACGGGCCGCCTGGTGCATCCGTGCGGAATTGACGAGAATGAATCCGGTGTGCATCACATGGAGAAGCCCGGCGGCCCCCGGTCCGACAATTCCCGTCACGGCCGCCACGGCCCCGATGACGTTGGAGCTCATCGCCCAAAAAAAGTTCGCCCGCGCCAGCCGAAGCATTTTTTCGCCCATGTGCCGCAGCAGCAGAAACTTGCGCACATCGCCGTCCAGAAGAACCACATCAGCGGTTTCCAACGCCGCAGCAGCCCCTTGGGATCCCAGAGCTACCCCGAGGTCAGCTCGACTCAAGGCTGGCGCGTCGTTGATCCCGTCGCCGATCATCGCCACGCGATAACCTCTCTTTTGAAGGTCTTCCACCCGAGACACTTTGCCTTCGGGATCCAGATCCCCCAAGGACGCATCAAACGGCAAGCCCTCCGCAAAGCGCCGGACGGCGGCGGAACTGTCCCCGCTCAGAAGTTCCAGGCGCTGAACCCCCTCGCTCCGAAGGGTCTGCAAAAATTCACTCAGACCGTCCCGCACGGAAGAGCTTAAAACTACAAGACCCTGCAGGCGGTTGTTTTTGGCCACATAGACCACAAGGCGGCCCCGCCGACGATGCTCCCGAGCTTTCTTTGCAAAGTACCCTACGGACACGCCCCGTTCGCGCATGAACGATTCGCTCCCCACGAGGACGGTTTGCCCTCCGACCCGCGCCTGCACTCCGCGCCCGGGGCAGACCTCCTGTTCCTCGGCCGACCAAATCTCTTGGCCTGCCTTTTCGGCAGCATGCCTCAAAGCAATCGCCACCGGGTGGGGGGATTGCTTTTCCGCTGCCGCCGCCAGCGCCAGAACCTCTCCCTCTTTCATCCACGGGGCTCTCGGCTGAACCCCGTGGACGCACAGAACACCCGCCGTCAAGGTGCCGGTTTTGTCGAAACAGACGGCGTCCACAACAGGCACCATCTCTAAGGACCGCCCGCTTTTGACGATCACGGCGCGTCTCACCAAGGCCGCCACCGCGGTCGTGATCACAGAGGACGCGGCCAACACCATGGCGCAAGGGCATGCAAAGACCAGAAAAACGGAGAGCGCCCTCTGGAGATCTACGGTTACGGCGAGCGTCACGGCTGTCGCCCATAGGCCCATGCTGAGCGTCCGCCGCGAATAGACTTCGGCCCGCCGTTCCAACTCTGTGCGTGTTCGAAGCCCTTCGAGTACCAAAGATTGCATCCGGGCAAGAGCCGTTTCCTGCGCGCTTTTTTCCGTCACGATGAAAAGCGTTCCTTCAAGGACTCGAGACCCGGCGAAGACCGGACAACTGTGACGGCACACTTTAGGGAACGCGCGCCCAGTAAGATGGGATTCATCCACGGCGGCAAGGCCGTCCTGAACGAAACCGTCTACAGGAATCACCCGGCCCGGTCCGACGACGACCACATCCCCCGCAGTGATTTCCGAAAGGCTACGCGCTCGGAGGGTATCGGCCTCCAAAACATCGATGGTCTTTGGCAAATGGGGGAAAGATTCGGCAAGATACCGAGCCGCTCTCTGCTCGCTTCGAGCCTCCATCCAAAGGCTCACGTGCCCCACAAAAAGGATCTCCACGGCCGTCAGGGCGCGGGACGAGACCACGGCCAAAAGAGCGGCTCCGTTGAGCACAGGGATGAGTCGGCGATGATGCCGACGAGGCCGTCGGGAATTTTTCCGCCACAAAAGGACCACGGCCATAAGGCTCACAATGCCGGCTGCGGAAAAGGGGCCCTGTGCCAAACCGCTTCCCCAAAGAATTCTCTTGAAAAGGGCCACGGCAAGAACTCCCCCGAGACCAGCGAAAGTTAAGAGGGAAAGGCGTTCGGAAGACGGGTCTAATGAGGCATCAGAAAGAAAAGGGGAAGGATCGGGATAGGAGATCGTGTCCTTTGGATCAAAGCATTCTTGCAACTCGGCCATGTGCCCACGACAGTACCCTTGAAGGCTTTTCCAAAAGGCATCCGCGTTCGTGGGGTGCCGACTTAAATGAAAAATGATGGAGCCGCTGAACGAGCGCACCGTCACCTTGTGCACTCCTTCCATTCCGGTGAGAAAGGTTTGCAGGCTTTGGGCGACTCGGGCGTCCCAAGGCCGTTGGGACACCTTCACTCGAACCCTTCCGGGAATAAAATGGCGAACCCTGGCTCTGGACAAATCGAAGTGGCTCATCATAGGACCCTCCGAAGGTGTGTCACAGACTTGTCATTTTATTGCCATGAAAATGAAAAAAACGGTCGACAAAATGAGAAGATTTTTGGGGATCGAATGAATTTTTCCCTTGAAGCGGCCCGGCGTTGCCGATATGCATTATGCATAAGGTTTTGGGGTAGTCTTCGATTTTTTTCGATCCAATGACAGGAGGGAAACCATGAAGCTCAGCGACATCGATGTCCCAAAAAGTCTTCTTTTCGGTGTTGCGGCGGCCGTCGTCGCCCCGGTTCTCCTGCCGGTTGTCGGCGCGGTGGTCCGCCCGGTGCTTAAAACGGCCATCAAGGGAGGCATCCTCTTGTACCACAAAGGGCGTGAATTGGTCGCCGAAGTCGTGGAAAGCGTAGAGGATCTCACAGCTGAGGCCAAGGCGGAAATGGAGCCGAAGCAGGCTGCTCCCGAAACCACCTGAGCCGGAAACACTCGGGGGCGAGGAAACGGTATGCCTTACTATGCCGACGTGGTTCACCACACAAAGAACCGAATTCGCATCAAACTGCGGGACAAGGTGCGGGATCCTGCTTTTTACGAGCACCTCAAGCAGAGCGCCGCTGACCTTCCGGGTGTGGAATCCGTGGCGATCAACCCCATCACCGGTTCGATTCTCTGCACAGGAATGGATCTCGACGCCCATCAGATTGCAGCGGCGCTCGTTCAAAAATCTTTGTTGCGTTTTGAAGCCGCGCCGGCCCTTCACCCCGTTCAACGGGCGGTTCAGCCGTTTATGACACTCAGCCGCAAACTCAAGGGGATGACCGGCGGCGAGGTCGGGCTGACCGAAGCAGGCTTTCTGGCGCTTCTCACCATTGGAGTCATCCAAATTCTTCGAGGCAACATCACCGCTCCTCCATGGTACACGGCCTTCTGGTACGCTTTCGGCGTGTTCAGCAAAGCTCTTGTGGAAAAGTACGCCGCAGAACCGGAACCGCCCTTGAAAGATCATCCGATGAGCCCGCAAAACGCTGAGTCCCAGACACCATCGGAACCGGAACCGATTCAGATGGAGCCGGAGTTCGAATAGACCCGCACCCCCAGAGGTGCCGAGCACGATGAGGTTGCGGCCTATGATCCGCGTCGTTCATTGCCGTGTACACGGGAGAGTGCGCCTTCGGCTCGGGCAACTGAAGGGGCATGCCGCGTTGGGGCGGCATCTTACGGAACGGTTACAAAACCACCAAGGTGTTCGCTCCGTACATGTCGGCCTCACCACGGGAAGCCTTCTCGTGGGCTACACCGCTCCTTTGACTCATTATCAAGACGTCGTTCGCTTGGTTGACGAGATCGTCCGAGGCTTCCCCAAAAACGACGGCGAGATTCGGCTCTCCTCAAAGTTCTCAGCGAAGACCGTATCCGACGGAAAGCCTATTGGATCGGCTCCTCGGGAGAGTCAAGCGCCCCCTCCCGGCGATCGCCATGAACTTCGCGAAAAACTGACGGTCCTTTGGAATCACCTGCACCGGCAAAACGATGATTCCTGGCATAATTTGACGCCCCAAGCGTGTTTGACGCGGCTCGGATCGTCATGGGAAGGGCTGTCGCAAGAGGAGGCTCTGAAAAGACTCTCCCTCTACGGGCCCAATGACGTGTCGGAGGCTCCCCGGGTCTCTCGGTGGCGATTGTTTGCCAAACAATTCGTTTCGCTCCCCGTGGCTCTGCTCGGCGCCGTGAGCGCGGTGTCCCTGGTCACCGGGGGGCTCGCAGACGCCCTCATCATCGGGGGCGTGGTCGTGGCCAACGCCGTAATCGGCTTCATCACAGAAAAAAGCTCCGATGAAGCCATTTCGGCTCTTCGGCAACTGGAAGAACCCGATGCGCGCGTCATTCGCTCCGGGCGGGAAAGAAGCGTGCCCCGTAGGGATCTGGTTCCCGGGGACGTGGTGGTGCTTCGAGCAGGATCGAGTGTTCCCGCCGACGGGCGCCTGCTTCAAGCGGATCATCTCTTTGTGGACGAATCCTCTCTGTCCGGAGAGAGCCTCCCGGTCGGTAAAACGTCCCGAGTGTTGCTGGCCGAAAACGTCCCCCTGCATGACCGCCACAACATGGTCTTTCGAGGGACCGTGGTCACCGGCGGCTCAGGGCTCGCCGTGGTCACCGCCACAGGAGAACACACGGAAATTGGCCAATTGCAACGGCTTCTGGAAAGAACGGAGAAAGCCAAAGCCCCCATCGAACGTCAGCTGGACGCCCTGGGAAGCCGACTGGTTCTTCTCTGTCTAGCCGTCTGCGCCTTGTGCTTTGGGATCGGCGTCCTTCGAGGGTACGGCCTTCTGGCCATGACTCGATTGAGCCTGTCCCTGGGGGCGGCCGCCATTCCGGAAGGACTGCCCGCCGCCGCCACGACGACGTTCGCCTTGGCTGTGAGGCGAATGCGTCGGCGCGGTGTCCTCATTCGCGATCTCACCGCGGTGGAGGCTCTTGGGGCCATCCAGATTCTGTGCGTGGACAAGACGGGAACCTTGACGGAAAATCGCATGACCGTTCAGGAAATCGTGGTGGACGGGTCGCGTTACACCGCCCGAAACAATGCGGTCTTTCTCGACGGTGCCCGCATCGACCCGCTCGGTCACGACGCACTGCGCAAGATCCTCGAGATTTCCTGTCTTTGCACCGAAACCCGAATGCAGGAAGACGCCCGGGGCACGGCGTTTTGTTTGGACGGCTCCCCCACGGAAGTTGCCCTCATTCATTTGGCCGAAAACAACGGATTGGCCTTTGAAAAGATTCGACGGAATTTTCCCGCGCAGTGGTTGCGTTTGCGATCCGAATCCCGAGCCTACATGGCGAGTTGCCATCGAAACAACGACGGAGACGCCTGGGTTGCGGTTAAAGGAAGTCCCGAAGACGTGCTGAACGCCTGTGACAAGGAGCTGAGCGGCGGTGCCGTTGTGGAGCTCACCGACCAGCGGCGTCGCGCCATCCTTGAGGAAAACGCGCGCTTATCGGCCCGGGGTTTGCGCGTCTTAGGATTCGCTTACGGGCCCGGAGACGGGGCGGAACGGGACAACTTGGGCGGCTGGATCTGGTGCGGTCTCGTGGGCATGGCCGACCCTATCAAGACAGGAGCAATTGAAACCGTTCAAGCTCTCCATCGGGCCGGCCTTCAAGTGGTCATGCTGACCGGTGATCAGGAACTGACCGCATCCTCGGTGGCCCAAGCCCTAGGGCTCTCCGGAAACAGCCCCTTGCGCATCGTCGATGCCTCACAGCTCAACGGCTCACCGGTGGAAAAGACCCATTTCATCCCCGACCAGGTGCATGTGTTTTCGCGAGTCAGCCCGGCTTTGAAGCTACGCATCGTCCAGATGCTGCGACGGTCGGGAAAGATCGTGGGCATGACCGGCGACGGCATCAACGACGCCCCGGCTCTCAAAGCCGCCGACGTGGGTGTGTGCATGGGGGAAAACGGCACCCGGGTGGCCCAGAACGTGGCCAACGTGGTCCTGGAAAACGACGATCTGACCAGTTTGGTGACCGCGCTGGAGGAAGGCCGCACCATTCAAGACAACATCAAGAAATCAGTTTATTTTTTTCTCTCCAGCAATCTGAGCGAAATTCTGGTGGTTTCCGGAGCGCTCTGCTTCGGGCTTCCCACTCCGCTCAATGCCATGCAGCTGCTGTGGATTAACCTCATTTCCGATATCTTTCCCGGCATCGCCCTGTCCATGGAACCGCCGGAACCTGATGTGCTCCTCCGCCCTCCGAGGGAAGCTCACGCGCCCCTCTTCGGTCGGGAGGATTTCCTCCGCATGAGCCGAGAAGCGGCCGTGTTGGCGGGCGGGTCTCTCTTGGGGAGCCTCTACGGCCTTATACGTGGAGGCACGGCGGCTCATGCGTCCACCATGGCGTTTCACATCCTGTCCTGTTCCCAATTGGCCCACGCTCTCGTGTGTCGTCATGAAAAAAAAGGATCGTCGGTGTCTCTTCCTCGGGCAAACCCGGCTCTCCTTGCCGCAGTGGGCGGATCCTTTGTCGCCCAATTCTTGACGGGGTGGATTCCCGCCCTCAGGCGCTTCCTGCGGCTTACCCCCATGGGCCTCCTGGACTGGGTCGTCGTAGGGCTCGGTGCGGCGGCCACCGCCTGGGCCAACCTCAAAGCGAAAAAGTCCGCCCAATTGCGTCAAGATCTTCCGGCGGTCGCTTCTCTTCGCGTTGTCTCTGAAAACGTCGGAATGCAAAAAACCCACGAGGCGGCCGGGATGCCGCTCTCATGGGATTGGAGAAAAAAGGTGAGAGAGGATGTGGTGGGACGGCCGATTTAGATGAAAATCGTCAGCAGGGAAAACGGCGTATTTTTTAACGCGGCGTCCAAAGCCACGTTCAAAAGGGCCCTGGCCACGATCTGTCCCGCCTTGGCGGCCGTGAATCCCTCGGGGTTTTGTGCGTCGGAGCCGCCGACACGGGCCGCGTTGAGATGCCCGCGCTCCTTGAGCGCCGCAATGATTGCATCCGGCGACGTCATAGACTCATCGTAATAGACGACCACGCTTCCGGTGACCGGGTTGCATTGGGCTTTTTCAACCCCGGGAAGGGTTTCCAAAAGATCTTGCACCACCGGGGCTCCGCCGGGGCTGTAACGGATCGTCGGAACTTTAATGCGAACTCGACCGGGGATTTTGTGTACCAGATAGCTCATCTTTCATACCACCTCTGACAATGGCTGTCTTCCTGATCGTTCTTATGGGCGACGTATCCACGGCACCGGGGGTACTCCGAACACCGGTAGGCCGTGCAGCCTTCCCTTCGATGGTGAATGTGCATCGCAGCCCCGCACAAAGGACAGTGCGGCCTTTCGGTTTGTAAAGTCTTGGAAGGGTTCATCACAAATTGATACAGGCAGATCTGGCATCGATATCGTTGCTTTCCTGCTTCCGAAAAGCCATATTTGTAAATCGCTTCGCTTCCGCACCGCGGGCATCGCATGATCGCCTCGCCTTCGCCTTTAGTTTTCGCTGCTTCTTTAGGCCGCTTTTGTGAACCCTTTATGGCGCCATGGTGACAATTGCGTGACAACACATTTGTGCCTGCCGCCCTACAAAAGGGCCGCGCCCATCTCGGCGACTCGAGATCGTTCCCCGTGCCTCAGGGTGACATGGCCCACCAAAGGTTCTTCCTTGAGTTTTTCCACCAAAGTGGATAGGCCGTTGGTGCCAGCGTCCAGATAGGGGTGGTCGATCTGTTCCGGGTCTCCTGTGAAGACAATCTTGGTGCCCTCGCCTACCCGAGTGATCAGGGTCTTGATCATGCTGGGCGTGAGGTTTTGGGCTTCATCGCACAAAATGAACTGGTTGGGGATGCTTCGCCCTCGGATGTAAGTGAACGTCTCCATCTGGAGCATGCCTCGTTGGAGGAGGTGCTCGATGGGTTCCCCGGGATCTTCGGCCTCTTGGAAAAGGAACTCCAGGTTGTCGTAGATGGGTTGCATCCACGGCCGCAATTTTTCCTCACGAGATCCGGGTAGATACCCCAAATCGTCTCCCACTGGCACCACGGGCCGTGTGATGAGAAATCGATGGTAGGCCTTCTGTTCCATGACCTTTTCCAAACCGGCCGCCAACGCCAGAAGCGTCTTGCCGGTCCCCGCTCTTCCCACCAGGGTGACCACGCGAACCGTGTCGTCCAGGAGCAGTTCCAGGGCAAATTTCTGTTCTTTGTTGCGGGCTCGAACGCCCCAAATCACAGAATCGGCATACTTAAGCGGCACAAGGCGCCCGTTGTCGTGGCGTGCCAACGCGGATTGCGAGGGATGGGCCGAGTGTTTAAGGATGACGAATTCCCGAGGATACAGGGGCACATCCCCTGGAACCTCCAGGCTGTGCTCCTTGTAGAATCGGTTCAAAGCTTCCCCGTCGACAAAAAGCGTGCGAAAACCACGGTAAAGCTCATTATAGTCCACCTTGTCCGAGAAATAATCTTCAGCGCGGATCCCGACGACATCGGCTTTGATGCGAAGGTTCAGATCCTTGGTGACGAGGATGACCGGGCCGTTTCCCTCTTTTGCCAGAGCGTGAGCCAGGCCGAGGATTCTGTTATCGTACTTGTGCCCGTCGAACTCCGCTGGAAGACTTGTATCGGCCACATGATTGACTTCCACTCGGAGAAGGCCTCCGTTGGGCAAAGGGACACCCTGGGATAACGCCCCGTGGCTTCTCAGCTCGTCCAAGAGGCGGGAAAAGAGCCTGGCGTTTCGGCCGATCTCGTCCTGGCGTTTCTTTTGGTCGTCGATTTCTTCGATGACGGCTAAGGGAATGACGATGGGATTGTCTTGAAAAGAAAAGATGGCGTTGGGGTTATGCAGGATGACGTTGGTGTCCAGCACATAAGTTTTGCTCATCCTTTGTCGGCCCCTCTCGGCACCATACAGCCACGAGGAAGTCTTTCATGGCTTGCGATGCCTCCTGATAATCTGTTGAGCTGGCTGATAATGAGATCCGTTTTGGGTTGATTACGGGGAAAGATATAGATTCTCGCAAAAACCATGAAAACAAGGGCAAGGACGATCACGCACGTGGCAATCCAGATTCCCATGGGACACTCCCTTTTGGGGTACGGGTTTTTAGTGTCTCTGAATATATTCTGGTGCCGCAATGTGTCGAAAAGGTGTCCGCCGTGTGACAGTTTTGTGGCCGCCGCACGCCTGAAGAACGACCTGGCCTTGTAATGTTGAAGGGAAGGGATCACGCCGCGGATCCCAAAGATTTCACGCCAACCGCCGGTTCCCTTAGGTTGGGGTGAGCGCAGCGAACCCCAACGCCGGCAAACCGCCCCGCACCGACAAGACACAGGCGGACACGCGGGTCCGTTCTGATGGATTCCACCGAGCTCCCCTGGCCCGCCTGGACAAATTTCTGGCGACGTCCAAAGCTCGGACCAACGCCGCCGAAAAGCGGCAACGCGACTTTTATGAGCCTTCCCTTCGGAAAAAACGAACCGATCCCAGGCGCACCGGCGCGATTTCCGAATCTAGAGGGAAGCTGTTTGGCCAAAATATTGGCGTTCCGATTTCAAAGGATTGAGATGCAGGCAGACGTCCGAGCGATGGAGCGTCTCCCGATGGGGAAGATGGGTGTCGTGAAGGGGGCTATCCGCAGGATCACCGGATGCCGCTCGCCGAAGGATCCCGATGTCCCCTGGTCGACATGTCAAATTGTGGAAGCCCGTCGCGTTTCGTGGCCGCCGCGCCGCCACACGAAAATTTCAGCAATCGCCGGCAAAGGAGAAGGCATCGAGCAGCCCCCCGTCCATGTCTTTGCCGAACAAAGCGGATTTGGCGTTGGCAACGGTTTCGGGCAAATAGCGGCCGTACATCTTGATCGGCAGCTCGGCCACCTGAACAGTGGGCGAAGCGGCCAGGGTCAGCAAATATTCGATCAGCGCGGCGGCGTTTTGGGCAATCGGTCCGGTGTAATGCTGGCGCTGGCGTAGTCGCAGGATGCGAAGCTCGTGCATAGAGCGGCCGAATTCGGATTCCATGAGTTCGTCATAGGTGGTCAGAATGATTTCGATGCGTACCGTCCCTGCTCCCTTGGCCAGGTAATCGATGAATCCCCGCTTGGTTTCTTCCGGGTCCAAACCGCGCCGCCGGGCGAGCGACCAATCAAAGGATTGAAGTCGCGCAGCCAGCCGATCCGGCTGCGGTAACGCGATTTCCACCAGCATGTTGACGGCGTTGTAGAGACCGGTGTGTCTTTCGCTCTCCACAAGGGTCACCCCGGGCTCTTGGACCAACAGGGCCGGGACTCGGTCGAGAAACTCCGGCGCGCCGATGATCTTGAACCCAAGGAGGTCGTTCACGGTCAGGGCCTCGCGAGGGATGACGACATTTCCGCTGCGAAACCGTCCGGCCACCGTGGCTTCGGCCGCCGTAAAATCGTTTTGCATTTCTTCTTCGGAACTAATGAGATCGGTCAGCGCCACTCCAACAGCCTCCGCACGAATCGCGGCGAGGCGTCGGGCTTCGGCCTGGATTTCCCGAAACAGAGCTTCCACTAACCGAAAGGACACCTTTTCGGCCACTCGCGAAAGCCGCTTGATCCGTGCGATGGCCGCCAGTTGGGAATCGGCTGAGAAAATCAGCAAAGCGTCGATGGGCAGCCGAGGGAAAAAAGACTCGGGGTCCTTCTCAAATTGTTCGATAAGTTCTCGCGCTCGGGCTCCGGGTTGAGGCAGGTATTCGATGAGACGGCGCCGCAGGAGTTGTTTCTGCCGGATGCGTTCGAGTCTGAGCGGTCCCGGGTACAGCGCCCGTAGAAAATTGACCACCCGCTCGACCACGAACTTTGAAATCGCGCTTTCGTAGAAAAAGATCCGGCTGATCGTGGCGCCGTCGTCCGGGGCGACATGATCGTTCAGCCAGCGAAGCGCCAGATCGAAAAGTTCGTCGCGATGAGTCAAGGTGGTCAGATACATGGGCACTCCGGGAAAACTCCCGCAATCAGCAAATGCGAGGCATGGGTCTTGGAACTACCGCGGATTTTTCCCTTTCCGGAGATGGTTGCGACTCCTGCAGGGCAAAGGGCCGGCGAGCCGGCCGGGGGCAACAGGGCTTTGAGGCCGTTACGCCCATGGTGCACCGAGCAGGGATCCACCGCCACGGGCTCACCACTCCAGCCCGCTCCCCCAGACACCTTGAGTGCGTTCCATTCCCGTACGGGAAGCCCAACTCTTATGTCAGGCAGCCTTCTTGACCGGGTCACCGCGCTAGGCAAAATAGTCCGTGCAAGGCGCTTCGCGCAAGCAGGGAGGGGGGGCCCGTCGGCATTTTGTCCTTGTCCGGAATACGACACCGCCCAAGATCCAAAAAGCTCGGACAAATTTTGAGGAAGCAGTCAAAACTCCCATTTGCGAGGGACCAGCCCTGCGAGATGAGCGTCGGC
>CALGPN010000009.1 GCA_937960435.1 uncultured Desulfosoma sp.
GTCCTTGATTTTCTTGGTAGCGGGGGGAGGATTTGAACCTCCGACCTTCGGGTTATGAGCCCGACGAGCTACCGGACTGCTCCACCCCGCGCCAACGAGCAATCCTATATAGCCCGGGGATCCGGGGAAGTCAAGGGCCTCCCTTCGGCTCGGCTCTACAAGACCCCTTTGGAGCTGGGAACGGCCCTGCGGCGAGGGTCCTGCCGGACCGCTTCGTCCAAAGCCCGCCCGAAGGCCTTGAAGACGGCCTCCAGAATGTGGTGGGAGTTGTCGCCGTAAGGGACGAGGATGTGGGCCGTGATCCCCCCGTGCTGACACACGGCGCGAAAGAATTCGGGAGCCAGCTCGGTTTCGAAAGAACCGACCCGTTCGGCGAGGCCCGGCAGCCGCCACACGAGATACGGCCGGTTGGAAAGATCCAGGCTCACCTGGGCCATGGCCTCATCCATGGGAACGAAGGCTGTGCCGTAGCGTCGGATACCCCTCCGGTCCCCCAGGGCCTCGGAAAGGGCCTGCCCCAGCGTGATGCCCACATCCTCCACCGTGTGATGGCCGTCCACCTCCAAATCGCCTTGGGCCCGAACGGTGAGGTCGAAAAAACCGTGAACGGCCCACAAGGTGAGCATGTGGTCGAAAAAAGGAAGGCCCGTGTCCACCTCCGCCGTGCCTGTGCCGTCAAGGACAAGTTGGACGGCCACGGCTGTTTCCCGGGTTTTCCGTTCCACCGTCGCCCGGCGTGATTCCGTTTCCATGGGAACTCCTTTGCGCGAGACGCTGCGCTCAAAAAAACGTCCATGAGGGTGAACCGACGCTGATCCAACGGGCCGCCGACCGACTCTTGGGCCTTTTCGATCCCGAAACGTTCGGGCCGGCGGGCGCTCTCATGGACGGTCTTTGTCCCCGTGCGGCGTTATTGTATAAAGGCTTTGTCCAGGCGTGTAAACCATGAGACGAAAGGCCCGCCCGCACGGCTTGCCGGAAATTCCAAAGCGCGCTAAGGTGCACCAAAGGCGCAGCGCGCGCCTTCCCCGCGGCGCCCGCGCGCCGAAACTCGAGGTGTGCCATAACCTGCAGAGGGAGGACCGAGCATGGCCGAAGAAAAAGTCCCACGTTGGTATACCACCGTTCGGGAAAAATACCCGGGCGTCATGGCCGCTTTGGACCAATTGGGCATCGCCGTTCGCCGCGAAGGGCCCCTGGACCACAAAACGGCCCACCTGGTGCAACTGGCGGCGGCCGCAGCCATCCGTTCCGAAGGGGCCGTGCACAGCCACACCCGTCGAGCGCTCAGGGCCGGGGCCACCCGGGAGGAAGTGCTGCATGCCTTGGTGCTTCTGGTGAGCACCATCGGTTTCCCCTCGGTGTCCGCGGCCCTCAGCTGGGCCCATGAGGAACTGGAAAAGACGCCCCAAGAAAACGTCTGAGCCCGATTGTCCCCCGGGGGGGATGCCGGCCTCGCACCGTGAACCCACCGGGCCGGGGCGCCGGAGCGACGCGGCATGAGGGCGGTCGATCGAGAGAGCGCGAAGAGACGGGATGCGGAACATGAGCGAAAGTGAGTGGCGATTTTTCAGCGATTTCGACGTCTATCTGTGGAAACAGGGCAGTCATTACCGATCGTGGGAAAAAATGGGCGCCCACCCGTGCCGCATGAACGGCGCGGACGGCGTCCATTTCGCCGTCTGGGCTCCCAACGCGGAAAAGGTTTCCGTGGTGGGGGATTTCAACGGTTGGGACGAGGCGGCCCACCCTCTGGAATGCTTCGGGGACACGGGCATCTGGAAAGGGTTCATTGCCGGGATCGGCCCGGGGACGCTTTACAAATACGCCATCACGTCGCGCGTCAACGGCTATCGGGTCCTGAAGGCCGACCCCTATGCCTTCTTTTCCGAAAAACGGCCGGGCACGGCCTCCATCGTCTGGGACATCACTGGCTACCCGTGGCAGGACGGGGCCTGGATGAAATCCCGCAAAACGGTCAACTCGCGCTCGGCCCCCATGGCCGTCTACGAAGTCCATCTGGGATCCTGGATGCGGGTGGCCGAAGAGGAAAACCGTTGGCTCACGTACCGTGAACTGGCCCCGCGCCTGGCGGCCTACGTCTGGGAGATGGGCTTTACGCACGTGGAGCTCCTGCCCGTGACCGAACACCCCTTCGATGCCTCCTGGGGCTACCAGACCACGGGCTATTTCGCCCCCACGAGCCGCTTCGGTACCCCACAGGATTTCATGTTCTTCGTCGACACCCTCCACCAGAACGGCATCGGGGTGTTCGTCGATTGGGTGCCGGCCCATTTTCCCACGGACGAACACGGCCTGGGCTACTTCGACGGCACCCACCTCTATGAACACGCCGACCCGCGCCAAGGCTTCCATACGGACTGGAAATCCTTCATCTACAACTTCGGGCGAAACGAAGTGGTCAATTTTCTCATCTCCAGCGCCCTGTTCTGGCTCGACGTCTACCACGTGGACGGTCTGCGCGTGGACGCCGTGGCTTCCATGCTGTATTTGGACTATTCGCGCCGGGACGGCGAATGGATCCCCAACCGCTACGGGGGCAACGAAAACCTGGAAGCCATCGCCTTTCTGCGCCGCTTCAACGAGATGGTCTATCGGGAACACCCGGACACGGTGACCATCGCCGAGGAATCCACGGCCTGGCCCATGGTCTCGCGCCCTACCTACCTCGGCGGGTTGGGTTTCGGGTTCAAGTGGAACATGGGCTGGATGCACGACACCCTGCTCTACATGAGCAAGGATCCCGTCCACCGCAAGTATCACCACAATCTCTTGACCTTCAGTTTGCTCTACGCCTTTTCGGAAAATTTCATCCTGCCCTTTTCCCACGACGAAGTGGTCCACGGCAAAGCGTCCATGCTGGCCAAGATGCCCGGGGATTTGTGGCAAAAGTTCGCCAACCTCCGGCTGCTCTACGGCTACATGTACGGCCATCCCGGAAAGAAACTCCTCTTTATGGGCGGGGAATTCGGCCAATGGGCCGAATGGAACCACGACGGCCAGCTGGACTGGGCTCTCCTGGAACACGAAAGCCACCGTGGCCTGCAAAAGTGGGTGCAGGACCTCAACCGGCTTCTGCGCACCGAGCCGGCTCTTTACGCCCTGGACAACGAACCCCAGGGCTTCGAGTGGATCGACTGCAACGACAGCGACCAAAGCACCTTGGTTTTCCTTCGCCGCGGGCGAAAGGAAGAAGACATTGTGGTCTGCGCCATGAATTTCACCCCCGTGCCCCGGTTCCCCTACCGGATCGGGGTGCCCTTCGGCGGGCACTGGAAAGAGCTTTTAAACAGCGACGCCGCCGTCTACGGCGGCAGCGGCTTGGGCAATCTGGGCGGAGTCAAGGCGGACCCCGACCCCTATCACGGAAGACCCTATTCGCTGAGCATCACCTTGCCGCCCCTGGCGGCGGTATTCTTTAAACCGGACAAGGCTACCCCGTGACCCCGGGGGGACGCCTCCGGCGAGCAGACGGTCTTTCCTCACGATTTTTGAAGACCCCGGCGGGTCCTCATAAGATTGCAGGAAGGCGTGGGAGGGGGGCGATTGACACATCCACTCTTCGGAAAGTGAGGGGGATAGGGCTCCGTGGCGTCGACACGAAGGGCATTGATTTCGGGACTTTTTCGGCATCCTGTGGAATGCGCCGCCGTTTTTAACGATCTTCCCGACGCCCTCGTGTTTCTGTCGCCGGATCGACGGGTCCTCTACCTCAATCGGGCGGCGGAGGTGCTCACGGGACTGAGCGACCCGGAGGCTCGCGGTCTTCCGTGCCGGCACGTGGTGCGCAGCAACATGTGCTCCGCCCAATGCCCCGTGGACGATGTGGCCCGAGATGCGGGGCCCGTGTGCCGGCAGGCCGATGTGATCAACCGAGACCGGCAGCGTGTGCCCGTTCGCCTCTGCTGCGTCACCCTTCGAGACCTCCGCGGGGCGGTCGTCGGCTTCATGGAGGTTCTCGAAGATCTGCGACCCTTCGAGGCGCTGGAGACCCGCAAGGGGCAGGCGTATCAGTTCGGCGGCATCGTCGGGCGAAGCCCGGCCATGGAACGCCTTTTCGCCGTTCTTCCGGGCATCGCCCAGACGGACTCATCGGTTCTCATCACAGGGGAGACGGGCACCGGAAAGGACTTTTTGGCGGAAGCCATTCATCAGTTGTCCGCTCGCTCCAAAGGGCCCTTCGTGAAAGTCAACTGCGGGGCTTTGCCGGAAACCCTTTTGGAATCGGAACTGTTCGGGCACCAAAAAGGGGCCTTTACGGGCGCGACCGAAAACAAGCCCGGGCGATTCCGCCTCGCCCACAACGGCACGCTTTTCCTCACGGAAATCGGCGATCTGCCTTTGCCGCTCCAGGTCAAACTCCTCACCTTCTTGGACGATCACGTGATCTACCCTCTGGGGTCCACCAAGGGCATCCGTGTCGATGTGCGGATCATCGCGGCGACCCACAGGGATCTTCAGGACATGGTGCGGGAAGGCAAATTCCGCCAGGATTTGCTTTACCGGTTGAACGTGGTGCGCGTGCACATCCCGCCGCTTCGGGAAAGGGGAGAAGACGTCCGGCTGCTGATGGATCACTTTCTGGCCGCCTTCGTTTCCGATTTTCATAAGCAGATCAAAGGATTTTCCAAAGACGCCCTGAAATGCCTCCTGGACTACCCCTATCCCGGAAACGTCCGGGAATTGAAAAACATTATCGAGTACGCGGTCAATGTGTGCCAGGAAGAAACGATCCAGATGCACCATCTGCCGTCTTATGTGACCGAAATTTCGGTGAAGGCTGCGGGGCCGTCGCCGGAGGTTCGGGAACGGGATGGGGGGGAGGTTTTGCCGGAGGAAGCGCTCGGCGCCGGGGTGGGCAAAGGGGTGAGCTGGGGAGTGATGGAGCGGCGGCTGATTCTGGACGCCCTGGTGCGGGCCAAGGGACGGCGCGGCCGGGCCGCTCAGATTCTGGGCTGGGGCCGTTCGACCCTGTGGCGGAAAATGAAGCAGCACGGCCTCATGGACGGGGACGAAGGTTAAGCGCCTGAAAGAGAGTTGTAAAATGCGCCGGGTCGTCATTCCGGTTCGCGAGACGGAAGTGGCCCCACGGTTCGATCTCGCCGCGGAAGTGTGGATCGGGCTCCAGGGTCCCGAGGGTTCCTTCGTGGAGGAAAGGACGGTGGTGTTGCCGCAGGCGTCGGCGGATCACCTCTGTCAACTGATCCTTTCCGAGGGGGCCCAGGTGCTTGTGTGCGGCGGCATCGAACAGAAGTACTACGAGTACCTGGTCTGGAAAAAAGTGCGGGTCTACGACGGGGTGATCGCCACCTTGGCGTCGGCCAAAAAAGCCCTGGAAGAAGGGACGTTGACCCCCGGGGCCATCCTCATGGCGCGGCATTTCACGGGCTAGGAAGGGGCGTTCCAAAGGGCGGAGCTCATCGGTGAAGAGGGGTTGAGGGCGGGCACAAGGCCCGCCCCGACAGACGGTCGTGTGGCCCCCTGGAATAGGCGGGCGGGGGACCGCCCGGCAATCAAGGGTGTTTCATAATGTCTCATAAGGTTTTCTTTGTCGGCCTGAGTTAAAGTCTCATATTGTCTCATATGGTGTGGTGCGCTCCGACGCCCCTCCCGTGTCTCTAAAATCTCTTGAAATCCCAAGACATTCTTTCTGGCACTTTTTGTGCAAATTTCCCGCGCCCGTGAGGCGGGCCTCATCGCGTGCCCGACTTCACAAAAAGGCCATGGTGCACCGGAAAAGAAAAGTGAGGGATCATGCGACGACGGCGGTCTTTTCCCAAGGAGGCGGCGCGGCGGCGAACGCGTCGTGCCCAAGGGTTCGTGGTGCCGTCCAGGTCTCAGCGGCCGGTTTGGGGATCATGAAAGGGTGCGTGCTGGTGGTGGCTTCGGAAGAAGGCTTTCGGGCAGGCCTCACGGCGCGGCTCCGCCAAGACGGGTATCGCGTCGTGGATGCTGCGGATCAAGTGGAAGCCATGGGGCTTTTGGACGCCCAACCTGTGGACGCCGTGGTGTGGCACTGCGTGGCCAACGACGGGTGGGGCTGGATCCTTTTGGATCATGTGCGCGGGCTTCCTCAGCCGCCCCCGGTGATCCTTTTGGTCCCCAAAGGTCAGGTGGAGCACGGTATCGAAGGGATGCGGCGCGGCGCCTTCGATGACCTGCTCATCCCTTTTGCCTGGGAGAGTCTCAAAGAAAAGGTGGCGGCGGCGCTGCGGGCCGCGCGCACGGCCGCCAAGAAGAAGAAAACGGGGAGGCCGAGCGGGGAAGAGGCCGCGGCGGCGGAAGCTAGTGCCGAAGCCGCTTCCCCGGAAAAAGGGCGGCGTTCCCCGGAATCGTCGCGGTCCAAGGCGGTCAAAAAAGGACGATCAAAAGCAAAAGAGGGCGAAAGCGAGGCCTAGAGGGGGCTGCCGGGACGAGGTGCACGGTGCCCCATTTCGTGACCAACGCTGCGAGACACACCACCGAGGCCGGAGATGGGCGACAATGGGTGCCGGGCACCGGAGACGAGGCGTGTCGCATGGCGAAATCAGGCGTTGTGGAAGACGCCGTGGGGGGCGGCGACGTTCGCACCGCTCGGCGAATCCATGACGAAGACGGCACGGACGGATGCGGAGGGGGGTGAGAAAGGTGTATGGAATTATGGTATGGGAGTGCAGCGCACAAACGAAAGCATGAAGATGGCCTGTGTCGGGCGGCTATGGACGCCGTGGTCGAGCGCAGAGGATGGAAGCCTGTCTTTGCGTTGTTTTTGCGGATGAGGAGGATGCTGTGAGCGTGGAGACGGTCAAGGACCTGATGGTTCCCATTGAAGAGTATGCCTGTGTTTCCGAGGAGGCCACACTCTACGAAGCGGTTTTGGCCTTGGAGGAAGTGCAAAAGAAGCCCACGACCCGGGCGTATAAACATCGCGCCGTTTTGGTCTGCAATGCCGCCGGAAAAGTTGTGGGCAAGGTGAGTCAGCTGGACGTCTTGCGGGCGCTAGAGCCCAAATTCAAGAATCTGGGCGGCGTGGGGCTTCTTGGGCGTTTCGGCCTAGGGCCCGACGTAATCAAAATCATCACGAAAGAACTGTCCATTCTGGAAAAACCTCTCAACGACTTGTGCAAGAAAGCGGCCAGGATCCGCGTGCGGGACATCATGCACAGCCCCAGCACGGGGGAATTTGTCCCGGAGACGGCGGGGCTGAATGAAGCCATCCAGCTGTTGGTGCTGGGTCCCCACCAGTCCTTGCTCGTGACGCGAGGCGATGCCATTGTGGGGATCTTGCGTCTGAGCGATGTCTATGTGGAAGTCAGCGAACGCATCAAAGCGTGTCCGATATAGTGGACGGGTGAAGAATCACGGAGGATGAACATGCACGATGTGGCGGTGACGGCGCAAACCCGCGTGGATTGGAAGCGGCTCTGTTTCATGCTTCTGGGAGCTTTGTTGTTTTTCATTGTTTATTATTCTCCTCCTTGGGCCGATGCGGTGGATCCCATGGGCAAGCATTTTCCGTTGTCCAAGGAGGCTAAAGGGGCTCTGGCCGTTTTTTTATGGGCCGGCACGTGGTGGGTCTTTGAAGTGGTGCCCATCGGCGTCACGAGCCTCCTTATCGGCGTGCTTCAGGCCTTGTTCATGGTCCGTCCGGCCAAGGCCGCCTTTAAGGATTTTATGGATCCGTCTGTGCTCTTTATTTTCGGCTCGGTTGTGATCGGGATGGTTTTCACAAAAACCGGCCTTACCCGGCGCCTCGCCTACAAGATGCTTCGCATCGTCGGCGACAAGAGCAGTCGCATCCTGTTGGGCTGTTTTGTCGTAACGGCGGCCTTGACCCACATCATGGCCCACACCGCCGTGGCGGCGACCATTTATCCGCTGCTGGTTTCCATTTATTCCCTGTACGGAGAAGAAAACGGGCCCACAAAATTCGGCAAAGCCATGTTCATGGGCATGGCCTACGTGGCGGGCGCGGGCAGCATCATCACCTTGCTGGGCGCCGCCCGAGGCGCCGTGGCCATCGGGTTTTTCAACGAGATCGCTCACAAGAACGTGAGCTTTTTCGAGCTGACCTACTACATGTTTCCCATCGGCTGGACGATGGTGTTCCTCCTGTGGGGCTTCTTCATGGTCTTTTGCCGTCCGGAAAAGAAAGTGATCCCGGGGCTGAGGGAAAGAGCGGCGGCCTTGGAAGCCCAACTGGGTTCCATTACGCCTAAGGAAATCCTCGCTTCGGTCATTGTGGCGGCGGTGATTCTTCTCATGAGCTTGAAATCCTTCATTCCCGCCCTGGATCCCTTGGACAAGACGGCCATCATCCTGTGCTCCACCATCCTGTTTTTCGTCACCGGCATTTTGGACATTCGGGATTTGGAGGAAATCCCCTGGAACGTGATTCTGCTTTTCGCCGGCGCCATGAGCATCGGCTTTTGCTTGTGGGAGACCGGGGCGGCCAAATGGCTGGCCGTCAACTGGCTCACCATGTTCCAGAAAGCCAATTGGTTCGTGTTTGTTTTGAGCATGTCCTTTTTCGTGCTGGTGATGACCAATTTCATCATGAACGTGGCCGCCATCGCCATCTCGTTGCCGGTGGCTCTGGTCATCGCCCCTTATCTGGGTGTGGCTCCCGAGGTGATTTTCTACGCGTCGTTGGTGACGGCGGGGATGCCTTTCTTGCTCCTGGTCGGGGCTGCGCCCAACGCCATCGCCTATGAGTCCAAGCAATTTACGGCCGGCGAATTTTTCCTGTTCGGTATCCCGGCCAGCGTTTTACTCATGGTGGTCTTGGGGCTGTTCGTCGCCGTGATTTGGCCGCTCATGGGCATGCCCGTGACCCTCAAAGGGTAAAGAAACCTACGGAGCCCAGGGTCCACGGCCCTGGGCTTTTTTTCGACCCTTGATGGAGGCTTTGAATCATGTACCGCATTGAAAAATTGATCGACCGGATCATCGATCGGGTGAACATCAATTTAAGGGAACCGGCCTTCGACGTGGGTCCCTATGTGCGTCATTTGGTTCCCCTGGACAAGTTCGGAAAATTTTATGCTTTCTACGGCCTGGCCCCCCATTATCCGCTGCACTTTTTCTTCACGCATTCCAGCCTGGCTGGCAGTTATTTCCTGGGGCGGTGCACTGTGGACCACTCGGTGCTGTACAAAAGCGACCTGCGCGGTGATGAACTCAAGCGGAAAGGCGACTCTTTTCATTACCGTGGGATCCAGATTCCGCTTCATGATGATGAGTCAATCGTCGTGAAAGACAGCTTCTTGGTGAAGACGTTGGTCCACAACAATTCCCACGATCCCGAAAACCCCGAGGAGTTTCGGATTCAAAACACCGTGGCCCTTCACTACGCCAACATCCACGGCGCGCCGGTGGAAGGCTGTTTTCTCGGTCCCTTTGCCACGGTGGACCTCACCACGGTCCACGACTGCGTCATCGGGGCGTTTGCCTATGTCCAGGTGGGCGAACTGTCTCATGAGCAGGTGCCTCCGGGGACCGTATGGATCCGATCCCACGACGATTTTGAGTTTCTTTACCGGTTTCCTGAGGACGTCCTCGGCCGCTACATTGCGCTTCGACCCGGCGCCGCCCCGACAGGCGAACTCATGGATTTTGTGGAGAGCCGTAAGGGGGAATTCCAAGCGGTTTTCGATTCCGTGGCGTGCTGTCCGGGGATTTCCATCCCCGAAGGGGCCTCCGTCAGCCCCTATGCTGTGGTCAAAGGAGCGACCACCATCGAAGGCAACGTTCTGGTGGCGCAACGGGCTTATCTTTCGGACGCCTGGATGGGCTCCGGGTCCAATGCCCAGGAAAATTGCTATATCGTGGATGCGCAGCTGCAAGGCTATAATGTGACGGCCCATGGAGGCAAAATCGTCGGGGCGACGTTGGGGCCGAAGGTTTTTGTGGGGTTTAACGCTTTTGTCCGTGGATCGGCCGACGCCCCCCTTGTCATCGGTGAGGCTTCCATCGTCATGCCGCATACGATCATCGATCTGGAAGAAGCCGTCGCCATTCCCCCTCGGCATGTGGTCTGGGGCCATATTCGAAGAGCTCGAGACCTGGAGGACAACAGTGTGGCTATGGATGAACTGGTCGCCTGCCAAGGGGAGTTCAGGCGGGGTCTCATGAGGTTTCGCGGCAGCGGCTCGGCTTTTGTCCGGGGTTTTCAGCATCGCATCGAGCACATCCTGGAGGAGAACGGGGCTTACTACGACGGTCGCCATCACATGGGGCATGCCCAGAAAGGACAAAACATCATTTTCAACCTCATTCAGCCCTATCCCCAAGGAGACATGAAAGGCATGTACCCTACCATCGACATCCGACCGTAGGGGCTTCGGCCTTGCCCCATGGAGCATGAACACCGCGACGCCCGAGGTCGCTTTCCCGAGTTGGCGGGCCTCTGCGAGGGAAAAAGAGCGGGCCGAAGGGCTGTGGGCCGAAGGGCGGAGGCCGTGAAGGCGTCTTTTGATTTGTGGGTAAAGATCCCCGAGGGCATGGAGGAGTCCCGGCTTTGAGTTTACGAACTCGGATTTTTGTGCTTTTGGCGGCCCTTGTCGGGGTCAACTGCGCTGGCGCTCTCATCACCATCTGGTACACGTCGCACACCCTGGAGGTGTCCGAGTCCATGGTGAAGCGGGACGTGCAAGCGCTTCTTGCCGCGGAAAAACTGGCCAGCGCCCTCGTCATGCAGAAAGGCTACGTGACCTACTATTATCTGACCGGAGACGACCAATGGCTGGGGCGGCTCAAGGAACACCAGTTGGCCTTCCATTATTGGCTGGGGACGGCCGGGGAGCGTTCTCGCATGGAGGAAGGCCGGCGCATTCTGGAGGAAATCGCCAAGGCCTATGAGCGTTTCGAGGCCGGTCGGGATCATGTGATCCAACTTTACCGTGAGGGGCGAAAGGAAGAGGGGGCTCGGGAGCATTGGACCGTGCGGGATCAGTTTCATCAAATCTACGCTCTGACCGAGAAATTCAAAAGCCTTCATGAAGCCCAGATTCAACGCAATCAGGAACTTTACGCCCGCAGGACCAAGAACCTCACGCGGCTGGCGTGGGTGGCCTTGCCCGTGGCCTTGCTCGCGGGGGTGATGTTGGCCATGGTCCTTTGGGGCCAAATCCTGGAACCCATCCGCCGCTTGGCCTTCTACCAGGAGACGGGACGCGCCGCGGGGCACGGGGAGGACACCAAGGACGAGGTGCAAGCGTTGAGCCGGCGGGTGCACAGTTTGCTGGAAGACGTGGACCGGGCGCACGAGGAGCTTGAAGAGAGCCGCGAGCACCTGATCCAATCGGAGAAGCTGGCCATGGTGGGAAAGCTTGCCGCCGGAGTGGCGCACAGCATCCGAAATCCTTTGACCTCCGTTAAAATGCGGCTCTTTTCCCTAGAAAGAAGCCTCAGCCTTGACCCGACCCAGCGGGAAGACTTCGAAGTGATCGCCGAGGAAATCGCCCATATCGACACCATCGTCGGCAATTTTTTAGAGTTCAGTCGTCCTCCGAAGCTGAAAATGCAACAGGTGAGCCTTTCCGATGTGGTGGACATGACTTTGCAGCTTCTGCGCCATCGGTTGGATTCCTACGGGGTGCGCATCGAGGTGGAGCGCAAGGGCCGGCTTCCCAAGACGTCCCTAGATCCGGACCAGATGAAGGAGGTCCTGGTGAATTTGATCTTGAACGCCTGTGAGGCCATGAGCGAAGGGGGGCAGATCCGGATTGTGGAGGAATCGGGGATGATGGGCGATCAGGGCTTCGTGGTTCTGGTGCGCATCAAGGACAACGGGCCGGGCATCCCCGACGAGATCAAGGACAAGATTTTCGAACCCTTCTTCAGCACCAAGGAGGAGGGGTCGGGTTTGGGGTTGGCCATCGCCAAAAGAATCCTTCAGGATCACAAAGGGTGGATTCACGTCCATTCCAAACCCGGCCAGGGGACGACTTTTGTCGTGGGCTTGCCGTGTGAGGAGCGGGGGCTGTGGCTGAGATCCTGATCGTGGATGACGATCCCCAGCTGCGCCAAAGTTTCGGGAAAATCTTGCGCAGCGAAGGCCATTCGGTGCGCATGGCGGCATCGGGCGAAGCGGGCCTGGCGGCCGTCAAGGAACATGTCCCGGACCTTGTGGTGCTGGATGTGCGCCTTCCGGGGATGTCCGGGTTGGAGACGTTCAAGGCCATGAAAGAAGTGGACGCCAAGCTGCCGGTGATCATCATGACGGCCTACGGCACCACGGAAACGGCCATCGAAGCGACCAAAATGGGCGCCTTCGACTATGTGCTCAAGCCCTTCGACATCCCGTCCTTGCTCGATTTGGTCTCCCAAGCGCTCAAAGCGGGCCGCTTCATGCGCAACAAAGTGGCCCTGGACGCCCCGCCGACGTCCCCTCAAGAAGACGCCCTCATCGGCCGAAGCCGGGCCATGCAGGAAGTCTACAAAGCCATCGGTCGGGTGGCGGGGACCGACGCCACGGTGCTCATCCGAGGGGAATCGGGCACAGGCAAAGAGCTGGTGGCTCGGGCCATCTACCAGCACAGCCATCGGGCTCAGGGACCGTTCTTGGTGATCAACTGCGTGGCCATTCCCGAGACGCTTCTGGAAAGCGAGCTCTTCGGCTACGAGAAGGGGGCGTTTACGGGGGCGGTGAGCCGCCGGGTGGGGAAGGTGGAGCAGGCCCACCACGGCACCCTGTTTTTGGATGAAATCGGGGATATGCCGGTGAGCATCCAAGCCAAGCTGCTCAGGCTCCTGCAGGAACGAAGCATCGAACGTTTGGGCGGGCGGCGCCCCATTCCCGTGGATGTGCGCATCCTTGCGGCCACCAATCGTAACCTGGAGGAGGCGGTGGCCGAAGGGCGTTTTCGGGACGATTTGTTCTATCGGTTGAACGTGGTCACCCTCACCCTTCCCCCTTTGCGGGAGCGCCGGGAAGACATCCCCCTGTTGGCGGAATACTTTCTCGAACGCTGCGCCGCGGAGTTGGGCATTCCCAATCCGGGGATGACGGAAGATGCCCTCCAGTGTCTCATGGCCATGGATTGGCCGGGAAACGTGCGGGAACTGGCCAACGTCCTCCGCAAGGCCCTGATCTTTAACCGGGGCATTCCTCTGGAGCGCGCCGACGTGCAGAGGGCCGTCGGCGAGGGCCCCGGCGGTGCCGTGCCGGCCCGAGGTGCGGAGGATCTGGCCGAAGCGGCCTCTGTGCTGGACCAATGGATCCTCGAAAACTTGGGCCGCGGGGAGTCGGAGAGACTCTTCGATACCCTGGTGGACGATTTCAGTGCACGGGTTATTCGGGCCGCGTTGGAGATCACCAAAGGCAACCGGACCCACGCGGCCAAGCTGCTGGGCATCTCGCGACCGACACTGCTGGCGCGCATGGAAAAGTACGGCATTCGGGTGGAAGCCACCGTGGCGACGTGACGGGCGTGGCGGCGGCTTTTGGCGAAGCGTGGAGACTCTTATGGCGCACGCCGAGCACGCCGCCGTTTCCCGGTGGCCTACGAACAAAAGCTTCTTAAGGCGCGTCCCGGGGGGCGGGGACGCCACGCGGCGCGCAGAGTCGCTTCCAAGTCTTCCAATCGGTAGGGTTTGGCGATGACGGCCGAAAACCCGAAAGTGTGCGGCTTCGCCATGACGGGGTCGTTGGAGTAACCGCTGGAGGCGATGGCACAGACCTCCGGGTCCAAGGCCCGGATTTTCTTGATGACTTCCCGTCCCCCCACCCCTCCGGGAACGGTCAAATCCAAGATGACGGCATCAAAAGGGCGCCCGGCCGCCAGAGCTTCTTCGTATCGGCGCAGCGCTTCCATCCCGTCGTGGGCCTCTTCGCTTTCAAAGCCCAGTTGTTCCAGCATGGCCGAAAGGACTTCGCGGACGATGGGATCGTCGTCCATCACGAGCAAGCGTCCTGATCCCGTCAGAGGCGTTCGATCCTCCGCGGCCCATGGATCGGCCCTTTCCGCCTCCGAGGCCGGAAGATAAAAGATCACTTCGGTGCCCTTGCCCGGCGTAGACCGAACGGTGATGTGGCCGTCATGTCTTTTGACGATGGAATAGGCGGTGGGAAGGCCCAAACCGCTGCCCTCTTTCTTTGTGGTGAAGTATGGATCGAAGACGGCATCCAGATGCTCTTTGGGAATCCCCACGCCCTGATCCCGCACGGCGACGCACACGTACCGGCCGGGCCGCACGGGGAGATCCGGGCTTTCGTCCAGGCAAACGTTTTTAGCCGTCACCGTGACGAGGCCCCCATGGGGCATGGCCTGGTGCGCATTGATGACGAGATTCTGGATCACCTGGCTGATCTGGGCGGCATCGTAGTCCACAAGCCAGAGATCTTCCTGGAAATGGAATTGGTACCGGGAAGAGGTTCCCCGCAAGGAGAACTCGGTGCAATCCCGGATGAGATCCTGCAGGGAGCCGGTTTTTTTGATGGGGGCTCCCCCTTTGGCAAAGGTGAGCAGCTGGCGGGTGAGTTCCTGGGCCCGCAGGCACGCTTTTTCCACGTGATCCAGACGGTCGCCCAGCGGGGCACCGGTTTTGGCGGCATGCTTGACCAAGGAGATGTGGCCCAGGATGCCCGTGAGGATGTTGTTGAAATCGTGCGCGATGCCTCCGGCGAGAAGGCCCAGGGATTCCAACTTTTGGGCCCTGAGCCGTTCCTGTTCCGCCACTTTTCTTTCGGTAATGTCCTGGACGAAGGTCCAGATGGAATCCGGCGTTCCGTCGGGACTTCGGTGAAGGTACATGCGCACTTCCACATCGAGAAGGGAGCCGTCTTTGCGGATGAGCTGCTTTTCGAATTTGTCGGAAAAGCCGCGTTCCATGAGCATCTTGCGCATGGCTTTGGTCACGGCGTCGAAACGCTGCGTGGGGGTCATATCGCGGCAGGCGACCCCGATGATTTCCTGAGGGTCTTCATAGCCCAGCATGGCGGCGAAAGGCGGGTTGCATTCGAGGATGACGCCGCGGAAATCCGTTCGCACATATCCGTCCCGGCTCCTTTCGTAGAGTTCCCGATAGCGCCGTTCCGATTCGGACAGCCGAGCCTGGGCTTCCTGACGTCGGCGCAGCTCTTCCTGAAGTCGGGCGTTGGCCTCACGAAGTTCGGCCGTTTTGTCGGCCACCTCTTTTTCCAAAAGCCTTGTGGCTTGGTCCAGCAAATCGTCCGAGCCTTTTCTCTGGACCATGGCCCCAACGAGATGGGCGGCGGTCTTGAGGGCGTCGATTTCCACCGCGTTCCACTGCCGCGGGGTGAGGCAATCGTCGAAGCCGATGAACCCCCACAGCGCATCGTGGACAAAGATGGGGGCGGCCACCAGAGAGAGGATCCCTTGGGCCTCGAGCACAGGACGTTCCGAAGGGGGAAATTCCTCAATCAAGCCGTAGACGGGTTCGCCTTGGAGAAAGAGTTCCACCCATCGGGAAAAGCCGCCGGCATGAATGGGAAAATTTTCCAGATCGGGGTTCCCTTTTTGCGACGGGATTCCTGCCGCCGTCCACTCGTAGCGTTGGCTGGTGAGCAACGTGCCGTCCGGGGCTTCGTGATTTTCGAAAACGTAGACCCGGCTGACCCGGGCGGCTTCGCCCAGGCGTCCCAACACGGTTTCGATGGGCACTTCCGTTCGGGAATGGATCAGAAAATATTCGGCGGCGTAGGCCAGAGCTTGAAGGATGGTATCTCGGGATGCCAGGGCCTGTTCGAAGGCGTTTCGGGCCGTGATGCCGTAGCGTGCCTCCGGAGGCCGCATCGTGTCGTCCAGGTTCCGAAGCCCCGACGTCTGTTCCCAAGGATAGGCGTTGTCGTGCCCTTGCCGTGCAGGCTGCTCCGCCGGCTGTCTCTTCATTCGCTCCCCCTCCTCATCCCCTTCGCCGCGCCCATGCCGTAGGGCATAAGACCGTCATCGTCCTCGAGGCGGCGCCCGAGACATGACCTCCAAATGAGGTCAAACTCATTGTTTTGTCAACATCCTCTTGACAACTCGGCTCAAGAACCTCAGGCAGTGTCAGATTTTTTGACAATCCGTAAAACCCGGCGCCGCCGGACGAGTTCCTTTTGGAGAACGGGGCGCATGGTTTCAGCGAAGATTCATCCGCCGCGGCCCGGCTCCTGCAACGCCATCGGATTCTCGAGGGAAATCCTCATGGTGCGAAATTTGCCTTGAATGAAAAACGAGCGGTTAAGGGTTCTAAGGGTTCTCAACAAGGAGGCGGGAGATGATGACGACGGATGATTTGAAAGCGTGCGGTTTCTTCTTGGTTTTCGGCGATGCGGAATTGGAAAAGATCGGTCAGGTCACTGAGAAGAAAAGTTACAAAAAGGACGATGTGGTCTACAGGAACGGAGATCCCGCCCAGAAGTTTTTTATCGTCGGGAAGGGTTTGGTCAGCCTCAGGGAATTTCAACCCGGGGATACTGTGGGCATCGCCTTCGAAACGCGGGGGCCTGGGGAGCTTTTTGGGGTGGCTTCCTTGATGCCTCCCAAAAGTTACACGCTCACGGCCGTGTGCCAGGAGGACACGGAACTCTATGAGGTGAACGTGAAGGGCTTGGAAGAACTGATCCAATGGGCCCCTTCCATCGGCTACATCCTCATGAAAGAGGTGGCCCGAATTTACTTCGATCGATATCGCCTGTGCAAGCGCCAGTTGTACCAAATGGTCAAGACCCCGACGTTGATTACGGCGCTACCCGGCTAAAGAGCCTTTCCGAGAGGGCCGAACCTTTCGCTTTGTGAAAAGGATGGACGACGAACCGGCGCCGGGTCCTGCACCAACGGAGTCCGCTCCCCAAGGGGTGGGTTTGGCGCCGCCTTTGGGGGGCATGGGGGCGCCTGTGCGCCCGTGTCCCTCGGACTGCGCATCTCCCGTGGTAGGTCGACATGATGGACGACAAGTACGGAAACCTGCGCCTCAAGCTCCTGGCTTCCATGTTGAGTTTTTCCTTGGTGCCGCTGTTTATCGTCGGCCTGAGCCTTTACACCCAGTTTGATCGAGCCTACACGACGAGGGTGCAGGAAAATCTTCGGGCTCTTGTGGAAGACCGTCGTCACGCCCTGGATCTCTTTTTCGAGGAGCGCATTTCTCAGCTCTATACCGTGGCCCACTCCCACAGTTTCGAACAGCTGTGCGCGCCCTCCAAGCTGCAGGAGGTTTTCGACCTCATGCAGCGCCGCTCCAAGTACTATGTGGACCTTGGGGTCATCGACGAAAACGGGGACCACGTGGCCTATGCCGGCCCCTACGCCCTCAAAGGAGTCAACTATCGAAATGCCGAATGGTTCCAGTCCGTGATGCTTCACGGCGTTTATGTGAGCGACGTATTTTTGGGGGTTCGGCAGTTTCCCCATTTCATCATCGCGGTACTCCGTCGTGAGGGCGAACGGTACTGGATCCTTCGGGCCACCATCAATACCGATCTTTTTGAGTCCATGGTCAAGGCGGCTCAGGCGGGAGAGTTCGGCGACGCTTTCTTGGTCAACGAGAAGAATGTCTTGCAGACATCGTCGCGTTTCGTCGGCCGTCCCATGGAGCCGCCCGGCATTCCCGCCCTGCCCCGTTTCCAAGGCTCGCGGCTCATGACCCAAAGCATCGGCCCGCGGACGATGCTCGTGGGGGCCGTGTGGTTGCGCAGCGTGCCGTGGATGTTGGTGGTCATGGAAGACCCCCAGGAAGAGTTCCTGCCGGTGCTGCAAACGCGATCTTTGGCTCTGATCCTTTTGGCGGCCGGCGTCGGCGTCGTCGTCCTCGGAGCCGTCTTTGTCGTCAATCTCATGATCGCCCAGCTTCGTGAAACGGATCGTCAGAAGGCCCTTCTGGACGCCGACCTGATGCAGACAAGCAAAATGGCCGCTTTGGGGAGGTTGGCGGCGGGCATCGCCCACGAAATCAACAACCCCTTGGCCGTGATTCAGGAAAAAGCCGGCTGGATTCAGGATCTTTTGGAAGAGGAAGACGTTCAGAGCAGCCAAAATTTCAAGGAATTTGAAGCCGCCGTGACCAAGATCCAGCAGCATGTGGATCGTGCCCGCAACGTCACCCATCGGCTGCTCGGCTTCGCTCGTCGCATGGAACCGGTGCAGCATCCCGTGAACATGAACAAGCTGGTGGAAGAGACCTTGACGTTCTTGGAAAACGAGGCGCGCCATCGCAACATCGAAATCACGAGGGAACTGGGAGACAATCTTCCCGAGGTCCTGAGCGACGGCTCGCAGATTCAGCAGGTTCTCTTGAATGTGATCAACAACGCCATCGACGCTGTGGAAAAGGACGGCCGGGTCCATATCAGGACCCTCTACGATAAGGATCTCCAGCAGGTGCTGGTGGAAATCAGCGACACGGGGCCGGGGATTCCCTCAGAAATTCTCGATAAAATCTTCGACCCTTTTTTCACGACCAAAAAATTGGGCAGCGGCACGGGACTCGGTTTGAGCATCTGCCACAGCATCGTGACCAAATTGGGGGGGCGCATCGAAGCCCGTAACGGTCCTAAGGGGGGTGCCGTCTTCGTGGTGGCCATTCCCGTGCAACACCATATGTCCGTTTCGGCAGGATGACCCCGGCCGTGTGATGGGTGACTTTGATGGGAGGTTCTCGCAATGGATCGCCCGCCGTATCGGGTGTTAGTCGTGGATGATGAGCCGGATTTTCTGGAAACTCTCGTGAGGCGTTTGGAGAGGCGCCAGGTGGAGGCTTTGGGGGTTCCGGGAGGCCGCGAGGCTCTGGAGACGCTCGCGGAGCATTCTTTTGATGTCGTGGTCTTGGACGTCAAGATGCCCGGCATGGACGGCCTGGAAGTCTTGAAAGCCATCAAGACGCGATGGCCTCTGGTGGAAGTGATTCTGCTCACGGGCCATGCGTCGGTGGAATCGGGTCTGCAGGGCATGGAGTTGGGAGCCTTCGACTATGTGATGAAACCCTGCAAGCTAGCCGATCTTTTGCCGAAGATCGAACTCGCCTACGAACGCAAATGTCTGCGGGAAAAGGCTTCCCGATAGGCGGGAATCACAAGCCCAAGGTTCTCAGGAGAGCGTGCGTGCCCATGGCGAGGACGCCGGCCCCGACGGGGGTGAGGACCCACCCCAAGGCGATTTTCGACACCGTGCGGACATTGATGGTTTTGAAATCCTTGGCGAAGCCGACGCCGATCACGGCCCCGACCACCGCTTGAGAAGAGGAGACGGGCACGTGAAGTTGGGTGAACAGGTGAAGCGTGGCGGCTTCGGCCAAAACCACCACCATGGCGGAGAAAGGATCCAAGGGGACGATGCCTTTGCCGACGGTGAGCATGACCCGACGGCTGTAGGTTAAGATGCCCGCGGCGATGCTCAAACCGCCGACCAACGCGCCCATGTCCTCACGGATCAGACCGGCATTGACGTAAACCCCCGTGACGTTGGCCACACTGTTGGCGCCTAACCCATAGGCGGCATAACATCCCGTCAGCACCACGCTCACGAGAAAAAAACGGTTTCTAGCGGAAAAGGACCGGATTCGTTCCACGGCTAGGCGCAATGGGCCTCGATGCAGCACCGCACTTAACACCAGAGCGGTCACGGGGGTGAACGCCCAGCAGACGAGGATCTTGGTCAGTTGGCTGAAATTGGGCGTGGAGTCCCAAAAAGACCAGCCGATGATGGCGCCCACGAGCGCTTGGGAGGTGGAGGCCGGCACCCCGGCACGGGTCAGGCCCGTCATGGCCACGGCGGTGGTCACCGTCAGCACAAAGGCGGCATCGGCGTGGAAAGCGGCCAATTTGGCGTAGGTGGCCATGCATTTGGTGCCCTCCACGACGGCTCCCAACACCACATACACCGCGGTCAACCAGACGGCCTGGGTGAAACGTACAAGGCCGCTGGCCACGGCCGTTCCGAAAATGTTGGCGGAATGGTTGGCCCCGAGACTCCATCCCAAAAAAAGGCCGCCCGCAACCCGCCACATGGTTTCCGCCCACCGCCTTCTCGAAGGGTCCTAGCGAAAGCTCACGGTGAGGACATAGAGGGCATCGCTGGCGTCTTCGATGAGGTCGCTGAAGGTGGTGAGATTATGGAGAAAGTCCGAGTAAAACTTGCCTTGCCAGAAGTCGGCGACGGGAACCTCGTGGATTTTTTGCTCGATGTCCCCTTTCAGATCGTCCACCCGTTTTTCCAGAATACGGATGGCCAAGACCTGCTCCCGAATGTCTTCGCCCCGAACGGCCAATTCAAAGGCCAGGATGAGGATCTCGCACATTTGGCGGTTGAAGGAGGCGATGCGTCGGCATTCGTCGGCGATGGATGGGTGGAGGGGGATCAAGTTGAAATATCGGGCCGAGTCCTCCACGGTGTCGAAGGCCTCGTCCACCAGCTCCACGAAGCGGCAGAGATTCGGGCGAAGATAGGGCAGAAAAGCCCCTTCGAAGATGATGGAAAGAACACGGCGTCGGGCCGCGTCGCCGTCCCGTTCCAGATCGAAAATTTTTTCCACAAGATCTTTTGAGCCGGAGGAGAGCAGTTCGCTCAGGGCCTGGCCGGCTGCGCACAGCAGGTCCAGGTGCTCGTGCATGGCCGTCAGGGCGGCCTCTTCCTTACGGTCGCCGCGCATGAACTTCTTAAGCATGGCGATTCCTGGCTCTGTCCACGAGGGCCGCCTGCAAGATATCCATGAGGGCCACCACACCGACCACGGTGCCGCCGTCACAGACGAACACGCGGGCCACATTGGACTGTTCCATGAGATTGGCCACACGCTCCACGGTTTCGTCCTTGGAAACACATCGAAGGGGCCGACAGGCGATGTCCCCGACGCGGACCTTCATGGGATGGAGTCCTTTGGCCAGGACCTTGAAGACCACATCCCGCGCCGTGACCACACCGTCCGATTCGGCGGGGTGAGAGGACCGCACGAGAAGCGATCGGATCCGCTTGTCCACCATTTTTTCGATGGCTTCGTAAACCGAGGCGTCTGAAGGGATGGATTCCAACTTTCGGGTCATGATCTCTTCGAGCTTCATGGGTAGGTTCCTTTACCGTGTCCGGTTCAGCCCCAGCCGATCTCTTAAAATCGGGCGACGTAGACGATGGGAGGCATTCGATCGGCTTCTTCGAGCCGCGCTTGGGCGTCGTTCAGGCTCACGGTTTCCACCTGGGCCACACCCAGAACCCGGCCGTCTTCGGCCACAACCCTCACGGAATCTCCCGGGGACAGACCGTCGGCGCTGCCTAGGCCGAAGAAGAGGGTGGTCGTCGATCCCTTGCGAAGAGCCCGATAGACAGGCGCCATGCCTTGACGGCGCAAAGCTTCGTCCAGTTTGTCGCTGGCTTTATAGGACAGGTAGAGGCAGAATACAAGAAAAGGGAGAGAGGCCGCGGCGCCGATCCACGGGCTGACGCCCAGAAGGCGCAAAACGAAAGATCTTTCCGAGGCCTGGAAAGCCTGGCGATCGGCCAGGAGGCGAACCGTGTACAGGGGATTCTGGGCGGCGTCCTCGGGCTTTTCCCCGTGCAGGAACACGCGCAGCGTGTACGTCCCCTCCGGCGCAGTGGGTTCCACGGCCAGCTCCGCGCGCCATAGCCTCCCCTTGGCTTCCAGGAAGGTCAGGCTCAGGCCGGGGGCCGTGGTTTCATAGGTGAGCCATCGCAGTTCCGGGATGGCCGCTTCGGTTTTCCCGGCCACGGGGGTTTTCATGCCGGGATACAGGCGGATTTCGGTCTTCGGGGTGCGCACGACGGCAGCCAAACCGTCAAGGAGACACGCCGCCAAGATCAACCCCGCAAGAATCCCAAAGCGTTGGACCCATGAAATGTGCGACGCACCGATGGTGCCCATGATCACCGCCCCGTCTCGGAAGCCGCGCTCACTCGATGGATGCGGCGAAGAAGGAACCAGGCCGTCCCCACCGTGGCGGCGGCCATGGGAAGATAGGTCTTGAGAAATACGGCCGCCATGGCGTTGCCGTGGGGCGCGCTCCAGTACATGCACAGGGTCAGTTCCGCGAGAAGAAGCAGGTCCATGCCGAGAACGACCAACCGCCTTTGAGTGTTCATCGTGCTCTCCCGCTAGGTTTCCTTCGCCCATCCTGAAGGTCTTTTGCGCCAGAGCCGCCGGCCTCCCTGCAGGAGCGCTCGGTGTCGGCTCCTGCAGGGAGAGGGCTCTGGGTGCCTCAGCCTATTTTTTCCGCAGGTCTTGTTTGGACACGTTCATGATGCGCACGGCGATGCGTTCCGTGCCCTGCGTTTTGAAGGCGATCCTTACCACGTCCCCGGGTTGGGGTTTGATGCCGACGAGGGTTTGCTTTTCAATCTTATAGTCGGCCGTCACCCCTGTGGGGCGGCCGTAAGGGTGATCCGCACTTTTGTGGGTGTCGAATTCCTCGATGGTCAAGATGTTCGTCGCCGTGTCCATGGAAAGGACTTTTCCTTGAGCCACGTCGGCGGCGAGCGCCGTCGCGGTCATGAAGAAGGCGGCCGTCAAGGCCAAGAAGAAACCGAGAAGCGAGCGTTTCATAAGGACCTCCGTTCTGCCTTGTTTGTTTCTTGGGGAATGTGCCCCGGATTGTGCGTTTCCTTTAGCTTTCGGGGAGAACCGACGGCCGCCCTGTTCAGGGCGGCCGAAAGGGTCTGCATCATTAGATGCGCGATGCCGCTTGCTGAGCCTTCTTGTCGCGAAGTTCCTGGGCCGCACCCCGGAGCATGATCACACAGATATAAAGAGAGATGATGCTGATGGCTCCCAGGACAACCACAGCCGCCGAGTTGCTGAAGCCGTATTGTTTGAGGATGATGGAGACCATGCATGCCAGCACGGCACAGCCGAAAAGGATGCGGATGCCGTAGCCCTTGGCGTACTTGGTGGCCACGGTACCGATTTGGGCCCCGATGGCGGCTCCCGTGAGCATGACGAACACGGCGACCAGTTCAATGCGCCCCTTCATGCTGTACGTGAAGGCCCCATACAAACCGGAAATCATCACCTCGAAGAGGTCGGTGCCGACGGCGATGTGGGTGGGGCAGCCGATGAGATACACGAGTGCCGGCATGCGCAGCAACCCGCCGCCGATCCCCAAGAACCCGGCCAAAACACCCGTGGCAAAGCTCACCATGATGGGCAACCACGCGGAGCAGGTGAATCCGGCCGCTTTGAAGTGCATCATGGGAGGAATGCGGATCTTGTGCAGGGTCTTATACCAGGTGATGCCTTCGGTGCCTTTTTCCCCCTCCACAATACCGGCCCTTTTCTTCTGTTCGGCTTTGTAGAAGTCATAGAAGACCATGGTCGCGATGAGCGCCAGGAAAACCACGTAAACCCAGCGGACGACCCCGCCCACGATCCCTAGACGTTCAAGATACATGATGAGTTGGGCGCCGCACTCGATGCCGATCATGGTGCCGATAATCATGACGAAACCGAGCTTGTAGTCCACATTGCCGAACTTGGAGTGGCGCATGGTGGACACCATGGATTTCCCGGCGATGTGAGCGATGTCGGTTCCTATGGCGAAAGCCATGGGAAATCCCAGGATGTTCAGACCCGGAGTCACCATCCAGGCTCCGCCCATGCCGAAGAAGCCGCCGATGACCCCGACGGAAAACCCGATGAGGACCAAACCGGGCCAGAGAATATCCATTCCCGCAATAGGCATATAAATATACAACCAATCCATGGTCATCCTCCTTACCGTGTATTAGTGCTCGACGAGTTTCCGACTCTTGAGATCCAAACCCGTGCGGGCCATGATGAAATCCATGAGGAAGCCCAAAAACGCTCCGTACACGGCCGTTAGAACCACGGCCCAGACCGCGAAAAGGAGCGTGTTCGTGTTATAGAGGTCGGCGATGTATTTGACAAACGCGTTATTGATGACCCGCGTGTCCGCCACGATAATCAGCTGATCGACCTTTTCCCCGCCGCCAGCCCACACCAGAGACGGCACGGCCGTCACGAGCGCTACGGCTCCTAGGACAATTTTCTTAGCGAAATGCATCATGGCGAAAACCTCCTCCGATGAATGCCCATTAAGAGTGACTCAGACCTGCTGCTTGCCTCATCGTCTCCACAACGAAATTTTTCTTCCCTCCTTTCCATCTAAGCGATTTCATCTCCGACTGTCTCGTTTGCACCGTGCTTTTGCCGTCACGAACCGGCTTCACCGCTTGGAAACTGTTGCATCGCATCGCCGGGTGGAGGGATCAAAAGGCGTGCCTGCCCTATCGGGAAGGAGTGCGTGATCTCAATGAAACCAGCTCTGGAGGCTGGGAAAATTTTTTGAAGCGCACAAATCGCGCACTTTGGTGCGCGATCTCCCGCTCGGATCGCGCACGATGGGCAACGTATCGTTGGGTATGACACAACTTATTGAAATCAAACACATAAAATTTAGGAACACGCATCGGTGTCAGAGACTTTAACACTCACGGGAGGCGATCTCTGAAAGTTGTCCGACGGCGGCTTTGCGTCTTCGGGAAAAAGCTTATGATTCCAGTATCGTGTCATTCCATTGGGGGTGTGCCGTTCTTGGCATGGAAGGTGCTCGTGAAGAAGGCTGTGGGCGAAACGGGCGGTCCCACAGACCATGGCATGGGGAGAAGCCGTCGATGAGGTTGAAGTGGTTTTATGAAGAATGGCCGGGTTCCGGGGGCGGCGTGTCCTTCCGGGCTTTGCGTATCCGCACGAAATTGTGGCTCACCTTGGTGCCCACGGTGCTCACCATCTTGATCGTCATGGGCTATGTGAGCCACTGGTTTTCCAGCCGGTTTCTCCAGGAGGCCGTCCGGCGCACGGTGCTGCTCCAGACCCTGGCCGTTGCCCACGAATATGAAATGTTCATGGATCGGTGCCGAGAAGATTTGTTCTGGGTCTCGCAAGGGGACTTTACAGAAGAACGCTTTCGGGACGTTTGGGCCAAGTTCAAGGCGGCCCGGGGTTGGGGCTACGCGGAGCTCGGCTTTGTAGAGAACAACGGCGGCAACGGCATGGTGTTGGCCCTATCGGGCGAAGGGGTGCAGAGCGTGGTGTTCGAACCGGGCACGTCCCTGTGGGACGGTCTCGATAAGCTTTACGGCTGGGCTCAAGGGCCTCCGGAATCCGATCCCGGCCCGTGGCTCGGTCCTGTGGTGCACGTAGGGTATCGTTCCGCGGACGGAACGGCTTTTTACGGCAAGGCGACCCATGTGGTGCGCTTCATTACCCGGGTAGGCCCCCGCGACGGGGGATCGCCCGAAGGATTCGTTTTTCTTTCCGTGGACGCCCGTCGCTGGCGGGATATCCTCTCCCTCTACAACTCTCCGCAATCTCCCCTGTTCGGTTTCGTGCGAAGCCCCGAACTGCGCTATCTCTATTTCATCGACTCCCAGGGATGGATTGTCTTTCAATCGGAAGACAAGGTGAATTCCGAAAAAGCGCTCAACACGGACACGGCCCGCTTCGGGCTTTCCGGGACGTACGGCAGGCCGGGTCTCCCTTTCGCTTTTCGTCCCAACGTGGATCACGGGGATTTTTGGGACATTGTCGGGGACATTCGAGAAATGAAATCCGGAGTCATGGTCCGTTACATTCCCCCGGCCCCTGAAAGTAAGGTGGATCGCGTCTACATCGGATATGCTCCCATTTTCTTTGGGAGAAGCTCCGACGGGCAGGGGAAAACCCTTTACGGCGCTGTGGTCTTCGTGGACCGCAGTCGGCTGATCACCATGGCGGGTTATCGTCAGGTAGATGTGGTTTTCATCATCGGGCTCGTCAGCGCGGTTCTTGTGGCCTTTGTGCTCTGGGGGGTCAGCCGCATCATCACCCGCCCTCTGGTGCACTTGGCCGAGGCGGTGAACGTCATCCAGGAAACGGGCCGTTTGGAACCCATCGACATTCCGGAAAGGGATCTGGATACCGCGTTTCTCAAAGACGCAGTCAATCGCCTCATCGAGCGCATCCGGGATCAGATGGCGGCTCTGGAGATGCAGGATCGTCAACTTCGGGAAATGATCATGCGGGAGAAAATTTCCCTTGATGAAGAAAGCGATGTCCTGCGACTGGATCGAGAAAGTCTTCCCGAACCTTTGGCCCGGCTGGTGGGGCAGTCGGCGGGCATGCAGCGATTTCGGGAGCTTGTGGTGCGGGCCGCTGCGGTGGAGGCGGATGTGCTCATTGTAGGGGAAACGGGGACGGGCAAGCAGCTTGCCGCCGAAGCCATCCACGCGCTAAGCCGTCGGTCGGCGAAGCCTTTTGTCGCCATCAACTGCGGCGCTCTGGATGAAAACCTCCTTTTGGACGCTTTGTTCGGTCATGTGAAGGGGGCCTTCTCCGAGGCCAAAAGCGACCGCAAAGGGGCCTTTTTGGCGGCGGACGGCGGCACCCTTTTCTTGGATGAAATCGGCACGGCTTCGCCCAAGGTGCAGCAGGCGTTGCTTCGCGTGCTGGCCGAGCGGAAAGTGCGCCCTTTGGGAAGCGACGCGGAGCATTCGGTGGATGTGCGCGTCGTGGCGGCGACAAACGTGGATCTGACGGACTTGGTGCGCCGGGGGCTTTTTCGGGAAGATCTCTATTACCGAATGAATGTGCTCACCCTGCACACGCCGCCGTTGAGGGACCGGCGTGAGGATATCCCGCTCTTGGCGGCCCATTTCCTGTCGCAGGCCGGCTCGCGGCTGAACCGTCCCAAGGTGTCCTTGACGCAAGGCGCTCTGGAGGCCCTTTTGGCCTACGACTGGCCGGGGAACGTCCGTGAGTTGGAAAACCGTCTCACTCGGGCCCTCGCCATGACCAAAGGCTCGCGGATTCACGCTTGCGATTTGGGCCTGGATCATGACTTAGGGAACCACGGGGGTGCGGACGCCGGCGGCGAAGCGGGACCGGTGGAAGGGGTCGGCTGGAGTGCAAGCAACGGGAGCACGGACAGGGGTGGGGAACCTCAGCGCGGGACGGAAAAGGCCGGGACCCAAAACGGAATGAGCGGCACGAGGCAAACGGCGCCTGTGGAACTCAACGACCGGCAACGAAAGGCGCTCAAGATCCTTCTCCAGCGCGGCCACATCACGCGGGCCGAGTATCAGGAGGCGGTCGGGGGCGGCGTGGCACCCCGTACGGCCCTCAACGACCTCCAGGACATGGTGGCCAAAGGGGTGCTCAAGAAAACAGGCCGAGGTCCGGCGACGCGTTATAAGGTCATGAGACGCGAGCACCTCCAGGCTTATCTGACTCACGAACCCGGAGGATCTTCATGATCGGCTTATGGCGAGAGCTCACGAGGCGTTTCTCAAAAAAACCGCGCCGGCCCCCTGAAGAAATCGCCGATCTTTTTCGGTTCAAATACAGCCATTTTAAAGATCTGCTCCAGTCCAACACGGACCTGGCGCAAATCATCGCCGACATTACGGAACGGCTTCGGGGACACGACATTTTCGGCATGGGTTATGTGAGGGCCAAAGCGACCATGGCCATGTCCCATGCCGCCAGGATGGTTCGGGCGTTGAACGCCTTGTCTTTTCATCGCTATGCCCCTTTGGATGAGGCTCTGGAGAGGATTCAGAAACATATCCGTGAGGAACTGGAAGCGGAAACGGGAAAGGTCGTCCCGTGTCCCCATTTGGTGATCCCCTTGGAGAAGGTGGATCGACGGATGGTGGACTGGGTCGGGGGGAAAAGCGCGAACCTGGGGGAAGTGGCGGGCCGAGTGGGTCTGAGGGTGCCGCACGGTTTTGCCGTCACGACGCGGGCGTTCGAGCTTTTTTTGGACCAGGGAGACCTCCGCGACCGGATTCGAAAGTACAAGACGGAAACCGACATGACGTCTCCGGCGGCGGTGCAGGAATTCAGCGAAACCGTGCAGCATCTGATCCTGCGCACGCCCGTGCCCCGCGAGATCCAGGAAGCGCTGGACGGAGCCTTCCTGGACTTGGAGGCCAAAGCCGCCCAAGGGGCCGATTGCGGCCGTCCCGTGAGAGTGGCCATGCGCAGCAGCGCCATCGGAGAGGACAGCGATCTGTCCTTTGCGGGCCAATATGTCAGCGTGCTCAATGTGGAACGCGACCGACTCGCCGAAACCTACCGGCTCGTGGTGGCGAGCCTCTACACGCCCCGGGCCGTTTCGTACCGGTATCAAAAAGGCATCCGAGATGAGGACACGGCCATGGGGGTGACGGTATTGGCCATGATCGACTCGGTGGCCGCTGGGGTGGCCTATTCCACGGATCCCTTGCGCCCCAACCCGGACGAGCTTCTGGTGACCGGCATTTGGGGCTTGGGTCCCTACGCGGTGGAAGGCGTGGTGACGCCGGACATGATCCGCGTGTCCAAGAAGCCGGGGTTGGCCATCCTGGAAAAGACAATTTCGGTGAAACCGGTGCAACTCATTCTCAACCCGGACGGGGGGTTGCGGGAGATTCCCGTGCCCGAGCCCGATCGGGCGCGCTCATGTCTCGACGATGAGCATGTTCGGCGGCTCGCCGAAGCGGTGACGCGGTTGGAAGAGCATTTCGGATGCCCTCAGGATGTGGAGTGGGCCCTGGACGGCCGTGGGGAGCTCTATATTCTTCAGAGTCGGCCTTTGCAAATCCTCGGGGCGACGGACTCCGAGCTCCTTGCGGAGCCGGCTCGAGAGGGGGAGGAACCGGGGGTGATCGCCCGCGGGGGGAGCACCGCCGTTCCCGGCGTTGGGTGTGGACCGGTTTATGTCGTGCGAAAAGACGAAGACCTGGCCGACTTTCCCCAAGGGGGCGTGCTGGTGGCCGCCCAGTCCTCACCGTCCTACGTGGTCGTCATGGCACGGGCCGCGGCCATCGTCACGGAAGCGGGCAGCGTCACGGGCCACATGGCCTCGGTGGCCCGGGAATTCGGGGTTCCGACCCTCCTGGGGGTCCCGGGGGTGCTTGCCGCGCTCAAGCGCGGCGACCTGATCACCGTGGATGCTTCGCGGCGTCGCCTTTACGAAGGCTGCCGTGAGGACCTGATGCAGGAAGCCGGAACACGAAAGCCTTTCATGAAGGGGACCCCTGTCTACGACACGCTGAGCCGCGTGGCCGCCTGGATTGTTCCCTTGAATCTGGTGGATCCCAAAGACGCGTCCTTTCGGCCGGAAGGATGCCGCACGCTCCACGATGTGATGCGGTTTGCCCATGAAATGTCCTACCACGAGATGTTCCGACTGAGCGACAGCGTGGCCGACGGCGAAGGCTGGGCTGTGAAGCTCGATGTGCGCCTGCCCATCGATCTCTATCTCATCGATTTGGGCGGCGGTCTGGTTCCCGAGGCGACCCATCGGTCCCGTGTCGGTCTGGACGATTTGGCCTGCATCCCCCTGCGGGCGCTTCTGGACGGCATGACGCACGAAGCGCTCCGGGAAGAAGGACCCCGTCCCGTCAATCTGAGGGGCTTCTTTTCGGTGATGGCCGAACAGATGCTCGCGCCGCCCCGTTTGGGTGTCGAAAGGTTCGGCGACAAGAGCTATGCCATCATTTCGGATAAATACATGAATTTCAGCTCCCGGGTGGGCTACCATTACAGCATCGTGGACAGCTACTGCGGCGCGGATCCTCACAAGAACTATGTGACGTTTTCGTTTATGGGGGGAGCTGCCGACGAGGTCCGGCGAAACCGGCGGGTGCGCGCCATCGGCCGCATTCTGGAAGCCATGGATTTTCGTGTGGACGTGGTGGGCGACCGGGTGACCGCCCGATGCCAAAAATACCCGTGTGAAAAGACGGCGCAACACTTGGAAAGGCTCGGCCGGCTGCTTCAATTCACGCGCCAGTTGGACATGTTCATGGACAGCGAGCGGTCCGTGGAGGACTTGGCCCGTCGATTCCTCGAAGAGCGCTACTCCCTGACGACCGAAGAGGTCTGAGAAAGGGGGGAAGGTCACGGAGCGCCGAAGATGCTCCCCCGGTCGGGATCGGCCCCTATGGGCCGGGGCTTCGCTGATAGGAAGGCGGAGAGATCCGTCATGAGCGATCCTTCCGGGTGAGCCTTTGCGGCGTCTCCTAGGCGCGGAGAACCTTTTCCCGAGCTTTTTTCTTTTCCAAAGCCCCCTCGATTTTGACCACCAAATCGTCGATGGGGCAAGGTTTCAAAAGGTATTCGTATCCGCCGAGGCGCATGATCTCCACAGCGGCGTCCACATTGGCGTGCCCTGTGAGGATGATGACCTCCGGCAAAGGGTCCAGCGTTTTGATCTTCGCCAGGGCCTGGATGCCGTCCATGCCCGGCATTTTCACATCGAGAACGATCACGTCCACATCGCCTTGCTGCACACGCACCAGGGCCTCATGGGCGGATCCCGCCTCCTCGACGGCGAAACCTCTTTTCCGCAAGAGCTTTCCCATGGTGGTCCGAAAGCGCTCTTCATCATCTACGAGAAGAATCCGTGCTGTGGGGGATGCCATAGACTCCTCCTATTCAAAAGTTTTTCGCGTCTCTATGGGGCGTCGGGGCAGCCGCACGGTGAATTGACTGCCGCACCCTTCTTTGGAGTCCACAAGGATGAGGCCTCCCAAGGCCGTCACGATCTTTTGGCACACGGCCAGCCCCAGCCCCGTACCCTTTCCGGGCGCTTTGGTGCTGAAAAAGGGGTCGAAAAGGTGCGGCAGGTGGTGGGGGGCGATGCCGCACCCGGTATCGGCGATGGCGATGTCCACCCAGCCCTTGGCATCGTCCCGCGTGCTGACGGTTACCGTCCCTTCTCGGTCGATGGCCTGGACGGCGTTGTTGAGAAGATTGAGGACGACCTGGCGGAGCAGGGGGGGATCGGTCCAAACGGGCGCGAGATTGTCGTGATAGTGTCTTTCAAAGGTCACGGTTTTCGTTTTCGTGACCCGCTCCACAAGCCGCACCATTTCTTCGATCAAATTGTTTAGATCGACCCACTGGAGAACGGGCTTGTTCATTCGCGCGAAATCCAGGAGCCGATGAGTGATGTCGGCGCATCGGGTGACCTGGGCCGTAATGACGTGAAGCGATTCCTGGATTTCGCGCTGAGCTTGGGGGTCGGGCGGAGGGGACTCTTTGAGGAGTTCCTGAATCCATTCCACTTCACGTCCGATGACCGCCAAAGGGTTGTTTACCTCATGGGCGATTCCCGAAGCCATTTCACCGATGGTGGCCATCTTTTGGGCTTGGAGCAGCTGGCGCGTCGTGAACTCATCCTTGGACCGTTCTTGAAGGATAGTGCGGACGACAAAGAAAGTGACGACGAGGGACCAGACGCCCCACAGGACCAGAGTGATTCCTGAGAGGTTTCGGTCCGCCGACAGGGTACCGACAGCGCAACCGAAGGCGCCCAGAGCCGGGAGGTAGGCCCAGAAGTACCGCGCATGTTCTTTCATGAGACGTGAGAGCTCCGCGTCACATCGTCCAGCTGTGCCGTCGACCGTGCGTGGGCCCGCGAGGTTTCCTCGGCGCGGGCAGGGTCGCACACCCATCTCTCATCAAGGAGCAAAAGACGCGCCGTTTCTCATAGATTTGGAAACTCTTCCGGGTATATGGCGAGGGGCTGTCCAAGAGGACCGTTTTGTCCTTCCGTGGGACCCCGCTGACGTGGGTTTCTGGGTTTGACGAAATGTTAAAGATCCTGACAGTCATTGGCGGCGCCGTGCCGCGCCACGAACTCGGCCTGCCTCGGACGCCTCAGAGTTTAGGCGTCCTTTTCGGCCCTGTGCGTCGTGGAACCCTCTGGCATGTTCCTTGCCCCACAGGGGAACGGCTTGTGGGGAAAACGATGGATTTTCGACTTGGAGAGCACTCTTAGACGTGCAAGGCGCCGGCTTTCATGGACCGACCTTTCCGAATCCTCGTGACCGATCGCAATCGTCACGTACGGGCCTTCTTGAGGAGAGAACTGGCCCGGGAGGGCTACGAGGTCTTGGAAGCCAAGGACTGTCGAGAGCTTCGGAAAATTCTGCGGTCACCGCTGGCGGTGGATTTGCTGGTGTTCGATCCGGATATTGCTTTTGAAAACCACCGGAACATGATCCAGACTTTGAGGGAGCGGTATCCTTCGTTGCTGGTGGTGCTGCATAGCTTTTGGGAAGAGCCCGCCGAGTGCCCCGAGGTGCAGGCGATGGTGCCCAAGACGGGCTCACCCAAAGAGCTTAAAACGGTGGTGGCTCGGCTTCTTGCGGAAGGCGCCTCATGGGAGGCTTCCGGGCGGCTCTCTGTGAACGATTCGTGGAACGGTCCCCCGACACCGGGAAGGAATTCGGATGATCACGGCGGATGAGAGATATTACGCCAGCTTGCGTCGCAACATCATGGCCATCATCATCACGGTGGCCCTGATGCCGCTGCTCGCGATGATGGCCATTGCCGGGTACCAGTTTCACACAGCCTATCGCCATAAAGTTGTCGATCACCTGGCCGCTCTGGTGGACCGCCACACGATGCATGTGGACACGTTTCTTTCGGAAAAGCTGGCGGACATCAGCACTCTGGCGGTCATCAAGCCTTTGGAAAAGCTCCGGGACTCCGCTGAATTGGAAAAGATTCTCACCATGTTTCAAGAAAAGCACCGCGGCGTCTTCGTGGACCTGGGGCTTGTAGACGAGCAGGGTTTTCAAGTGGCCTACGCCGGTCCGTTTCGCCTGACGCGGGCGCAATACGGGGACGCGTCGTGGTTTCAGGAATCCATCCGGCAGCCTTTTACCGTCAGTGACGTGTTCCTCGGGCTTCGAGGGCTTCCGCATTTTATCGTGGCCGTGCGCATCGAATCCGGCGGGCATTTCTGGGTTTTGCGTTCCACCATCGATTTTGTGGCGTTCAATCGCCTTGTGGAGGATCTGCGCATCGGGAAGACGGGGCAGGCTTTCATCGTCAATGCGGAAGGACAGTTTCAAACGCAGCCGCACGCCAGACCCGGCGTGGATCCCCAGGAACTTCTGCGCATCGTTCGCGGTGAGGCACCAAAGGAGATTTATTCCACGGCGGTGGAAGGCCTGGAAATCATGGGGGGATCGGGCAACGTGTATAAAACGCCCACAGGCCTCCATGGGGCCTCGTGGTTCGAGTATACGGTCCCCGAGACCCAGCGTCGGTTCCTCGTATTTTACCAAAACCTGAAAGGGGGGCGTTGGGTCCTTTTTTACCTCCAGGAATTGGAGGATGCCTTCCACGACCTTTACAAGGCCCGCATGCTGACTTTGGTTGTCTTGGCCTTCAGTACCTTGGGCGTGACGTTAACGGCCTGGGCCCTGTCCCGGCGGGTGGTCCTGCGGATCATCCAAGTGGATCGTGAAAAGGAAATGATGAACGAACAGGTCGTCGAGGCGGGCAAGCTGGCTTCCATCGGGGAATTGGCCGCCGGAATCGCCCACGAAATCAACAATCCTGTGGCCATCATGGTGGAAGAGGCCGGATGGATTCAAGATTTGTTGGAAGATTGTGAACGGGGCGAACGCTTGGACGTGGAGGAAGTTCGCCGATCCCTACAGCAAATTCGCACCCAGGGGGCGCGGTGCAAGGAAATCACGCACAAGCTGTTGAGTTTTGCTCGTCGCACGGACCCCACGGTGCAACAGGTGCAGCTGAACAAGCTCGTCCAGGAAGTGGTGGCTCTGGTGGAACAGAGGGCGCGATACGCCGGGGTGACGATCCGAACGCATCTGACGGAAGGCCTCCCCTGGGTGGCCATGTCCCCCTCGGAAATGCAGCAAGTGCTCTTGAACCTCATCAACAACGCTTTAGACGCCATGGAAAAGAGCGGCGGGACGCTGGATATCACTACGCGCTACGAGGACGGGCGGGTCATTGTGGATGTGGCGGATACGGGTGAAGGCATTCCCCAGGCCATTCTCCAACGCATCTTCGACCCCTTTTTCACCACGAAACCCGTCGGCAAAGGAACCGGTCTCGGCCTCTCCATCTGTTATGGCATCATTCGGAAGCTCGGCGGCGACATTTCCGTCAACAGCGCCGTCGGCGTGGGAACCACTTTTCACATTTATTTGCCTGCCGGTGACGGGGTTGTGCAAACCAAAACCGTGGAGAGAGACACACTCACCAAGGAGGAGTCGTGATGGATCGGACGTATGTGATGCTCGTGGACGACGAAGTGCCCTTCGTGGACACCATGACCCGGCGCTTGGGCAAGCGGGGATTCGAGATTCTTCAGGCCTACAGCGGCCCGGAAGCTTTGGAGGCGTTGTCGAAAAACCCCAAAGTGGACGTGGTGGTGCTGGACGTGAAGATGCCCGGCATGGACGGCATCGAGGCCTTGAGGGAGATCAAGAAGGCGTACCCCCTCGTGGAAGTCATCATGCTCACGGGCCATGCCACCGTGGAAACGGCCATCGAAGGGATGCGCCTCGGCGCTTTCGATTACCTCATGAAGCCGTGCGACATCGACGAGCTGGTTTCCAAGGTTCGGGAGGCCAAAGAAAAGAAGGCCCGCCATGAAGAAAAGATCGTGGAAGCCAAGGCCAAATCCATCGCTTTGCGCCGAGGCGATTGAGGAGACGAAGACGCCATGACCGCTCCGCATGAGCCCACAGCGCGCCAATTGCGCGTCCTTTTGGTGGACGACGAAAGGGGCTTTACCGATGTTTTGGCCCGCCGTCTGGGGCGCCGATGCATGCTCGTCACCACGGCTGCCAGTGGCACCGAAGGCATTCAAAAACTTCGGGACAATCGGTTCGACGTGGCGGTCTTGGACCTGAAGATGGAAGACATGGACGGCATCGAAGTTCTCAAGATCTTCAAGAAGATTGACCCTCACATGCCGGTGATCATGCTGACCGGCCATGGTTCGGAACAGGCGGCGCGAGAGGGGCTGGCTTACGGGGCTTTCGATTACCTGACAAAGCCCTGTGAGCTGGAGGACCTCGTGGCCAAGATCTGTCGGGCCGTGGAAACGACGAGGTGAGTCCGTGGAAACGATCCGAGTTTTACTCGTCGACGATGAAGTGGAATTTCTCGACACCCTCCTCAAGCGCATGCGCAAGCGGCAGGTGGAGGCCGCCGGAGTGTACAGCGCCGAAGATGCCCTGCGCTACCTGGAGTCCTCGCCCGTGGACGTGGTGGTCTTGGACGTGAAGATGCCGGGCATGGACGGGATCGATGCCTTGAAGGCCATCAAAGAGCGGCATCCCTTAGTGGAAGTAATCATGCTCACCGGCCATGCCAACGTGGAAGTGGCCATTCAAGGCATGGAACTGGGCGCCTTCGATTACCTCATGAAGCCCATGGACATCGATGAGCTCCTCTACAAGGTCCAGGATGCCTGCAAGAAAAAAAGACTGCACGAAAAAAGAATCCAGAAGAGAAAGGGGGTGGAAGCAGAGGAGGAAAACGGCACCGCGTGAGGCCGGAGCACAATGGGATCGGCAATGGGAGAGTTTTTTGGAGACCCGAAAGTAGAGGTTGAAACCATGAAGAGCATGCGAAAAGTGTACGAGCTCCTTCTCAGTGCATCGAAAGCGCACGCCCGTTGGGATTACGAGACGTCCATGAACATCGTGCGCAGCCGAAAGCGTTTGGTCATTCTTGGTCTTTTGGCGCTTCCGGCGCTGCTGTTCGCCGTGGCCTTTGCGGCGGATCCCACCGGCGGGGGACTGCCGGGGATGTTGGGCGGCAAGGAAGCCTATACGCCGGCTTTTTACGACACTTGGATCTTCTTGATTTCCATCCTCATCGGTTTGTGTGCCGGTCTGATCACGGGGTGTATCGGCGCAGGCGGCGGGTTTATCATCACCCCTGCCTTGATGAGTGCCGGCATCAAGGGGATTTTGGCGGTTGGCACCGACCTGTTTCACATTTTCGCCAAAGCCATCATGGGGACCACAGTTCATAAAAAGCTGGGCAACGTGTCCGTTCCTTTGGCTATCTGGTTCCTGGTGGGGTCCGGAGTCGGGGTTACTGCCGGCGGGGTCATTAACCGGACGCTGTATGAAATTAACCCCCTGCTGAGCGACACATTCATCAGCGTGGTCTACGTCGTGTTGTTGGGGTTCTTGGGTATCTATGCTTTGACGGACTTTTTCCGGTTGCGCAAAGCCGGCGTGGATGTGGGTGCCCATCACGGCGAAAGCCCTCACGGCGCCGAAGCGGCTTCGGGAAAGGTTGGCCTTCCGGCCCGGTTGCAGGCCATGAGCATTCCGCCTTACATCCGCTTCGATGAGGACCTGGTTCCCGGCGGCAAAAAGATCCCCGCCATTTTCGTCATTATCTCCGGGGCCTTGGTAGGTTTTGTGGCGGCCATCATGGGAGTGGGCGGCGGTTTCCTCACGTTCCCCATCTTTGTCTATGTCCTCGGCGTCTCCTCGTTCACTACGGTGGGAACGGACATCTTGCAAATCATTTTCACAGGTGCCTATGCGGCCATCTTCCAATACGCCATCTATGGGTTCATATTCTACACCCTGGCCATGGGCATGCTTCTGGGGTCCCTTCTCGGCGTCCAGTTGGGGGCTCTAACGACAAAGGTCATCAAGGGCATCTATATTCGCGGTTTTTACGCCACGGCCATCATGGCCGGTTTCGTCAACCGTTTGTTCGCCCTGCCCAAGAAATTGGCGGACATGAAGTACATCACCCTGGCTCCCGAAACAGGCAAGGCGCTCACTACGGTGGGCAATTGGGCGTTTTTCGTCGTGGTGACCATTTTTGCCCTATGGGTGATCGGGACCTTTGTGGCACGCATTGGAGCCCTTCGTGGAGAGGAGGCATAAGACCATGATTCGAAACAAGAAAACTTTCGGTTTGGGGCTCGTTTTGACCGTTTCTTTCTTCGTTGTGTTATGGATCATGTTTTTGCCCTATTTTGGCGGCGAAAACGCCTTTCACGCCGCAGACCGTCTCTTCAACACCATTTCCAAGGGGTCGTCCTATTACATTCCGGACTTGATGGAAAAAGCCAAGGAATGGGACGGGAAGACTTTTGAGATCAAGATTTCCGTCGGTCCCGACAAACTTCGGGACAATGTGGCCAAGATCCTGATGACCAATGGCGCGATGGTCGCCCAAGAAGGCCAGGCCTTGAAAGTGCAGGGCGATTTGGGATCCTTGTTCAAAGCGGCGTTGAAAGACAGCGACATCATGTACCACAACCGTGGAGAAGAGATCCGCAGCCGATACGGGATTCCGGAAAAGGAAGCTCTCTTCGCCTGGTGGAATGCGCTGAAAGCCACGGACAAGGCTTTTAAAGAGCAAAAAAAATTTACAGAATCCAAGGCCGTCGCTGAGGTGATCGCCCGCGCCGTCGAGGTCGGCTACAATTATTACGGCATCGCGCCGGAAAAGGCGGCCGCTCGTGCAGGCATCCTGGCCTTCGCCCTGGTTTTCTATGTGGTCTATACCATGTGGTGGGGCTTCGCCATCATGTATCTGTGTGATGGGCTCGGCCTGGAAATGAAAAAAGGCGCGAAGAAGGAAGTTTAGAGTTTTGTTCGATGTGGAGGAGGCCTGCCGTAGGTCGAACGTTCCCCCCGAACCGGCGCATCCCCACGGCAGGCTGTTTCCTCGACCATCCCGACAAAAACACCGTCGGGATGGGATACTGCAGCCTTTTGTCGGTGCAAGCATCCCGTCGGCTTTAGGGGTTTGCCCATCGGCTTTAGGGGCTTGTAAGTTTCCTTGCTGGCGGCGTTTCTTGGAAATGACGGGCGCGCTGAAGGGGACACGGTGAGCGGGACACGTGGGGGAGGATCCGGTGGCGAGCGGTTTGCGAAGAGGCCTGGAAAAATGGGCGAAAAACGTGTCCGGGTGGTTCGGACTCTCCCTGTCCAAAGAACCGGTCCCTGAGGAGAGTCTGGAAGATCTACGGCTTGCTTTTCAAAATCGGTATCATCACTTTAAACTCCTCTTGAATGCCAACAACCGCGCCTTGGAGGTCATGACCGAAATGGAAGAGATGCTCCAAGGGACGCGCCCGTTCGGCATGACCTTCGTTCGATCCCGATGCACCCAAGTTTCCACCGCCGTTTTTCAGATCATCCAACACCTGAATGCCTTGGCCCCGGGGAAGTATACGGAGCTCTACGAGCGGTTCCGTGCCATTCAAAAACAGATCAACCCCTATATTTCCATTCCCCATGGGTCGGTTTCCGGACCATTGGTTTTGCCCATGGATCAGGTGGACAAGGAATCGGGCGATTTGGTGGGATCCAAGATGGCCAACCTGGGGGAAGTGAGGCGGCACCTCGGGGTGGCGACGCCCGAAGGGTTTGCGGTCACGGTGTGCGGTGTCGCCCGGTTCTTTGAAGAAAACGACCTGCAGGTGGAAATTGATCGGCGGGTCCAGGCGGTGCCTTCGGATCGTTTGGACGATCTTTTTGCTTTAAGCGCCCAGATTCAGCAATTGATCATTGCCGCGCCGGTCCCGGAAGACCTTCGCGAAGCCGTCCAGGGGCAGGTCCAGGCCCTAAAGGAAAGGCTCGGCGGGCGGCTGCGATTCGCCGTCAGAAGCAGTTCTTTGGCGGAAGATCTCCCGGGCATGTCCTTCGCCGGCCAGTTCCGTTCCGAACTCAATGTGGGGGAAGAAAACATCCTGCAGGCTTTTAAGGAAGTGGTCGCCAGCAAGTACGGGGTCGCCGCCATGACTTATCGCCTGCGCCACGGCCTTCGGGACGAGGATGTGGCCATGTGTGTGGGGTGTCTCGTCATGGTGGACGCCGTGGCGAGCGGCGTGCTCTACACGCGAAACCCGTTGAATATCCGGGACGATGTGCTGGTGATCAACGCGGTCTGGGGGCTTCCCAAGTCGGTTGTGGACGGCAGTGTGAGCCCCGACGTGTGGGTCGTCTCCCGCAAGGAACCGCACACCGCGTTGGAGCGCCGAATCGGTGAGAAGTCCGTCAAATATGTGTGCTACCCGGACGAAGGAGTGTGTCGGTTGGAAACAGCCGGCGACGAAAGGCGTCACGCGTCTTTGACGGATGCGCAGGTGGCGGATCTGGCCAGGCTGGCGCTTCAGATCGAGGCCCATTACGGAGGGGCCCAGGACATCGAATGGGCCCTGGACGGTTCAGGGCGTTTGGTGATCCTGCAGACGCGCCCTTTCGAAGGGCGTTCCGCGGCGGATCGTCCCGTTCATGTGGCGGGAGACGACCGCGGAGTTCCGGAAGGGGTAGAGGTGCTCGCCGAGGGGGGCGTGACGGCTTCTTCCGGTGTGGCTTCCGGGCCTGTTTATGTGGTGCGCCGTGACGCCGACGCCTTGCAATTTCCCGAAGGGGCCGTCTTGGTGGTGGCTCAGGCGCTTCCTCGCTGGGCGCCGCTTCTTGGGCGCGCCGCCGCCGTGGTCAGCGAACAGGGAAGCGTGGCCGGCCATCTGGCCAATGTGGCCCGGGAATTCCGCGTCCCCGCGCTTTTCGGCCTCTCCGGCGTCATGGAACGCCTTCAACCGGGTCGGACGGTCACCGTCGATGCCGACCAGGGGCGCGTTTACGACGGTCTGGTGGAGATCCGGGTGGAGCGGCCCGAGGAACGCCAGGCCCTCATGAAAGGCACTCCCGTCTACGAGGCTTTGGAAGGGGTGAGTCGACTCATCCTGCCTTTGCATCTGTTGGATCCCGAATCGCCGGATTTTTCGCCGAAAAAATGTCGGTCCTTCCACGACATCACCCGGTTCTGTCATGAAAAAGCCGTCGATGAAATGTTCCGATTCGGCTCGGAACACCGCTTTCCCCAAAAATCGGCCAAGCAGCTCAAATGCCGCGTGCCCATGCAGTTCTGGATCATCAACTTGGATGACGGCTTTGCGGAAGAGATCGCGGGCCCCTATGTGACGCTGGACCAAATCACCTCCGTTCCCATGCTGGCTCTGTGGCAGGGGATGACGGCCATCCCATGGGAAGGCCCGCCCCCCATCGACAGCAAGGGGTTCATGTCCATTCTCCTGGAAGCCACGTCCAATCCGGGTTTGGACCCTTCCGTGGCCTCCCCCTACGGCGTGCGCAACTATTTTATGATTTCACGGAATTTTTGCAGTTTGCAGTCCCGATTCGGCTTTCATTTCTCCACGCTGGAAGCCCTCGTGGATGAAAGGACCTCGCAAAACTATATAAGTTTTCAGTTCAAGGGTGGGGCGGCCGACCGGACGCGCCGGATTCTTCGAGCGCGTTTTGTGGCGGAGCTTTTGGAGTCTTTCGATTTTCGCTGTGAGGTCAGAGAGGACGCGGCTTTCGCCCGCCTGGAGGGGCGATCCCAGGACGTTATGGTGGATCGGCTGCGCATTTTGGGTTATCTCATCATCCATACGCGCCAGCTGGACATGGTCATGGGCAATGCGGGATCGGTGCAACACTACCGGAGCAAGATGCTCCAAGAGATTGAAACGGTGCGACGGGCCGAAGGCGTCTCTTGTCCTTAGGCGAGAGGCAAAAGCCGGGAGATGTCTCAATGGTTCCCATCTCGTTTCAGAGCGATTTGACGACGGTGTCTTTCAGCCGTCGGAAACTCATGCGCCGCAACCGGGCTTTGTCGGTGCTTTTGGGGTTGAGCGAACTGCTTTCCCAATCCAAGGGGCTTAGGGATCTGCTTACTCAAGCGTTGGACTATGTTTTGGAACACACGGCTTTTGATGCCGGCCGAATTTATCTCATGGAACCCGACCGGCAGGCCCTAAAACTGGCCGCGTATCGGGGCATGGACGTGGAAGGTCTGGAACGGGTGAGTCTGGATGAAGGCTTTACGGGGCGGGCCGCCAAATCTTGTTCTTTCATCGCCCAATCGGTCCAGTCTCTGGGTGACGTTAAGCGAGCGGAGCTCTTGGCATCCAAGGGGATTCACACGGTGGTTTGTGTCCCGTTCGTCGTTTTGGATCGCGTGGAAGGGGTGATGAACCTGGCGTCCAAAAACCCCATTCGATTGGACCAAGATGAGGTGGATTTGCTTATGATGATCGGGCACCTCATCGGCGTCGCGGCCATCCACGCGGAAACCGAGGAAATCCTCAGGGAAACCGTGGAAGAAATCCAGCGAAGAAAGGAAAACATCAAACTCTTCGTGTCCACCATCGGCCACGACCTCAAAGGACCGGCCGTCGCCGCCTTTGGATTCGCCAAAAGGCTCTCTGAGCTTTACCGCGGCGTCCTGGACGAGCGCGGTGTCACCTATCTGGAACAGATTTTCAAGGCCACAAGGCAAATCGCGTGCATGGTGGATGAACTCAACCACTTCGTCCGGACGCGGGAAATGCCCCTTAAAGCCCAACGCCTGGCGGTCTCCTCGCTGTGGGAAAGCCTGCGGCAGGAATTTTCCGCGGAGCTGGAAAAAAGGGCCATTGGATGGGCCGAAAACGCTCGGGTGTCGGAGGTTATCGCCGACGAGGTGATGGTGTTGCGAGCCTTGAGAAATCTCATCCAAAACGCCCTCGTCCACGGCGGGTCCTCGATGCGGACCGTGCAAGTGGGGTGCGAGGAAAGGGAAAATTTCTTCGTTTTTTGGGTTGCCGACGACGGGCGGGGAATTCCTCTGGAGGAGCAAGGAAAGTTGTTTGAACCTTTCGCGCGCCTTAAGACCTCCAAGGTCGTCGACGGCTCGGGCCTGGGGCTCGCGATTGTGCGCGAAGTGGCGCGTCGTCATGGTGGGGAAGCCTGGCTGCGCTCTGAACCGGGCAAAGGGGCCGTCTTCTTTTTCAGCGTGGCCAAACCGACGCCGACCGAATGCGGGCGCGTGCCTGAAGGAGAGTGATCATGTTCAAAAAAATTCTTTTCCCGGTGGACTTTTCGGAGGTGTCGACCACGATCGTACCCGTGGTGCGGGAAATGGCCGTGCGTTTCGATGCCACGGTGCACGTGCTTTTTGTGGCCCGGGTTTTCGAACACTTGGGGAGTATCTACGTGCCGCATCCCAGCATCAAGACCATTCAGGCGGAATTGGCCGAAGGGGCTCAGAGGAAATTGAACGAATTCCTTCAGGAACACTTTCAGGGGATGACCGTGCAAGGGCGCGTGGCTTCCGGCGACCCCGCCGAGGAAATTTTAAAGTATGCGGCGTCTGAGGCGGTGGATCTCATTGTCATGGGCACTCATGGACGCAAAGGTTTCGAACGGATCGTCTTCGGCAGCGTCGCCGAGCGTGTGGTCAAGGGAGCCGCCGTGCCGGTGCTCACCGTGAATCCCTATGGCGAAAAGATGAAAATGACGGGGAAGTGACGGCGGGGGTGTTGGGGTTCGCTGTGCTCACCCCAACCTACGGGCTTGCGCCCGTCTTGTAGGAGCCGGCTTGCCGGCGATTTCATCCGCCATCCACCCGTAGGAGCCGGCTTGCCGGCGATCATCCTCCTCCGGGGCGCGAAACCTGATTCCGGGCGGATGCCTTCGATTTCCTTTTCGATTCTTCAACGACAAAGGGAGTGCATACATGGGACTGTTCCATCTCGACCGGATGCTGAACCCAAAATCGATCGCCGTCATCGGGGCCAGTGAACGCCCGGAAAGCGTGGGCGCCGCCGTGATGCGAAACCTTGTGGACGGAGGCTTCCCGGGAGCCGTCTATCCCATCAACCCGCGGCGCCGGACCATTCGGGGCCTTCAAGCCTATCCCGATCTCCGGGAAGCTCCCGGCCCCATCGACATGGCCGTGGTGGCCACCCCCATCGACACGGTGCCGGGAATCATTCAGGAATGCGGCGCCAAGGGGGTGGCAGGAGCCGTCGTCCTTTCCGCAGGGGGAAAGGAGACGGGGGAAGAAGGCCGACGCCTCGAGGAGGCCATCTCCCGCCAGGCCGCGGAGGCCAATGTGCGCATCATCGGCCCTAATTGCCTCGGTGTAATCATTCCCGCTGCAAAGCTCAACGCCAGTTTCGCAGCGCATATGCCCAAGGCGGGCCGGCTGGCTTTCATCTCCCAAAGCGGGGCTCTGTGCACGGCGATCCTCGACCTGTCTTTGCAGGAAGGGATCGGCTTCAGCCATTTTGTGAGTATCGGCTCCATGCTGGACGTGGATTTTGCCGACCTTATCGATTACTTGGGCAATGAGTTCCGGGTGACGAGCATCCTGCTGTACGTGGAAAGCATTCCCAATTTGCGCAAATTCATGAGCGCCGCGCGCGCCGTCTCGCGCATCAAGCCCATTGTGGTGTTGAAGTCGGGCAAAAGTCCCGCGGGCGCACGAGCCGCTTCATCGCACACAGGGGCCATGGCCGGCGAGGACGCCCTTTATGATGCGGCTTTTCGCCGCGCCGGCGTTCTTCGCGTGCAAACCATCGGGGAACTTTTCGACTGTGCCGAACTTCTGGCCAAACAGCCTCGACCCGAAGGACCTCGACTGGCCATCATCACCAATGCCGGAGGCCCCGGCGTCATGGCCGCGGACGCTCTGGCGGAATACGGGCTTGACCCCGCCCCTTTGGGCGAAGAGACCCTGGCGGCGCTGGACAAGGTGCTGCCGCCGTTTTGGAGCCGCAACAACCCGGTGGATATCCTCGGGGACGCCTCCCCCGAGCGCTATGCCAAGGCTCTGCAGGTCTGCCTCGATTCTACGGACATCGACGGCGTCCTTCTCATTCTTACTCCGCAGGCCATGACCGATCCTTCGGCAGTGGCCCGTCAAGTGGCTTCCATGGGTGCTCGCCGCGTGTGCCCCGTGCTGGCGTCGTGGATGGGCGGTGTCAATGTGGAGGAAGGCCGTAACATCCTCAACCAAGCCGGCATCCCCACCTATGCGACACCGGAACAAGCCGTCCGGGCTTTCATGGAATTGCACCAGTACGCCGTCAACCAAAAGATGCTCAAAGAGATCCCCAAAAGGTTTCGGGAAGACCTGACCTTCGACAGCCCCAAAGCCGCAGCCATTCTCCGCACGGGACTCAACCGACCCAACGGGATGCTCACCGAGGTGGAATCCAAGGGCCTCCTGGAAGCTTACGGCATTCCCATCACGGCGACGCGGCTTGCCGCAGATGAAGACCAGGCCGTGCATTTTGCTCGAGAAATGGGCTTCCCCGTGGTCCTCAAGATCTGCTCCCCGGACATCGTCCACAAGACGGAAGCGGGAGGCATTCAGCTGGATCTTCAGAACGAGGAACAGGTTCGCAACGCCTTTCGCTCCATTGTGCAGAGTGCTCGGGCATACAATCGGGACGCCGAAATCCAGGGGGTGTCCGTCCAGCCCATGCTGCGCAGCGCACAAGGCTCTTCAGGGGTGGAACTCATTGTGGGAGCCAAGAAAGACGATCAGTTCGGGCCGGTTCTTCTTTTCGGGATGGGCGGGATTTTGGCCGAGCTATTGAAAGACCGTTCTTTGGGGCTTCCCCCGCTCAATCGAGCCTTGGCCCGGCGCCTCATGGAAGACACCAAGGTGTACAAGGTGCTCCAAGGATATCGAAATCTTCCGCCGGCCAATATGGCGGCCCTGGAAGAGCTGCTCATTCGCTTGAGCCAGCTGGTGACGGATTTTCCGGAAATCGCGGAACTGGACATGAACCCGGTGATTCTCCAACACGGTCGCCCCTGGGCCGTCGATGCCCGGGTGCTGGTGCGACCCAGCGCCGTGCCGTCACCCATGCATCTGATCATCAGCCCTTATCCGGCGCGGTATGAAAAGCACGCCGTGACGTCCTCCGGGATGCCCTTGTTCATCCGGCCCATCAAACCCGAGGATGCGCCGTTGCTGGTGGACCTCTTTCATGTGCTGTCCCCGACGAGTATCTACTTTCGGTTTTTCAGTCCCCTCAAGGAACTTTCGGAAGATATGCTGGCACGGTTCACCCAAATCGACTACGACCGAGAAATCGCCATGGTGGCAGTGGAGGGCCAGGGCACGGGTCGGGAAAAACTGCTGGGCGTGGCGCGGGTGATCAGCGATCCCGACGGCAAGAAGGCCGAATTCGCCGTGTTGGTGGGTGATCCTTGGCAGGGCAAAGGGATCGGAGCGTTGCTCTTGGAAAACTGTCTCCACATCGCCAAGGAGCGGGGCATCGAAACGGTGTGGGGTACGGTGCTTCAGGAAAACACCCACATGTTGGCCCTGGGCCGGAAGTTGGGCTTCAAGATCTGCAGAATGGCGGAAAGCACGGATTGTGAATTGACCATCGACCTGCGCCGGGTGGATTTCGACGAGCATGGTCGATTGGTGCGTTCTTAGCACGCACCGTCGTGACCGTTTGGGGAGCACATCCCATGAAGAAAAAGAAGATCTTATTGGCTGTGGACGGATCCCGGTGGGCGACGGAACTCGTGGCCTATGTCGCCGAGGTGTGTGAACCTCGTACGGCGGAAGTGGTTCTTTTCCACGTGACCACACCCGTGCCGGAAAGCTTTTGGGATGTGGAAAAGAATCCCACGTTTCGGACCAGTCGCGCCCCCGCCCGCGCATGGGAGGAAGCGTGGCGCCTCATGATCGAAGATTTTATGCAGAGGGCCTCGGGGATTTTGCAAAAGGGCGGTTTTGAGGGCTCCGGAGTTCGGGTGATCATCCAGCCGCGGCACGTGGGGATTGCGCGGGACATCCTCACGGAAGCGGAAAAGGGCTATGACGCCGTGGTCCTGGGACGACGCGGCATGAGCGATATGCGGGATTTGATTCTGGGTGGCGTGAGCACCAAGCTCATGAGCCGCCTCACCCAAGTGCCCGTGTGGCTCGTGGGGGAAAAAGCGCCTGGTGACGGGTTTCTCGTGGCGCTGGACGCCTCCGACGAATCCTTGAAAGCCGTGACCTTCGCCGCCCCTTTTCTGGCGGCGAAACCCCGTGACGTCCTTCTCCTCCATGTGGTTCGAGGTCTGGATCCTCAAGCGGAAGCCCTAGCTCGGTTCCTGGCCCCAGAAGACCAGAAGGATTGGTTGAAAAAAGTCCAAGAAGAAATCCATCGGACCGCGGGTTACATGGACGAGGTGTTCGAGAGGGCTTTCATGATTCTCGAAGAGCAGGGGGTGCCTCGAGATCTGGTGAAGACGAAGGTCGTGAGCGGAGTGTCGAGCCGAGCGGCCGCCATTGTGGACACGGCGGTTTCGCAAGGGTGTGGGACGATCGTCATGGGGCGGCGCGGATTGAGCCGCGTGGAAGAATTCTTCATGGGGCGGGTCAGCAACAAGGTGATCCAGCTGGCCAAGAATCACACTGTCTGGATCGTGCTGTGAATCCGAAGTGCGTTGCTGCGCGTTTTGCCATGGGGAATCTTCTTGACGGAAGGGAGGGGATCGGCCTCGAGACTTTGTGAAAGTTTTCAAGTCAGGAAGACATTGCGCCGATAACTCCTATGGGGAAAACTTCGCGGACACTCCGGTGGGTATGTTCCGATGGAAATCATTACAACGCACAAGAATGCCGATTTCGACGCGCTGGCCTCCGTTGTGGCCGCCTCTCATCTTTACCCGAAAGCCCGCATCGTCCTGCCCCGCAGTATCAACGCCAACGTGCGGGCGTTCCTTTCCATCCACAAGGATCTCTTTCCCGTGCTGAGCCCCCTGGAGCTTCGTCACGACGAGGTCTCGCGCCTCATCGTGGTGGATGCCAACCGTTGGGAGCGGCTCGACTGTATGCACCCGCTCATGGGTCGTTCGGACCTGGATATTCACCTCTTCGACCACCATCCCGAGATCGGCGACATCCTCGCTTCTCAGGGAAAACAAGCCCCGGTGGGATCGGCCGCCACGTTACTGGTCCAAGAGCTGGAAAAGCGCCGCATAGGGATCGATCCCATCCACGCCACCCTTTTTCTGGCGGGAATCTACGAAGACACGGGGCATCTCACCTTTCCGTGCACGAAGCCCGAAGACGCCCGAGCCGCCGCATTTCTCCTGGAAGGGCAGGCGGATTTGCATGTGATCCAAACGGCGTTGCGGCCGGGCTACGGGCCTCATCATAAAGAGATTCTCACCCGCCTTCTGGAAACCGCCCGGCGCACCACCGTGAACGGCCATGTGGTGTCCTTCGCCCACGCCGAACTCAACGGGCACGTGACCGGACTCGCCTCCGTGGTGGCCATGCTGCGGGACATTTTGAGTGCCGACGTGATTTTCGGCATGTTCTGGGACGGTCGGCGAAAACAAAGCATTGTCATTGCCCGAAGCGGGTCCGAAGGTGTCGATGTGTCCGCCTTGTTGAAACCTTTAGGCGGAGGCGGCCGCCCCGAAGCGGCATCCGCCCTGGTCAAGGGGGCGCGCCCGGAAGGTCTGGAGAACTGGATCCGGGAGCTTATGGCTCAAAACGGGCACGCGTCGGTGCAGATTTTCGATATCATGTCTTTTCCGGTCTTTACGGTGAGGCCCGATGACACCGTGGAGGCGGTTCACACCCGGCTGCGGGAACGAGGCCACACGGGAGCGCCGGTCATGGACGGGGAGAAACTCGTCGGGGTCATTTCCGTGCGCGATCTGGTGAAGCTGGAGCGGCCCACGCAGCGCTCGGCTCCAGTGAAGGCCTTCATGAAAAGGGATGTGATCACCATCGACCCGCAGGATTCCATCAGCACGGCCTTGCGGCTTATGGTGAAACACGATATCGGGCGCCTGCCCGTGGTGGAAGAGGGGCGTCTCGTGGGGATCGTGACGCGATCGGATTTGATGCTTTATTATTACAATCTGATTTAAAAGAGGCGTGAACGGCCCGCTCAGGGGAGGAATACGGGGAGCCGGCCCATATTCGTGCAGACGGGAACCGAGCCGGACCGCTCACGCGTCGGAGCCGGGCCTGGGGGCATCACCCTTCGGCCCGGCGATGCCCAGAGGCGTTATTAGCCGCCGTCTACATCGAGCCCGAAGCGCTCCCACTGGGCTTTGGCTTCCTGCTCGGCTTTCTCGATTTCCTCGTCGCTCCACGGTTCGATGATCAGCGTGTCCGCCACCAATTCCCAAATGTATTTCACCTGGTATTTGGCATCTTCCGGGTAATACTTGGGCAAGCGTTTCATCATCTGATCGTGGCAGTTGGAACAGCCCACCACGACCACGTCCGCTCCGGCGTTTTTGATCTGTTTGACCTTGTATCGCCCGTGATAGGCGGATTCCTGCTCAAACGGCATAGGCCACATGCCGCCGCCGGCCCCACAGCAGTAGTTCATACTGCGGTTGGGTTCCATGTCCACGAACTGATCGACGCATTGTTGAATGATCCAGCGCGGCTCCTCGTAATAGCCCTTGCCGAAGTTGCGCTCCAGCTCGCGGCCGTGTTTACAGGAGTCATGCCACGTGAACACCTTGCCGGCATTGCGGCTTTTATCCAGCTTGATCCGGCCCGTTTCGATAATTTCCTTCAAATAATCGTAGAGATAAATGTAATCCACGCGGTTGTCGGGATCCTCCATGGAACAGACTTTCATGCCTTTTCGGCACCCATAAGAGCCGCCGCCGCAGTCGGGCATGATCATGCGTTTGGCCTTGAGCTGCTTCATGAGGTCGATTTTGCGTTTGGCCAGGATCTTCGTCGCCTCGTAATTGCCTGTAAATAGACCCCAATCCACCGCTTCCCAGTTCGTGGACGGGATGGTCCAGTTTTCCTTGGCGGCGTAAAAGATCTTCCACCACCACTTCATATCCTCATTATCGGCAAAAACTTCCTTGGAATTAGGGAAGAAGAGGATATTCGCCCCTTGCTTGTCGATGGGCACGTAAAAGCCGGGACATTCTTCGGCCAGTTCCGCCCCGAGATCGGACATCAAAAACAGGTAGTCTTCCAGGGGAATGGCCATGTTGTTGCCGGTGTTGAGAACATTTTCCACGCCCTTATGCAGGATGCCGGGAACCTGGTCCCGGGGGCGCAGGTGCTTCATGTGCCCCAGAATGGCCACGATGTCGATCCCCATGGGGCAAGCGTGGGCACAGCGGCCGCAGCCCGTGCAGATCCATGGGAATTTGGAGTTGACAACCTCGTCCAAGAGCCCGAAGGACAGCATGCGGATCACCTTGCGGGTGTCCCAGCCTTCCATGCCCGGGGTCCCTGTGATGGGGCAGCCGTTAGAGCAGGTGCCGCACGTGAGGCACAACGTGAGGTCGAACTTGTTGAGATATTCCTTGACGTCATCCTGGAGTTTCTTCGGAGCCATTATATCCATGAACTCTTCCTCCTTGTTCGAAATCGTCGCCGCAGCCCGCAAAGCCAAGACTGCCCTTCGGCCGGCGATGCGTAAAGCCGCTTCCACCTCTGGCGCTTTCTATCTTTCCCCCCTTTTGGAGATCAAATAGGAAGTTCCGATATCTACTTATTCCATTGATTGATGCGTAAAATGATCTGTCAGTGGGGCATCCATGACGAGAAGCCCTCTACCGAGTTTCACAACACGGTCGGCCGAATGCCGCACCTGGACTTCCGACCCGTATCGGCCAAAATCTTGCGGACAAATCCGGAACAGACCCCAAACCGGGCTCGCATAGAGTGGACCTGCGTACTGGGCTTACGTTGGGGTTCGCTTCGCTCACCCCAACCTACCGCCTGTCGTCCGGGAACACCCCCGGCACATCGATCGTGGAGGCTTGCGAGGATGCCGTTTTCAGGCTTCGCTCTCCAAGCGGTCACGGTCTATGGAGCGAAGACGATGTCCGTGCGGCCAGCAAGGCCGCTCCCAGGGCGCCCAGGATGTCGGGATTTTCGGCGACGACGAAACCGTCCCCGACGGCTTCCGCCAGGAGTCGGCACATGCACCGGTTGTGGGCGACCCCTCCGGCAAAAACCACCGGCTTCTCTATGCCCACACGGTTCAGCATGGCCAAAACCCTCTGAGCGATGGCCGTGTGAAGGCCCATGGCAATATTCTGAGCTTTTTCGCCGCGAGCCATGAGGGATGTGGCTTCCGATTCGGCAAAAACCGTGCACATGCTGGTGATCTGGACGCGCTTGTCGGCGCCGAGGGCGAAATCGCCGAACTCTTCCAAGGGAACTTGGAGCGCCGTGGCCATGAATTCCAGGAATTTTCCCGTCCCCGCGGCGCACCGGTCGTTCATTTCGAAGCGAGAGACCTTGCCGGCCTCATTCAAGGCGATGACTTTGGTGTCTTGACCGCCGATGTCCACAACCGTGCGCGCTTCGGGGTAGAGGAAGTGGGCGCCTATGGCGTAGGCCTGGATTTCCGTCACGGTTTCCACGCGCACATGGGTGAAAGTTCCCGCCACCAGCTTTCTTCCGTAGCCGGTGGCCGTCACGGGCATGCCGTCCACATCGGCCAGAAGCTTACGGCATTGCCCGACGGGGTCGAAGGTCGTGGGCACTTTCGCCCACGACCACGAACCTGTGGCCGGATCCCACACCACCCGTTCGATGGATCGGCTGCCGACGTCGAGTCCGACCGTTTTCATCGGCGTCTTCATCTATCGTTTGAGGCTATCGAATCATTTCCACGAAGGCTTCCACCCGGGTCTTGAGCTGCTCCACATCTTCCATGCTGTAGTCGGTTTCGATGGTCAACATGGGGATGCCCGCCTGGCGCAAGGCTTTTTCCACCTTGAAGCTTTCGATGCCGTACGGTTGGCAAAAAGACAGGCCGTAGTGGATGACGCCTTTGACCTTGAGCTCCCGGGCCATGGCCACGATGTGGTCCAGCCGCTCCTGATTGGGCGTGAAGCACGCGCAATCGATGCGCATGTAACGGTCCACGAGGGCGTCCAACAAGGCGTCGAGCGTATCGGGGCTCTCATCCACAAGATCCCGCGTGTTTCGCGTGCCGACACAAGACTCCTCGCCGACGACCACGGCGCCGGAAGATTCGATGATATAGGGCAGCTTCCAGTTGGGAATGGCCATGGGGCACCCCGAAAGCATGACCCTTTGGGCGCCGTCCGCGACGCCCTCACCCCGGGCGATCTTCTGCTCCAGCTCATCGCAGAGTTCGGAAATCTTTTGGGTGAACCGGGCCGGGTCGTCGTAAAAGCTCACCTGATTGACGAGCAGGACGTCTCGACCGGAAATGGGCGTCGGTTCCGCGGCACGCAAACGATTGAGGCGCTGGAGCACGCGGCGCCGGTCGTTGATGAGTCGAACGGCCTTTTTGAGGCTTTCCGCCGTGATGGTTCGGCCCGTGAGTTTTTCCACCGCCTCTTTGAATCGAAGAACTTCGGCTTTCCACAGATCCCGGTCACAGGCGTGCTTCATCTGAGGGATTTCCATGACGTAGACCGGGGCGTAGTCGGCGAAAATCTCGTAGGCTTTCTTTTTCCCGTCACATGTGGTCTCGCCCACGATGAGATCGCACGATTCGAAAAAAGGACACAGCCGGGACAGTTTGAATCCCACGAAGGATTTGATGAGCGCGCAGGTGTTTCGCGGCAGGATCTTTTCGGCTTTGTCGAACCCCGCTTCCGCCCCGGCGCACAGGCCGACCTGGATGGCGTCCGCGGCGTAAACCAGTTCCTCGGGAACGAAAACACAAAAAGTGCCCACCACCTTTCGGCCTTGAGCCTTGGCTTCTTGAAGCTCCTTGATCCTTAGGCCGTGGATCTCCGAAAGAACGAAATCGAGATACTCCATCCCTCGAAGCCGCTTGTCCTGGCTGAGGTAAATGTCGCCGTAGAACTTTCCCAGGACTTCCAAGAGCCCCGCATGGGCTTCCAGGTCCAGATTGAGCTTTTCCCACATGGCTTCATACGATCCGGCCATCGGCAGTCTCCTTTTGGGGTTCGATGGGGAACAAAACGTCCTTTCGCGATTCTCCAAGATATCTTCTAGGAAAACGGGAAGCGGGAAGGCAAATAGGAAAGGGCGACCCAAAGTCTTTCATTCCATCGACTGATCCAATGACGGAATCGGGAAGAGGGAATCGTCCCGAGGGCGGACCTTCTGGTGTGTCGGTCCCATGGGGGCGGGCCTCACGGCGAACGCTTCGCGGCGGAGCTCCTTCGGAAAGGTTGGGCCCGCAAAGGGCCCAGAGGTTAAAACTTCACGGTCTTAATGATGGATTCGTACTCTTTGACCTCTTCCGGCGTGAGTTCCCGACGCAACAACTTTTTGTTCACCAAAATGGGGCACTGTTCGTGAAGGGCCAGGGCCACGGCGTCGCTCGGGCGGCTGTCGAAAACCACCTCCTCGTCGCCGATCCGGGCGATGATGCGCGCGTAATAGGTGTTTTCCTTCATGGTGTAGATTTCCACCCGTTCAAAACGCACGCCGGCCCGCTGCAAAATGGTCAAATAGGTGTCGTGGGTCAGAGGCCGCTTCGGTTCCACAAACCCCTTTTCCTTGGCGATGGCCGTGATTTCGCTGTCGCCGACGAACATGAGAAAATACTGGGAAGCGTCTTCCGTTTCTTTGAGAATAACCATATTGCCCTGCTGGCGGTCCGTCTTGATGTAGACCTCATTGGCGACGATAAAGTCCTGATTTTCCATGGGCTCACCTCCACACGTGTGCGCTGCCGATTGTGCTGCTGCCGAGCGCTCAAAACATTATAAAAAGAGCTTGAGCCGGATGGGAAGGGAAAAGCCGCGTCGCCACAAAACCTTCATGGATGCCGGATGGTTTGCAGCTCAAGTTGACAACCTTAATGAGCGATCCTATAAAAGCCAGGCTGATCGGTTGATGGTATTGACAGGGTGTCCATGATAAGTGTCTCGGTGGTCCAAGGAGGAAAAAAAGATGAAGATCTGTTTTCCCGCAGCGCGCTTAAGCGGTCTCGACAGCGAGGTTTTCGGTCATTTCGGATCGGCTCCGGGCTTTGTCATCGTGGATACGGAATCGGGTGCGGTGGAAGAAGTGTCCAACGGCGATCTGCACCACGCGCACGGCATGTGCCAGCCCCTCAAGGCTTTGGGGGGGCGTTCCGTGGACGGCGTTGTCGTCGGCGGCATCGGCATGGGCGCTCTCATGAAGCTTCAGGCCCAAGGCATCACTGTGTACCGGGCCATGGAAGGGTCCGTGAAAGACAACCTGGAGATGTGGCGGCAGGGAAAGCTTCCGGTGTTTTCGGCGCAATGGACCTGTGCCGGTCATCATCATGGCGGCGGCTGCGCCCACTGATCGGACGGGAGGGGGCCATGCCCATTTACGAATATGTGTGCACCGAATGCGGTCAGGTGTCGGAGCATTTGGTTTTCGGGAAAGAAGAAGATGTCTCGTGTCCCGGGTGCGGCGGAGGGAAATTGAAAAGACTCCTTTCGGTCTCCTCCACGGCTTCGGGAGCCAAAGGGGCTCATCGAATCCCCGGGGCGGGGGACACGGGCTGCTGCGGCACAAGCCCCGCCGCCCAGGGGTGTGTTCCCGGATCCTGCTGCGGCAAAGCGCCTTAAGGCCTGCCCCCCTGCCTTTGCGGGCTTTCTCCTCCTCAGGGTGAGAAGGCTCGGGGGGGCGGAGGGACGATTTCGTCGAAACGACCGAATATTTTGAAACGGCACGGGAACCCCGACGACCACAAGGGCGCGGGGGCCGTGCCCTTGCCCGCACGGCTTCGATCGCTTAACGCACGCGCCAGCGGGTTCCTTCCGGCGTATCTTCCAGTTGCACCCCCATTTCGGCGAGGCGGTCGCGGATGCGGTCGGCTTCCGCAAAGTTCTTTTCCTTTCGCGCCGCGTTGCGCTGATCGATGAGGGCTTCCACCTCAGCTTCGGCGATTCCTTTTTGAGCGATTTTTCGCCGCTTGATCTCCTCGAAAAAGGCCTCGGGTGTTCGCGTGAGAAGCCCCAAGACGTGGCCGTGATCCCGAAGGCATGCGGCGGCTTTGCGGGCAAGGGCCGCTGCCGGTCCTTTGAGCGGCTTTCGGCCGAAGGAATCGAGGAACCGCTGGGTCGCCCGTTGCAGCTCAAAGAGGAGCGCCAAGGCCTGGGCCGTGTTGAAATCGTTGTCCATGGCGTCGCGGAAAGCGTCGTCGAATGCGGCGATTTTCTGAAAAAGCTCCTTGTCCTGACTTATCAAGGCCTTTTCGGGAACACTTTCCTCGTCAATGTCCTTAGGGGTTCGGGCGATCGTCTCCTCCAGGGTCCCGTAGAGCCTTTCCAGGGCCCTTTCGGCTTCGTTGAGGGCTTCGTCGGAAAAATCCACGGGGTTGCGATAGTGCTTGGAAATGACAAAAAGTCTGAGGGCTTCCGGGTGGACGGCCTTGAGGATGTCCCGGATGGTGAAAAAATTGCCCAGGGATTTGGACATCTTTTCATTGTTGATGTTCACGAAGCCGTTATGGAGCCAATACCGAACGAACGGCACGCCGAAGGCCGCCTCGCTCTGAGCGATCTCGTTTTCGTGATGCGGAAAAATGAGGTCCTTGCCTCCGCCGTGGATATCGAAGGTCGGCCCCAGAAATCGACTGCCCATGGCCGAGCATTCGATATGCCATCCGGGTCTTCCCGGTCCCCAGGGGCTGTCCCAGGCCGGTTCGCCGGGCTTGCTTCCTTTCCAGAGGACAAAATCCAAAGGATTACGTTTGTGGACGTCCACCTCCACACGAGCCCCGGCCATCATGTCGTCCAGGCTCCGGCCGGAAAGTTTGCCGTACTCGGGAAATTTTTCGACGGCGAAGTACACGTCGGTTCCGGCCTTGTAGGCGATCCCTTTTTCTTCCAGGCGGCGGATGATCTCGATCATCTGAGGGATATTGTCGGTGGCCAGAGGTTCGATGTCCGGGCGCAGCACGTCCAGAGCGTCCATATCTTCGTAGAACGCTCTGATGTAGCGATCCGCAATGGTGCGATAGTCGGTGCCTTCCTCTTGGGCCCGCTTGATGATCTTGTCGTCGATATCCGTGAAGTTGCGGACGTACACGACGCGGTAGCCCCGGGACTTCAGATACCGGTAAATCACGTCGAAGACGATGGCCGAACGGGCATGTCCGACGTGGCACAGGTCGTAGACCGTGACCCCGCACACGTAAAGCTTGACCGTGCCGGGTTCCAAGGGGACGAAAGGTTCTTTTTGCTTCGTCAAGGTGTTGTAGACGACCAAGCTCATGAGACGGCTCCTTGCGGCTTGTGGAGCAGGGCGACGGCGCAGGCGGCGATGCCTTCCAGACGACCGACGAATCCCAACCCCTCGGTGGTGGTGGCTTTGACGCTCACCGCATCCTCCTCCAGGTGCAGGACGTGAGCGAGCGTGCGGCGCATGGCCCGGATATGCGGGGCGATTTTGGGCCTTTGGGCCAAGACGGTCACATCCACATTGACGATGCCGTAACCGGCGCCCTGGATCAAGTCGCGCACGGTCCCGAGCAGCACGAGGCTGGAAACGCCTCGGTATCGAGGGTCCGAGTCGGGGAAGTGCATGCCGATGTCTCCGAGGGCTGCGGCCCCGAGCAACGCGTCACAGAGGGCATGGCACAGGACGTCGGCGTCGGAATGGCCGAGAAGCCCGCGGTCGAAAGGAACGGTCACCCCGCCCAAGACCAGCGGACGCCCCTCGACGAAGGCGTGGACGTCCCAGCCCATGCCGACCCGGAAGTTTCCATTCATGAGAGGCCCTCTCCTTGGGGGAACTCCGCGGGGGCTTTCGCGGAGGTTTCCAGAATCCACGCGGCCCAGCGGAGATCTTCCGGCGTGGTGATCTTGATGTTGGTTTTTTCTCCATCCACGACGGCCACACGAACGCCCAGACGTTCCACCAAGGAGGCGTCGTCGGTGGCTTCCAAACCTTCCGCTTCGGCCGTGCGAAAGGCCTCTTCCACCACCTCCCGTCGAAAGACTTGAGGGGTCTGCACCAGCCACACCTGGTCGCGAGGCACGGTGGCGCGAACCCATCCGTCTTGGACGAGTTTGACGGTTTCCAGCGCGCGGCAGGCACAGATGGCGGCGCCGCACCGGAGAGCGGCCTCATGGGTTTTGCGGAAAAGTTCAGAGGAAGCGAAAGGGCGAACGCCGTCGTGGATGAGCACCCACCGGCAATCCTCGGGCAAAGCCTTTATGCCGGCCACGACGCTGTCTTGGCGACGGGCTCCTCCGCCGACCACCGTGACGGCCGGAAAAGCAGGCAGGGTGGAAAGGAGAGCTCTGACCGCCGTCACGGCCTCTTGGGGCACCACGGCGACGATGCCGGCCAAGAAGGGAAGGGTGCACAGTCGTTCCAACGTCCACACAAGGATGGGTTTGCCGTGAAGCGGATGAAATTGCTTGGGGTGGGGCAGCCCCATTCTTACCCCGGACCCGGCGGCGGGCACCACGGCGAAGGTTTGAGGGTTGGGCGCGGGGTGTGTCACGATCGCCACATCATCGTCTGCGGCTGAAAGTTCATTGAGACCATGGGGCTTAAAAACCCTCGGCGGTTCCGGGAGGATGTGGAGGCGCCCGTAAGCCGGGTTCTGTGCCCCCCTGAAAAGGGAGGTCCCGATCATTCCTCTAGGCCCCACGTTGCCGAGGGGCTCAAGCGGCCGACCCGGGAGCTTCGAGCGGGCAACTCTCAAACGCTCCCCTATTTGGCCTTGCTCCGGGTGGGGTTTACCGAGCTCCCGGTGTCACCACCGGGACTGGTGAGCTCTTACCTCACCGTTTCACCCTTACCGAGAACCCGGCAGGTCCTCGGGCCGTCCGAGGACGCCGGGAGGGCTCGGCGGTTTGCTTTCTGTGGCACTGTCCTGCTCGTCACCGAGACTGGGCGTTACCCAGCACCCTGCCCTGCGGAGCCCGGACTTTCCTCCCGTTCCGAAACGGAACCGGCGATCGGGTGGGCTCCTCCACATCCGTTCACAGGGTATCCAAAATGAAGGCTTTCTGCAAGCCGGGGTGTGGTCTTCTTCCAGAGGCCGGCGTCACAGGGCGACACTCGAGAGGTCCCCAGGAGCGAGCACGGCATGAGCATCCCCGAACCTTGCCCCCCGCCGGCGCTTATTCAATGGGATGGATGTTTCGGCGGGCCCACTGGATGAGCTGCTCGTGGGTGGTGCCCTTGGGGAAAAACTCCACGACACCGAGTTTTTTCAATTCGGGAACCAAAGCCTCGTCGAAAAAGCCGCCGGCGGTGACCCCGATGTTTTGGGCGTCGTGGGCTTTGAGCAGTTCGAGCACGGAGGCGAACTGATCGAGGCGTGCTTCCGGCAAAGTGGTGATGCCGATGTGGTCGACGGATTCCTGGAGCGCCGCATTGACGATGGCTTGGGGGTCCTCCGATTCGGTGTAGATGACTTCGAATCCCGCTTCACTGAAAGCGGCGGCGAGGCGCGAGAGGGCCGCCTCGTAGCCCTGGCCGAATTTGGCCATGAGGATTCTCACCTTCCGCTGACCCATGGCTTCTCCTCCGAATGTTCCAAAAAGGATTTTCCTCGGACCACGTGTGCACGCCGGTGACGGATTGTGCCATCGAAGGGGCCTTCCCGATCGGGCCGAGGCCTGGCATTTGGCTGAAATTCTTGCAAGACGTTAAAGGAGCGGCGGCGGTGCGGCCCCTTGTTCCCCTCACGGGTGACATTGCGACAACTTTAACTTCCCTGGTACTTGAAGGAAATGGCTACTCGAGCCCGATAGGCCACGACCTTGCCTTCTTCGAGCTTCATGTCCAGTTTTGTGATTTCCGCGATGCGAAGATCGCGCAAGGTTTTGGACGCCGTTTCCACGGCGTTTTTGGCGGCGTCTTCCCACGAAACCGTGCTTGTTCCCACCAATTCGATGATCTTGTAAACACTCTCGGCCATGGGAACCTCCTTTGCGACCCGGCCTCATGGACCGGCTTCCATAGATTGGACCGCTTCCGCCGCCTCGAAAACCTGACAGGCCCCGCCATGACGATGCTAACGCTCTTTATACACGCTTTGCCGTCCGCCGAACAGGACTTTGTCAAAACAACGCCAATTGGCGGGAAGGACGGTACGGGCGGCCCAAGTGTTCAAAAGCCAGACGGGTGGCCACGCGGCCTCGAGGCGTTTTTTTCAGAAACCCTTCCTGGATCAGGTAAGGCTCATAGACTTCTTCCAGAGTGTCCTTTTCTTCGGAAACGGCGGCTGCCAGGGTTTCGATGCCCACAGGGCCGCCGTCGTATTTTTCGATAATGGTGGCAAGGATGCGCCGATCCATGCGGTCGAAACCGCGTTCGTCCACATCGAGCATCCTCAGGGCCGTGTCCGCCACGTCCCGGGTGATGATGCCTTGGGCGCGCACTTCTGCAAAATCCCGCACACGCCGCAGAAGCCTGTTGGCGATGCGGGGAGTGCCACGGGAGCGGCGGGCGATTTCGTGGGCGCCTTCTTCATCGACGGCCAAACCCAGAATCCGCGCCGATCTCAGAACGATCTCTTTGAGATCTTCGACCGGGTAGAACTCAAGCCGCAACACGACCCCGAAACGATCGCGAAGCGGTGGGGACAGCAGCCCGGCCCGGGTGGTCGCCCCCACCAGGGTGAACGGGGGAAGGTCCAATTTGATGGTCCGCGCCGAAGGGCCTTGGCCGATGATGATGTCCAGCTGGAAGTCTTCCATGGCGGGGTAAAGGATTTCTTCCACCACGTGGTTGAGCCGATGGATTTCGTCGATGAAAAGGACGGATCTCGGTTCCAGGTTGGTCAGGATGGCGGCCAGATCGCCGGGGCGTTCGATGACGGGCCCCGATGTGGAACGAAAAGGGACGCCCAATTCCCGGCTGATGATGGAGGCCAGGGAGGTTTTCCCCAGGCCGGGGTGGCCGTGGAGAAGGACGTGGTCCAGAGGTTCGTTGCGCTGCAGAGCCGCTTGCACAAAGATGGCCAGTTTTTCCTTGAGTTCCTTTTGGCCCAGGTATTCGTCGAAAGTGCGCGGTCTGAGGCCGGCCTCCAGGGGGAGTTCGTCGTCTTTCGGCCTCGGTTCCACCAATCGATCCCTCATCGGTCATGTTCTCCCGTCCACCGACCCGTTCAAAGCGCCCCGGTTAGGCCAGAATCCGCAGCGCCTCCCGCAGAAGCTGTTCCAAAGAAGGCTTTTCGGTGATCGAGGCCACAGACGCCCGAGCCTTTTGAAGCGCCTTGGAGGCTTCGGCGGGCCGGTACCCCAAATTGAGAAGGGCCGAATACGCATCGGCGTAATTTTCGTCTTCGTCTGCTTCCGCCGAAGGTGTCATGGGCGGCGGTTCCGACACGGCGATGCGCAACCGGTCTTTGAGCTCGAGCAGGATCCGTTCCGCCGTTTTTTTCCCGATCCCCGGGATCTTTTGGAGACGCTGCCGGTCTTGCAAGACCACCACGCGGTGCAACGCGTCGGGGTCGATCCCGGAAAGGATCGTCAGAGCCATTTTGGGGCCGACGCCGTTGACGGCGATGAGATGCAAGAACATCTCCTTTTCGGCAAGCGTCCCGAACCCGAAAAGTTGGAGTGCGTCTTCCCGCACGTAGGTGTGCACGTGGAGGCTCACCGGCGAGCCGACTTCGGGCAGGCCGTAAAACGTGCTCAGCGGCACGTGGACGCTGTAGCCCACCCCGTGGACATCCACGATGACATGGTGCGGAGCCTTATGGCGCAGGCGGCCTTCCAGAGAAGCGATCATGGCCGGTCGGCGATTCGGAAACGTCGGGACACAGTGCGCGCATGGATGTGGCAGACGGCCACGGCCAAGGCGTCGGCGGCGTGAGGGTCGTTGAGGTCATGGAGGCCCAAAAGGAGCCGAATCATCTGCATCACCTGGCCTTTCTCGGCTTTTCCATAGCCCACGACCGCCTGTTTGATGGCCAAGGCGCTGTATTCAAAAACGCCGACCCCGCCGTGGATCCCCGCCGCAATGGCGGCGCCGCGGGCTTGTCCCAAAATGAGGGCGCTGCGGGCGTTACGAGACACGAACACGTCTTCGACGGCCATCTCTTCCGGGCGCGTTTCCTCGATGAGGCGGCTGATTTCGGCGAAGATGCGTCCCAGCCGCACGGGCAGCGGCACGGTCGCCGGCAGGGGCACGGAACCGTAGGCGACGGAGATCAAGCGATCGCCGTCGCTTGCCACCACCCCATAGCCCGTGTGGCGGGACCCGGGATCTATCCCGAGGACGCGCATTCCCGGTCCTTTCCGCGCTCAGGCGACGGCGTTGAGGATTTCGTCGGGAATATCGAAGTTGGCGTAGGCGTTCTGCACGTCGTCGTTGTCTTCCAGGGCGTCCATGAGTTTAAGCAACTGCTGGGCGGTCTTTTCATCCTCAACCCGGATCGTGGTCTGAGGGACCATGGTGACATGGGCCATCTCATAGACCATGCCGCGTTGGTCAAAGACGGTTTTGATTTTCTCCAAGTCCCCCGGTGTCGTGATGACCTCGAACTGATCCCCTTGATCGCGCACATCCTCGGCGCCCGCTTCCAAAGCGACTTCCATGAGTTCGTCTTCGCCGACTTTGTCCTTGTTGAACACGATCAAGCCGTGTTTTTCGAACATCCACGCCACACACCCGGCCTCCCCGAGGCTTCCGCCGTTTTTGCTGAAAATATGGCGGATTTCGCTGGCGGCTCGGTTGCGGTTGTCCGTCGTCACTTCCACCAGGATGGCCACGCCTCCGGGGCCGTACCCTTCATAGACGGCTTCTTCGTAGGCCGCACCTTCCAATTCCCCCGTGCCTTTCTTGATGGCCCGTTCGATGTTTTCCTTGGGCATGTTTTCGGCTTTGGCCGCAGCGATGGCCGCCCGCAGCCGCGGGTTGGCTTCCGGATCGCCGCCTCCCAGGCGGGCGGCCACGGTCAATTCTTTGATGAGCTTTGTGAAAATCTTGCCGCGCTTGGCATCCTGGGCGGCTTTCTTGTGCTTGATGGTGCTCCATTTGGAATGTCCCGACATCCGTCCATCCTCCGTTCAACCGTTTGTGCCCTTGAAGTCCATGGCAAGGACATAAATTTCTCGACTCTGCTTTCGCGATGCGTCCGGTTTGACCACCTTGACGCGCCGAAAAGAGTGCTTGACCGTGGCAAGCAGGGTATGGAATGCGTCACCTTGAAAAATTTTCGCCAGGAAATGACCTCCGGGCCGAAGCACATGCCGGGCCACTTCCAAGGCCCTTTCGAAAAGGAGCTCCGAGCGGGCGGCATCGGCGGATTTGACACCCGAAGTTTTCGGCGCCATGTCGCTCAGCACCACGTCGAACGGGCCGTAGCGAGTCTCCAGAAGTCCGAGAAAATCCTCGTCGAAAATATCCTTCTGCCACGTCACCACGTGTTCGGGGAAAGGGTGGGTAATGGGTTGAAGATCGACGCCCACCACCAGCCCTTTTGGCCCCACGATGCGGCTGGTGAGCTGCATCCACGAACCCGGCGCCGCGCCCAGATCCAGGACTCGGTCTCCCTGCCGCAGCAGTCGGTGTTTGTTTTGAATCTCTTGGAGCTTGTAGACGGCGCGCGCAAGGTAACGTTCTTTCTTGGCCCGGTGGAAGTAATGGTCCTGATAGGGATGGGACATGCCCCTGAAAAACCTCGAATTATCTCTTTTCACAACCGGGACGGTTCATAACACATCCGCCGCGTCCTTGCAAACGCCTCCGCGGTGCTCCCCGAGCGGCTGCGCGGTCATCTTTCATTGCCCGTCGAAATGGGGACGCCGCGTCTTTTGAGGAATTCAGCGCAGAGCTCCATCACCGCCCTGACATCACCAAGGGCGTGGGTCAAATCCTCCGCTGTGTAGACCTGAAAGGGGGAGCCGCCTGGTAAACCGTTGGGGTACCGGGTCGGCACGTAGAAGCGATCGAGACGTCGTGCAGCGTTGGAAACCGATGTAAAGGAATGGTCTATGGTTTTTAGCCTTTCCGTGAGCTCAAAAAGGCTATGTCCAATGACGTGTCTTTCTCCTATTGCATAGAGGCAGGCTTTCAGGGCTTTCTCCCCCGCTTGCTGGGCAACGAAACATCCCTTGTCGAAGAAAACGCCTTCCCGATGGATCCATTGCACAAAGAGGAAGTCATCCTTGGCTTGGAGAAACCAGCGAAGAGCCTCTTTCTCCGGGTTTTTCATAGAGGATTTCTCCTTGTTTCACCGCTTCTTGAACAAAGGGGCTTTCATCGACCAATCGGTCGAACTCTTCAGGCGTGTAGGCCAAAAGGTCCACAGCCATGGGGATGTCCCAAGCCAGGTAGAGTTCTTCCAGGCGATCCAGGAAGCGCTTTTCCGTTGGATAGACAATGATCACGTCTACGTCGCTCACCGGGTCATCATCGCCCCGTGCTCTGGAGCCGAAAAGAATAATCTTTTCCGGATGAAATGGCTTGAAAGTTTCGATGATCTTCTTTCGCAATTCTTGCATGGGAGACCTTCCACGCCCCGAAGTTTTCTTCAATGTGCCATGGATCGTCGGAAAGGCAAAAGATAAAAACCGCCGGCGTGCCGTGATGACCCTTTGACAAGGACCCGGGGACCTTCTAAGCTCGAAAACACAAGGGTTGGGAAAAAGGATGGAATCGGAAAACCGAGGCGAGGGAGGAGCGGTATGAGTCAGGAAGGTGCCGGCATCGGGGAACTTCGGGCGTTCGCCGTGGACGTCATTCGTGAAGTGGGGCGTGAGGCCATGGCTTTCTACGGCAAAGGCCGAAGAGACGTGAAGTTTGACGAAGACCTGGTCACGGAAGCGGAACTGCATCTCATCCGGTTTTTCCATGACAGACTGCGCCAGCGCTTCCCGGAACACGAAGTTTTCGGCGACGCACCTCCCCGAAAGGATTATGTTCACGGCCACAAAGGCTATCTCTGGGTCTATGACGCTTTGGACGGTGTGGCCAATTTCCAAGCCGGCATCCCCTTGTGGGGAACCTCCCTGGCCCTCTTCGAAAATTTTTGGCCCGTCCTCGGGCTGTTTCTCATGCCTGTGACGGGGGATCTCTTTTACGCCGAACCGGACCGAGGGGCGTTCTTAAACGACTCCCCCATCGGCATCTCTTACTCCGGTGAGATCCATAACGAGAGCCTTCTGTTCACCTACTCGCGAATGCATGACCATTTCCGCTCCCATTTCCCGGGCAAGATTCGAAACCTCGGCTGCACGGCGGCCCATATCGGCTATGTGGCCATGGGCCGGGCCGAAGGGGCTCTGATGCGCAGCGTGTCCTATCAAGACCTGGCCGCCGCTCAGATAATCCTCCAAGCCTCGGGCGGGAGCATTCGATTCTTGGACGGGAAGCCTTTCCATCTCAATGAATATTTCGAGTCACGCCGGGTTGAGGGGACTTTGCTGGCGGCGCCGGAGGGAGCTCACGAGATGATTCGGGGCTACGTGACCGACATCCATCAGTCCTGACCCGAAAGCCTTGGGGACGCCCGCCGGGCCTCGCAGAACGGGACAGGGGAAAAAACACTGAAGCGTGTGCCGCATCGTGCCGATATCTGTGACGTGCAGCATGGAGAAGGGCCCAAACCGTCACATGGCGAATCCTCAAGGGAGTCGAAAGGGCGATGACCACATGCGTCGACTGCGCGTGGTATTCGTTGTGCCAGCCTGAAGACATTTTGTGTGTGTGCGTGGATTTTATCCGACCGGAGGAGTTGCAGCGGCGCATCGGCCAGGCTCTGTATGAAGAGCTCATGATGCACCGCGCGGCCTCCGGTGAAGAAGAACCCGAAGAAACGAGCCATTGAGAGCCCGGCCGGCACCGGGCTCACGGTTTCTACCGTGCTTAGGCTTCGGCGCCCGTTCCGACGGCGAAACCCCGCGGCGTTAGACCCGATTCCGAAGGGGTACCGGCGATCTTGGCGAGGAAGGTGTCGCCGAGCTTCTTGATATGCCCGTCGACGTTGTCGAAGTAATTGTAGTGGATCTGCTCTTCTTTGATGATGTCCTCGAAGAGCTTCATGCTGATGGCATCGCCGTTTTCCTGACACACGAGACGAAATTGGTTATAGACGTCGATGGTGTCGTCTTCCAAGTTGGCATCGAAGGGGTAAATCTCCCGCACATCCTGCCCCTTGATGACTTGGCCGTCGTGGCCGGTGACCGGTTCCCCACCCAGCTCCTTGACACGTTCCGCGAACATTTCCGCGTGGCGCATCTCGTCGATGGCGATGAGTTTCATCTTGGCGGCCAGTTCCCCGTAGTCCAGGTTGTCCAAATTGTAGTGCTGGTTCATGTACTGGTGGATGGCCAAGAGTTCCATGGCCCGGGCCTTGTTGAGGACTTCGATCACCTTTTCACGACGCTTTTCCTTGCTTTCCATGGTTTCATCCTCCAAAGTTCTTTTCCGTTGTTTTGTGCCTTGGCCTCATTTCGCATCGAATTTGGTCTAGTTTAAACACCCCCGGCACGCGCTGCAACCGATGGAAGGCGGCTGAATCGGGATGGTCCGAACGGTGTGCGCCGGCCGAAAGGGCCTAAAGGGCACAATTTTGATGGCCCGATGGCCCATAGGAGTCTCCTCGGGATTAGCGCGCATGGGTCCGTTCATAATGTGGAAACGGTATCGAAAAAGCGTGGAAAAGAAAAGGAGGTGGCGGAGGCTCTTGATGATTGGGTTCTTTAATGCCATGGTGAGGGCGCTTTTGTCGTGAGGGGCTGCGTTGGAGTGCAGAGAGAGGATAGGCGATGAAGTTTTGTCCGCAATGCGGAAAGCCTCTCCAGGAGGCGCACATCGACGGCCGTGAGCGGAAACTTTGCCCGGACCCGGAATGCTCTTACGTTTTTTGGAACAACCCGATCCCCGTGACGGCCGCCGTCGTGGAATGGGACGGCGGAGTCGTTTTGGTGCGAAGCAAAGGCTGGCCCCGACGTTTTTTCGGAATCGTGGCGGGTTTCCTCGAAGCCGGGGAAACCCCGGAAGAGGGGATCCTTCGGGAGGTCTACGAGGAGCTGGGGCTGCGAGGCCGGATCGTGGATTTCCTCGGCCATTATGCCTTCGCGGAAAAGAATCAGACAATCACCGCCTTCCATGTGCGGGCGGAAGGCGTCATGGTGCCCGGCGACGAGATCGCCGAAGTGAAAGTCTTGCCGCCGGAGAAGGTCAAGCCGTGGGATGCGGGCACGGGACCTGCCGTGAAGGAATTTCTCAGACGCCGTATGGGAGGAAAAGCCGTGGATCGATGCGTCCCCCCCGGAGAACAGCTGGTTCTTGCCGTCTATGTGCAGGATGTGGAAAAGTCCTGTCGGTTTTTCACGGACTTCGGGTTCCTCGTGAGCCGACGGGACGGGCCTTTTGTGGAATTGCGGTGGGAGGATTCGTTGTTGTTTCTTGTCGAGCGACCGGATGCCGAAGCCCCCAAAGCGCCCGTAGGGAACATCCGTGTTATGGTGCCCGATGTGGAAGCGGTCTATCAAAAGGCCCGTGAGCTTGGTTACCCCATCGTGACCCCTTTAGGGGACCGTTATTACGGGCTGAAAGACTTTGTGGTGGCCGGCCCCGACGGCATCCATCTGCGTTTCGCGTCACACCTGGGCCGAAAGTGAACGTGAGCGCACGCGCGCAGTGCCGGACGATCCGGTCATGGAACAGCTCGTGGCCTCATGCGATTTTGTCTCGATGATTCGATGATTTTGCTCCCGAAAGGATGACCACCCATGCCTGACGTTCGTTGGACGAAAACGATGGAACTTCAGGGGCGTCGCGTCCGAATCGTGGAGATGGATGCCCTTGCGAAGGATCTCCGTGTGGACGTGGGGCGTCTCCCTTATTCCATTCGAGTGCTCCTGGAAAACGTGGCCCGGAAGATGGACGGGGTGACCGTGAGGCCCTCCGATGTGGAAAAAGTGGCACACTGGCCCCCTGGGAAGGAAAGCCCGGTGGAGGTGGCCTTTTATCCCGCGCGGGTCCTCATGCAGGATTTTACCGGGGTTCCCGCCGTGGTGGATTTGGCGGCCATGCGCGACGCCATGAGGGATTTGGGTGGGGACCCGGGAAGGATTACACCACTGGTTCCCGTGGATTTGGTCATCGATCATTCCATTCAGGTGGACGCCTACGGGACGGAGCGTGCCCAGGGGATCAATACCGCCAAGGAGTATGAAAGGAATCGGGAACGATACATGCTCCTACGGTGGGCCCAGAAAAGTATGGAAACACTGCGGGTCGTGCCGCCCCGGTCCGGAATATGTCACCAAGTCAACCTGGAGTTCCTCTCCCACGTGATCCTTGTGGGATCGGCCGACGACGACGGGGTACCGTGGGCGTATCCGGACACCCTCGTAGGGACCGATTCCCATACGACCATGATCAACGGTCTGGGCGTCTTAGGCTGGGGCGTGGGCGGCATCGAAGCGGAAGCGGTCATGTTGGGTCAGCCCTACTGGATGACGCTTCCGGAAGTGATCGGCGTGCGGCTTGTGGGGCGGCTCGGCCCAGGGGTAACCGCCACGGATCTGGTCCTTCATGTGACGGAACGGCTTCGGGCGTACAACGTGGTGGACAAGTTCGTGGAATTTTTCGGGCCCGGGCTGCGACGGCTGTCGCTTCCGGATCGCGCGACCGTGGCCAACATGGCTCCCGAGTATGGGGCCACCGTCGGTTATTTCCCCATGGATGACGTCACGCTGGACTACCTCCGGTTGACCGGACGGGAAGAGCAGGCGGCCGTGGTGGATGTCTGCGGCAGGATCTTGAAGATTTTTGCCGAAACCGACGAGGAACCCGAATACACGGACGTCGTGGAGCTGGATTTGGCTTCCGTGGAGCCGTCCCTTGCCGGGCCGGCTCGGCCCCAGGACCGCTTGGCCCTAAAGGACGTGAAAAGCCGTTTCGCCGACGTATTGGGGTGCCGTTATGACCCCAGGGTCCCGAAAGTCCAGGAGTCGGTTTTCCTGAACGAGTCTGGATGTCGGACGGAAAAACTCAAAGCCTGTGCCCCCTTGGCACAGCGTTTCTTCCCGGTGGAGATTCATGGACGCTTGTCCCGGATCGGGGACGGCAGTGTGGTGATTGCGGCCATGACATCCTGCACCAACACCTCCAACCCGTCGGTCATGATCGGCGCCGGGCTTCTGGCCCGAAATGCCGTGCGGCGTGGCTTGCGCGTGCCGCCTCATGTGAAGACCTCTCTCGCCCCCGGAAGCACCGTGGTCATGGAATACCTGGCCCATGCGGGGCTTTTGCCCTTCTTGGAGGCGTTGGGATTTCACGGCGTCGGGTTCGGCTGCACCACATGCATCGGCAACAGTGGCCCGCTGCATCCCGATGTGGAAAAAGTCATCGAAGAGGAAAAGCTCAATGTGGCGGCGGTGCTTTCGGGAAACCGAAACTTTGAGGCGCGCATTCACCCGCGGGTGCGCTCCAATTTCCTGGCATCCCCCATGCTTGTGGTGGCCTTTGCCTTGGCGGGTCGCATCGATGTGGACATGGCCCGGGAGCCCTTGGCTTTGGACCCCAACGGGGATCCGGTCTATCTGGAGGAGCTGTGGCCCTCCGAAGAGGAGATCGCCCGGGTGGTGCGCGGGTCGGTAAAAAAGGAATTTTTCCGAAAAGCCTACGGCGCGGTGTTCGAAGGAGACGAGCTGTGGCGGGAACTGCCCGTTTCGGAAAGCACGACGTTTTCCTGGGACCCGGCGTCCACCTACATTCGAAAACCGCCTTATTTCGAAGGGATGCCGCTGGATCCCATTCCGCCCGGGGATATCGAGGGGGCTCGGGCTCTGCTGGTCTTGGGCCGTTCGGTGACCACCGACCACATCTCCCCGGCGGGATCCATCCCTCCGGACTACCCGTCGGGTCGATACTTGCGGGAACACGGCGTCGATCCCACCGATTTCAATTCCTACGGCGCTCGGCGGGGGAACCACGAAGTGATGCTTCGCGGCACCTTCGCCAACATCCGCATCCGCAATCGTCTGGCCGAAGGGAAGGAAGGGGCGTGGACGAAAAAGTTTCCCGAGGGGACGCTGATGTTTGTCTATGACGCCGCCATGGCCTATGCCGCGGAAGGGACGCCTCTCATCGTCCTGGCCGGGGAAGAGTACGGCACGGGATCCTCGCGGGACTGGGCCGCCAAAGGAACGGCCCTTTTGGGTGTGCGGGCGGTAATCGCCCGGTCCTTTGAACGGATCCACCGGAGCAATTTGGTGGGCATGGGCGTCCTGCCCTTGGTTTTCGAAGACGGGGAAAGCGATGAATCTTTGGGGCTGGACGGCACGGAACTCTACACCATTTCGGGCCTCGCCCCCATGAGCCCCCGAAAGAAACTGCAGGTTCGGGCCGTCAAACCCGATGGGGCCACGATCGCCTTCGCCGTCACGGCCCGTTTGGAGACGGACATGGAAGTG
>CALGPN010000010.1 GCA_937960435.1 uncultured Desulfosoma sp.
CCACCCCCGCCACCATATCCCAAGATCCAAGATGCCCCGCGATTCCCGGCGCGTTCTTGTCAGCAGGCGGTATTTATGGAACAATGCGCCACCGACGGGAAGTGGTCGACACGCCCGTTTTCTTCTTAAGGCGCATGGCAGAATATGCCGGATTCGGTTTTCCCTTGGCTCAGACGAAAGGAGGACTCCCATGGCCGAATTGATGGACGTGATCCAATCGCGACGCAGCATCCGCAATTTTGAAGACAAGGACGTCCCCGATGCCCTGCTCCAGAAGGTTTTGGAGGCCGTCAAGTGGTCGCAGTCCTGGGCCAACACCCAATGCTGGGAAGCCATCGTCGTGCGCAACCCGGAAACTAAGGCTAAGCTCCAAGAGACCTTGGCCAAAGGGAACCCCGCGACCAAATCCATGACGCAAGCGCCGGTTGTCGTGGCTTTGTGTGGAAAATTGCAAAGCGCGGGATACTACAAGGGGGAAAAGACCACCAAGTTCGGCGATTGGTTCATGTTCGACCTGGGCATCGCTACCCAGAACTTCTGCCTCGCCGCCACTGACGTTGGATTGGGAACCGTGGTCGTGGGCCTTTTCGACCACGACAAGGCCAAGGAAATCCTCGGTGTTCCCGAAGGCTACGAACTCGTGGTGCTGCTGCCCCTCGGATACCCTTCCAAAGTGCCGACGGCCCCCAAGCGCCGTGAAATCGAAGAATTTACCCATTACGAAAAATTCTGATCCCGGACTCCCCGCCGTCTTCGAGCCGCGGGGAAAAAGGAACGTCACATGGGCATGGGGAACGCGGGTCTTGCCCCCGCGTTCCTAACCCCCCTCGGCCCCGCCCTTTCCTCCCAGAGCCGCTGCGTGCTCCGACGTTGGTCATCGTGCGGCGCTTGTGCGGGCCCTGCCGGGAGGCACCCGCGAAGGAGACGTTTCCCGAGCTTCGGTACCCTCATTTCAACCGACACAGGGATTTCCAAAGCACGGCTAAGACGCCCCGGCCTTTCGGTTTTCGTGAACCCGCCTTAAAAGAAGGACGTTTTCCCATGCATGAAAAGCGCTTTCGTTACCATCGAGAAGATTTCCTGCCCTTTCCTGTCACCATGGAACACATGGACATCGAGATCCGCTTTTTTGAAGACCACGTGGAAACCACCAACACGATCGCCCTCAGGGCTTTGGAACCTCTGTCCCGGATCGCTCTGGATGCCAGAGATCTGGAAGTGCGTTCCGTGCGCTTTCGGCCTCACAGCTCCTCACCCCAAGACGCCTTGGATGTCCCTTACCGGCTGGACCCGGACCTGCACAAACTCGTCATCACCCCTCCCCGGCCGATCCCGGCCGGGGAAAGGTTTTTCGTCGAGGCGCAAAGCCTTTGCCGGCCCTCCGACCACATCCTGGAAGGCATCTACAAGGACGTCACGCCGCCCGGGGCGCCCCAACAATACATGTCCCAGTGCCAGCAATGGGGGTTCCAGCGCATCATGCCCGTCATCGACGACTGTCGAGCCAAATGCACCATGACCACCACATTGGAAGGCGACGCCCGATACACGCATCTCATCAGCAACGGCAACATCAGCCGTCGCCATAACCCCGTCGGCCTTCCGGTGCCGGTGCCCGGCCGCCCCGACCGAAAGCGCATCACCTACCATAACCCCGTGCCCATGGCGCCTTATCTGTTTATCGCCTGTGCCGGCACTTGGGACGAACTGGTGGATTTCGTCACCTACCCGTCAGGGCGCACCGTCCGTCTGGAATACCTGGTTCCGCCGGGTCGACGGCAGGACGCCCGCGTGCCCATGGACATCCTCAAGGATGCCGTGCTGTGGATCTTCCATCACCAAGGTTACGAATACCCCGGCGAAACCTATCGCACCATCTGCATGACCAAGTCCAACTACGGAGGCATGGAAAATGTGGGCAACACCACCATCGTCACCGACGCGGCCTCGGTCAACGAACACAGCCTGGACAGCCATCTGCTTTACACCTACGCGGTGATCGTCCACGAGTTCGAACACAATCAGTGCGGCAGCGAAACCACCATGGAAACGCCTTTCGACATGTGGCTGAACGAAGCCTATACCGTGGATGTGGAACATCGTTACATGGCCGACCGATTCGACCCCGCCTTCGTACGCCTCCAGCAGGTGGACGCCATTCGAAACCCTCTCCTGGGCCCCTTGGCCATCGAAGACGGCGGCTATGCCCGGCCCATCGTGCGCACGGGCTTCAACGACCCCGATGAGCTGGTGGATTCGGTCACCTATGTCAAAGGGGCGGAAGTCATTCGGATGCTGCGGCTCATTTTGGGCCCGCATGCCTTCGATGCCGGAATTCGGCTGTATTTTAGGCGCTACAAGAATGGCAACGCCAACACGGACCAATTTTTTCGATGCTTCGAAGAAGCATCAGGGATGTCCCTTGCCGCGTTCAAGAGAAAATGGCTGGAACAGCCGGGATACCCTAAAGTGACGGCCCGCACTCACTACGACACCTTGTCGCGAACCCTGAGCGTCACCTTGCGTCAAGAGACGGCGGAAGGCGAGGAACCTTTCCCCGTCCCCATAGAGGCCGCCCTGGTGGACGGGCATGGGCGCGACATGGAAGGGACGGCTGGAACGCTCGTTTTGACTCATCGCGAACAAACCTTTCGGTTTTCCAACCTGCCCTCGCCCCCCGCCTTCGCGTCTTTGAACCGCAACGCTTCTTTTTACGGGACCTTCACGGAAGAAAACGCCGACGAAGAGACCCTTGCTTTTCAGGCTCTCAAGGATTCCAATACTTACAACCGCGTCGAAGCGTTTCGGAAACTCACCGACCGGCAGCGGGTCCTTCAGATCACGGCTCCGGGTTGTGCGGTTTCCGAAGCTTGGCTCGCACTCTACGGGAAACTCCTAAATGACCCCACGCTCGCGCCGGCCTGCACAGCCTCCATGCTCCGCATCGACGAACAGCCCTTGGATCGCCGTTACGCCGCCTGGTTTCCCGAACTCGTCCGCGCTCGAGACGCCCTCATGGCGGCCGTCAACACCCGATACGCCGACCAACTGGCGGCCCGTTTTCAGGACCTGCAAAAGTCCATGAATTCCACGGCGTCGCTTGAGGATGGGATTCAAAAGCGGCTGCTTTCGACCGTCCTCATCGATCTTATGGCCGTCGCCGACACGCCGGAAGTCCATGGGATGCTTCTGAATTTTTTCGGACGCGCCGCCACGGCGACGGAACGATGTGCGGCTCTCACGGCCTTGCACCGCAGTTCCTGGCCGGGACGCCTCAGCCTTTTGGAAGAAACCTACGCCCTGTGGCACCGGGATATCACCGGATACGCGAACTACCTCAAAGTGATCGCCTCCGGGACCCACCCCGACGTCTGGTCCCTGGTGGAACGGGAAAAGGAACGGCCCGGCTTCGACCTCACCCATCCCACGCTGAGCCGCGCATTGCTTGTCACCATGGCCCAAAACACGCGACGGGTGTGGACCGAGGAAGGGATCGACTGGGTTCGTCGTCAGGTCATTGAACTCGCTTTGATCAATGCCGGAATCGCTCGGCGGCTTCTCAACACCTTCCAACACGTGCCGCGTCTTAAACCCGAATGGCGTCGCCGCGTGTGCCGCGCTTTGGAAAATATCGTGGAGAGCGTTCCTGAAAAGGAAAGCCCGAGCATTTTCGGGCAAGCCGCGGCCTATCTCGAGGCGTGCCGGCGCCTTTCGGGGTCCGGATCATGACCCCCCTTGACTTCACGGGGAGTCGTTCTTTTATTGATAATGGTTCTTAATCAGATCGAAAGGAGCCTCGTGAACCGTATCACCCCCCAAAGAAAAGCCATCCTCAAGGTGCTGCGCAGTGCCTGCGCCCATCTCACGGCGGATGAAATCTACGACGCCGTACGCCTCGAGGTGCCTCGGATCAGTCTGGGCACGGTTTATCGGAACCTAGAGATCCTCGCCAAGCAGGGCATGATCCAAAAGATCGCGACGGGATCAGGGCCCATGCGGTTCGACGGCAACCCTCATCGGCATGTTCACCTGCGGTGCGAGCGGTGCGGCAAACTGGAAGATGTGCTCATGAAAAAACCTTTCGATCCTGAAGAATATGTGGACCGAAGCCTCGGCTATGTGGTTCGGGGCGTGGTCATGGAATTTCACGGCCTGTGTCGGCAATGCGCCGAGGAACCCGTAGCGTGAGGGCTCGTGTTCGCGGGGTTGTCACGGGCCGTCAAAGCCCGTCGGGAGCTCGCTGACGGGGTTGGATTCGTAGAGGACGCATTGATCTCGAGAAACATTCAACATGGAGGAACACGATGGGTCGTTTGAAAGGCACTCGGACGGAAAAGAATCTTTTGACGGCGTTCGCTGGGGAATCCCAAGCCAGAAACCGCTACACGTACTTCGCCTCACAAGCCCGTAAGGAAGGTTACATCCAGATGGCGCTCATTTTTGAAGAAACCGCCAATCAGGAAAAAGAACACGCCAAGCGCTTTTTCAGCTTCTTGCAGGGCGGAGACGTGGAAATTCAGGCGGCCTTTCCCGCAGGGGTCGTTGGATCCACTCTGGAAAACCTCAAAGCCGCTGCGGCGGGCGAACACTATGAACACACCGAGATGTACCCGGGCTTTGCGGCCGTTGCCAAAGAAGAGGGTTTCCCGGAAATTGCGACTCTTTTCATGAATGTTTCTGTGGCCGAAAAACAGCATGAAAAACGCTATCGGGACTTGGCCGAAAACATCGAAAAAGGCCGGGTGTTCAAAAGGGAAGCCCCGGTGAAGTGGCGTTGCATCAATTGCGGCTTTATTTACGAGGGCACCGAGGCTCCTAAGCAGTGCGCTGCTTGTGCCCATCCCCAAGGCTACTTTGAGCTCTTGGGAGAAAACTGGTAACGAACCGTCGAGGCGCGTCGGCGCTTGTGGCCTGCGCGCCTTTTTTGTCCGGAAAAGGAGGTGAGCGCGCTATGGCGCCCGTGGCCATCAAAGAAAAGATCTTCAATGTGGGCGTTGTGGATTGGGACATCCGAGACTTTCACGGCTATTCCACCTATAAGGGCACAACCTACAACGCCTACCTCGTCGTGGACGACAAAATCACGTTGTTCGATACGGTCAAAAAACCCTTCAAAGACGATTTGCTTCACAATATCCATAAAATCACGGACCCTCGCAACATTGACTACCTCGTGGTCAACCACGTGGAAATGGACCATTCGGGTTCGGTTCCCGAAATCATCGAAGCGATCAAGCCGGAAAAGGTTTTCTGCTCCGCCATGGCCAAAAAGGCCTTGGAAGCCCATTACGGCTCCCACCCATGGCCTTTGGAAGTGGTCCAAAACGGGCAGGAAATCTCCTTGGGGCAACGCACGGTGCGCTTTTTGGAAACCCGGATGCTCCATTGGCCGGACAGCATGTTCAGCTACATTCCTCAGGACAAGCTCCTTATTTCCAGTGATGCTTTCGGCCAGCACTGGGCCACGAGTGAAACCTTCGACGACGAGGTGGCTTTGACGGAACTGCTCCGTCACGCCGCCAAGTATTACGCCAACATTCTTATGCCCTACTCGGCCCTGGTTCAGAAACTTTTGGCCGCTGTGCGCGAGATGAATTTGGCCGTCGAGATGATCGCTCCCGACCATGGGCTCATCTGGCGCAGTCGCCCCGATGCCATCCTAGAGGCTTACGATGTGTGGAGCCAGCAAAAAGCCCAGCGCAAGGCTTTGATTATTTACGACACCATGTGGCACTCCACCGAAAAGATGGCCCACGCCGTCGCTTCGGGCCTGGCCGAGGAAGGCGTTTCCTATAAGCTCATGAACCTCAAGCGCAACCACCGCAGCGACATCGTCACCGAAGTTTTGGACACCAAGGCCCTCATTTTCGGATCTCCCACGCTGAACAACGGCATGCTGCCCACCATGGCGGATATCCTGTGCTATCTGAAGGGCCTGAAGCCCACCGGGAAAATCGGTTCCGCCTTCGGCTCCTACGGCTGGAGCGGGGAAGCGGTCAAGGACATCGTGCGGTGGATGGAGGAGATGAAGATCGAGATCGTCGAGCCGCCCATACGCGTCCAATATGTTCCGAACCATGATGTGCTGGCGCAGTGCGTGGAACTGGGGCGCCGAATAGGCCGGGCCGTCAAGGAACGCACGGCCTGAGGGTTTGGTCCCGGTCGGCATGCGGACCCGACCGGGAGGAACAGGAGGATACGATGGATGCTTTGCTTTTGTCCCGTCTGCAATTTGCCGCCGCCACGTATTTTCACTTCTTGTTCGTTCCCCTCACCTTAGGGCTATCCATCCTGATCGCCGTCATGGAAACGCGGTACGTGCGATCGGGCGATGAAGAGTACCGGAACATGGCCAAGTTTTGGGGGAAAATTTTCCTCATCAACTTCGCCGTCGGGGTGGTGACGGGGATCACCCTGGAGTTCCAGTTCGGCACCAACTGGTCGCGCTACTCCCGATATGTGGGAGACATTTTCGGATCGCTTCTCGCCATTGAAGCGACGGCGGCCTTCTTCTTGGAATCCACCTTTATCGCCGTGTGGGCGCTCACCTGGAACCGCCTTTCCGCCAAAGCGCATGCCGTCACCATCTGGCTCGTGGCCTTCGCCTCCAACCTCTCCGCCGTGTGGATCCTCACCGCCAACGCCTGGATGCAGCACCCCGTGGGATACACCATTCGCGGAGGTCGTGCGGAACTCACGGATTTCTTCGCCGTCGTCACTCAGCCCTTCGCGTGGCACACCATTGTGCACACCCTGAGCGGCGCCTACATCCTGTCCGGGATGTTCGTCATGGGGGTGAGCGCTTATCATTTGCTGCGGCGGCAGCATGTGAGCTTTTTCAGCCGGTCGTTTCGTATGGGGACCGTCATGGCCCTGATCTTTTCCATCGTCGCCGTCGTCCACGGGCACGTGCAGGGCTCTGAAGTGGCCAAGGCCCAGCCGACCAAGCTCGCGGCCATGGAATCCCTGTGGGAAACGAAACAGAGGGCTCCGCAGCATCTTTTGGTGATCCCTGATGAAAAGGGCGAACGAAACCGATTGGAACTTGGAGCCATGCCCGGTGTGCTGAGTCTTCTTGCGTATCACGACGTGAACGCCACGGTCAAAGGCCTCAAAGACTTTCCCAAGGAAGACCGCCCGCCGGTGACGATTACTTTTCTCGCCTTTCGCATCATGATCGGCCTCGGGTTTCTTTTTCCTCTCCTCGCGCTCTGGGCCTTTTGGAAACGTAACCGCCTCCTGGAAAGCCCCCGCCTGCTCAAGGTCATGCTCTATGCCATTCCGCTCCCGTACATTGCTTCTCAAGCCGGGTGGACCGTGACCGAAGTGGGACGGCAGCCGTGGGTGGTCTATGGGGTGATGCGGACAACCGACGCCGTGGCCCCCATCGCCCCATCCCAGGTGGCGGTGTCGCTGACGGCCTTCGTGGTGGTCTATTCCCTGCTCGGGCTCGCCGCTTTTTATCTCATGGCGCGTTACGCCAAACAGGGCCCGGCCGTCGCCGCATCCTAGGTCGGACATAAGACAGGAGGTGGATCCATGTTAGCGTCCGTATGGTTTCTGTTGTGGGGCCTGTTATGGGCCGTTTACTTCATGCTGGGCGGCTTTGACCTGGGACTTGGCATCATGCAGCCGTTCGTCGCCCGTTCGGAAGACGACCGCCGCATGGTGGGCCAGGCCATGGGACCGTACTGGAACGGCAACGAGGTGTGGCTGATCGCTGCGGGGGGTGTGACCTTCGCCGCCTTTCCCACCACCTACGCGGTCATGTTCAGCGGGCTTTACAGTGCGTTGATGCTCATCCTTTTCGGGCTCATTCTTCGAGGCATCGCGTTGGAATTTCGAAACCAGAGCCGAAGCGGGGCATGGAGATCCCTGTGGGACGCCTGCCTGTGGGTGGGAAGTTTTCTTCCGGCGTTTCTTTTGGGTGTCGCTTTCGCCAACATCTTTCAAGGCCTTCCCATCGACCAAGACGGGGTCTTTCGAGGAAACCTGGCGAGTCTTTTGAACCCGTACGGCCTCTTGGGCGGGCTCTTTTTCCTGCTGCTTTTCATGGAACACGGGACCCTGTGGTTGGCGGTAAAAACCACGGGGGCGCTGCATGAGAGAGCGGGCCGGTGGGCCAAGGGCCTCTGGTGGGCTTTGGCCGCCACGGCCGTGGGGTTTTTGATCGCCACGTGGTACGCGACGCGCCTCTACGCCAACTACATTCAAAACCCCATGCTCTTTTCCGTGCCCATTGTGCTGATCCCGGCCGTGACCGTGGCGGCGCTTTTCGGGATTCTGTTCTTCGCCGTCAAGGACCGCTGGGGTCGGGCCTGGATCGCCTCAGCCGTCACCATCGTGGGGGCGACCTTTTTCGGCGTCATCGGCTTGTATCCCAACATGTTGCCCTCGAGCCTCAACCCCACCTACAGCCTCACCGTCCATAACGCGGCCTCCAGTCCCCTAACTCTCAAGATTATGTTGGTGGTCGCCGTCATCTTTGTGCCCATTGTCATTGCTTATCAGAGCTGGGCGTATAAGCTGTTCCACCACAAGGTGAGTGAGGAGGATTCGGCCTACGAGGAGGCTTACGGATAGGATTCCAGTCGCTTTGGACACGGGGAGCGGCATTCCTCGAGGTATTTGGGGGCGGACGCGGGGTGAACCCATCGGGTCCGCCCCGACTTTTTTCGGGAAACGGACCCCGGCTGACCTTCCACCGGAACCGGGGCCGTAAATTGGGGCAATCTGTAGGTTGGGGTGAGCGCAGCGAACCCCAACACAAACACCCAGCCCGCCAACCGACCGGCGAGGGGCCACGGGCGGACACAAGGTCCGCCCCTACGCGTGAATGGGTTCACCCTTGGCACGAAGTGAGTCTTCGTCTTCTCCTGCCCAAGCACCGCCGGCGTCACCGTTCACCCCTCGCACTAAGGGAGTCTTAATCCTGCCACGCTCCGCCCCTAAGCGTGAATGGGTTCACCGCCCGGCTTTAGGGGGCGGCACGAGCGCAGCGAACCCCAACAATCCATGGGGTGCGGATGAACCCCGCGAACCCCAACAACATCTATCCCCGCCCCGGTGATTTCCATGGGAGGCAGGCGTTCTGCTTTCTTTGCACGAAGGACATGGAGCCGCGGCCTCCCTGTGGCGCTTTGGGTGCCAAGAGGGAGCGCCGCATCGGTGTTCTTGTGGGGTGGAGGGCTGCGTTTTTTTCTTTTCTCAAGCTGTGCTCCCGTTCTTGACAAGTCCGCAAAAGTGTAGGTAAAAGAACTAGGTTTGTGAAAAAATGCTTTTAATTCCGGGCAAAGGCATCCCGGGGAGCATAGTTTTCTTGCTGAGAATGCTTGTTTTTTCTTTTCGTTAACCCTTGGAAGGCACGGGGCGGACTCATGGGCGAAGTGAAAAAGAGCGCGTCACAAAAGGGCGCCGGCATCGTGTTTTTCCTTGCCGGATTCATCGGAGCGCTTCTGGTCGGGTGGGTCGTTTTCCCCAACGTCCTCTATTCCACCAAAACCCAGCCGATCACTTTCCTCCACTCTTCCCATCAGGACAGCAACTGCGAAGACTGCCATTATTTCCGCGACGACGGCTCCTATAACGGCCTTCCCAAAGTGGCAAAGTGCGCCGAATGCCATGCCGAACCCATGGGCGACAGCCCTGAAGAAAAGAAGCTTGTGGAAGAATACATCCAGCAGGAACGGGAAATCCCCTGGCTGGTTTACGCGTGGCAGCCGGACAACGTCTATTTTTCTCACGCGGCCCACACCCAGCAACAGGGCATTGAATGCGTGCGTTGTCATCGGGACGTGACCAAAGAGACCAAGAATCCTCCTTTCAAGGAAAACCGCCTGACGGGTTACAGCGACAAGACCATGAAGATGGTCGAGTGTGAAAAATGCCATGCGGAGCACGGGGCCAGCAACGCCTGTCACCTGTGCCACAAGTAGCAAAGGCACCACCGCGGGCTGGTCGGTTCGACGGAGGCCCATGAGGTCCCTAACCGAATGAACGCGAGGGATTTGGAATGAGTCTTGGGCGAAGAGCATTTCTACAGTTTGTGGGCGGAGCCATCGGCGGAACGTTGCTCACCCCGATCCCCTGGAAGCTGGCGGACGATTCCGCCATCTGGACCCAAAACTGGTCGTGGAGGCCGTCGCCGGAGCGTGGGGAGATCACGCGGGTGCGCAGTGTCTGTCAGCTGTGCCCGGGCGGATGCGGGATCACGGCGCGGTTGGTGAACGGCCGCCGGGCTGTAGCCGTTACGGGCAATGAGGCCCACGCCCTGAGCGGCGGCGGTGTGTGCCCCATGGGGGCGTCCAGCTTGCAGTATTTGTATGCTCCGTACCGCATCCAGCAGCCTTTGAAACAAATGGGGTCGCGGGGCGACTCCAAGGGCTTCAAGCCCGTCTCCTGGGCCGAGGCGCTCAAGGAGGTGACGGCCAAGCTGACCAAGCTGCGTTCGGAGGGCAAATCCCACACCGTGGCATGCCTTACGGGTCAGAAACGCTCCACCATGGCTCGGCTGTGGAAACGTTTCCTCACGGCCTACGGATCGCCCAATTTCTACACCATGCCCGATGCCGCCGACAGCATGCGCCTGGCCGTCGCCCTCACCACGGGAAGGGATGCCGAAGTGGGGTTTCTCTGGGACAAGGCCACCTATGTGCTGAACTTCGGGGCCCCCCTTCTGGAAGGCTGGGGCAGCCCGGTTTATCTCCAGAAGGTTTTCGGTCGGTGGCAAACGGAAAAGCCGGGAGTTCCCCGCACTGTTTTGGTTCATGTGGAATCTCGGGCCTCCTTGACCGCCTCCAAAGCACATCGCTGGATCGCGTGTAACCCGGGGACGGAAGCCGCTCTGGCTTTGGGCATTGCCCATGTGCTGGTGCGCGACAAGCTGTACGATGCCGCCTTCGTGGCGGAAAAGGTCTTCGGATTCGAGGACTGGACCGACGCCACGGGGGCGCAACGCAAGGGTTTCAGAAACGTCGTGCTCGCCAAATACGGCGTGGAGGAAACAGCCAAGATCACGGGCGTCGCCCCGCAGACCATTCAAGATCTCGCCCGAGAACTGGCCAAACAAAAGCACGCGCTCGTGGTCTGGGGTCAGGACAAAGGGGACAAACCCAACAGTCTCTACCACGACTTGGCTTTTCTGGCCCTGAACGCCCTTTTGGGCACCCTTACCCCGTCGGGGACCGTGGTTCTTGTCCCTCCGGATCCGTGGGGTGATTTGCCGGAGCCGGTCCTGGATACGGAAGCGTATCGGGGCGCGGGACAAACGGCCCTTGGCCGCCCATCGACAGTGCCTCGGACCAAGGCCCCCGTGAATACCGTTTTGCCCTTTTTGGAAGCGCTCGCATCGGGATCCGAATATCCGGTGGAACTGCTCTTCATCCATGAAGCGAATCCCGCCTACAGCCTTCCCGAAACGGCTTTGGTGACACAGGCTCTGCAAAAAGCCGCAATGGTGGTCTCTTTTTCTTCCTTCATGGACGAGACCACCCAATGGGCGGACATCATCTTGCCGAACCATACGGCTTTGGAACGGCTGGACGATGTGATCGGCCTTCCCGGAGCCCCCTATGTCTATTACGCGCTGGCCTCACCCATCGTGAAGCCCCTTTACGACACCAAAGGAACCGGCGACGTCTTGCTCAACCTGGCCGCGGCCGTCGGGGGCGGGGTGGCCGAAAGTCATCCCTGGAAAACCTACGAAGAGGTCCTCAAGGCCACGGTGGCTTCCATCGCCAAAGCAGGCACCGGACTCGTCGCGACGGCCGGTTCCTTTGATCCGGCATCGGTCCTGCCCGGCCGTCCTTTGCAACCCAACTTTAAGGACGCGGCCGATCTTTGGAACAAGCTGAAAGCCGGCGCGTGCTGGGTGGACGCTCCGGCGGCGGTGGAATCCTTTGCCACGCCGTCCGAACGCTATGAGCTGGCTTGCCAAGGCCTTATGGTGAGCATTTCGCCTACGGCCGCCGACGACTTGTTTATGCCGCGTTTCCATCCGCTAAAGCCTTCGGGAGAAGAATCCGAATTCCCGCTCCTGCTTGTCGCCTACGCCTCTCTGATGCTTTCGGAAGGCTACGTCCCCAACACGCCTTTTATGAACAAGCTCCTTCCCGATGATGTGCTTCGCAAGCAGGACGTTTTTGTGGAAATCCATCCGGAAACAGCCCGCACGTTGGGACTCGCCGACAAGGCCGCCGCGGTGCTCAAGACCCCTCGAGGTGAAACACCAGTGCGCGTGCGGCTCACGACCGCCGTCAAGCCCGGCGTGGTGGCGGCACCTCAGGGCTTCGGCCACACGGCCTACGATGAATACGTGCAGCAGAAAGGTTTCAACGCCAACAGCCTGGTTGAGGTGCAGTTGGACCCCATTACGGGGTTGGGGACGCTCTGGGCCACTCGGGCCCAGCTTCGACGGGCTTAAAGCCAGCCCACGCATCGGCCGCGGCGGAGCACGCGGCGGCTCGAGGTTGTCAGCCTAACAAAGGATGTCACCCATGAGTGGAAGCGCACATTCGGAGCATGCGGAAAGCAAGGTCCGTTACGGCATGGTCATCGACCTGGACAAGTGCACGGGCTGCGGAGCCTGTTCGGTTGCCTGCCAGCAGGAAAACAACGTTTCCTTCCGGCCCGATGAAAGCGACAAGCTGCGCACCCTGTCCTGGATGACTCTGTATCGGTTGGAAAACGGTGCGGGTTACCCCGATTACCGGGCGGCCATGTTGCCGCGACCGTGCATGCACTGCGACTCCCCCCACCATTCCCCGTGCACCTTCGTGTGCCCCGTCAACGCCACCATCCGGGACGAACACACGGGGATCGTGGACCATGTGGCCGTGCGCTGCATCGGTTGCCGTTACTGCATGGTGGCCTGCCCGTACCACGCACGGTCTTTCAACTGGTGGGATCCCAAGTGGCCCAAATCCATGGAAGCCATGCTGACCCCGGAGGTCAGCCCGCGCATGCGCGGTGTGGTGGAAAAGTGCACCTTCTGCCACCACCGGCTCAATCTGGCTCGAGACCGGGCTCGGCTCAACGGCGAAGACCCGGACAGCGTCGTCTACACCCCGGCCTGTGCCGAGGTGTGCCCGACCGGGGCCATCACTTTCGGAAACCTGAAGGATCCCAACAGCGACGTGGCCAAGCTGGCCAAGGACCCCAGGGCTTTTCGTCTTCTGGAAAAACTCCACACGGAACCCAAGGTCTACTATCTGAGTTCCGCCCAGTGGATACGGCGTCAATCGGACAACGGTCTGTGATCGCAGAGGCACCTTTAGAATCTTTTAGGAGTCAGTCATGGATAAGGCATTGATCCCGGAAGGTGTGAAACGTTGCCCGCTGCCGGTCTTCGGCCTTTGGTTGCTCTTTTTGCTCGCCGTCATCGCCTGGGGGATTTACGCCGGATTGACGGTGCTCATTAAGGGCTTGAACGTCACCGGTTTGAACAATTACTTCGGGTTCGGCCTCTACATCACGGTGGACCTGGGAATCATCGCCTTGGGCGCCGGGGCGTTCTTTTCCGGTTTCATGTATTACGGGCTTTCCCGGTTCTTTCCCAAGCTCAAAGAGCTGCACAAGATCATCAACCTGGCGGTCATTGTGGGGTTTTGCTGTTACACGGGGGCGCTCCTTGTGCTTCTTTTGGAAATCGGGCAACCCTTGCGCGGTTGGTTCGGGTATTGGCATGCCAACGTCCATTCCATGCTCACCGAAGTCATCTTCTGCATTTCCTGCTACGCCATCGTGTTGGTGATTGAGTTTGTGCCCATCATTTTGGAAAACCGTAAACTGGACGCCGTGAAACCTCTGCATGTCTTCGGGCACAACCTCCATGAAATCATGGCCATTTTCGCCATGACCGGCACATTTCTGAGCTTCTTCCATCAAGGTTCTCTGGGTGGCGTCCCCGGGGTCATGTTCGGCCGACCGTTCGCCTACCGCACGGGGTTTTTTATCTGGCCGTGGACGTTTTTCCTCTTTACCCTTTCGGCCATGGCCTGCGGGCCCGCCTTTACAGCGCTCATCTGCCGCATCATCGAAAAGGTCAGCAACAAAAAGCTGGTGGACCGCAGCGTCTATGAACTCATCGCCAAGATCACCGGAAGTTTGCTCCTGATTTATCTCATCTTGAAAACCATGGATACGCTTTACTGGGCTTTGGACACAGCCCCCGGCTTCGGACTCAAACTCAGCGACTTTTATCGTGAGCCCTACGGCATGTGGCTGCTCTTTGCCGAACTCGGCCTGTGCGGCGTCCTCCCGGTCATCTTGCTTCTGACTCCGCAGACCCGCAATTCCAACGGGCTTCTCTTTCTTGGCTTTTTTCTCAACTGTGCCGGTATCGTCATCAACCGTTTCGCCATGACCGTGGAAGCCTTGGCCATTCCCGTCATGCCCTTCGATCAGTGGGCGGTTTACATCCCCACGTGGGCCGAATGGGCGCCGTGCATCGCCATGCTGGCCTACGGCGCGCTGATCGTGTCTCTGTCGTATCGGTATCTGCCCATTTTCCCAAGAGAAAAGGAACTAAACCCGTAAGCCGGCCCAAGGCGCCCCAGGAGGGGAGGATCGAAGGCAGGCGCCGGACCATGGTGCCAAACCCTCCTCAAGGCCTTATCGCGCGGCATCCTGTCATCGAGGGAGCGGTCGCCCGCTTCGCGGGCCCGCTCCTCTTCGGTTTCGGCGCCTACCTTTGGGTTTGACAGGCCTTGTCGCCGATGTTACCCTTCGACGGTTCGGGAGCACCCATGACGGCTGAGGCGACGGTTTCCATGCGTACCGAAAAACCCCGGTTATTGGATTTTTTTGAAAGCAACCACCATCTCAAGTTGGTTCTTTCCTTGACGGTGATTTTTCTGCTGATCCTCGAGACGTTAATTTACCTCACCGCGGCCAGCCAGGCGGGCCAGCGCACCCGGTTGATCATCACCAACACGGAAGGACAGAAGATTTACGAGACCACAGGGAGCACCCTGTCGAGCTATGAAAAGATGGTCTTCGAGAGCACCTTCGGCCCCCTGGATCGCTACCGGATGCATCTGCAAAGCGAAGAACGTCCTTTCCCGTTCCGAGCGTGGCTTTCCGCGGCCGTCGGCGTGCCTGTGGGGCTCATTCTCATCATCGCGTTTGCCATCAAGGCCTTTTTGAACCTGCTTTACGGGGACCCGGATCATCCTCCCGAACGGACGTCGCAGGCCATGCCCCACGAAGGGCGGTTTGCCTCCGCGTTTGAAATTTTCAAAGGGATCTCCGTCTTCCACGTGGGCGTTCTCGTCGTTCTCAGTGTCGTCCTTTTCTGGATGGTGCCCAATTTGTTGGGCGACTTCGGCCGCGTGGCATGGGCGTTCCTCAGGGAATACAAGATCCTCGTCTTTGGAGGCGCGCTCTTCCTGGCCGGTCTTTTGATCTGGATCATTTATCTGCGCTATCGACTGTCCAAGCAGGTGCTGCAAAACCAAGTGGAGATTGAAAAGCTGCGACTCGAATACCACCGCACGTCCGAAGACAGGCCGCTGGAGCTCCTGGCGGCGACACAAACCGAGCCCCGCTCCGACGCGTAAGCTTCACGGGAAAGGATCAGCCCATGCTCTTCAGCCGCTTTTTCAAGAGAAAAAAAGAAGAACCCCAGGAGAAAAAGCCCGACATTAACCAGGGCATTTTCTACCTTTATCTCATCATCGGGCTTCAGGTGCTTTTCGTCTTCGGTTTGATGGCCGTCATCATCACCTTGGGAAAAGTGTTGGCCACCCCGTTGTGGGTTTTTCTTTTCAGCCTGGCCGTCGGCGTGACGGCCTGCTACTACATCTACAAAAAGGCGCAGAAGCAGTTCCGAAAGCTTCGAGAAGCGCTCAAGCATGTGGATCTTTCGGATCGCAACTACGAGATCAGCTTCATGGGCGGTGTGCTCACCATGAAGGTGGAGCACAATCCCCGAAAGCTCCTCGAAGATCATTCCAGTGCCGTGGTGGACGCCGAAACATTGGAGACGACTGCGGCCATCCCACCCAAGATCGCCGGCCTTTCCCGGTAACTCAAAAATTTTGCCTTGATTTTAGGGGGGCGACATGTGCCCCCCTAGAGGGTCAACCTACACGCTCGCGTTGAGCGGGTGGGCCCGCAGGTCCGCCTCTCTATTCGTCCTCGATGGGGGTGCGGCTGAGGCCCATGGCGGGCAGGGGTGGCTCCTTCCATTTGGTGAGGACCGTGTCTTTCTTCCAATGAATATCGTCCTTTTGCGGGTGGTCCACGTTGTAGTGCAGCCCTCGGCTCTCTTTCCTCACCATGGCGCACCGCACGATGAGTTCCGCCACGAGGGCCAGGTTCTGCAATTCCACCAGGTCGGGATGCAAAGGGATGTTCGGCAGATGCTCTTTGATTTCCATGCGCACCTGAGCGATGTGAAGGCTCGCCAGGTGGAGCCGCTTGTCGGTGCGGACGATGCCCACGTAGTTCCACATGAGCCGCCGGATCACGTCCCAGTTATGGGAAATGAGGATCATCTCGCTCTGGGCGCCGTTGCCCGTCCTCGTCTCGATGTTCACCTGCGGCACCTGGGGATAACTTCTTTTCTGCCACCGAGGCAGGTTTTCGTTACAGTGGACGGCGGCGCGGTGGGAAAAGACCGCCGCTTCCAAAAGCGAATTGCTGGCCAAACGGTTGGCGCCGTGCAAGCCCGTGCAGGCGCATTCGCCGATGGCGTAGAGGTTCTCGATGGACGTCTGGCCCCACAGGTCCGTGACGATCCCGCCGCACATGTAATGCGCCGCCGGCACCACCGGGATGGGATCCTTGGTGATGTCGATCCCCAAGCTCAGACACTTCTTATAGATATTGGGGAAACGCTCTTTCAGGAAGTCCGCGTCCCGATGGGTGATGTCCAAATAGACGCAATCGTCTCCGGTCCTTTTCATTTCCGTGTCGATGGCGCGGGCCACCACGTCACGGAAGGCCAAGTCTTTCAAAGGATGGTATTTCTCCATGAACGCGCGGCCGCGTTTGTCGATGAGGCGCCCTCCTTCGCCGCGAACGGCCTCGGAGATGAGAAAGTTTTTGGCGTGGGGATGATAGAGGCACGTGGGGTGGAACTGGACGAATTCCAGGTTGGCCAGGGCGGCACCCGCTCGGTAGGCCATGGCCAGGCCGTCTCCTGTGGCCACATCGGGATTGCTCGTGTAGAGATAGACCTTGCCGGCCCCGCCCGTGCACAACAGTGTGGCGTGTGCGGTAAAGACATGGACTTCGCCGCTCCTTTCGTCCAGCACGAAGGCGCCCCAGCAGCACTGGCGCTGGTGCACGGCCACCGATCCCACACGGATCGCCCGGTGATCGATGATGAGGTCCAAGGCCAGGTGGTTTTCGAAAATGGCCACGTTGGGATGGGATTCAACAACGTTCACGAGCACCCGTTCGATGGCCTGCCCGGTCATGTCCTCGGCATGGACGATGCGGTTTCGGCTGTGCCCCCCTTCTCGTCCCAAGTCGAACAGGCAGTTGGAAGAGCGCCCTTTGGAAAAGGGCACGCCGATGGAGGCCAGTTCTTGAATGCGCTCCGGCGCCGACCGCACGACCAGTTCCACCACCTCGGGTTTGCTCAAGCCGTCCCCGGATTTCAGCGTGTCCTCGATGTGCAACTGAAAAGAATCGTCCGGCCCGAGGGCGGAAGCGATCCCTCCCTGGGCGTAGTTGGTGTTCGTCTCCAGTTTGTCCTTTTTGGTGACAATGGCGACCGTGGCGTTTTGGGCCACCTTCAAGGCAAACGTGAGCCCCGCAATGCCGCTTCCGATGACAAGAAAATCAAAGCGATGCTCCATGAAACATCCTTTCCTGTAAGGGCTTTTGCGCCCGATGTGCCGTCGCCCCCTCGCCCGTTCTTGACAGATGCGACTCTAGTGCATTACAGGATCGGTGTAAAGTATTGGAAGATCAAAACCTTTTTGACAAACGGTCGACTCGCCCATGAATCACGCCCCGCCGGATCCTTCTCACCGAAGCGCCGCCTCATCGCCTCTTTTCGCTCCGGGACTTCCCGAAGTCGTCGTTTTTGACTGCGACGGCGTCCTTTTCGATTCGCGGGAAGCGAACATCCGATTCTACAACCATGTGATGGAACGGTTCGGACGCCCGCCCCTTCGGGCGGATCAAGTGGACTATATCCACATGCATTCGGCCAGGGAATCTTTGGAATATCTCTTGGGCCCAGGCCGGGACCTGGAAGCGGCGTGGGTGTATTGTCAGAGTTTGGATTTCCGCATCTTCAACCGCTATATGCGCAAAGAGCCGGGTTTGGACGATCTTTTGCGCTACCTCAAACCCCGCTGTCGGGTGGCCCTCGCCACCAATCGAACGGTTTCCACTCGGGATCTTCTCGCCTCCTTTGAGCTTGACGGCGCGTTCGATCTCATCGTGACCGCAGCCGATGTGGCCCGTCCCAAGCCCCATCCGGAGAGCATGGAAAGGATTCTCAAGGCTTTCCGAACCTTACCGCACCACGTTCTTTTCGTCGGGGACTCCCCAGTGGATGCCCACCTGGCGCAGGACACCGGAGTGGTCTTCGCGGCCTACAAAAATCCGTCTTTGGTCGCGCACCTCCACGTGTCCTCCTTCGGAGACCTCCAGGCCGTTTTGGCGCTGTCTCTGGACGACCCAGCGTCGGCGGCGCGCTCTGTGTCATGACCTCTGCTGAAGCCGCCTGCGGGCGCCTTTTTCTTGTCGGCACGTGTCATCGCGATCCTCAAGGTCTGCGTCGATGCCGGATCCTTTTGGAGGCTTTGGACCCGTCTGTGGTTCTCGTGGAAGTGAGCCCTTTTGCGGTGCGAATGCGACGAGATCATCGCCGGTTTTTCCTGCGCTTTTTCCGAAAGAATCTCGCGACGGCCGCCAAGGCGCACGGCATAAGCTTTACGGCCGCGTTGCGCTCGGCTCCCGCCCAGTGGGTCTTGATGCAGTGCGCCTTTCCCTTCGAACTGCGCGCCGCCCGGCATCGGCACGCCCTTTACGGAACGCCCTATTTTTGCGTGGATCTCAGTGAGGCCAGTCGTCTTTTCCTGTCGGACTGGCCAAATCTGCTCTCATCGGAAAACCTCAGGGGGCTTCTCGGAGGAAACAACCCGGCGCCTGGAACGGTGACCGAAGAGTATCGCCGTGCCCGGGCCGCCCTCGGCGGCCTCAGACCCGCGGGCCATGCTTTTTTTCGAGCCGGAGATTCCGTGTGGGCATCAAGAGAGCGCTGGCTGGAAAAGACGCTGCGCGCCACACTCTGCGCACTCAAGCCCCCACGCCTCGTCTATCTCGGCGGGTGGAGCCATGTCGTGCCAAACGACGGCCTGAGTCTCTTCGACCGGGTTCGGGATTTGGCGCCTGTCAGCCTCCTGCTGGACGAAGCGGACCGTTTCGAAAAGCCCTCACGGTCTCTTGGAAAACCGGGAAACCATTGCGGACAACCGTCGCGACTTTAGGACGCGCGCTTGCGCATTGCCATGGGATATTCTTTTTGCTATGAAGAAAAAGTCGGTGCCATGTGGCCGACACCCTGGGCATCGCCGTTCTTTTCCCGAATCGGTGGCCCTTGGTCGTGCTAGGCGGGGAGCTAGCGGTTCCCTGTACCCGAAATCCGCTCAGCGGGGCTGAATTCCCTTTCGAGGGATCGGTTGGTGCGTCCCGAACGGCACTGCACCGTCGGTCGGACACCTCGCAACAGACGGATGTGAACCCCGTCAGGTCCGGAAGGAAGCAGCGGTAAGCATTGCGGTCTGTGTCGAGGTCTATTCTGACTGGATGCTGCAGGAAAGTCGGGCCGGCCGTGATCGACTCGACAAAGGGTGCACGACCAAGGGTCTTTTCGTCCCGTCTGCCCGTTTGCGATCTTCCCCCCTCAGTCGTCCAAAGTGTGGCTCACGATGTTGTAATGTTCGGCAAAGACGGGCCCTCGCCCCTTGAACATGCTCACGTGGGTGAGCACCCACTCGGCCACTTCCAGGCGCTTGGATTCCGAAAGGGCGTTAAAGCAGGCGAACATGGCTTCTTCCGTGGGAGCCTGTTCCATCTGCCGCCATATATCTGAAGGGCTCATACTTTTCTCCTTGTCCTGCTCCGCTCTAGCTCGCCATTTTTCCAGGGCTTCCTTGGCCTGCGTCAGAACATCGTCTAGATCCTTTTTGAGACATTGGACGATTCGCTCCAATTCTTCCATGGACCCGCAGCGCAGAAGCATGTCCCCGGAAAGCGGCGGCCCACCCCACACAAGTGAGTACGTCAAAGACGAGGCATCGCCGTTTTTCGTTGCCTCACTGATTTGGACAGTGAGGTAAGAAGAGGATTGCTTCATGGTCATTTTTCTCCTCTCGATGAAGCGATTTTTTCATGGCATAGTGTCAAGCTAACGCCTCCCGGGATTCCTGACAAGCGCTGGGCGGAGAGATTGTCTCTCGGGGGGCCGAAACACCTTAAAAAACACTTGATCCCGGCCCCGACTTTCCCCAAGCTCCCACATGCAGGTCGGGTCCCGAGCTTGAAGAGACCTTTTTCGCCATCGGGCTTCGGCGGGCCCTAGGAACGGTACAGCCATGGGCCTTTTCGCCCATGGCGGCTCGTGGCGCGATGCGCCCACAGGGCAAAACCCAGAACAAGCAGCCGGATTTTCCATGACTCAGGCGACATGTGCCAAAGACGTTGCGAATCCACCCGAAAGTTGGACGGGACCTCCCGTGGCCGTCCTTTGGGACCAGTCCTTGGTCTGGGGCCTTTTGGTGATCGATGCCCTGGAAGGGCTCCGCGTCCCCTACCGCCCCCTGCGCGCCGCACAAATTCTTACGGAGGCTTTGGCGGCGCATCAGCTCCTTATTGTTCCCGGAGGCTGGGCCACGCACAAAGCTCGCGCGGTAGGCGCGGAGGGTTTGGAGCGGATCCGCCGTTTCGTTCAGCGCGGTGGGGCTTACCTGGGGTTTTGCGGCGGGGCGGGTCTGGCCCTGGCCGGCCCTGCGTCCCTCAACCTCATGGCCATCCACCGCAAGACCTTGGAAAACCGACTTCCCAACGCCAGTGGCGAAGTCTGGATTGAAGGAAATCCCCAACACCCCTTCTGGAAAGGCCTTCCCGTAAGGATTCCGGTATCTATCTGGTGGCCTTCTCAGTTTGCCTCAGACGACGCCCCGGGGGTGGAATGCGTCGCGCGGTACGCCGGTCCCGGCGAAGATTTTTGGGTGGCGGATCTGTGCGCCGCCGATGTGGCGTCATCGGGCGGCTCCTGGAAAGAGTGGGAAAAGAGTTACGGGATCAATTTGGATCCTGCGATGCTCCACGGCCAACCAGCGATCCTCGATGGCCGGGTGGGCGACGGTCGAGCCGTATTGTCCTATCCCCACCTGGAAACGCCCGACGGCTGGGGACGACGGCTCTTGAACAACATCCTCCGATGTCTCCAGGGAAAATCCTTTGGCGCGGACCCCCGAGATCCGATCCCGGAGCCTCCGAGCATCGAGGCTCATCGGGCTCTGGAGGAAGCCTTCGAGGACGTGCAATCCCTCATCGCTTTCGGGGAAAGGCACCTTCTGTGGCGATGGCGCCGCCCGTGGGTGCTTCAATGGCAACGAGGCGTTCGCGGGCTGGAGTACGGCACTTTATATGTCACCCTGCGCTTCGCGCTGGCCCATTGCTCCCGAGAAAATCTCTCGTCTCAGCCCACGCACCCGTGGGGTGAACTCGCCGAGGCATTGCGCCACGCCGTTCGTCGCTTTTGCCGAGACGCCCGAAGGCTTCTCCTGGAGGAAAAGGCGGCGAGCCACAACGGGCCCGTAGGAAAACTCCAGCCCGTGAACCCCACAGTGGACGCACTCCGCCAAGCCCTTTTCGGTGGCGGGATGAGCCATGCCGGTCTGTCCCAAGAGCTTTTCGACATCCTGGATGCGTTGCTCTATCTTGTCGTCGAACGCCGACGGCACAATCGTTCATCGAACCGTTCTTTCTGGAGCGCGGAGCGCACGGTCTGACACGAATCCGCCCGGGGGCCCCCATGTCCGAAGAAATGGAAACGATTCGCCGCGCCTCTTCCTATCTGGGCACCCTCTTGCGCCGTTACCCGGAAGACGCGGACTGGCTGTGGAACCAAAAAAACCTCCTTCGACGCTATGCCGTCACAGACCTTTATAACGACCTCACCCGCACCGTCCAAAGGGCCGCATCCTGGAAGGAGGTGCAGATCGCTTTTCGTCGGTTCAAGCAAAGACACTTTTTGCGCATCGGCGCCCGGGACCTCCTGGGTCGGGCCGATCTTGTGGAGACGACGGCTCAGTTGAGCGACCTGGCTCAGGTGACCTTGGAAGCCGGCTTGCAATGGCTTAAGGAGCACCCGCATCTGTGGGCCCCCCGTGCGCTCATCGGCTTGGTTCCGGAGATTTTCCATCGCGTCTCCCTGACGGTGCTCGGTTTGGGAAAGCTGGGAGGCCGTGAGCTCAACTACGTCTCCGACGTGGATCTCTTGTTTCTTCGCGAAGACAGGCAAGGGAGCCCTTCGGAGGCGGATTTTCCAAAGTTCTATGAAACCTTGTGCCTTCTGTGCCAGAAATTGGTCAATCTTCTGGCCGATTCCGTGGAAGGGGACCGGGTCTTTCATGTGGACCTCCGCCTGCGCCCTCAGGGAAAAGACGGGGAACTGGTGCCTCGGCTGGCGGCGGCCACGTCGCACTATCTGCTGCACGGCCGGGCTTGGGAACGCCAGATGCTGCTCAAGGCCCGGCCTGTGGCCGGAGACCGGGCTTTGGGCACGGCTTTTCTCCAGGAGGTCCGACCGTTTGTCTTCCGGCGGTTTCTCGACTTTCAGGCTTTGGACGAACTGAAAGCCATGCGCGACCGCATCCTCCAGGAGCTTCGTTGCCAGCGTCGCGGCGAACCCTACGACGTCAAGTTGGGGATCGGGGGCATCCGGGAAGTGGAATTTCTCGTGCAGTCGTTTCAATTGATCTACGGCGGCCGCATCCCGGAGCTGGACGAACCGAACACGCTGTCCGCCTTGGAAAAATTGAAAAGCCTCAATCTTCTTCCCGCCGAAGCGGCCGATGAGCTGCGATCGGCCTACATCTTCCTTCGTCGCGTGGAACATTGGATCCAGCTGGATCAGAACCGGCAGACGCAAAAGATCCCCGTCTCTTCGGAAGTCCGCCGGAGGCTGGCGGAAGCTCTCGGCTTCGACGGCGAATGGGATCGATTCCGAAGCTCCCTAGAGGCGCATTGTCAGACGGTTCACAAACACTTTACGGCGCTCTTCGAATCGGACCTTACGGCCCGATCCCGGGATGGGGGCGCCTTTGAAGAGGAGAGGTCCCGGGAGAGCGCCGGAGGCGAAGGCGTCCCATTATGGGAGCAGAAGATTCCCTCTCTGGCCGGTCTTCCCAAACCCCTCGCTGCAGGCATTCTCCAGGCCGTCAAGCCCTTTCTCGCCGACGGAGAGAACCCATGGACCGCACCCATGGCGGCCCGGGTCGAACGTTACCTGGCCCAGGTTCGCCGGCGTCCGGGACTCCTTCATTTTCTGGCTTCCCACAAAGCGTCCATCCGGGACGTCTTTCCAGCGTTGCTCCGCTGCGAACTCGTGGCGGACCTTTTGGGCCGCCAGCCCAGCCTGGTCGAAGCTCTGAGCTCCTGGGATCGACTGGATGTGCCGCACGAACATTGGGAAGCCTCGGCGCAGGCCATCCTGGCCAAAGCCTCTTCGTACGAAGAGCGGCTGGAATGGCTCCGAAGGCTCAAAAACGAAAGGTTCTTTCTTCTGTCTCTGGCGGATCTGGCGGGGCTCCTGGGCCATGAGGCCCTGGAGAGAGCCCTTTCCGATCTGGCGGACTTCGTGGTCCGAAGGACGCTGGACGCCGTGAGGGACGCCGTGGCCTTGGACCGCGACCTGCCCTTGGCCGTCATCGCCTTGGGATCTCTTGGAAGCCGGGAACTCGATTATCTTTCCGATCTGGACCTCATGTTCGTCTACGAACCTCGGGACGGGGAAAAAGCCGACCAAATCCCGGTGCCGGTGATCCGCATGCTGCAGAGATTCATGCGCATGCTGAGCACTCCCCTGCAGGAAGGGCCGGGCTACAACGTGGATGCGCGCCTCCGCCCCACGGGTTCCTACGGCCCTCTGGTGGTCACCCGAACCACTTGGGAAGATTACTACGCGAGCAAAGCGGACATTTGGGAAATCCAGGCGCTGTTGCGTTTCAGGCCCGTCGCCGGGGACCCGCGCCTCGGATCGGAACTACAGCTCGTCCAGCGCCGTCTGTGCTTTCAGAAACGAGACCCGGAAGCGGTTTGGCCCCGGCTGTGCTCTCTGAGAAAGCGCATGGAAGAGGAACGCACGGCCGAAAGAGATGACGCCGTGGACATCAAACTGGGGCCGGGGGGACTCACGGACCTGGAGTTTCTCACCCAGGGCGTGCAGCTTATCCACGGCCATGAACATCCCGCGCTGCAGCAAGGATCCACGAAGGCACTCCTCGTGGAGGCGCTCCCCTTTGTCCCGGGCGGGAACAAGGTCGCGGCGGAAATGCTCGAGGCGTTCACCGCCTATCGAAACCTGGAACACCGGATGCACCTCATGACCCATCGATCGGGATCGCTCGTCAGCAGGAACCAATTTCACGAGCTGGAGAGTCTCTCCCTGTGGCCGCCCGCAGCCGAAAGCCGTCGAATTCAGACCTGGGAAGATCTTCTGGCTGCGCGGCGGCGTGTCCGCCGTCTGTTTCAGGGCCTAGGCGGTCGGCAGGCCGGGGAGTTCAACTGAAACGACCACCCAAGAAAACTCCGAATATGCCTTGATGACCGGTTACACTCATGAAGATTCTCGCGACTTTGAAAGGCTTCTCCAAAAGGTTAAGGTTCGAATCAGCCGAATTTTCATCGAGGGGCGGCATGGGCAGGGAAAAGTCCTGGAGAGGTCCAAGGGATGGTTCGCGGGGATGCTCTGAAGAAAAGACTGGAGCGGATCGCAGCGGATTTCCGGCTCAAGGATATTTATGTTTTCGGCAGTCGAGCCGAAGAAATCGCCCGGCGTCTTGCAGCCGACAGCGCCCCGGTGTCGACGCCTTTGTTCGGCTCCGATGTGGATATGGCCGTGCGGCCCTCGTTCGGTCTCGATTTGAGCCCCAGGGAACGGGTGGATCTGACGGCCGTCTTGGAAGATCTCTTGGAGGCTCCCCGCGTGGACCTTGTCGTGTTGCCCGAGGCGGACCCTTTCTTGGCTCTGGAGGTCATTCGTGGTGAGCTGCTTTACACGGCGGACGCCGATGATCAGGCATGGTACGAACTTTTCGTGTTGCGCCGTGCTGGGGATCTCATGGCCTGGAAAAAGGAGCGCATTCGAATGATTTTCAAGGAGGGCGCCCGATGACTCCTTCGTCCGTCCGTTTGGTCGTCGTCGCGGAAAGAACCGCGTGGATCCGGCGCATGGTGGAGGGCATCCGGCGCCTTCCCTTGGAAAGTTTGGAGACCTTCCTTGGGGATCCTCGCAATGCGGCGGCGGCCGAGTCCTATTTACGGCGCGCGTTGGAGGGCCTTTTGGATCTGGGCCGGCACATCCTGGCCAAAGGATTCGGGACGGCAGCCGCAGAATATAAGGACGTGGGGTCAAAACTGACCGAGCACGGCCTGCTGTCGCCGGAAGAGGGGCGTATCCTTCGCCGCCTCGCCGGTTATCGGAATCGGCTGGTGCATTTTTATCATGAGGTCGGTGATGCGGAACTTTATCGGATCTGCACCGAACACCTCGAGGATGTCACTTTTATTTTGGACCGGCTCCTTGCGTGGATTGAGGCCCACCCGGAAAAAGTGGATCGATCGATCTAGCGGCCTCCGCCCGAGATTTTTCATTTGACACCCAGCTTCGCTCTCGGCATAGTTGAAATCCCGCCAAACAAGGACGTTTGGTTCCCGCCATCGAACATCGCCGTTCGAAAAGGCCCTCCACATCGATGGAGGGCCTTTCATGTCTTGGGTTCCCGGACAACGTCGTCCCTAAGAATATTGACGAGGAAGGAGTGTCATCCGCCATGTGTCGGCTCTGTGCCTTGACGAGCTCGGAACCATTGTCTCCCATGAAAGCCATCGAAGCTTTGGACGTCATGCGTGAAGGCCACGACGGCTCAGGGGTGGGGCTTTTCTTAAGCGACCTTGGAGGCCCCTGGGAAGAGTTGGAAGGAGCGCCCATTCTCTCCGGGATCTTCACCAACGACGGCCTGAAACGGCTGGATCGGTTCATGATGGAAATCGGTTTCATGACCAAATACAAGCTCTCCATCAAGACGCCGAAGAGAACCCCGCCCGGCGTCCCGAAGCGGGATGTGTACCTGATCCGCGCCTACGAACTGCCGGAGGAATGGGATCAGCTGCCGCCCCAGGAAATCCGGAACCGTCTTCTGGGGGTGCGGCTTCAGCTGCGCGAGATGGGCCAGGAAAAGCAAGACATGATCGTGTTCAGCTTCTGGCCCGACTGCATCATGATTAAAGAAATCGGCGACCCCATGACCGTGGCCGAATACCTAGGCTTGGACCGCAAGGAACTCCGCGCCAGGATCATCTTGGCCCAGGGACGCCAGAACACCAACTACGCCATCAATCTCTACGCCTGCCACCCCTTTTTCATCCAGGGGATGGCCACCATGACCAACGGCGAGAACACCGCTTTTGTCCCCATCCGCGAGTTCCTCTCTTCCCGCGGTTTTCCGGGCTACGTGGGCTACCAGTCGGATTCGGAGGTCTTTACGCATATCCTGCACTACACGCAGCATTTTCTAGGACTCGGTCTGGAACACTACAAACATGTCATCACGCCGCTTCAGGACGAGGTGCTGGAGACTCATCCGAACGGGCCCTTTTTGAAGCACATCAAGCGAAGCTGCCGGCGGCTCATCATCGATGGCCCGAACTGCGTCATCGGCTGCCTTCCGGACAAGCGGCTTTTTATGGTTCAAGACCGCAAGAAACTGCGCCCGGGCGTCGTGGGCGGAAGACCCGGCCTATATGCCTTTTCGTCGGAAATGTGCGGTCTGGACGCCATGATTCCCGACCGGGACAAATCAAAAGACATCCAACCGATGCATCTCGACACCGTGATCGTCGGAGCGAATCGCCAGGAGGTTCGTCTATGCTCTCAGATGGACACATTGCCCCCAGTTCTTTGAGTCTCCGAGACCTGCCGTGGCAGGTTCACTGGAGCTTGGAAAAATGCACGCTGTGCGGCCGCTGCACGACCGTGTGCCCTGTGCATGCCATCGAGCTCGGCGTGTTCCGGAAGCGCATCCTGGAGACGGCCTTGGGCATCACACAGGCTCCGTCCAACGTTTTTAAAGTTTTTTACGGCATCCGGCAGAAAACGGATCCCGCCTACGCCTGCATCGGCTGCGGCATGTGCTCTCTGGTGTGCCCCAACGACGCCATTATGCCGTACCGTTCCGAGGAAGCGGACAAGCTGCGGTTCCACATCAACCGGGGCGGGCAGCCGCGGCGCCGCGGCGGCCGGCGCAATGTGCCGGGGGGGATCCTGGACCGCATCAAGTTCATCCGCATTTCCATGCTGACCGACCCAGCCTTGGATGCCGGCCGGCATGAATTCGAACTGCGCAGCCTCCTGGGGCGTGTCCTGCCTCCCGAGGAAAACCTCAGACGGCTCAAAGAAGACGGCTGGATTCCCCCTGTTCGGGAAATCTATCCGCTCATTATCGGCGGCATGTCTTTCGGGGCTCTTTCCCCCACCATGTGGGAAGGACTCCAGATGGGCGTGGCGTACCTCAACGAGGAACTGGGAATTCCGGTGCGCATGTGCACCGGGGAAGGCGGTTGCCCTCCGCGCCTTTTGCGCTCTCGATTCCTCAAATACGTCATTTTGCAGATCGCCAGCGGCTATTTCGGCTGGGATGAAATCATCCACGCCATTCCGGAGATGAAGGAGGACCCCTGCGCCATTGAAATCAAGTACGGGCAAGGCGCCAAACCCGGGGACGGCGGCCTGCTCATGTGGTACAAGGTCAACAAGCTCATCGCCGCCATTCGGGGCGTCCCGCCCGGGGTCAGCCTGCCCAGCCCGCCGACCCATCAGACCAAATATTCCATTGAAGAAGCCGTGGCCAAGATGATTCAGTCCATGTCCATGGCGTGGGGCTTTCGCGTGCCCGTTTACCCCAAGATTTCCGGTACATCGACGGCCTTGGCGGTCCTGAACAATCTCACGCGAAACCCCTACGCTGCAGGATTAGCCATCGACGGCGAAGACGGGGGCACCGGCGCCGCGTACAATGTCTCCATGGACCACATGGGCCATCCCATCGCCTCCAACATCCGGGACAGCTATCTCACCCTGGTGAGGCTTGGAAAGCAGAACGAGATCCCGCTGTTTGCCGGAGGCGGCATCGGGAAAAACGCCAATTTGGCCGCCAACGCCGCCGCGCTCATCATGCTGGGAGCGAGCGCCGTGCAATGCGGCAAGTACATCATGCAGGCCACGGCCGGCTGCCTGGGGTCCGAATCGGATCGGTGCAACGTCTGTAACATCGGCGTGTGTCCCAAGGGGATCACCTCCCAGGACCCCCGACTGTACCGGCGGCTCGATCCCGAAAAGGTCGCCGAAAGACTTGTGGACGTCTTTCTCGCCTTCGATACGGAACTGAAAAAAATCGTCGCTCCCCTCGGACGCTCCACGTCCTTGCCCATCGGAATGTCGGACGCCTTGGGGATTGATGACCCAGCGGCGGCTCAACGGCTGCAGATCGCTTATGTGGTCTAAAGAAGACCGACCATGAGGTGAACAAACGATGCAACACAGTTTTCTGCAAGACGCTTATTGGATTTCCGGGCGGGAACAAGGTCGACGTCTGGAATCGCGAATTTTGGAAGAACGCCTTCAACAGGCTTTGGCCCAAGGCCATCGCCGATTGGAAGTGGAAGCCTTCGGGCAGCACGGCATCGGCGGCCGCCTGTGGCGCTCCAACGGCGAACCCGTCCATGTCACGGTGCACGGCACGGCGGGGCAGCGATTGGGCTCCATGGGCTTTCCCAACACGGTCATCGAAGTCTTGGGGCCCGCATCGGACGACGTGGGCTGGTTGAATGCCGGCGCGGAAATCATCGTGCACGGCCATGCCGCCAACGGTGTGGCCAACGCCATGGCTCAAGGCAAGATCTTCATCGCCGGAAGCATCGGCGCCCGCGGCATGACCATGACGAAACACAACCCGCGGTTCGCCCCCCCGGAACTGTGGGTGTTGGGATCCGTCGGCGATTATTTCGCGGAATTCATGGCCGGGGGAATCGCCGTGGTGTGCGGCCACGAACCCGCCAACCCCGACAACGTGCTCGGCTATCGGCCCTGTGTCGGCATGGTGGGCGGAAAAATCTTTTTTCGAGGTCCCCACGGGGGATACAGCCAAGCCGACGCCAAGCTTGTGCCCCTGAACGACGACGACTGGCATTGGCTGGTCAAGAATCTGCAAAACTTCCTGGAAAAAATCCGCAAAACGGAACTCTTCCCGCTCTTTGCCCAACGCAGTCAATGGCAGCTTTTGGCGGCGCGGAGCCCCCACGAAAAAGCGGCCGCGCCGAGAAAACCTATGAGCGTTTTTCATCGGGACGTGTGGGAACGGGAATTGGGGCCCGGAGGCCTCATCGGCGACCTCTCCGATTTGGACCGAAGCCCCATCCCGGTCATCGTCACCGGAAATCTTCGCCGTTATGTGCCCATTTGGGAAAACAAGAAATTCGCCGCGCCGTGCGAGGCCTCATGCCCGACGGGAATCCCGGTTCACGAACGTTGGCGCCTCATTCGGGAAGGACGTGTGGATGAAGCCGTGGACATGGCCTTGGCCTACACGCCTTTTCCCGCCACGGTCTGCGGCTACCTGTGCCCCAATTTGTGCATGCAGTCGTGCACACGGCAGGGATTGCGCATGGCACCCGTGGATGTGACGCAGCTGGGCAAGGCGAGCCTCAAAGCTCAGCTTCCGGAACTCCCTCCGCTCAGCGGCAAAAAATTGGCCGTCATCGGCGCCGGACCTGCAGGGCTTTCGGTCGCTTGGCAACTGCGCCGCAAAGGGCACGAAGCGGTCCTCTACGATCGCAGCCGGGAATTGGGTGGGAAGATCACGGCGGCGGTCCCCAAGAGTCGGATTCCCGACGAAGTGGTCCAAACGGAACTGGAACGCATTCGCTCAGCGCTGCCCCATGTTTTTTTGCAACAGGAATTGACCAAGCAGGACATGGAACAGCTCAAGGCGGATTTCGACATCATCGTCATCGCCGTCGGCGCGCAAAAACCGCGTCTGCTGCCCGTGCCCGGAAAAGAACGGCTCATCCCCGCCTTGGATTTTCTCCAAAAATCACGGCGGGATCAAATCCAGGTAGGCCGCCGTGTGGTGGTCATCGGCGCCGGCAACGTGGGCTGCGATGCCGCCACGGAAGCTTATCGGCTCGGAGCCGAAAAGGTGACACTCATCGACATTCAGGAACCCGCTTCTTTCGGCAAGGAACGGCAGGCGGCACAAGCGGCCGGAGCCGAATTTCGGTGGCCGTGTTTCACCAAGGCGGTGACGGAACAAGGCGTGGAGCTCACCACGGGGGAACTGCTTCCGGCCGATACGGTGATCGTCGCCATCGGGGACCACCCGGACCTGGAATTCCTGCCGGAGACCGTGGAGACGGAACGCGGCTTTATCAAGGTGGACAACCATTACCAGACCAGTGATCCCCAAATCTTTGCCATCGGCGACGCCGTCCGTCTGGGCCTTTTGACCGACGCCATCGGCGCGGGAAGAAAGGCGGCTCAGGTCATCGACGATATCTTGAACGGACGTCGGCCGAAGCGGTCCATGCGTCCCACGATCGATCCTCGGCGGGTTAAGCTGGAATATTTTGATCCGCGTCGGCTGGGCTTCGACGGGGTGGACCAATGCGCCGGGGAATGTGCTTCTTGCGGTTCTTGCCGAGACTGCGGCATCTGCGTCTCCATGTGCCCTCAGGCGGCCATCCGCCGCGTGGGCGGCGCCAACGGCGACTTCGAGATGGTGGTGGATGCCGAGCGGTGCATCGGCTGCGGCTTTTGCGCCGGGGCATGCCCCTGCGGCATCTGGAACCTGGTGGAAAACGATCCCATGGAATAAAGCCTGCGGGGGGCCAACGCCCCCCGTTTCTCACGGGCACATTGTCGCTAGGTCTGAGGCCGCCTTTTCAAGGCTACGGCTTTTCCCGGAAATTCGCTCACCCTTTCACGACGCGCACATCGGCCAAAGTGCGCCCCAGGAAACGTTCCCCGATGGTTTGAAACCGAAGCGGCACATCGGTCACGTAGTAGACGTATTGCGGCGACCCGCCTTCCATCGCCGCCAGGCCAGAAGCATGGAGCACGTCGGCGGTCTGCTCCGCCATGGCTTCGGCCGAATCCACCAACTGCACGCCGGGGCCGGCCACCTCCTGCAAGAGGGGTTTCAAAAGGGGGTAATGGGTGCACCCCAGCACAAGGGTGTCGATGGGGTGGCAGAGCACGGGCTTGAAGTATTCCTGGGCGGTGAGGCGCGTCACGGGGTGGTCCAGCCAGCCTTCCTCCACAAGAGGGACGAACAAAGGGCACGCCTGGGAAAAGATGCGCACGGACGGGTCATAGCGGTGAATGGCCCGGGCATAGGCGTTGCTATTGATGGTGGCCGGCGTGCCGATGACGGCCACATACCGAGCCCGCGTGACACTCACGGCGCTTCGGGCTCCCGCGTCGATGACGTCCAAAACGGGCACGGGGGACACGTCCTCCACCACGTGTCGGGCCACGGCCGCCATGGTGTTGCAGGCAATGATGAGGAGCTTGACGCCTTTTTGCAGCAAAAACTCGGTGATTTCCCGGGCGAACCCGCAAATGGTTTCCACGGATTTCACCCCGTAGGGCACTCGAGCCGTATCCCCGAAATAGAGAATGCTTTCAAAAGGCAGCCGCTCCATAAGGGCCCGAACCACGGTGAGCCCCCCTACCCCAGAGTCGAAAACGCCGATGGGCAGCTGCCGCGTCGTTTCTGATTCCACGCGTGTTTTATCCTCTCTTGGTCTCGAGCGCTTCCCCGCGCCCGGTTCGCTGCGGCCAATTGCCGATCCGATGCCGCGGGAGCAAAAGATCTCGGCTTTCGGGCTTCGACGGTCACCGCCGACGGGAGCCCCCCAAAATGGTGCCGAGAACGTTTCGAATGATGGCCCGACCGATCTGGCTCCCCACGGTTCGTGCGGCCTGCTTGACCATGGCTTCCACCAAGCCCTGGCGCCGACGGGTCCCAAACAAAACATCCCCGAATGACCCGCGATCCTCGGCCCCTCGGCCCGCCTTCGACCGCTCTGCCTCGGGCTTGCCCATGTCCCTTCGGAGCGCCCTTTCCTTCAGGATTTCATAAGCCGATTCCCGATTCACCGGCGTGTCGTATCGGCTCCCCACGGGACTGCGATCCATTACGGCAGCCCGCTCCTCCGGTGTGATCGCCCCGATGCGGCAGCGTGGCGGGCAGATGAGGGTCCGTTCCACAGGCAGGGGAATCCCCTTTTCCTGGAGCGTGGACACCAACGCTTCGCCCACACCCAATTGCAGCAGGGTCTTGGCCACATCGAGCCGTGGGTTGGGAACGAACGTTTCCGCGGCGGTTTTCACCGCTTTTTGATCCCGAGGCGTGTAGGCCCGAAGCGCATGCTGGATGCGGTTGCCCAGTTGGCCCAGGATGTCGTTGGGCACATCGTCGGGAAACTGGGAACAGAAATACACTCCGACACCCTTGAATTTTTTCGTCAATCGTTCCAGGGAAGGCCAGCCCCGCCACATCGCCTTTCACATCGGCCATAAGGACGGGCACGCCAAGTCGCGAAAACCCTTCGGCCAGAACCAACAGGGAAACGGTCTTGCCCGTGCCGGTCGCCCCGGCGACAAGGCCGTGTCGATTGCCGTAGCGGGAAAGGAGGTATACGGGTTTTTCCCCCTTTCCGATGAGAATGCGGTCCATTTCTTTCTTCCCCCTGTGCCGAAAGGTCACCCCGCGTCAACAAGATCTCTCACGGCCCATTCAGAGCCCCTGGTTCACTTCCCACATGACCCGCCAGACCTTTTCCACCGCTGGCGCCAGATGCCACTCTTCAGGCCGGGTGACGAAATCTTCCGCCCCTCGGGCGAATCGGTAAAAGTGCACGGTGCAGCCCCGGTACTCTTGGTCGTCCCCGTTCCAGCGCACAAAGTTTCCTGGGAAGATCCCGGCGACTTTCCAGCCGCCCTTCAGGCACCACTGCTGGGTGATATCATGCCAGGTTTCGCAAAAAGTGGTGAAATATTCCGCTCCGGTTCCGGCCGCAACCTTTCTCACGAACGCGCGGAGTTGGGCGGTCAGGTTTTTCCGGCGAAAACCCGGCAGGGTGGTGACGAGCGAAAACTCCACCTGGAGGTTTTTTTCGTACTTGGTGAGCACCGACCCGCTGACAACCTCGCCCGTCGTGACATCCTCCAGGACCGCCATGCAGTACACTTTGTCATGGGCATCGCTTTCCCATCGATCCCAGAGCGCCACCCAACGGGAATACTCCCCAGGGTCCAGAAGGAATTCGTGGGGTGAGCCGTAGAGTTCGGGGTATCCCAAGCGCCACAGCCGTGCGGCCGATTCCACGAGATCGGTCCGCAAAAGGGTCACCCGATACTTTCCCGGCTCCACCTCCACAGGGTCCAACTTGGGCCATATGATCCGTTTCGTGGACACAGGCCGGGTGCGGCACGTGGTCGCCATCTTCCGATAGGGTGCGACGCCTTCCAAGGAAATCGCCATAATGCTCCCTCCTTTCCATCCCGCCTTTGTCTCTTTACGCGGAAGGTGCGGCGGGGACGCTCACGCTCCTCATTGGTCCCTTTATGGCAAAACTTTTTGACCAAAGGCCCATTGCCTTTTCCCCTTCACGAAATCGCCGGATGCGATTTCCCGTGGTCTTAGGTCACAGGGCTTTTCTCAGGACGGCCATGATTTCCGATTCCGTCGCCCGCCTGGGGTTGGTGAAGATGGCCGGATCCTCCAGAGCTTGTCGCGCGATGGTGGGACAATCCTCTTCCTTCACGCCGATGGCGCCGAGCCGCTGCGGCATCCCCACGTCCCGTCCCAGGGCCCTTATGGCTTCCACGGCCTTTTCGGCACGGAGTCGCGTCGATTTCCCGGCGGCGTCTTCCCCCATGATCGTGGCGATTTCGGCAAGGCGCTCCATACATCCCAACAGATTGTACTCCAACACCCACGGGAGCAACACGGCGTTACATAGCCCGTGCGGCAGGTTGTAGAGGCCCCCGAGCTGATGGGCCACGGCGTGGACCGCTCCGACCCCCGCGCTGTTGCACGCAAGCCCGCCGAGATATTGCGCGTAGGCCATGGCCGCCCGCGCTTCCATATCGGCGCCGTGGGCGACGGCCCTGGGAAGATACTCGGCGATGAGTCGGATCGCCTCTAAGGCGCAGGCATCCGAAAGCGGGGTGGCGCTTCGGGAAAGGTAGGCTTCCACAGCGTGGGTGAAGGCGTCCATGCCGGTTTGGGCGGTGAGTTCTGGCGGCAGGGTCACCATGAGGCTTGGGTCGTTCACGGCGATGCGCGGCGTCAGCCGCCAGTCCACGAGGGTCAGCTTCGTCCTTTTCGCCACATGGGTGATCACGGCAAACCGGGTGAGCTCGCTGCCCGTCCCTGCCGTGGTGTTGATAGCGATGAGAGGCGGCAGGGATCGCTTCAGTTTGTTGACGCCGACAAAATCCCAGAGCGCCCCGTCGTGGGCGGCCATGACGCCGATGGCTTTTGCCGCATCGTGGGCGCTTCCACCCCCTAGGGAAATGAGCAAGGCCCCTGGAGTCGCTTTGTAGAGCTCGTAGCCCCGCGCTGCACACTCTTCCGTGGGGTTGGCGACCACCTCGTCAAAGACCGTCACGTCCAGTTTCGATGCCTCGTTCAAGACCTTGAGAACCTCTCCGGCGATCCCCGCCGCCACGACGCCCGTGTCGGTGCACAGCACGGCCCGGTTCGCGGAAAAGGCCCGGAGATATCCCGGGAGCTTCCGAAGAGCCCCGACCCCGAAGAGGCTTACCGGTTGACCGAAAAAGTCCGCATATCGCGTCATGTCGCCCATGTGGTTCCTCCGCGCCCGTGTGCCGACCCGGCGGGCTCCGCGTCACCCGTGCCCTGAGCCCCAAAGCCCGCCAGGCTCATCCGGCGAATGCCGGCTTGGATTTTCCTCTTTCGGTGGAACGGCCGAGTTTTCATCTTGCCGGAAAAACTTCCGGTTCACACGTACCGCCGGCTTGTCCTCGTGTCAATTGCCGCCCATAATCATGAAGCTTTCGACCTTCAGCGCGTGGGTCACATTTTTTCGGTGATCCTCCCCCAAGACGCGCTATATTGGCGAGGTTCATCAAAAACTCCAGCACACACGAGGTGTCGGCCCTATGAAGACGTATGCGCATCTCTTCCTGCAGCGAGCGGAACACGGCGGTGACTCAAAGGCCCTCCTCTACCGACGCGACGGGGGGTGGCACGAGATGACGTGGCGCGACTTTTCCCGCCAGGTTCGCCGGGCGGCTCAATCCTTGCTCACCTTCGGGGTGGAAGCTCAAGACCGCGTGGCCGTCTGGAGCCACAACCAGCCTCGGTGGACCGTGGTGGACGTGGCCTGTCAATACGTTCGGGCCGTTTCGGTTCCCGTTTATCCGACCGTCACGGCCCGCCAAGCTGCTTATATTCTCAAAGATTGCGAAGCCAAGGTGATTTTCGTCGGCTCTGAAGATCAACTGTCCCGAGCCCTCACCGTGATGAACGAGCTGCCGCACGTGAAGGCCGTGGTGCGCCTGGACGACGCGCACGGAGAGGCGTCCTCGGAAAACGTCCTGGGGTTCGAGACCTTTCTGGCTCTGGGGGATGCGGCTTCATGGGCCGATGGGGTTTCGGCACGTCTGGCCGAAGCCTGCCCCGAGGATCTTCTGACGCTCATCTACACCTCCGGCACCACCGGAGAACCCAAAGGGGTGATGCTCACCCAGTCCAACGTGCTCTACCAGATGACGTCGCACGAGGAGCGCATCCCGCCGTGCGGCACCTCGGACGTCTCCCTGTGTTTTCTTCCCCTGTCCCACGTGTTTGAAAGGACGTGGACCTATTATGTTTTCCACAAAGGGATGACCAACGCCTATCTCGATGATCCCAAGCTGGTGATGGAAGCCTTGGCGCACGTGCAGCCGACCATCATGTGCACGGTGCCGCGCCTCCTGGAAAAGGTCTACGGCGCCGTCCAGGAAAAGGTGCACTCGGCCCCGTCGTTTCGACAAAGCCTTTTTCGCTGGGCCGTCTCTGTAGGAGACGAAGTTTTCCGCCGTCACAAGGACGGCGTGGCCGTCCCCGCGGGGCTCCGTCTGCAGCACCGGTTGGCTTCCGCACTGGTCCTCAAGAAACTCCAAGGGCTCTTCGGCGGCCGCATTCGATTCATGCCGTGTGCGGGAGCGCCGCTGTCCGCCGAAATCGAACGCTTTTTCTGCGCCGTCGGGATTCCCATCGTGTGCGGCTACGGCTTGACCGAAACCACGGCCACGGTCACTTGCCACGAACCCAAAGGGTTTTCGTTCGGCACCGTCGGACGCCCTCTTCCCGGTCAGGACGTGCGGCTGGATCGCGTCAGCCGGGAAATTTTGGTCCGCGGCCCCAACGTCATGAAAGGTTATTACAACAAGCCGGAAGCCACCGCCGCCGTCTTCACGGAAGACGGCTACTTTCGCACGGGGGATGCCGGCACCTTCGACCCCTACGGGGAACTCGTCATCACGGACCGCATCAAGGATCTTTTCAAAACCTCGGGCGGCAAATACATCGCCCCGCAGATGATCGAAACCCTCATCGGGGCCGATCCCGCCGTGGAACAAATCGCCGTGGTGGGGGAAGGTCGAAAGTGCGTGACGGCCCTCATCGTGCCGTCTTTTGAAAACCTCCAGGGTCTTCTGGCCGAAAAGGGGCTGGCGGGACTGCCCAGGGAAGAACTGGTGCGACACCCGGTCGTGATGGAATTTTTCGGGCGCAAGATCGACGAACTCACCCGAGACCTGGCCCCGCACGAAAAGATTGTGCGCTTCGCCCTCCTGCCCAAGGAATTTTCCCTGGAGGACGGGGAGATGACCCCCACGTTGAAGCTCAAACGCAGAGTTATCCTGGAACGTTACGCCGCCGTCATCGAAGCGATGTACCGGGAAATCGACCGCGCCACAGCCCACGGCACGCCCGACAAGGCCAGCTCTGCCGGGGGTTCAACCGGCGGCGTCGCCCGCGGCGTCTGAAACGGCGGCTTCGGTCCCGCCCGTCAGGCGCAAAAGCTGTTCCACGGTGATGGGAACGGCCGAACGGTCGTTGCCGGCGGCGGCGTAGACGCGCGGGAATCGGCGCATGGCGGTGTCGATGATGACCCTCACCGAAGGCGGCAACAAGAAAGGGCAGACCCCTCCGGGGGCATAGCCGGTGTAGCGCCGCACTTCGTCCTCACCCGGAAGGCGCACCTTGCCTTTGAGGCCGGCCGCTTGTTTCAGTCGGGAGCCTTTGATCCGACGGTCGCCGCACGTGACCGCCACCACGGGCTGATCGCCCACCACAAACAGGATGCTCTTGGCGATTTCCGCCACACTGCACCCCACGGCCTTGGCGGCCGTCTCCGCCGTGGGGGTCAGCTCCTCGAACTCCCAGACTTCAATGCCGTGCTCTTTGAGACAGGCTTTCACGTCGGCGATATCGGGCATGATCTTCTCCATCCCCGTAGGACCCCCGGACACTGTGGTCGTCTGGGCGCGCGCCTCTTCGGCCCATCGTCTCTGCTGTACTTCACGCGCCCGAGGCTTCTGGAGACCGGGAGGCCCAACGGTCCTGGAGCCCCTTTTCAATCTGGGCCTGGATGTCCGACGCAAGACGCTGCGGATCAGAAGCGTCCCGAATGGGGCGGCCTACAACGATGTAATCCGCTCCCGACGCAAAGGCCCGACGTGCGTCCACGGTTCTTTTCTGATCGTCCACATTGGCCACGGGCCGGATGCCGGGAGCCACTACAAGAAAACCGGCGCCCAGCTCACGGCGCAGCCTCGGAATCTCCAACCCCGAAGAAATGAGCCCGTCACAGCCCAGGGCCAAAGCCCGTTTGGCCCGAGACAAAACCAGCTCTTCCACGGAACACTGAAAGCCTAAATCGTGCAAGTCCCCTTGGTCCAGGCTCGTCAGCGCCGTGACGGCCAGAATCTTCACCGATCCCTTGGCGTCCACGGCGGCCTTGAGCATGGCGTCGTTGCCATGCACCGTGGTGAAAGCCACATTTCTTTGAGCGATCTGCACCATGGCCCGCCGAACCGTTTCCGGCACATCGAACAGCTTCAGGTCTAGAAAGACCTTGGCGCCACGGTTCTGAATCCATTCCACCATGGGAAAACCGCCAGCAAGGAACAGCTCAAAACCGACCTTGAAAAACCCCACCAGGCCGTCAAGCCGCTCCACCCACGCCTTGGCGCTTTCCGGTGACGGCACATCCAAAGCAAAAATCAATCTCTCACGCAAGGGAACGGCGTCCACCTAAACCTCCATGCCGAAAAAGTCCAAGAGCAGAAAATTCAATCGCCGTCGAAGCACCTCATAGGAAAAATGCCTTTGGGCCAAACGGTAGTTGTGCTCCACCATCTTTTGCTTCGCCTCGTCGGATCTCAAAACGTCGCGAATCTTGGAAATGAGCCGGCGGCTCACATAACCGTCCATAATCAAAAGATCAAACCCCAAGGGTTCGATGTCCCGAACGAAGGTGGCGTAGCGGTTCACCACAAGGGGCTTGCGGAAGTAGATGGCTTCCAGGAAAGCGTTCCCAAACCCTTCGTAGAGGCTCGGGTATGTGATAAGGTCCGCATGGGGATAAATGTCCCACAGCGTGATGCGCTCCGAGGGCGATTCCCCCTCCACCCATGGGTCCACCACATGGGTGCCCATAAAATGCAGGGACACTCCATGTTCACGGGCCTGGCTCTGTAACCAAGACGCGTACTCCGGATCGCCCTCCGCCTCATGGTGGGTGATCAACAACCGGTAGCGCAGGTCTTTGAGAGCGGCGGCGATTTCGATGGCGTATTGGATGCCTTTTCGCCGAATGATGCGAGTGGGCTGAACGATGAGCTTGTCTTCAGGATCCAGCGCGATCATGCGCCGCAATCGGTCTCCCTTTTCCGGGTCGGCCTGCGGAGGGTGATCGAAATCCAAAACGTTGGGAATGACGAAGGAAGATACCCCTCTTCGATGGGCAAGATCTTCATGGGCCGCGGAACTGATGACCACGTGCTGGATTGTGGGCAATACCGGGGGAAAAGCCATGAAGAGAAAATCCTGCACGCAGTTGACGGTGGAACGGCTTTGTTCCCAGTAAAATTCATGGTGGTGCGCAATGGTGGGAATTTTCTTTTCCGCTATGAGCTCGGTCAGAGCCAGCCCCAACGGAATGTGCAAAGGGCTTGCCAACGCGTTTTCCACAACGAGCAGGTGAATGTCAAAGGTTTGAAGAAAATCGGCGAGTTTTTCCTTGAGCACGGCCCGGGAATCGTGAATCCTCTGGGTCAGCTCTTGGGAACGCATGACGCGGCCGAAGGCTTCCGATTGAATCCTCTGGTTTTCCGGATGAAGAAAGTGGGCTTCCGAAACCACCATGGCATGCGAAGGATCCTTGTGCACTTCCCCTGCGCACCAAAAACATTTGTGACCGGATTCCTCAAAGATTTCAGCCCACTTGCCTGCTTCCATGGTGACGCCGTCGGCGCCCGTAAACCGAGTGGACACAAAACCGATATGAAGGGCCATGATAGAGCTCCTCACGACATGAAAACGACACCTAGGCGGGAAATTGTGCACATCCGTGCTGAAAAAAGCAAGGACGGCTCATCATGACGCCTCCTCAAAATCTGGTGCTCTTCCACTACCATCTGCTGCGCGGCGGGGTGCGAACGGCCCTGCTGCGAAGCCTGCAATGCCTGGCTCAGGAAGGCTGGTTCACCCAGCGCCAGCTCGTCCTTGCCGTGGGGCGTTTGGATGGAGCTCGAAGTTTTGCCCATTCGTTGAAAGCCCTGGTCCCTGACGTGGAAGTCATCGTGGACCCACGGCTGGACTATCGAGACACGCCGTGGCCCGATGAAAAATCTTTCCGAAAAGACGCGGAACGGCTTCGAGACGCCTTCTTGGCCTGGGGGGGCGAATCCGCCGTCTTTTGGCTCCATAACCCCACCCTGGGGAAAAATCCGGCCGTCACCGCTGCATGGAAAGAAGCGGCCGAAAAGGCCTATGCGGACGGGCTCCCTCACCGTTTTCTTTACCACATCCACGACTTTCCCGAATGCGGGCGCGTGGAAAACATGATGCGACTTCATCGTTGCTGGGAACACGGCGGGCTTCATGACTTTTACCCCAAAGTTCCCAACACGGCCTATGCCGTGCTGAATTCCACAGACCGGGACCGGCTTCTCGCCTGCGGCGTCTCTCCCCTTCGCGTCTTCTGGCTTCCCAATGTTCTCCTCCCCCCCACCTTCCCCCGGCCCGAGTTGGGCCCGAGCCGAAGGCAGGCGGTAAGCTCCGCCCTGAGCCGCTATGCCATGGAAAACCACTATGTCTTTGACCCCCGTCGGCCTCAATGGCTTCTTCCCGTTCGGTTGATCCGCCGAAAAAACGTCCTGGAAGCTCTCTTCCTTGCCGCCGTGCAGCCCGAACCTCCCCAACTGCTCATCACCTTGGATGCTACCTCGGCTCAGGAAAAACCCTACGCGGAACAGGTCAAACGATTCGTCCGCGAAAATCGACTCCCCTGCCTGATCGGGTTCGGTGCGGAACTGGTGGGCACGGCCTTTTCCTTTGAAGAGCTGATGGGCTGGAGCGATGCCGTGATCACCACATCGCTGATGGAAGGCTTCGGCTTTGCCTTTCTGGAAGGCCCTCTTTTGGGACGGCCTCTTCTCGGGCGCAATCTTCCCGAAGTCACGGCCGATTTTGCCCAAGCCGGCTTTCCTACCCAACCGCTCTATGAACGGCTCCCCGTGAAGGTGCCGGCATCGGACCGGTCCCGCTTGCATATGAAAGGCCGCCGCTTCGCCGAATTCTATCAAGGCCTCGTTCCTGCGCTTTCCAAGGAAGATGTGGACCGGTTCCTTTCCCGCCTGGACACCGTGTACGGGGAAGCCGAGGTCGATTTCGGCATGCTGGATTTGTCTGCGCAAAAAGACCTGCTCAAAGCGGCCGTCCAGGGGGAGTTCAAGAGGGATCTTCAAAAGATTATGGCACCGGTTCAATTGAACGAAACGGTGCAGGAATCCTTTTTCGCGCAATTCGGTCCCACAGCCCATGCCCGGCGGCTCATGGCGGCGTTTGAGGGGCTCTGGAGAGAGCCGCATGGGATGAGCGCATCACAGCAAGATGGAGAGCCTTTGGAAACGAGTCCCGCTCATGCCACGATTTCCCAAAAACCTTCCCCGGAAGCCACCTTTTCACGACCACAGCAGGGGCTGGGACCATGCCTGACGGCGCTTTTTTTTGATCCCCTTTACCAAAGGCCGCTCTTTGGAGGCTGGTGATGGAACGATGGCAAGCGTGGATGTGTGCTCACGTATCTCGAACACCGAAACCTACGCCCATAGACTCTCCGCTGCCGCGTCTCAAGCCAAAACCTTGTGTCATTCTGTTCGACGTCTACGGCACCCTTTTGGCACCGCTTCACGGCGACCTGGAAGAGCCGCTGCGCCAGCGCCGGGCACAGGAAAGCTTTCTGAAAACGGCCCTGAATTTCGGCTTTTCGGAAAACACCGGGCTCATCTGGGCGGACAATTTTTATCGAGCCGTCGCCGAAGAGCACGAACACGGCCGGGCTCTGGGCATTGCACACCCCGAAGTCTTGGTGGAGGACATCTGGAAGAAACTGCTCCTGGCCGCCCCCGACGCGCCCATATCCACGCCGAATCCCATGGATCTGGCCATGTACCGGGAACTGGTCGCCAACCCCGTGTCCCCTTATGAGGGCGTAGCCGAAATGATCAGAGCCTTGCACCGTCAAGGCTACGTGCTGGGACTGGCATCCAACGCGCAGTTTTACACCCGGCCCATTTTGGAATACATTCTGGAAATCTCACTGCACGCCGTCTTTGACGCGCGGTGGACCTTTTTTTCGTATGAACTGGGTTTCGCCAAACCGGACCCTCACTTTTTCCGTTTGATCGCCACTCGCGCTCGCTGCCTCGGCCTCGACCCCAAGGCCGTGCTCATGGTGGGCAATGATCCCGTCAACGACATGGAAGCCGCTCACCTTCACGGCCTGCAAACGCTTTTGTTCCTGCCCGGGTCTCCCGCTTCGCCGCGGGAACTCCCTTGGGCAGGGCCGTCCATCCACCGGTTTGATGCCTTGGTGCGAGCCCTCCTAAAGAACGCATAACATTCGGCAAAGGAGCCCGAAATGTCCAACTTTGCCCAAAAGCACACGAAAATCGCGACCTTTTATCTCCTTACGCCCAGCAATCCCCAGATGAAAGAGGAACTCATTCACCATTCGCGATGGAAGAAAACGGTTCTGGTCATCCCTTTACTGGCAACGGAATTTACCGACCCGGAAAACAGGCCGGTTTTTGAAAACATCTTGGATGAGCTACAAAGAGCGCCCTACATTTCCAGAATTCTTTTCGGTTTGGACGCCGCTACGGAAGAAGAGGCCCGCGAGCTCTGGAGCATGGTTCGGCGCCGCAAGCTCCACAACAGCCTTATCGTGCACAACGATGGGCCGGGGTTTCGAAGCATTTATCATCAATTGTCCCAGGCCGGGTTTGCTTTGGATGTGCGAGGTAAAGGTCGCAACATGTTTTTGTCCTTCGGGATCGCCTTGGCTCTGGGCGCTCAAACCGTGGCCTTGCTGGATGCGGACATTCGCACCTTTACCTGTGAGCAGCTGGACCGGCTCATCTACCCCGTACAGGTCCTGAACTACCAGTTCTCCAAAGCGTTCTACGCCCGGCTTAAAAACGGCGAACTTTACGGCCGCGTGAAACGGCTCCTTCTGGATCCTTTGCTCATCGCTCTCAAACGGAAATTCACCGAAAGCCAAGAAGAAAAGGTCCTGCGACTGGTGGACTTTCTGCTCACCTTCAATTACCAGCTTTCCGGCGAAGTGGTCTTCGACATGAGTCTTCTCAAGCGCATGCATTTCGCCATGAACTGGGGTGTGGAAATCTTCACGCTGATCGAAGTCTACCGCAAGGCCAATAACATTGCGCAGGTGGAAATTTCCTCCGAACCTTTCGACCATAAGCATCAGCCCGTCTCGCCCGATGATCGGGAGCGCGGGCTGCACAAGATGGCCATCGACATCGTGACTACCCTTTTCAGCGCTCTGGTCATTGAAGAAGGCCTGGAGATTTCGGATCATTTCATCCGGGATCTCACCTTGACCTACCTCAACGTGGCCGACAACCTGGTCAAGATGTATGCCGACAACGCCGCCTTTTGCGGTTTGGACTACGACCCGGACCGTGAAGAAGCCATGGTTCACGGCGTCTTCAAAAACGCCGTTCTGTACGCCGGAGATCTTTTGTTGGCGCCGTATCGGCTGGCAGACCGGTTCATTTCCTTTGTGGGAAGCCAGCCCGAATTTCAGCCTTTCGTGGCTTCGGGACTCATCCAAACCATCCACCGATGCGCTCAGAACGCCCGCACGCAGCTCTTTGAAGTTCCGCAGACCATGTCCTGGGATCGCGTCCTTCGAAAGGTTCCCGGCATCATCTATGACATCATCAACGTGGTCGAGGAGGAAAAGAAGAAGTATGCCGGCTGATCGCGCTCCATTGCCCCTCCGCCTTCATGGGGATAACCCTCGTCAAACCTCACCGATCAGGCGCCATGCACCCCGGGCCGTCCGAGCCGGGTAGACCGGCCGATCGCCCCATTTCGGCAGCCGTCACGCCGGTCACCCCTCCCGTCGCGGCGGCCGCCTCAGTTTGGCCTTCGAGCGCTTCTCGGTCCAGCGCCGGCGCGCCGCCTGCGCGTCGTCTATCTGGCAACAAAGCCGGCACTCGGTAAGATCCCTCTCCTCCAGGTAAGCCCGCCGATCACGGTCGTTTGCCGAAGATGGGGATCCCGGCCTATCGGGGTTTCGGCGTAGCCGGGGCGCACGGAACCCCCGGCTCCCGCCCTCCACCCCCAACGGGCGGTGGAGGCGAACGATGCCGGTGGATGGACGGGCTGAGTTCCAGGTTTAGCCCGAACTCAGCCCGTCGGCCCCGTGGCCTCCATACCTCTCGGAGACCATCGAAAAGTGTCGAAGAGCTGGCATAGGCTTGTTTTGACTTTGCTTAGTTTCCTTCAAAAAGACTTGACCCTTCGTCGCCGATTCCGTACAAGGCGAAAGTTCATGGGTGCGCTCTGCGCGCTATGGATTAACCCGAATGGAGAATTCGTTATGAGCGACCCGGATGGCGGTCACAGTTGCCCCAAAATGACCCACGAAATGAACCAGGAAGAATCTGAAGACCCTGGACCGCGACACCTGCGCCGCGCGACGGGTGACGTGAACGGTCGGCACCGCCTCCGGGCCTAGCCCACCGGTTCGCCTCCGGCCGCGTCCGCCTTCCCGTCGCGGCTGAAACGGAGGCGAACCGTGAAGAACAAGCACCCTCTTTTCATCCCCGATGTGCACCGGAGGCTCCTCGCCAGGAATCCCAAAGACCTTCAAAACTTCCCCAAAGCCCTACACCCTATCTTTTGTCGGCTTTGGTTACCCTCGCAAGCTGCCCATGCGGTGTGTGCTCCTTTCCACAGTTCTTGTCCGCCCGGCCGGGTCGTTTTGAGATCGCCGGACCCCTTGGATGGTTCACGTCGAAACCATGGCGCCAACTCCATGAAGAGGAGGATTGCGCCATGAAAAGGATGCGGTTCGGGAGCGGCTCCGGCAGCAACGTCCTTGCTTCCCCTCAACAGGCGGCGAACAAACACGAGAGCCTTCTCGTGCAACTGTGCATCGCTCCCCTTGAGGAGGCGATCCAGGCTCTGAACACCTCTTCCCAGGGTCTGAGAAGGGAAGAAGCGGAGCGACGTCTCGACGAATTTGGCCCGAATGAACTCACGCATCTGAAACGCCTTGGATTCTGGGCGGATATGCTCCAACGATTCAGAAGCCCGTTGGTGATTCAGCTTCTCGTGATCGCTCTCGTCTCTGCAGTCATCGGCGAACTGAAATCCGCCGTCATCGTGAGTGCAATGATCCTGCTTAGCATCGGCTTGTCCTTTATCCTCGACCGCCGATCCAGCCAAGCCGTGGACAACCTCGGCAAGCGCGTCCAATCCCGCACCCTTGTGCTAAGAGACGGGGTGGAATCCGAGGTGCGGATATCGGAAGTCGTTCCCGGGGATGTCGTGCTCCTGCAAGCCGGGTCCATAGTTCCGGCAGATCTCCGGTTGATCCACGCCAAGGATTTCTTTGTCAATGAGTCGGCCCTGACCGGCGAATCCATGCCCATCGAGAAAGCCGCAACGAACGGCGGCTCGCCCGCGGCCTCAGCCTTAGAGTTGCCCAACGCCTGTTTCTTCGGCACATCCGTCACCAGCGGCACCGCTCGAGGCCTCGTCATCAACACGGGTGTTCGCACCTTGTTTGGAGCCATTTCGCAAAGGCTGGCCGAAAAGCGTGAAGAGACCAATTTCGACCGGGGGGTGCGCTCCTTTACGTGGCTCATGATCCGGTTCATGGTGGTCATGGTGTGCGCAGTTTTCCTCATCGTGGGAATGACCAAGGGGAACTGGCTGGAGGCCCTTCTGTTCGGCCTCTCCATCTCGGTCGGTCTTACCCCTGAAATGCTGCCCATGATCGTCACCGTCAACTTGGCCAAAGGCGCTCTGACCATGGCCAAAAGAAAGGTCATCGTCAAACGCTTACCCGCCATCCAGAACTTCGGAGCTATCGACATTCTCTGCACGGACAAAACTGGAACCCTGACCCAGGACAAGGTGGTTCTGGAACAACATGTCGACATTTTGGGGCACCCCAGCGAAGAGGTACTCCATTACGCCTATCTCAACAGCTATTTTCAGACCGGCCTGCGGAATCTCATCGACCGCGCGGTTCTGGAACACGCCGATCTGGACACCCGGCAATGCCGGCTGGTGGATGAACTCCCTTTCGATTTCCAGCGCCGGCGGATGTCTGTGGTCGTTGCCTATGAAGGGGACCATGTGCTCATTTGCAAGGGTGCGGTTGAGGAGATTTATTCGTGTTGCAACCGCTATCAGATCGATGAAGAGGTCTACCCTCTGGTCGACATTATCCGGGACGACCTTTTCGAAGAGGTGGAAAAACTCAACCGCGACGGTTTTCGGGTTCTCGGCATCGCCTACCGCGAGTTTCCAAGCGATAAAACCGTTTTTTCCGTTCAGGATGAATCCCAGTTGATTCTGCTGGGTTACATCGCGTTCTTCGATCCCCCCAAGACATCCGCCAAAGAAGCCTTGGAACTCCTTTCCCAAGCCGGCGTCAAGCTCAAGGTGCTTACCGGCGACAACGGGCTGGTCACGGAGAAGATCTGCCGGGACGTTGGGCTCAAAGTGAAGCGGATGGTTTCGGGCACTGAACTTTTCCGGCTCCCCCCGGTTCAGTTTTCACAAATGATCAGGGATGCCGACGTCTTCGTCAAACTCACCCCGGCGCAAAAAGAGGAAATTATCAGAGAATTGCGCCGCAACGGTCACGTGGTCGGGTTCATGGGCGACGGGATCAACGACGCCCCGGCGCTCAAAGCGGCCGATGTGGGCATCTCGGTGGACTCCGCCGTGGATGTGGCCAAGGAAGCCGCGGATATCGTCCTTTTGGAAAAAAGCCTCCTGGTTCTTGAGGAGGGCATCATGGAGGGTCGGAAGGTCTTCGCGAACATCGTCAAGTACATCCGCATGGGGGCCAGTTCCAATTTCGGCAATATGTTCAGCGTGGTGGGGGCGAGCTACCTACTGCCCTTTCTGCCTATGCAGCCGGTGCAGATTCTCACGAACAACCTGCTCTACGACTTCTCGCAAACCGGCATTCCCACGGACACCGTGGACGAGGAACTCATCGCCAAGCCCCTCAAGTGGAATATCGGCAACATCAGGCGGTTCATGGTCTTCATCGGGCCCATCAGCTCCGTCTTCGACTACGCCACCTTTGCCTTGATGTGGTTCTTCTTCCATTGCAGCGCTTTTCTCGACCCCTCGGTCGACGCCATCCAAAAGGACTCGTTGGCAAAGCTCTTTCAGACAGGATGGTTCGTGGAATCGTTGCTCACCCAAACCTTGATCGTCCACATCATTCGCACAAGACGCATCCCGTTCTTCGGCAGCCGCGCATCCCTTCATTTGACCCTGACGACTCTGCTCATCATGGCCATTGGAGCGTGGTTGCCTTATTCGCCCTTTGCCGCCGACTTGGGGATGGTCCCTTTGCCGGCCGTCTACTGGGCATGGATCGCCGTGTTTCTGACCACATACGCCATCTTGACCCATTGGGTGAAGACGTGGTTCTTCCACCGCTATGGAGGTGACTGATCATGAACACCATTTTGGATGCCCTCCAAGAGGGAAGGCTTTTCGAATTGCCGGATAACGACAAGACAGACGCGCTGCAGTTTTTGGCGCACGTGATCGAAGCGTTCCCGGAAGTCCCGGCCGGAACGGATGTTTTCGGGTATGTGATGAAACGGGAAGGAGGGACTAACACCGCCCTGGGAAAAGGTTGGGCTTGCCCTCATGCGCGCGTGCCCTTCGATGGGGACCTCATGTGCGCCATCGGTTGGAGCCCTACGGGTATCGATTACGGCGCGTCGGACGGGGAACCGGTGGTGCTGGTGGTCATGCATCTGGTGCCGGACAATCAGCGCAACCACTACCTGCGCGAGATCTCGTTGCTGGCCAAGGCCCTGGAAACCTACCCGAGGCTCGACAAGTTGCGCGATGTGAAGGACCTCAATGATGTCCGCAACTATCTTCTTGACCTGATCGACGTCACCAAAGAGTCGGCCGGCCCGGACGTCAGAGCGAGGATGATCCGGCTTCAAGCCAAAACCGCGCCCGAACCTTTGGTCTTTGGCGATCTGTCCAACCTCATTGTCGAACCCGTAACGATCGTGGCCGGCCGGAACGTGAAACCCGTGGTTCTGACGCAAAACCCCGACCTTTTGGAATGGCTCGGTTCCGTCGACGATTTCGTGGAGAAAATCGATGCCGAAAATGTTTATCAAAACGGCGGATGGCGCATCATGCGGCGAAGCTCCGTGACCTACCAAGGGGGATGGGTCACCTATGAGTGTATCGCCGTCAAATTGATCTCGAATCATGCAGCCCAGCGAAAATAGATCACTAACATCCAAAGAATCCGTCGGCGTCTTCGTCAACTCCCAGCCAGCGCGCCCACCTGAGCGTGGCACTGGCACGGCCCATGGCTGGATTCTCCCTGCATAACGAGAACAAAAACGTCGGCCTTCAAAGAATCCATTTGCGTTTGATGTTCCAAAGACTCACGGCGAACAAACCGACGCAGAACCCGCCGAGAAGCGCTGTGTCGAGAGGAAAAGGCATGCTTTGTCGGCCGTGCACGGCCCCGTGGAGCATGTCGGCGCCGTAGGTCAGGGGCAGGATATAGGAGAGGGGTTTCAAAAAAACCGGCAGCTTTTCGATGGGAAAGAAAAGCCCGCAGAGGAAGATCATGGGGAAGCGGAAAAAATTGGAAAAGGTCTGGGCCTCGAACACTTCACTGACCGCCACGGCGATGAAGAGGCCAAGAAAAGTCGATGCCACGGCGATCATGAAAACGGCGGGAACGAACACGATCCAGTTCACCTGAGACAGATCGGCCAGAAACAATGCCATCAAGACAGGCACGAAGGCGTTGGCCACACCGAAGACAACGGCCCCGCCGGTCTTGGCCAGCATGAGGAGTTCCAATGGGATAGGAGCCAAAAGGAGTCGCTCGAAGGAGCGGTTCTTTTTCTCGAAGGTTACCGTCACCGCCAGCATGGACGTTGTGCCGAACAAAATGGAGAGGGCCACCACCCCCGGAAGGAGTGCGAGAATGCTGTCCAGGCCTTTGCCGGATTTAATGAAAAACATCGCCGTCCATGCCACGGGGAAAAGTAACCCCCAACTGATATTCGGCGGCTTCAGGTAATAGGTCCGCATGTCCTTGAGCAGAATGTTCCAAAAGGCGATCCACAGTCTCATCACCCGGCTCCGGCTTTTTCTTTTTCTTGTTCTTGTCCCATGGCGTGGGCCTCGATGCCGGTAATCTGGACGAAAACGTCCTCCAAGGACGGCCGCATCCTTCGCGCCTCGGCGACCTCGGCCCCCTGATCTTCAAGGAAACGAACCAACGGACCGACGCGAATCGGCTCGCCGGCCTCCACTCGAATCGATTCCCGTCCCTGGCTCGTCAATTCCAGTCCGGGAAAAAACTGCGACAGTCTGGTGCCCATGTCGTCAGGCATTTTTGAGCAAGTGATCTGCACCACATGCTTGTCGCGAACCGACTGGATCAGACGCTCCACCGTATCCGTCCGCACGATGCGACCGGACACGATGAAAGCGATGCGGCCGCAGAGCCGCTCCGCCTCCTCGATGTAGTGGGTGGTCAAAAAGATGGTGGTACCGGCCTTATGGAGATCGGCGATGAGCTGACGAATGTGTCGCGCACCGGCCACGTCGATGCCGGTGGTGGGTTCATCCAGGAAAAGGATTTCGGGTTGATGGATGATCCCGGCGGCAATGGTCAGCTTACGTTTCATCCCCTTGGAATATCCCCCGAACTTGCGGTTCGCCGCTTGGGCGAGGCCGAATTGATCCAAAAGCCTCCTCGCCCGCTCTTGACGCTCGGCCTTTCCGAGGCCGTAAAGCGCTGCACAAAAGCAGAGGTTCTCGAAACCGGTCAGTTCCGGATAGAGGTTACTTTCGTCCGGAACCACACCGATGAGATGCTGCGCCGCCCTCGGCCTCTGCGTGCAGTCGATGCCGCCGATGCGAATAGTTCCCATGTCCGGGCGCGCCAGACCCGTGAGCATATTGATGGTGGTGGTTTTGCCGGCGCCGTTGGGGCCGAGAAAACCGAACAGTTCTCCCCGGTGCACGGTAAACGACAAGCCGGAGACGGCTTGAACTTGCCCGAAACGCTTGCTTAAGCCTTCAACGGCGATGACTTCGTTCATGGGGTCTTCTTTGACTTAGTTCAGCAAATTCGAAAGCCGTTGGGTTGTTGTCTTCCATTCCACCGAAGTTTTCTCATTGACCAATCATGGATGAAATAGCCGCAAGGATCAAAGCGCGGTGATGCCTTGACTTTCCGGCCTGGATCGCCGGGGCCATGGCGTAAACGGACTTCGGCACGGTTTCCGAGGAGATTCGCTTCGAGCTGCTTAGGCACCTCGATGATCGGCCCCTGGCCGAAATCTTTGCCTTCGCCGAACAATTCTCCCTCCGCCTTAGGTTGGCCCGAGCCGTAGGTTGGCGTGCAGCGTAGGTTGGGGTGCGCCGTAGGTTGGGGTGAGCGCAGCGAACCCCAACACAACCCCCCAACCTACCCGCGACACAACCCCCCGCCCACAACCACACACACAAATGTCGGGCGGGCACAAGGCCCGCCTCTGCGAAAGATGTGCGAGCACGCCAGCCCGCCCCTACAAATGACGCGCGGGCACGCCAGTTCGCCCCACTTCCAAAATGACCTTCCTTCCCTCATAGAAGGAAAGGGCCATGGCTTCCACCACGACGTCCACTTCGTCCCGGTAAAACCTTTCGGCTTCCTCGGGGGGCACGCCCAATCTTTTTTGCATGGCGCGCACGGCGCCGTAGGTGCGCGCTCCGAGCCGTTCAAGCTTTTCCCGGCAAAATTCCAAAAAGGCCGCGGTGTAAAGGTAGTTGAGGCAGCCCTTGACGGCGTCCACTTCCCGGAAGGCCAACAGGCGGCCCAGGCTTTCGTACAGAAGGCGGATCCAAAAGTCCCGATCCACCCCCAAAAACCTCACAGGATCCCCATCCTGTGCGGAACCGCTCTGGAGGCTACGGACTCGATCCCGAATCTCGTGAAAAGTCTCCGGGTTCAGCGTCTCCTTCATGGCCTTTTCGAAGGATGCAAAACCAGAAAGCAGCGTTTCCCGCTTTCGGTCCACGTCGAAAACATTGGTATAACCGGGATCCATGAAGGCAATGCCGGTCTTTTCCGGCCCCCAGGTAACGGGACGCTCCACGGGTTTCTCCGAACCCAAAAGGTTCGAGACCCTTTTGTCCCGATCCTCGTAGTAAAGCAGCCGGTTCAGAGCGGACCCGATGACTTCACCGGGCATCACGGACAGCTTCGCTTCGTCGGTGATGTCGTGAAGCTTGGCGCCGAGGTAAACTTCGTAGATCACCGTCTCGGGGTCGGCGATGTTTTCAAAGGTCGTGGCGATGTCCGTGCCGTAGCGGCAGCGGGCTTCATCCCACACGGCGTCCCGTTCGTGCTGCACGGCCCCGGCGGAAAGCACAATGTCCCCGGAAATGCCGCCGGGCACGTAACAGCCCATGAGCGTGGTCAGGGGGCCCACAATGAAACGCGTCAACGACGCATCCACAAAATGGCGCGCGTAGCGGGCGGTGATAAAGAAGTCTCGGCTCGGCCGCACGGTCCGGTGCTCGGAGATGACGGCGGCAAAGGTCCGAAACCACGGGTGGAAATCGTTTCTCAGGTCGCCGTCCAGGAGAATCATCGTCTGCATGGTCGGGCAGTGGGCCGTTTCATCGAAAATCAGCTTCAAAGCGCTTCCTTTGCCGGGCGTGTGGTTCCCTTTATACCCGTCGTAGGGCGTGGCGACGACCATCAGACGATCGCGTGCAGAAGCTTCCAGGTTCTTCAAGAAATCGACGGCGGCCGAGAGGGCGGCATCCAGAGTGGAAGGTTCCGGATCCCGCAGAGTGCACGTGCCGTCGGAGACCACAAAGGCGACGCGTTCCGTGGGAAAGGCGACCAGAGCGGCCTCCATGCCGCGGTGGAGCTCCGGACCGATATTGTCTGCGTTGCGAAACGTCGGATGCCCTACCACAATCGTCGGGCCGAACCGGGCCAGAAGGGAACCCAGGGAGCCTTCCCGGACGGGAAAAGAGCCGCGAAAGACGTTGGGAAACAGTTCGTTCATGGGCATGATTTTCATCCTTAAAAAAGGAGTTCCGTGGTTCTTCATCGCCCGTTTTGTGGGCGTTTTCTCGGCGTCTCTGAGGCGAAGGCCCCATTGGAGGTCGCACCTTCAAGGCCGGGGGCGGCGAGGCTCCTTCTGAGACGGTGGGCCAGCAGGGTGTAACGTTTTTGGATGCGGTTGTTGCGGACGGCCATGGCCAGAGCCTTGCGGGACCCCACCAGCACCACGAGCTTTTTCCCTCGGGTGACGGCCGTATAGAGCAGATTGCGCTGCAGCATTATGTAATGCTGGGTGACCAAGGGAACCACCACCGCAGGGTATTCGCTTCCCTGAGATTTGTGAACGCTCACGGCATAAGCGTGGGTGATTTCGTCCAGTTCGGAAAAATCGTAGGTCACCGGGCGGTCGTCGATGCGCACGCGGATTTCCTGGTTTTCCTCATCCACCGCCTCAATCCGTCCGAGGTCGCCGTTGAAGACGTCTTTGTCGTAGTTGTTCCGAAGCTGCATGACCTTGTCGCCGACGCGGTACAATCGGCCGGCCCGTTCCACGGCCCGCCCGCGAGGGTTGAGCGCCTTTTGGAGGACCTCGTTCAAGTGCCGGGCCCCCACCACCCCGCGATGCATGGGGCTCAGCACCTGGATCTCGTCCACGGGATCGAGACCGAACCGTTTGGGGATCCGCTTCGTGCACAGTTCCACCACCACCTCGAGCACCTCTTCGGGGTCGTCCTTTTCGATGAAGTAAAAATCGGAGAGGCGCCCCTCTTGGGATTTTCCGTTCACGGGAAACATCCCTTCTCGGATGCGGTGGGCGTTGACGACGATGAGGCTCTTCTGGGCCTGCCGGAAAATTTCCGTGAGGCGCACCACGGGGAAGGCGCCCGAATCGATGATGTCCTGGAGGACGTTTCCCGCCCCCACCGATGGCAGTTGATCCACATCCCCGACGAAGATGACCGTGGTTTTGGGTTCCACGGCCTTCAGCAGGTGATGGGCAAGGAGCCCATCGAGCATGGAGGCTTCGTCCACGATGAGGCAGTCGGTGTTGAGGGGTTTTTGTTCGTTTCGCTGGAAGCCTCCGACCGCTGGGCTGAACTCCAAAAGCCGATGGATGGTGGCGGCGTCCCGACCGGTGGTTTCGGCGAGGCGCTTGGCCGCCCGCCCCGTCGGCGCTGCCAGAGCCACACGGGATCCCAGACGCGCGTAAGCGTCGCACACGGCTTTGACCAAGGTCGTCTTCCCGGTTCCGGGCCCGCCCGTAAGGACCAGGACTTTATCCGTGAGGGCATTTCGGAGGGCTTGTCGCTGAAGCGGCGCCAGAGGGAAAGGCAGCCGGGCCGTCACCGTGCCGATGACTTCGTCGATCTTGGCCTGAGGAAACCGCTTGGGAAAGGAGGCGATGTACGTCAAGCGTGCCGCCGTCTGAACCTCCGCCGTGTGGTAGCCTCGAAGGAACACGGCCTGGGTATCCCCCATGACGTGCGCCGCATCAGCGGGGACCGCTTCCACGACGATGCGCCCGTCTGCGGCCAGCGCTTGCAGCCCCTTTTCCAAAACCTCCCGTGGGGATTCCAAAAGCTTTTGCGCTTCTTCCAGCAACCGGTTTCGCGGCAGACACACATGGCCCTCGTCGGCGGCTTGGAACAGGGCCCAATGAAGGCCCGCTTCGGCACGCCGCACCGAATCGCGAGCGAATCCGAGGCTCTGAGCGATCTTGTCCGCGGTGACGAAACCGATGCCGGAAACATCCATGGCGAGCCGATAGGGGTTTTCTCGAAGGACGTTCAAGGATTCCCTGCCGTAATGCTTAAAGATGCGAGTGGCATGAGACGCGCTTACCCCATGGCCTTTGAGGAAGATCATGACCTCACGGATTTCTTTCTGATCGTCCCAAGCCTTGACGATCCCCTGAAGCCGTTTGGGCCCGATGCCGTCCACCTCAAGGAGCCGCTCGGGCTGAGCGTCGATCACATCCAGCGTGGATGTGCCGAAAGCCTTGACGATGCGTTTGGCCATTTCGGGCCCGATGCCCTTGATGAGGCCGGAGCCCAGGTATTTACGGATGCCTTCCACGGTGTCGGGGCTCAGGGTTTCGTATTGGTCGGCCCGGAACTGCTCGCCGTACTTGGGATGCCGGTTCCATGCCCCGCGAACCCGCAGCACTTCGCCGGGCGTCACCGACACGAACGATCCCACGACGGTCACGAGATCGCGACGGCCGTGCACTTTCAGGCGCAGCACACTGTAGCCGTCTTCTTCACCGGCGTAGGTTATGCGTTCCACTTGACCTTCTAAAATTTCCACTGTCTCGACCTCATCGCCCCCAATGCTTTTGACAACGGCACGGTGATTGTTAGAATATCATCGAAATCCTCGGAATTCCACGCAAGGAGGGTGACCATGGCTCTGTTCATCAAAACCGATGACTATCGCAAATACGGCATCAGTAAGTATTCGACGCTGGAACAGGTGCGGGCCGTGGTCCAGAAGGAACTGAACATCCATCCGCTGTTCGTGCGGTTCGTGAACAAACACGAATTCATCCGCGTCGATTTCCTGAAGCCGCGGGCCCGTCGCAAAAGGAGCCAGGCGGGGGAGGGCCAGGACCAAGGCCGACGGCGCCGCCGCCCTCGCTGAGGGCGGGGGCGCCTGGGCGTCGGTTCGAAGGGCTTCATTGGCCTGCGGCGTCCGAGCGGCGTCCCGCACCGGGCGCGCCTTTCGGCGGCCGCTCCGGCCGGTTTCCGGCCGCCACGGCAATCTCGAAGCCCATGACGGTATCGCTTCTCCCGGCGGCGCGTCTTTCCCGGGAATTTCCCATGGGAGACCCCCTCAAGGGAAACGAGCGGCCTTCCCAAGGAGGAGTAAAAATTTTCTTGACACAGCCCGTCTCGGGAAATTATGGAGGAGTCGTTCCGTTATGAGAAACTCTGGGAATTGAAAGGCGCAGACCGTGGGTTTCGATCGGCAGGCACGCAATGTTGGTTTCTGGTGGTGCTGGTGGTGGTGCGTGATGCACGGGTGCGCCGACGGGAGTGTGTCGCATTAGACCACCGGCATAAACGATGCCATCAAGACCGTGGGCCACCCGGCCCACGGTCTTTTTGTTTTGGGGATAAGGCCGTGGGATTTTCTCCCGCGGCCTTTTTTCATTGAACGAACCGCCGCTTACCGAAAAGAGAGGAGGACAGCCGCCATGCTCGTCGTCATGCGCAAAGGCGCCACACAGGATCAAATCGAGCATGTGGTGCGCGCCATCGAAGCCCGAGGCTACAGTGCCCGGCCCATTCCAGGCGGGGAACGCACGGCCATCGGCATCCTGCACAATCGTGGACCTGTAGATCCCAATTGGGTCCAAGGTCTTCCCGGGGTGAAGGAAGCCATTCCCGTGACTCGGCCGTATAAGCTGGTGAGCCGCGAATTTCACCCACGGGATACCGTCGTCGCCGTGGACGATGTGCGCATCGGCAACGGCTCGCTTGTCGTCATCGCCGGACCATGCGCTGTGGAAAGCGAGGAACAGGCCCTGACCATCGCCCGCCATGTGAAGCGCGCCGGAGCCCACCTGTTTCGAGGCGGCGCCTTCAAGCCCCGCACCTCCCCTTACGCCTTTCAAGGCCTTGGAGAAGAAGCGCTCAAGATTCTCGATCGAGTGCGCCGGGAAACGGGCCTTCCCATCGTGACGGAGGCTTTGGACCACACGGTCTACGACCTGGTGGAAGAAGTCGCGGACATCGTCCAGATCGGCGCCCGCAACATGCAAAATTTCAGCCTGCTGCGCCGAGCCGGCCATTCGTCGAAACCCGTACTCCTGAAGCGAGGCATGGCAGCCACTTTGGAAGAATGGCTCATGGCCGCCGAATACATCCTGGAAGGCGGCAACCCCAACGTGATCCTGTGCGAACGGGGCATCCGCACCTTTACGGACCACAGTCGAAACACATTGGACCTTTCCGCCGTGCCCGTGGTCCGAAAAGAGAGCCATCTGCCCATCATCGTGGACCCCAGCCACGCCTGCGGCCGCCGGGATCAGGTGATCCCCTTGAGTCGCGCCGCGGTGGCCGTCGGCGCCAACGGGATCATGGTCGAAGTGCATCATCGGCCGGAAGAAGCCCTGAGTGACGGCGCCCAGTCCCTCTACCCCGACCAGTTCCGGAGGCTGTGCGAGGAAATCGAACCGTTGGCGCAACTCTACGCCCGCGCACCCGAACCGGAACACGGTCCCGCCGAGGCCCAGGCGGCAGGCTGAGGGGACAGACAGGGGATAGAAAAAACATAGAGAGGGCCCTGACGATGAGACTCCGGTTATTTCCTGCACGAGACACCTTCGCCGAGCTGCTGACCCGGGGGAACCTGGTTCCGGTGTGCTGTGACATTCTGGCCGACACGGAAACCCCTGTGTCGGCGCTGGCCAAGATTCGCCGTCCCGGCCGTCCCGTCTTTCTCTTGGAAAGCGTGGAAGGCGGTGAGCGCTGGGGCCGCTACAGCTTTCTCGGCGCCTCGGCATCCCGCCACGTGCGCCTCTTTCGAGACCATGTGGAACTGGACGAAAACGGCTCTCGGCGCCGGGTGGAACACGGCGGCGATCCCCTCCACGTCCTTCGGGCGCTCATGGCCCCCTATCGGCCTGTGGCGGTCCCCGGTCTTCCCCGTTTCTGGGGCGGCCTTGTGGGGTGGTTCGCCTATGAGACGGTATCTTTCTTTGAAAGAATTCCCCATGCCTTGCCGCCCGAAGAGCCTTTGGCCCACTTCGTCGTAACGGACGAACTCCTCATCTTCGACAACGTGCGGCACACACTCACCTTGCTCGTCCCCGTGTTCCGGCCGGACGGCTCCCAGGAAGACCCGGGGCGGCTCTATGACGAGGCCGTCTCCCGGTTGAAAACCCTGGCCGATTCTCTGGCTCGGCCTCTTCCCGTGCCGGCCGTCCCTCTGGCCATGCCCGCCGCCCCCGAAACCCCCGCGTTCCGTTCGCGCGTGTCCCGAGACGATTTCTTCCGCATGGTCCGAACCATCAAGGACCATATCACGGCGGGAGACATCATCCAGGCCGTCATTTCCCAGCCGTTTGAGCTCCGGCCGTCGCCCGACCCCTGGTTCCTCTACCGCGCCCAACGTTACGTGAACCCTTCACCTTACATGTTCTTCATGGAACTGGACGACCGGGTCCTTGTGGGATCGTCCCCGGAAACCATGGTCCGGCTGGAAAACGGCGTGGCGAGCCTCCGGCCCATCGCCGGCACCCGCCCCCGGGGTGCCACGGAACAGGAAGATCGGCGCCTCGCCGACGAGCTCCTCAAAGACCCCAAGGAACGCGCCGAACACCTCATGCTCGTGGATCTCGGCCGAAACGATCTGGGCCGGGTCGCCGAGACGGGCACCGTCCAGGTCACCGACCTCATGGTCGTGGAACGCTATTCCCACGTCATGCATCTTGTCTCCAACATCACGTGCGATCTTCGCCGGGATGCCGACGCCTGGGATCTCCTGCGGGCGACCTTTCCGGCGGGAACGCTCACGGGAGCCCCCAAAATTCGGGCCATGGAAATCATCGCCGCTTTGGAACCCACGCCGCGGGGCCCGTACGGAGGCGCCGTGGGCTACATCGCTTTTACGGGAAACATGGATCTTGCCATCACCATCCGCACGGCATGCCTGCACCGCGGCATCATGACCGTCCAGACCGGGGCGGGCATCGTGGCGGATTCCGTTCCCGAACGGGAATACGAGGAGACGGAAAACAAAGCGCGGGCCATGCTCAAGGCCGTGGCTGTGCTGCGCAACGCGGAGGTCCTGCCATGATCGTGATGATCGACAATTACGACTCCTTTACCTACAACCTGGTCCAATACCTTCAGGTGCTCGGGGCCGACGTGCGGGTTGTCCGAAACGATGCGGCCTCGGTGGAGGACATCCTTTCCTGGAACCCCCGCGGGATCGTCATTTCCCCGGGGCCGGGAAAACCGGAAGACGCCGGTGTCTCCGTCCCGCTCATCCGCGCGGCTGCACCGTCCATCCCCATCCTGGGCGTGTGCCTGGGCCATCAGGCTTTGGCCGTCGCCTTCGGCGGCCGCGTGGGACCCGCCCGCTCCCTCATGCACGGCAAAACTTCCATGGTCCGGCCCGACGGCCGAGGGATTTACCGGGGCATTTCCGCCCCGTTTCAGGCCATGCGTTACCATTCTCTGGCCGTGTTCCGGGACGGTCTTCCTGAATGCTTGGAAGTCACCGCGGAAGCCGACGACGGCGAAATCATGGGAATTCGCCACAAGACATATCCCTGCGAAGGCATCCAGTTTCATCCCGAATCCATCATGACACCCGTGGGAAAACGCCTCCTGCGCAATTTCCTCAACGGGCACCACGGAGGAGACAGCCGTGTTTGTTGAAAAGCTTCGCCGCATCACCCAAAGGATAGATCTTTCGGAGGAAGAGATGAGCGCGGTCATGGACGCGCTTATGTCCGGGGAACTGACCGACGCGCAAATGGGGGCGCTCATGGCCGCCTTGGCCACCAAAGGCGAGACCTTTGCCGAACTGGCCGGGGCCGCTCGCACCATGCGCCGAAAAGCCCATCGGCTGCACGTGACGGCTTCCACGGTGGTGGACACCTGCGGCACCGGGGGCGACGGCGCCCACACGTTTAACATTTCCACCACGGCGGCCTTTGTCGTCGCGGGTTGCGACGTGACGGTGGCCAAGCACGGCAATCGGTCCGTATCCAGCCGGTGTGGCAGCGCCGACGTTCTGGAGGCTTTAGGCGTGCGGCTGGATGTGGACCAGGAAGTTGTGGAAGAGGCCCTCGCCGAAATCGGCATCGGCTTTCTCTTTGCGCCCCTCTACCACGGCGCCATGCGTCACGCGGCCAAAGCCCGTCGAGAAGTGGGCATCCGCTCCCTTTTTAACATGCTTGGCCCGCTCACCAACCCCGCCGGGGCCAACTGCCAGGTGCTCGGCGTGTTTGCGCCGGAGCTGACAGAGATGTTCGCCAAGGCGCTGCAGCTTCTCGGCGCGCGCCGCGCCTTCGTCGTCCACGGCCACGACGGGCTGGACGAAATCACGGTGTGCGCCCCGACCCGCGTGACCGAACTCCACGATGGCCTCATCCGCACCTACGACCTGGACCCGGAACGAATCCTGGGCCGAACGGCTCCGAGCGACGCGTTGCGCGGCGGATCGCCGGAAGACAACGCCAGGATCCTTCGTTCCATTTTGGAAGGCGCGCCGGGACCGTGCCGGGATGTGGTGGTCCTGAACGCCGCGGCGGCTCTCGTGGCTGCCGGATCGGCCGAAGACCTGCGGGAAGGGGTGAACCTCGCCGAAAAGAGTCTGGATTCGGGGGCCGCTCGATCCAAGCTGGACGCCTTGGTGCGCTTCACCCAAGAGCGTGCCCCGGTATGACGGGTGAAAAGAAAAGGAGTCGCCGCCCATGACCGATTTTCTTACAAAGATCCTTGAGGCGAAACGCGCCGAGACGGCCGCTCGAGCGGCCCGACGGTCCCTTTCGGACGTGCGCCGGGAGGCCGAAGCCATGCCGCCCCCACGTTCTTTTGCCGATGCTCTGGTTTTTCGGCCGTCCCCGGCAGGATTTTCGGGAGCCCCACCCGGCTCATCGGCAAACGGGAACTCCCCGTTTCCCGGGAAAATCCCGGGCGGCGCGCCCGCATCCACCGGTCCACCGATACGCATCATTGCGGAAATCAAAAGGGCGTCCCCGTCCAAGGGGCCGCTACGGCCCGACCTGGACCCGGCGGATCTCGCTCGAGCCTACGTTCGGGGCGGCGCGGCGGCTCTTTCCGTTCTCACCGACGGCCCTTTTTTCGGCGGTTCCCTAGACGACCTCATCGCCGCCCGAAACGCCGTGCCCGTGCCGGTGCTCCGAAAAGACTTTCTCGTGAGCGATTACCAGATCTACGAAGCGCGGGCCGCCGGAGCCGACGCCGTGCTCCTGATCGTCCGGGCCGTGTCCCCCGCCTTCCTCAGGGACGCTCTAACCCTGTGCGAGGCTCTGCGTCTCGCCGCTTTGGTGGAAGTCCACGACGAAGCGGAACTGGAAACCGCCCTGGACTGTGGCGCCCAAATCATGGGGGTGAACAACCGCAACCTCAAAACTTTTGAAACGTCCCTGGAGACATCTCTTCGGCTTCGATCGCTCATTCCCGAAGACCGTCTCATGGTTGCCGAAAGCGGCCTTCGGGACCGATCCGACATCCAACGGCTCGTCTCCGTCGGGATTGGAAATTTCCTTATCGGGGAGTCCCTGGTGCGCGCCGACGATCCCGAAGCCGCCGTGCGGGCTCTGGTGGCGACGCCGATACCCGAAGCCTGACGGGAAAAAAGTGGGCGTCCCGGCTGCGTATTCTTCCGGCCGGGAACCCTCGGTCGTCGGGATGCCCCTTGGAGGAACGTTTTCAGCGATTCAGAAAATTCATAGAGGCACACCATGGACATCAAAATCTGCGGGATCACCACTCCGGAAGACGCTCTGGCTGCGGCCGCTCTGGACATCCAGGCCGTGGGGCTCGTCTTCTACCCCAAGAGCCCGCGCTTTGTGGACGAGGCCGCGGCCCGACGCATCACGGCCGTGCTTCCCGTCGGGATCGCCGCCGTCGGAGTCTTCGTGAACGAACCCGTCGACGCCGTCCTCGCCACGGTTCGATCCGTGGGCCTTCATGCCGTGCAGCTCCACGGGACGGAATCGCCCGAGGACGTCTCACGGCTCGTGGACGCGGGTCTTCGGGTCGTCAAAGCCCTTTTCGTCAATCGCCCGCCCGGCTTGGACACTTACAGGACTTACGCGCCGTCGGCCTTCCTTGTGGAATGCGCCGGGACCCAGCGTCCCGGGGGAAACGCCCTCGCCTGGAACTGGGCCCAAGTCCGCGGGGCAATCCCCGAAGTCCCCGTGATCCTGGCCGGGGGCCTCACACCGGAAAACGTCCGGGACGCCATCCTCGGTGCGAAACCTTCCGGGGTGGATGTGAGTTCCGGAGTGGAAAGCCGCCCGGGCCGAAAGGACCCGAACAAAATGCACCGATTCGTTTTGGCCGTGCGCCGCATTGGGCCCCGGCCGCCACACGGAGGAGGAATTTTTGCATGAACCCGACTACCGCTTCCCGTCCCGTTTCGGCGCCTTCCTTTGGAGCGCCCGTCCAGTTCAGCCCGGACCCGCGGGGCCATTTCGGCCCCTTCGGAGGCCGCTACGTGGCCGAAACCCTCATGCCAGCTCTTTTGGCCCTGGAGGCCGCCTATGAATCCGCCCGAACGGACCCGGCATTCCATGAGGCCTTCCACGCGCTGCTCAACGAATACGCGGGCCGGCCGACCCCGCTCACCTTCGCCCGTCGCTTGACAGCCCATTGCGGCGGCGCCCGGATCTACCTCAAACGGGAAGACCTGGCCCACACGGGCGCCCATAAGATCAATAACACCCTGGGTCAGGCACTCCTTGCCCGCCGCATGGGGAAAACCAAGGTCATCGCCGAAACAGGCGCAGGCCAGCACGGCGTGGCTACAGCCACGGCGGCGGCTCTTTTCGGCATGGAATGCCGGGTCTTTATGGGCACGGAAGACGTGAAACGTCAGGCGCCCAACGTGCGCCGCATGGAGCTTCTCGGCGCCCGGGTCGTTCCGGTGTCGTCGGGCACAGGGACGCTCAAGGACGCCATGAACGAAGCCATGCGCTACTGGGTGAGCGCCGTTCGGGACACTTTTTACGTCATCGGCTCCGTAGCGGGCCCGCACCCCTATCCCATGATGGTGCGCGACTTTCAAAGGGTGATCGGCGACGAAGCCCGTCGCCAAATCCTTGAGCGCGAAGGGCGCCTTCCGGACGCCCTCATCGCCTGCGTCGGCGGCGGCAGCAACGCCATGGGCCTCTTTTATCCCTTTTTGGAAGACCCTGTGGGCCTAATCGGCGTGGAAGCCGCCGGAGAGGGGATCGACACGGGAAAACACGCGGCCACTTTGGGAGCTGGGTCTATAGGGGTTCTGCATGGGTCCAAGTCCTATGTTCTTCAGGACCCGGAGGGCCAGATCCGGGAAGCCCATTCCATTTCCGCCGGGTTGGACTATCCGGGGGTCGGACCCGAACATGCGTGGTTGAAAGAAAGCGGCCGAGCCCGGTATGTGGCCGTAACCGATGCCCAAGCTCTGGGCGCCTTCCGAACGCTTTCAACTCTCGAGGGAATCATACCGGCGTTGGAAAGCGCCCATGCCGTAGCCTACGCCATGGAAGAAGCGGCACGGCGCTCCCCCGATGAGATTCTTATTGTCAATCTTTCCGGCCGCGGCGACAAAGACCTGGGCATCGTCTTCCGCGATCTGTAAGGGCGCCCCTGTACGTGGAGGCGCACAGCTTCTCGATTTGGTTCAGCCGCACCGTAATTGGGGTGGCCCTGGGTGCTTGGCGCGCACGCTCCAAAGGCTGTTCTTGTGGGGACGCACCCGTGTGTGCGCCCGTTAGGAGCCACATGGCAAACGTCTTGGAAAGGATCCCATGATGACCCGACTGACACGACTCTTTGCTGCTCTCAAAGAAAAACGCGAGGGCGCCCTCGTCGCTTTCGTCACGGCGGGCGACCCCGACCCCGAAACCTCCCTCGCCGTCCTCCGCGCCATGATCGAGGCCGGTGTGGACATCATCGAACTGGGGGTTCCCTTTTCCGACCCCACGGCCGACGGCCCCGTGATCCAGCGCTCTTCGGCCCGGGCCCTGGCCCAGGGCATGACCTTGGAAAAAACTCTCGCCCTATGCCGATCCATCCGCCGGGAGAGCGACGTTCCCGTGGTCATCTTCAGCTACTATAACCCCATCCTGGCCATGGGCGGTCGGCGGTTCTACGAAGAAAGCGTCCGATCCGGGGCGGACGCCGTCCTCGTCGTGGACCTTCCGCCGGAGGAATCCCGGGAGCTCCTGGACCAATGGAGCGGCAACCGCCTGGACTTCATCCGACTCGTCGCCCCAACGACGCCCACGGAACGCATGGCGGCCATCGCCCGGGACGCCTCCGGCTTCCTCTATCTCGTTTCCATGACCGGGGTCACGGGAAGCGCCGGTCTGGACCTTGAAGAAGTTGCAGCCACGGCGGCGCGGCTCAAGCACGTGGCGGCCCTTCCTGTGTGCGTCGGGTTCGGCATTTCCCAACCCGAGCATGTCTCGGCTGTGTGCCGCACGGCGGACGGCGCCGTGGTAGGAAGCGCCTTCGAACGGCTCATCGAAGAGCATCTTACGGCGGGCGACCTTCCCGAACGTATCGCCCGCTACGCCAGCGCCCTCAAAGCCGCCACCCGGTTGCTCTGATCCAACCCAACGCCGTGGTGCGAACGATGGAACGAAAGCCATGGCTTCGTCTTGATCCGTCGAGGGAATTTGGAATAATTTAAAGAAAAAAGACCCGCGAGAGGGAAAAAGAACGGGGAAAGGGGCGGCCGTCAGCGAGTGACCGTCGTCGTTTACGGCTTACACGTAAAGAACGGGAAAGGCACGCCATGGACGTGAAAGAAGCCATCCGAGCGGCCATTCAAGAACTGATCATCCCGGAATTGGGCGCGATCAAAAGCGAGTTGGGGCAGCTTCGCGTTCGACAAGACGCCGTTGAAAAGCGTCTGGACGACGTCAACAGTAGGCTCGAGCAAATGAACGCCCACCTCATTGACCAGAGCCGACGCATCGACGCCGTCCGACAAGAACTTATCCAGCGGATTGATGAAACTAACAAGCGGATCGATGAAACCAACAACCGCATTGATGCCGTTCGTCAGGAGCTTACCCAACGGATTGATGAAGCCATCAAGCGCATCGACGAAACCAACAACCGCATTGATGCCGTTCGTCAGGAGCTTACTCTACGCCTCGACGAAAACACCAAGCGGATCGATCAAACCAACGAGCGGATCGATGCCGTCCGACAGGAGCTTACCCTACGGATTGATGAAGCCATCAAGCGCATCGACGAAACGAACAACCGCATCGATGCCGTTCGTCAGGAGCTTACCCTACGCCTCGACGAAACCACCAAGCGGATCGATCAAACCAACGAGCGGATCGATGCCGTCCGACAGGAGCTTACCCTACGCATCGACGAAACCAACAACCGCATTGATGCCGTTCGTCAGGAGCTTACTCTACGCATCGACGAAACCACCAAGCGGATCGATCAAACCAACGAGCGCATCGACATCGTCCGACAGGAACTCACCCAGCGTATTGATGAAACCAACAACCGGATCGACGCTGTTCGCCAAGAGTTGTCCCTCAAGCTGGATCGAATCAACGCGCGCCTGGATCACTTTAGCGATGCCGTCGTGCGGCGTGACGAACACGACCTCTTGGAAAAGCGTGTCAGCGCGGTGGAAAAAGAATTGGCCGCTCTCAAACGCAAAGTGGCCTGAACGCGCTTCCTCACTCGACCCAGGCGGCCGCCCGCCGTGGTCCTTCAACGGATCGCGAGCGGTGCGCCCGCCTGCCGTAAATCTTCCTCCTTCACCCCTGCAATATCTTCCTCCTTTAGAGCGCTTATTTGTTTCGACTTTGAGGTGAAATCTTGCGAAGGGTGAAGCTTTCCAGGACTTTTACCTTCGCTCGAAATGACACGGTTGGTCGAGCAAAGCCCAAATCCATAACATCACCCCCTTCTGCCCCCCCATGGCGGAGAGGCCGAACTTGGGCGTGAGCCCAAAAGATGGGCGCGTTTGTTCCTTTTCCCCAAAGGTCTCAGCTCTTCGTCCCCCAGGGATCCATTCCGTTCGGATACCCGGCCCTTTTGAAAGGGCCGGCTTTACCCGCATCCCTCTTGCTTCGGGATTCGCTACGAGGCCCCGATGATCGAGAGGAAACGGTGGCACGTGCTGCCAAACAACCAGTTGACTTTGTCTTTATCGCACCTCGTCGCCCATCAATGGGGCACCTCCTTCCTGCCGGGAAGGACACGAGTGGGCGCCGTCGAATTGTCGGGGCCCTGTGCCTGTGGCCCGATCCAGGAAGCCAGCATGCACGTTCGCCGGGCGCTGCGGCGATTCGTCGGACTTTCGGCACAAAACAGGGCACACTCACAGGGACACCTTTCCAGCGTGCCCTTGAGGAGGAATACGACAAAAAGGCGATGCTTTCAGGCACCGGCCAAGGAGCAGAAGGGGACCTTACGGACTCTTCCCGTAAGAGGTCGCTGCCCCCCCTTGCGGGGGGACAGCGCCGTGGAGAAAGGGACATCGGGAGGAAGAATCGCCGCCGTCGGTTTAGATGTCGAAGTAGAGCATGAACTCGTACGGGTGCGGGCGCAGGCGCACGGGGTCCACTTCGTTCGACCGCTTGTATTCCAGCCATTTGGCGATGACATCGTCCGTGAACACATCGCCTTTCAGCAAGAAATCGTGATCCTTTTCCAGGGCCTTGAGGGCTTCTTCCAGGGATCCCGGGGTGGATGGGACGTTCGCCAGTTCTTCTGGCGTCAAGGCGTAGATGTCCTTGTCCAAAGGTTCGCCGGGATCGATCCGGTTTTCGATGCCGTCCAAGGCGGCCATGAGCAAAGCGCTGAAGGCGAGATAGCCGTTACAGGACGGGTCGGGGAAGCGGATTTCAATCCGTTTTGCCTTGGGAGACGGCGAATACATGGGGATGCGGATGGACGCGCTGCGGTTTCGGCTGGAATAGGCGAGATTCACCGGAGCTTCGTAGCCGGGCACCAGCCGCTTGTAGGAATTGGTCGTGGGGTTCGTAAAGGCGCACAAAGCCGCCGCATGGCGAAGAATGCCCCCGACGGCATGGAGGGCCATTTCGCTTAAACCGGCGTAGCGGTCCCCGGCGAACAAGGGCTTGCCGTCCTTCCAGATGCTCAAATGGGTGTGCATGCCCGAACCGTTGTCCCCAAAAAGGGGTTTGGGCATGAAGGTGACGGTTTTTTTATGCTTTCGGGCCACGTTTTTGATGATGTACTTGAACCACATGAGCTGATCGCCCATCTTGACGAGCGGCGCAAAGCGCATGTCGATCTCCGCCTGGCCCGCCGTGGCCACTTCGTGGTGCTGGCATTCCACCTGGATCCCCACCTGCTGCATCATGAGGACCATTTCCGTTCGAATGTCCTGCTGGGCGTCCGTGGGAGGCACGGGGAAGTAGCCTTCCTTGTGGCGCGGCTTGTAGCCCAAGTTGGGGTTTTCTTCCCGACCGCTGTTCCAAATGCCCTCTTCCGAATCGATGAAATAGTAGCCGTAGTGAGCCGCCGAGGCGTAGCGGATGTCGTCGAAAATGAAAAATTCCGCCTCGGGACCGAAATAGGCCGTGTCGCCGATGCCCGTAAATTTGAGATAGGATTCGGCCTTGGAGGCGATATAGCGCGGGTCGCGCGTGTAGCGCTCTTTGGTGACGGGATCCACGATGTTGCAAATGAGGGTCAGGGTAGGAACCTGGAAAAAAGGATCCATGACGGCGGTGTCGGGATCGGGGATCACCAGCATGTCGCTGGCGTTGATGGGCTGCCAGCCGCGGATGCTGGAGCCGTCGAAACCGAAGCCGTCTTCAAAGGACGATTCGTCGAATTCGCTGATGGGCACCGTAAAGTGCTGCCAGATGCCGGGAAAGTCCAGGAAGCGGAAATCCACCATCTGGGCGTTGTGTTTTTTGGCCAAAGCCATCACATCCTGAGGGGTCATGCTGTATCCTCCTTAGTGAAAGTTAGGGGTGCGTCGGTGCGCCCCTTTTGGGAGCAAAACTCTTGCCAAATAGTGTGCCTCTCTTTTTTCCCGGTACCATTCCCGCGGGATGGGGTTCTCGGCGGGCAAAGGCGAACCTCCGCAGCGATTCCAACCGACTCGCGAAAAGGACCTCGGGGTTCAGGCTCGCTCCTGTTCGTTCGTTGTCCTCGGCAGGATTCGAATTTTCTCGAATCCGTGCGCCGAGGCTGTTGGGGTTCGCTGCGCGCAGCCCAACCTACGGATGGATGGGCAGGGACAAATGATCGTACGTCCCCGCCCGGGGTGTTGGGGTTCGCTGCGCTCACCCCAACCTACGGGTGGGTGCGCAGCGGCAAATGCCCGTGCGTCCCGCTGGGGGTGTTGGGGTTTGCTGCGCGCAGCCCAACCTACAGATGGAGGCACAGGGAGGACAAAATTGTTTCGATGGCCGTCCGAATCCCGGCCCGGGGAACAATTTCGTCATCCACGGCCCGAAGCCCGCGAGGCGTCCCAAGAGGCCAGGGTCGCCAAAAGGCGCTCTTCGATGACCCCATGCCGTTCCGGATCCAGGATCTTGGCCCCCTCTAGATCCGTCACATAAAAGACGTCCACCACCTGGGCGCCGGGCGTGGAAATCTTCGCCAGCTGGATGGTCAAACCCAGCTCGAACAGCGTCTGGGTCACGGCGTGGAGCACACCCGGGCGATCCCACGTGTAGACTTCGATGACCGTGTAAAAGTCCGAAGCGCTTTCGTCCAGCACGACCCGGTCGGGTTTTCGTGGGGCAAGGACCGCCCGCCGGGGGATAGGCGGCCGGTGCCGCTCCTTCAACGCCGCCAAGGCAGCGGGGTCCTGCACACAGCGGGTGAGATCCGTGCAGACGCGGTCCCATGTCTCTTTTGGGTGGAGTGGGTCCGGAAGGTCTTCCACAATGAGGATATCCACAGCGATACCGTAGGATCGGGTGTAGATGTCCGCCGAGAGGATATTGAGGCCGTGGAGCCACAGAACTCCTGTGATGGTGGCGAAAAGGCCGGGCCGGTCTCGGCAGGCCGTGGTCACCTGCCATAGTTCCCCTTCCATGGGCCGGGCGTCCAGAACCAGGCCTTTCCGGGGCACCTCCTTTTCCATGGCATAATGGCGAAGAATTTCCCCGGGAGGCTGGGACAAGAGATAACGCAACGAGAGATTGTCCAGCCAGCGCGCGACGGCGCCCTGGTCCGACGGGTCGCATGAGGACAACACCTGGGCCTGGACGGCTTCCACCCTTTGGGTCACGTCTTCCGGACGCCATTCGCCACGGAGAAGCACACGGTCCACCTTGCCGTAGAGCTCATCCATGAGGGAAGCCCGCCACGTGTTCCAGGCCCCGGGTCCGGTGGCCCGAGAATCGGCCACGGCCAGAAGGTAGAGGAGTCGCAGCTTGGTGCGGGTGCCGATCTGCATGGCGCAGCGCACGATGGGTTTCTCATCGCTCAAGTCCCGCTTCAGGGCCGTATCGGGAAGCAGAAGGTGATGGCGGATGAGGAATTCCAACAGGGCTTTCTCTTCGGGATCGAGCCCGAGGCGGTCGGCAATGGTGCGGCTCATTTCCGCCCCGCGCACCGAATGGTTCTTCCCCTGCCCTTTCCCGACATCGTGGAGGAGCGCCGCAAGGTAGAGGATGCGCCGATCCGGAAGATCATGAAAGAGATGCCGGCAGTCCACCTGAGGGTCCAGAGACGGAATGTTTTGCTCCAGCCGGTGCATTTCGCGCACGGTTCGCAGCAAATGTTCGTCCACGGTGTAGAGGTGATAGACGTCGTGCTGCACCCGATAGCGCACGGAAGCCAGTTCCGGGATGAAGGTCTGGAGAAAGCCCGTTTCCATCATGACCCGAAGAACCGCAAAAGACCGGGTGGGGTGCAGAAGGATGTCGAAAAATTTGGACACCACCGCGGGGTCGGATCGGACGGCGTCGGTGACGGTGCCAAGGTTTTCCCGAACAATCCGCCCGGTCTGATGGTGGAAATGGGCGCCGCGCCGAGCGGCTTCCCAAAAGAGGGTCATGATTTGGTCGGGTCGCTCCGGGACCCGGTCGGGTTCCATGAAGGAAAGATGGTTGTCTTCCAAAAGGAGCGGCCCCGGAAGGACGGTTTTACGCCCAGAGAACCGTTTCGATTTTTTCGTTTCATGACTTAGGCGGTCCAGCAGAAAGCCGGCGATTCGGCGGATGCGGGCCGTGTGCCGGTAATACAGGTGCATGAAGGCTTCGACGGCGCTGCCTTCGGTGCCGTCCAGAAAGCCGAGGCGCTTGGCCAGGGCTTCCTGGTCCGCCATGAGGAGCCGGTCCTGCCGCTTGCCGCTCAGGTGGTGGAGCTGTAACCGTACGCGCCATAGAAAATCTTCCGCCTGTTCCAGCCACAGGGCTTCTTGGGCGGAAAGCCAGCCGGCGTCCGTGAGGGCCGGCACCGAAGGGAGTCCTAAAAAAATGACGGCAATCCATCGGATGGTGTGGATGTCCCGAAGGCTCCCCACGCCCTCCTTGAGGTGCGGTTCCAGAAGATAGCTGCTTTCGCCGTAGCGGCGGTAGCGGCTCTTTCGGTATTCTCGAAGATTATCCAAAAACCGGGACTTTTTGCTGCGGTTGAATTCCCCGAGGAAGCTTTCGCGCCATTGGCGATAAAAGTCCAGGTCGCCTCCGGCCATGGCGGCTTCCACGTAAGTGGTCTGGATGCTAAAGTCTTGGCGCACAAGATTTTTCAAGTCGTTGGCCGACGTGACCATGTGGCCCACTTCGAACCCGGCGTCCCACAGAGCGGGAACCACTCGATGAACCACGGCCTCCAAAAGGGTCGGCAGTCGCCTCTTGTAGAGGAAAACCAAGTCCAGGTCGGAAGCGAAGCTCAGCTGGCCGCGCCCGAACCCGCCCACGGCGGCGGCGCACCAGCCGTCGGCATCGGATCCCGCCTGGGCACTGATAAGCCGCCGCAACTCTTCCAAAAGCCGTTCCGCGTAAGTGCGGGCCGCGATAACGCCGGGGACGTCGACCCCGCACGATTTTTTGAATTCTTCACGAAGGTGCACCAGGTTTTGACAATCCAGGGCCGATCCCGCAGAGCCCCGCGCGAAGCCCAAGGTCTTCATCTCATTCGCATCCATGGATACCCGTTTGCAGTTCGTTTGTGATCCCTTGGCGGTCTCTAAACGGCCTGTTCACCCCGCTCGCCTGTGCGGATACGCAGACATTCTTCCACGGGGATGACGAAAATCTTCCCGTCGCCGATCTTTCCCGTGCGAGCCGAAGCTTGGATGGCCTCCAGAACCTCGTCCAGTTGCTCGTCGCTCACCACCACTTCGATCTTCAGCTTGGGAATGAAGTCCACGACGTATTCGGCGCCCCGGTAGATTTCCGTGTGCCCTTTCTGACGGCCGAAACCGCGCACTTCGGTAACCGTCATTCCCTTGATGCCGAGTTCCGTGAGGCGTTCTTTCACATCATCCAGCTTGAACGGTTTGATGATCGCTTCCACTTTTTTCATGAGTTCAGTCCTCTCGATACCCGTGGGCGATGGGGTAGCGCCGGCCCGATCCGAACGCTTTGCTTGTCACCCGCAAGACCGGCGGAGCCTGCCGCCGTTTGTATTCATTGCCGTCCACACGCCGCACCACCGCCTGGACGAGCTCCTTCCGCCACCCATGGGCGCAGATGTCGGCGACCGATTTCCGCTCTTCCACGTAGGCCTTGAGGATGGCATCCAGCACCTCGTAAGGCGGCAGGCTGTCTTGGTCTTTTTGATTGGGGCGCAATTCTGCGGAAGGAGCCTTTTCCAGGATGCGGCGCGGAATCCACCCGCGCCGGCGGTTAATGACGGCGGCCAAGGCATACACCAGCGTTTTGGGCACATCCCCCAAGACGGAAAGGCCGCCGTTCATATCCCCGTAAAGGGTGCAGTAGCCGACGGCCAGTTCGGATTTGTTCCCCGTGTTCAAAACCATATGGCCCAGTTTGTTGGAGACGGCCATGAGAAGCAAACCCCGCAAACGCGCTTGGATGTTTTCTTCCGTAACGTCCCAAGGCTTGTCGCGAAACAAGGGTTCCAGAACCCTGCACGCACCATCGAACAAGGCGTCGATGGGCAAGACGGCGAAAGAAATGCCCAGGGCAGCAGCCAGGTTTTTCGCGTCTTCGAGGCTTTCCGGGGCGTTGAACGGGCCGGGCATGGCAATGCCGAGCACATTTTCGGACCCCAGGGCAAGCCGCGCGATGCAGGCCGTCACCGCTGAATCGATCCCGCCGCTCAACCCCAGCACCACACGACGAAAACCACATTTGCCCACATAGTCGCCCAGACCCAAGACCAGGGCCTCCAGAACCTCCTCCGCCGAGTCTTCGATCGCGGGCCGCAGGTCCCCCACATCCCGGTCCAAGTCGTATCCACACAGGTCTTCGGCGAAATCGGCCGCGCGGGCCACGCATTGCCCTCGAAAGTTCCAGACCATGCTTCGGCCCTGGAAGATCAGTTCATCGTTTCCACCCACCTGGTTCACGTAGACCACCGGAACGCCGCAGGAGACGGCGTGTCGGCGCAGAAGTTCCCCCACCCAGGCCGCTTTCCCCATGTGGTAGGGGGAAGCGGCGATATTGATCAGGACGTCCATGCCTGCATCGCTCAGCTTCCGCACCGGGTTCATGCGGTAGAGGGGCCGAGGGAGATAATCGGCTTCCGTCCAGATGTCTTCACAGATGGTGATCCCGAGACGCCGCCCGCTGCAGGGGATGACGACCGCATCGCGGGACGGTTCGAAGTAGCGGTCTTCGTCGAAAACGTCGTAGGTGGGCAGAAGCCTTTTCTTAACCACGCTTGTGAGCACGCCGTCGTGAAAAAAGAGGGCCGCGTTGTGGAGGGGCTTTCCTCGGGACTCTTCGTTAAAACACACAGCGCCGCACAAAACCGACATCCCTCGGCTCGCCTGGGCCAGGACGTCCCAGTAGGGGAGGCTTGCCCGGACAAAAGCCGGCCGGTCCAAAAGGTCCCGAGGGGGATAGCCTGTGAGGGCCAGTTCCGGGAAGATCACCACGTCCCCCCCGCGGGATCGGGCTTCTTGGATAAAAGCGGTGATCTTCCGGGCGTTGCCGTCGAAATCGCCGATTAAGGGGTTCATCTGCGCGAGGAAGATTTTCATGAACGGCTCCCCGTCGATGTCGGGAATTGCCACACGGACCGGAAAACACATGAGGCAAAACTCATACCAATGAGCCGGAACGGTCACAATGTTTCCTCGCCGTCGGCGGGGCGGCTTCGGTCCGTGAACCGGCGGGTGTCGATGCCGTATTTGCGCACCTTGTATTGGACGATGCGTTTGGTGGTCCCCAACAGTCGGGCCGCCTGGGCCTGGTTTCCGCGGGCGTCTTTGAGGGCTTCGACGAGGATGTCCCGTTCGAAGGCCCCTACCAGGGCTTCAAGGGTGCCGCGGGACCGGCGCTGGAGTTCCATGGGTTTCATCTGGAGCGTGGGCGGCAAGTGGCGGGCTTCGATGGCATCCCCGCTGGCCAAGACCACCGCTCGTTCAATGCAGTTTTCCAGTTCCCGGACGTTTCCCGGCCAGTGGTAGGCCATGAGGAGGTCGATGGCCGGAGTGGAGATGCGATTGACGGTCTTTCCCAGGAGCTGGGCGTACTTTTGGACGAAATAGTCCGCCAGAAGCAGAATGTCGGGGCCGCGGTCCCGTAGCGGCGGCAAAAAGATGGGAAACACATTCAGCCGGTAATAGAGATCGGACCGGAATCGACCGTGGGCCGTTTCGTGTTCAAGATTTTTGTTGGTGGCGGCCACGACCCGCACATCCACCTTGACCACCCGGGACGATCCCAAGGGCTGGAATTCCCTTTCCTGAAGGACGCGCAAGAGTTTGGCCTGGGCGATGGGCGAGAGTTCTCCGATTTCGTCCAAAAAGATAGTGCCCCCCTGAGCTTCTTCGAACCGGCCTTTGCGGCGGGCCACGGCTCCCGTAAAGGCGCCTTTTTCATGGCCGAACAGTTCGCTTTCCAGAAGGGTGTCCGGCATGGCGGCGCAGTTGACCCGAACCAGCGGCCCCGAGGCCCGCGGGCTGTTGTCGTGGATGGCTTTGGCCACCAGTTCCTTGCCCGTGCCCGTTTCCCCGTGGATGAGCACCGTGGTGTTGGTGTCGGCCACCTGGTCGATGAGGCGCAAGACGTCGCGGATCTCCTTGGACCGCCCAAGAATTTGGGTCTTTGGCCGGCGGGCCTCGGCGAGCATGCTGCGAAGCCTGCGGTTTTCCTCTTCCACGGCACGAAAATAAACCGCCTTGCCCAAAAGCTCCGCCACGGCTTCCAGGAGCTCCACTTCCCGGCCCAGGTCCTCCACATCCCGGCTGAGCTTGTCCGCGGAAAGCACGCCGACGACACGGCCTTGATGAAAAATGGGCACGCAGAGAAAAGCCAGTTCCTTGCGGTCAAGTTTCTTGCGGGCTCCGGTGCGGTCCAGGAAATGGGTTTCTTCCCCCAGATCGGCGATGGCCATGGGCCGCCCCGTTTGGGCGACCTTGCCCGTGATGCCTTCCCCGGGCCGATAGATGACGCTGCCGGCCGGAACATCCATGCCCAGGGCCACATCGAGCCAGGCTTCTCCGGTTTTGTGGTCCAGGATGGAGATCATGCCGCGCTGCATCCCCAGTCGGTCGCTCAGGACGGCCAAGACCTGCTGAAACTGGTCCTTGAGGTCTTCCGAACGGGCCAAGACTCGGGCAATGGCATGCAGGGCGCTCAGTTCCTTAAGGCTGTATCTTTCGCTCATTCTCTTCAATTACGGCCTTGCCGAATTTTGTGGAACACCTCGGGGCGCTGTTTTGAAATGGCATGGTGTCCTCCCCCATGCCGCCGTCTTCCACCGCCCGAGGCACAAAGAAAAATGCCGGCCGGCCTTGTCCGCGAAGGCACACCCGTTCCGTCATACCCGTTGGGGCGGATGTGCGTGTCCGCCCCATAACCTCAGGGGCCTAAACACGGCGGGCGCCATGCGGGCGCTCACACGGTGGACCCCCTGCCCGCGGTCTTGGAGATGGGTGCCCGAATTGTCGGGGTCCGTCGCCGCACACCTTCGTGCCCGCTCCGCCCCCTGCGTGCCTCAAAAACCTTCCCTTTGCCGGAGCGCCCAGGCCCGATCCCGCCTTCCGGCCATGTCACCTGCCCTCACCGCTCTCCGGGGGTTGGTGTTCCGGCCGCAGCAGGTCCAGAACCGTCTTTACGGGGCTAAAGGTCACCGACGGGACTTCCACGAACACCGTGTTCCACAACGCCATGGACCCGTTCCACAACCCTGGGAGTTCCAGGGCCTTCAAGGGCCGACCTTCCAGGGATTTTTTCGTGATGATGACGGCATCCGGATCCCGATACCGCACGAGGTCATAGGGGTTGCCTTCGGGATCCCGCACGGCGCACACCAAATCCACGGGATTGAAATGGGTCGACCGTTCCCAAACGGCCCGCTGACGCGGATCGGCCAGGTTCACCTGGGCTTTTTCCACGATCTGGCAGGTGAGGCGCCCCTCGCGGTCCCAAGCCCAAAAGGGGCCGCCGCCGGGTTCGGCCACGTTGCGCACCATGCCGCAGATGCGCAAAGGGCGGTTGAGCACGTGGAGGAGAAGGTCTCTTTGAGCGATGAGGGCCCCGCCGATGGCGCACGTGCCGCCCCAAAAGGTCGTCTGGACAAAGCGGCGCCCTTGTTCCACCGTCTCGGACGACAGCCGGGTGCGCAGCGCCTTGATGTGCCGATGGATACGATCCTGCATAAGAATGGCGAACCCGCCCAAGATTTTTTTCCATCGAATGGTCTCGGGTTTGAGATGGTCCGGCACCACGTTGTCGATGTTTTTAATGTAGATAAGGTCCCCTTTGAGGCGGTTGAGGTTGTCAAGGAGCGCCCCGTGACCGGCGGGTCGAAAGACCAGGCGACCGGAAGCGTCCCGAAAGGGGCGGTTGTTTTCATCCACGGCAAGGGTATTGGTGGCGGCGCTTTGCTGGGACAACGTGATCTGAAAGTGACAGTCCCAAAGGGCATCGTGGCGCGGCTGCACCCCGGCGATATGTTCCAGAAAGCGCTGTTCGTGTTCGGGGCTCACCGTGAAATGCACGGGGCACACCCCGTTGGGAAGGCGCACTATGCGAGCCGCTTCCGCCAAATGTTCTTCCAGAGCCGTCCGTGGACCGTCGTCGTAGCGGTGGAATGGAATAAGAGCCTTGGGAAGCCGGGCCAGATCCAAGCCCTCGGCCGTTAGCAACACCTTCAGGACCCGCTCGATTCTTCCCGTTCCGATTTCTTCTTCCAGATTGGCCCCCGAGCCGTTCACGGCATCCCGCCATTGTTCGAAAAAGGCAAATCGCCGGGCGTTTTCGAAAAACATCCGCGCGCGCTGGGCCGCTTCGTCACCGGCTTCCGCCGATGCCCGGATTTCCGAAAGATTGGGGACGGGCTTTCGACCCATGATGGCGAAAAGGTCTTGGAACATGCGCGTCGCCGCTCCCGAAGCCGGCACGAACTTGATGAATCGACCCTTTTTCAGGCCCTTGGTGTAGGCTTCCATACAGGCCTTTTCCACGGGGGCGTCCACCTGGAGGATGCCGTCCCCAAGAGTGCACGGCCTATGCAAATCGATGGTCACGCTCTTTTTTTCAAAGAGCGCCAGCTGGCGTTCCACTTCCCACTGGGGGATCCCCAACCGCTGCAATTGCTCCAGATCCGCCTCGGTCAACCACCTATCATCCATGAAGCCGTCCTCCGGATCATGCCCTGCCTGTGCCCCCGTTCCTTCGCCGCTCATGTGCGGTCACATAACACAATCCCCGTTGATGCAAAAGAGCCCCTTTGGCGTTGACAAGATCCCGGCAAGGCGACTTAAATGGCCTTTCACTGAGAAAACCTTTCGCCAAGGGTGACGGAGGACGCTATGGGATGGCAGCGGGGTTCGTGGATGAAATGGATGCTGATGGGCGCCGTGGGTGCGATGGTGTTTTCCGGACTGGGAAACGGGATCTTCTCCTCAGGGGATCGGCGGGCGCCGGTTGCTTCGACGGCTTGGGCGAAAACATCCACTCAAGAGGACGAAACTTACCTTGAGGATCCCCTTGCGGAAAAAACCGTGACCGTGGCGGATCCGCTGCAACCCATCAATCGCGCCTTTTTCCACTTTAACGACAAGCTCTATTTTTGGGTGCTGAAACCCACGGCCACCGTCTACAAGACGCTCATCCCCACCGGGGTGCGCCTGTGCGTGCGTAACGCTTTCGAAAATCTTCTGGCGCCGGTTCGGATCGTCAACAATCTCCTTCAGTTGAAATTCCAGCGAAGCGCCGTGGAACTCTCGCGTTTCGCTCTCAATTCCACCCTCGGGGTTGCCGGCATGTTCGATCCCGCCGAAAAGGAATTCGGCCTCAAGCCCTATGACGAAGACTTCGGGCAGACCCTCGGCCACTACGGGGTCGGCAACGGGATCTTTGTCCTCTGGCCCGTCTTCGGGCCGTCGACCCTGCGGGACACCGTGGGGATCGCCGGGGACTATCTGGTGGATCCCCTGAACTACCTGCCGTGGACAGATTACGGGATCATGCAAGGAACCAAGATCGTGAACAAGACGTCCTTGAGCATCGGCCAATATGAGGACTTCAAAGCCTCCGCCATGGACCCTTATGTTTCCATGCGTGATGCGTACGTCAACTACCGACACAAGCAGGTGCAGAAATAAGGTGCCGGACGTGAGGAAATCGAAGGGTCTATGCTTCTGTACCTGACGGCCGTCTTCCTGGGCACCGCCGCCCTGGTGTGGGGCGCCGACCGATTCGTGGACGGGGCGGCGGCTCTGGCCCGCCGGCTCGGTATTTCCCCCATTATTGTGGGGCTCACCGTGGTGTCTTTCGGGACATCGCTTCCGGAACTTTTGGTGAGTACCGCGGCTACCCTTATGGGCCATCCCGACGTTGCCGTCGGAAACGTTGTGGGTAGCAACATCGCCAATATCGGCCTCATTCTCGGCGCCGCCTCCTTGTTCCGTCCCCTGATCGTCCACGGCTCTCTCATGCGCCGAGAGTATCCCTTGTTGGTCGGCGTTTCCGTCATTGCCTGGCTCATGGCCCGTGACGGCTCCTTCAGCCGATTCGAAGGAATTCTCCTCGTCTCGGGCTTAGCCCTGTTCCTCGTATGGATGGGAATCGTGTCCAAGCAGAACACCCCGGAGGCCATCCTTGCAGAGGTGGTCAAAAGCGGTGCGGCCCGTGAACCCCTTGAATCCCTCAAAAAACCTGTGCTTTTTCTGGTCCTCGGCCTCGTCGGATTGACGGCGGGCAGCCGCGCTCTCGTCTGGGGCGGCGTCGCTCTCGCTCGAGCTTACGGCGTCAGTGAACTGGTCGTCGGACTCACCCTGGTGGCTTTGGGGACGAGCTTCCCCGAACTGGCGACATCGGTGGCCGGCGCCATCAAGAAACAGGACGACATTGCCGTGGGGAACGTGGTCGGGTCCAATCTTTTCAACACCCTGGGCATCCTCGGCATCCCCTCCCTGATTCGGCCGCTGGAGGTGTCGACCGAGGTTTTCCACCGCGATTTTCCTGCGATGCTCCTTGCCACTGCGCTCCTGTGGCCCGTGTGCCGATCGTGGTGGGGGCGCCGAGGGCGGGTGAACCGCATAGAGGGAGGCGCGCTGGTTGCCGGGTACCTGATCTACGTGGTCTACCTTCTGAAGCCTTAAGAAAGATTCCGGAACCGGAGGGAGATTCTCTATCGTTGGTCGCACAGGGCCCGGATCAGGCCCGCAATGGTGTACTCCTCGGCCACAACCGTGGGGTGGATCCCTAAGGATCGGGCCGTGTCCGCCGTGATGGGCCCAATGCAAGCGACGACGGTTTTTTCCAAAAGCTTCCCCACATCTCGGTGAGCCAAGGCTTGGACGAAGAACCGGACGGTGGAAGAGGCGGTAAACGTCACCACGTGGATCTCTCCCCGTTCCAGCATGGCCGCCACCTCGTCGGCCCCTTGGTTCGCCGGGACCGTGGCATAGGCCGGGACCACATCCACATCGGCGCCCCACTGGCGCAAGGTTTGGGGGAGCACATCCCGGGCCTCGACGGCTCGAGGTAACAGGAACCGGAGGCCGCGCACGGCCTCTTTCCCCAGCGCCTCCAGCAAAGATTCCGCCCGGTATTCTTCGGGAACCACGTCCAGGCGAAGGCCCCACCGTTCGAGAGACTCGGCCGTCTTGGGCCCGATGGCCGCAAGGCGCAGCCCGGCCAACGCGCGCACGTCGCGGCCCGACTCCCACAGACGCTCCATGAAAAACCGCACGCCGTTGACACTTGTAAAGACAAGCCAGTCGTAATGATCCAGGGAAGCCACGGCCGAGTCCAAAGGGTCCCAAGACGGCGGCGGGACGACGGCGATGGTGGGAAATTCCACGCACCGGGCACCCTGTTCTTCCAAAGCCTTTCGAAAATCGCTTGCCTGCTCCCGGGCTCGGGTGACGAGAACCGTTTTGCCGAAAAGGGGTTTCCTTTCGAACCAATTGAGAGATTCCCGGAGGCGCACCACTTCCCCCACGACAATAACCGCCGGCGGTTTCAGTCCGGCCTCTCGCACCTTGTCCACGATATCGGCCAGGGTGCCGGTGACGGTCCGCTGCTGCGGCGTCGTGCCCCAACGAATGACGGCCACAGGGGTTTGGGGGGAACGGCCGTGTTCCATAAGGCGGGCGGCGATATCGGGAAGGTTTTTGACACCCATGAAAAACACCAAAGTGCCGATCCCTGAGGAGAGTTTCCCCCAATCGATACTTTCCTTGCCTTCGGGGGACGCTCCGTCGGCCCGTTCGTGCCCGGTGATGAACGCCATACTGGAGGCGTAATCCCGATGGGACAGAGGGATGCCTGCATAGGCGGGCACGGCGACGGCGGCCGTGACCCCGGGGACGATTTCGAAATCGATCCCGGCCGTTGCGAGTTCCTGGGCCTCCTCACCGCCGCGGCCGAAAACAAAGGGGTCGCCGCCCTTGAGGCGCACCACCACGCGGTCTCGAGCCTTTTCCACGAGCAGGCGGTTAATGCCTTCCTGGCTCATGGTGTGGTCCCCGCCCTTTTTGCCGACGTAAATGATTTCCGCATGGGGCGGGGCATATTTCAGGAATTCTTCGTTGGCCAGATAGTCGTAAATGACCACATCGGCCAAACCCAGAACATCCCGGCCTTTGAACGTCAGGAGGCCCGGGTCCCCGGGTCCGGCTCCCACAAGGTACGCTTTGCCCTTTTTCACGGCATCCCCATCGGTCGTTTTTTCCTGCGTGAAAGCCTGCGGCTTTGCCCGCCGCCATGGCCTTCACCCACTCTACTCTCCCCCGGAAAGAGAAGCGCATCCCACGGAGATGGTCGAATTACACGCCGACACCGCCTCCTTACGCCCTCTTTCGAACACGTTCCCCCTAGGTCATCAAGGCCTCGAGGATGGCTCGGGCTCCGGCCTCGAGCAGACGCCTAGCCAGGTCCCGTCCGAGATCTTCTTCGTCACCGAATGCGGCCGATCCGCTCAAGCGATACATCGTCCGACCATCCAGAGACGCTACAAGCCCCGTCAACGTCACCGTGCCGTCGGAAACTGTCGCATGGCCGGCAATGGGCACCTGGCAACCGCCTTGCAACTCATGGAGAAAAGCGCGCTCGGCCGTGACGGCCCGCCATGTGGGCTCATGGTGCAACGGTGCCGTGATCTCCCGCAGGGCCGCGTCATCTTTTCGGATTTCGATCCCTAAGGCGCCTTGGCCGATGGCCGGAAGGAACCGCTCGGGGTCCATGAAGGCCGTCACGGCATCCTGCCAACCCATGCGTCGAAGCCCCGCCGCCGCCAAGATGACGGCGTCGTACAAGCCCTCGCGGACCTTCCGCAGGCGCGTGTCCAGGTTGCCTCGGAGGTTTTCCACTCGAAGATCCGGCCGAAGATGAAGGAGTTGGGCCGCGCGACGCAGACTGCTCGTCCCCACGACCGCTCCTGCCGGAAGGTCATCGAGACCCGACGCCTTGGGGGCGATAAAGACATCCCGCGGGTCTTCCCGAGGCGGCACGACAGCCAGCGTCAAAGCGTCGGGGATTTCCGAAGGAACGTCCTTCATGCTGTGGACGGCCAGATCCACTCGGCCGTCCATGAGGGCTTCTTCAATTTCTTTGACGAAAAGTCCCTTGCCGCCCACCTTGGCCAAAGGCACATCGAGGATCTTGTCGCCGGTGGTCTTGATAATCGCCAAGGTGACCTGGAGGCCCGGCCATTGCCGTTCCAAGGCCTCTTGGATCATTTCCGCCTGGCGCAGCGCGAGAAGGCTTCCGCGTGTTCCGATCACCACATGGTCTTTCAAGAGCTTCTCCCTCGACGTCCTTTCTCGCCGCCGACGCTCACCCCCAACCTCCGGCTGTTTTTCAATGGCACGTGGCACAGCTTCCGCCCGAACAGCCCGCGCACGAAGACGCCCCTGCGGAACCCATGCGGCTGCTGGCCGCCCCCTTATCCCCGCCGCTCTTGAACCCAAAGACGGACATTTCCCGATGGGCGTCCGACGAACCGCACTTAGGGCACTGCACCGCTTCATCGCTTCGGAATACGAGGCATTCGTAGCGTTCTCCACAGCCTCCACATCGATACTCATAGATCGGCATGGTGTTCACCTCTTTTCCGTGATCGCTCGCACCTCCGGTGCGCTTCCATCTTAAGTCGCCGCAACGACCCGCACAAGATCACCGTCTTTCACCCTTTTGAAAGGCGAAGGGTCTCCGGAGACCTTTCCCACGATATTCACCGCGCTGGCCGGCCGGATTTCTCCCGGCGCGCTGATGGGTGTGGGCCCGAAAAAGATACAAAACGCTTTACCCCTGGGCCAATAACCCAAATCTCCTGCATCGACCAACTCTTTGGCCCCATCGTCCAAAGGCATATGGACGGGGATGGGAAAATAGATCTCCTCCCCCCACGTGTTGGCTTCCGCTTCAAGCGGAAGAGCCCGAGCGATTTCTCGCGCCGTCGGGCTGTCGTTCAGCATCGCGTCCATGACGATTCCCGCGGTTTCGATGCGAATGCGTGTCGGCATGGCCCTCTCCTTCGTAAATCCGTTCTTTGACCGCCGCACAGAACATCGGAAAAAGCATTTCATGGTGGCCCACGAAAGAAAACCCTCGTCCCCCGCAAGCCGTGGGGCGTTCCACCACATTGACCTGAGGCCGGTACCGGCGGATGAAGTCCATGTCGATGGTGGTAAGGCCACTGAGATCATGACCCAGGTTCACACATACACTCACGGCCTTCAAAAACACCTCGGGTAGGATCACCGCGGAACCCAGATTGATGTAGACCCCGGCCGATAGGCGGGACACCAGAGCGCAGAAGATGCGGAAGTCCCTATGGCTCAGCGCCCCCGTCGTCGCTCCGTCCATGGACGGATGCATGTGGATGATGTCGGTCCCAATGGCCACATGGACCGTGACGGGAAGGTCCAAAGCCGCTGCCGCCGCCAGAATGCTGTGCGCCCCATACGGCGGTGCGGCCTCTCGAAGGGCCTCACCCACGGCCCGGCCCAACCCCACATCGCCTCGGGCCGCCCCGCGCGCCACAGCGTCGTGGATGAATTCCGCCGTCTCCCGCGCCATGCCGAACCGGCCGGCATGGAGTTCCGCGGCCACATCTTCCGAGGTCCGTCCCACAAGGGCCATTTCCACATCGTGGATTACGCCCGCCCCGTTCATGGCCACCCCTTGGAACAGGCCGCAGCGCAGCCCGTCGATGATGAGGGGGCTCAAACCCACCTTGATGGGATGCGCGCCCATTCCCAGGAGCACCGTTCGGCCTGCCGACACCGCCTGGGCCGTCCTGTCCACGGCGTCCCTGAATTGCGCCCCGGCAAGCTGCTTGGGCAACGACCGAAGGAAGTCGTTGAAGGTGCCACCGGGCTGCCACGGGGATCCCATGTCTTCCAGCCGCACTTTGCCCGGCCGATCGTAAAGGCTCACGGTGCGCAAGCGTTCCAGAGACAAGGGTTCCATAGCGATTTCAGCCGCCCACCGTCGGCGGCGGACTGCCCGCCGCTTCGGCGGCCCCGAAGAGCATTTCTTCCACAAGGTCGCAGATCACGTGGCCCACGGCGATGTGCACTTCCTGCACCCGGGCGGTCACGGCGTCGGGCACATGGAGGATGAGATCGCAATAGACATCCATGTCGGTGGGGTGCAGACCCGCCAGCCCCAGGGTGTGGAGGCCGTGTTCCCGAGCCCACCGAAGGGCTCGTAGAACATTTTCCGACCGGCCACTGGTGCTCAATCCTACGGCCACATCACCCGCTTCCCCGAGGCCCCGAAGCTGACGCAAGAAGACGTCCCGAAAATCGTAATCATTGGCGATGCTCGTGAGGACCGAAGTGTCCGTCGTGAGGGCCACCGCGGGCAGAGGGACCCGTTCCTTTTGGAAGCGGTTGATGAATTCCGCGGCCAGATGCTGGCAATCGGCGGCGCTCCCGCCGTTGCCGAAGAGGTAAAGGCGCCTTCGGGAGCGGAAAGCCTCGGCCACGACTCGAGCCATGGCCACGATGGTTGCGGCATCACGGGCCCTGACCGCTTGCAAGGCCCGCACCCCCGCTTCAAAGGCATCATGGACCCTTTGGGTCCATAAGGTTTCGTCCGACCTCATCGGCCACCCTCCTGGCCTGAAGTTGTCCCGTTCCCGCCTCTCGGCTCATGGGCGTCATCCCACACGGGGGTACGCACCCCATGGCCCGAGCGGGCGTCTTCCAGCATGAGGGATCGGAACCGACGGAACCACGGCCCGGGCGAACCGTTTCCAATGGGCCGCCCGTCGTAGGCCACCACGGGAAGAACGGGGTAAGTGGTGCCGAAGATCATCATTTCGGCGGCGTTGTAGGCGTCTTCCGGGCGAAGAGCCGCTTCGGAGGCTTCGACCAGTTCCCCGGCATGCACTAAGGGCTGCACCAGTTCCAACATGCGGGTGACCGTCGTCCCTTGCAGGATGCGGTCGAACCGGGGGACAAGAAAACGGCCGTCCCGCGTGACGATGCCCACATTTTCCGTAGCCCCTTCCCCGAGAAAGCCGTCATCGTCGATGGAGACGGTAAAATCCACCCCGGCGTCTCGCGCTTCCTTGGTCATGAGCACGTTGGGCAGATAGTTGCAGCTCTTTACGTTGGCAAAATAGGATTTTTTGATGGGGATGCGGCTACTTTTGAGTGTGACGCCGCGGGAGAGTTTTTCTTCAGGAACGGATTTCAGGCGGGTGACCACGATATAGAGCTGGCTTGCCGGGCATTCATAAGGGTCGGTGCTGAAACCGCCCGGACCTCGAGACACATAGAGGCGCACCAGGCAATCCTTGGGGCCGGCCGCGCGCACGGTAGCCTTCACCAAGTCGATGAGCCGCTGCCGATCCACCGGCCACATCAGCTGGGCGATGTCCGCCGATCGGGTGAGCCGATCCAGATGGCGATCAAGCAAATAGAGGTGCCCGTCCACGCAACTTAGGGCTTCGAAAACGCCGTCGCCGCGGTGGACCAGATGGTCGTCTATGGGGATGAGCATGGCCCGGGGATCGGTGCAAATGCCCCCGTACCAGGACGAGTACATGGCCAAATACCCCTCGTGATAGGGCTCGTTTTTCTGCAGCAATCGATCCACGACGGCGTCGAAACTCAATACGGGCACCTCTTGGCCCATGCCCGAAACCTCCCCAGCGGCTTTATGTCCGGCAAAAGCGCTTAACAATAGACAAGGCGACTTGGATGTGCAAGGCTTTGTGCGAACCCCCGAAGGGGGAGGGTCTCGGCGGCCCCCGTGAACCCACGACTTGAGACGGGCCGGAATCCCAGAGCACAATCGGTATCCATGATCATCGAAACCATTCTTTTCGATTTCGACGGGACGCTTGCCGAACTGCACATCGACTTTTCGGCCATGAAAAGGCGGATCGCGGCTCTTGCGGCGGACTTCTTGGGGCACCGGCCCGAACCGTCCTCGGTCCCCGCCCTGGAGTGGATCGAGGCGCTTGCACGCGATGTGGGCGACGGATCAGAGGGACGGGCTCGGATGTTTCAATCCCATGCCATGGCGAGTGTCGAAGCCATGGAAATGGAGGCGGCGGCACAGGGCAATTTGTTTCCCTTCACGCGTCGGGTCCTGGAGGATTTGCGAGAACGTGGGGTAAAAATCGCCGTGGTCACCCGAAACTGCGAAAAGGCGGTTCGCACGGTGTTTCCCGACTTGGATCGTTATGACTTCAAACTGTTTGCCCGAGACCACGTGGCTCGGGTCAAACCCCATCCGGAACATCTCCGGACAGCCTTGCTCGCCTTGAACGCGACGTGCCGGGAAAGCCTCATGGTCGGGGATCACCCTCTGGACATCGAGACGGGAAAACGCCTCGGCGTCAGGACGGCAGGGGTGGCCAGCGGCCGCGTTCCCTTGGCGGACCTCCAAGCCCACCATCCCGACTGGGCCGCCCAAGACTGCGCGACGCTTATAAAAGTTCTCGACGCGGAAAATCTTCTGCCCAGGAAAAGGCCCCTATGACGCTGACCCAGCTGAAAGACGGGCTCTGGATCCCGAAATTGTTCGTCGTCCTCAAAGGTTGGACCGATGCAGGGGGAATGGCCCAAATCGTCTTCGAAAGGATTCGGCAAAAACTTCCGTGCCGGCTCATCGCCCGTCTGGAGACGGACACTCCCATCGTTGCGCCGGAGCATCGTCCGGTCGTGCTCATCCAACACGGGGTTCTCAAGGATTTTCGGTGGCCGGCTCTGGAATTTTACCAACCGGAAGATCCAACCCATCACGACGTGGCCTTCGCTCTCGGGTGGGAACCCACCGCCCGGTGGCGTTGGTTTCTTACGGATTTTGTTTCCGTCCTGGAGTCGTGGCGCTGTGAACACGTGCTCCTTCTAGGGAGCCTCTACGACCAAATCTTTTACGACGAAATCCGGATCTCCGGAATCGCCGTGGACGCCGCGGGCTACAATCTGCTGCGGCGCTGGGGATGTCAGCCCGCGGACTACGAAGGCCCGGCCGGCTTCCATTCGGCCATCCTGCACGAACTGCGCGGCAAACCCATCACGGCCGTGAACCTCTGGGCTCATGTGCCCTTCTACCTCAAAGGCGCCCACGAACTCCTGGTGCATCGCGTCATGGAAATCGTGGGGGACTTCGCCGGAGTGCCCTGGGATCTGAAGGAGCTCCTGACGGAATGGGAGAACCGGGAACGGAAAATCGAACAAATCCTGTCCCGGGACCCGTCGTTGAGAGAACAAATCCGAGCGCTCAAGAAGGAGGGGAGACACACCGTCCCGGGATCGGCCAAACCCTCCCGCGGCGAAGTGATCGACCTCAGAACGTTCCAAAAGAAAGGAAAAGTCGAAGACACGGACGATTGAACGGCCTCACGCATTCCAATGGCACCTCCGTAGAGGCGTCTCACGCCCACCAGCACCTCAGGACCCCCGGAACCTCTACACTTGCCACTGCAAGGCCATGGAACCTGCCCAACTTCCCACGTGAAATCGTGAAATCGTGAAATCGTGAAATCGTGAAATCGTGAATCGTGGAGTCGTAAACCGTGAAGTATGGGAAGGCCATGGAACCGGTCCAGCTTCCCACGGGGCGCGAGCATCATCCCCCCACCCCTTGTAGGGGCATCCAAATGCCCCCATACCTTGGGGGCGGGCCGGTGTGTCCTCCTTCTCTCGCCTCCCTATTAATTTTCGTCTCCTGAGCGGGACAAGGAAAAGCGCGATCGTCCAAAAGCACAAAAAACGGTGGGCCGCCCGGGCGAAGGCACGCCCTGCCGCGCGGAACGCCAAGGAGCTCTTACGGCCCGAACGACCACCCGGCCAGTCTGTAAAGCGCATGAAAATGGTGCACAGGTCCGTGGCCGTGTCCCAATGGCAAAGCTTCTCGGATGGCCCCGGTGATGTATTCCTTGGCTTGGGAGACGGCGGCGGGCACAGTCAAACCCTTGGCCAAACCGGCGGCGATGGCGGAAGCGAAGGTGCACCCTGTGCCGTGAGTGTGAGGGGTGAGGTATCGTTTCGTCGGAAAACGCACCACCTGCTCGCCGTCGTCCAAGAGGTCCATGGGATCCCCTTCCAGGTGCCCGCCTTTCAGGAGCACATAGCGAGGGCCAAAGCCCTTGATCTTTCGGGCGGCCCTTTCCATGTCTGCGGGATCCTTCACCGGGAAGCCTGCAAGGACTTCCGCTTCATGCAGGTTGGGCGTCACCACAAGAGCCAGGGGGAGGAGTTCCTCCACCAAGGCGGAGACGGCATCGGGCCGCAGCAGGGGATCGCCGCTCTTGGCCACCATGACCGGGTCCACCACCAGGGTCGTCAGGCCCAGCTCGCGCACATCCCGAGCCACCTGACGGATAATGGCCGAGGAGGCCAACATCCCCGTTTTGACGGCGTCCACGCCGATATCTTCCACCACAGCCCGGATTTGGGCCGAGACGAATTCCGGGGCCACTTCTAACACGGCGCGCACGCCCACCGTATTCTGCGCGGTCAAGGCCGTCAGAGCGCTCATGCCGAACACGCCCAAAGCGGCAAAAGTTTTGAGATCGGCTTGAATGCCCGCCCCGCCGCCGGAATCGGACCCCGCGATGGTCAACGCTCGGGGGATTTTCATGAGACCTCCTTGTCCCGAAGCTTTCCTCGGATTCGGTTTCCTCACCCCTAGGGCTGATCCACAGCATCGATCCGGCCAGCCGCCCCGTTCCGGCACGCCTTCGCCCCAGGGAAGATCCTTTGTCGGACTCGATTCTTCCTATCCCGACGGGTTTTTGCCTTCTTTTTGAAAATGGTCCCAGGCGCCATGGGGCCCGGCAAAGACCGTTCCATCGGGCCGCAGGCACCTGAGGCCCTCTTCCGTGGCCACAACCCGCCCGATGACCCGGCACGGCGCCCCCCCGGCATCTTCCAAGGCTTCCCGGATTTCCGGAAAGCCGCCGGGGTCGACGGCCGCAAGCAATTCGTAATCTTCACCCCCATAAAGGGCCCACTCCAAGGGATCCTGATCCGCCGCCTGGGCGATGGCTTCACAAGCCGGATCCACAGGCAGGGCGTCCGCGTAGAGGACGGCCCCGACGCCGCTCGCCCGACACAGATGGCCGAGATCGCCCATGAGCCCGTCGCTCACATCGATCATGGCATGGACCCATCCCGATGCCGCCAAGATCCACCCTTCGCGAAGGCGCGGCTCGGGCTCCCAATGCCTCTGGATCGCCGCCGTGCGAACCGTCTCGTCCACCCCCGAAACATCCCCCTTGAGACAGTCCAAACCCGCCCGAGATCCGCCGAGCGTCCCGGTGACGACGATAAGATCCCCCGGGCGGGCGCCGCTTCGCAGGATCACGCGATCGGGATCCACTTCGCCCAAAAGCGTCACATCCACGACGAGGCGCTCTGGGTGTCGAGCGGTATTGCCGCCCACCAGGGCAGCCCCGAAACGACTCAAGGTCTCGCCGAAGCCGCGGTAGATCTCTTCCACCAGCGCCACCTCCGTCCTTTCGGGAGCCATGAGGGAGACCAGAGCCCACAAAGGGGTTCCGCCCACGGCCGCCATGTCGCTCAGGTTCACTGCGGCGGCTCGCCGACCTAGAACACGGCCCGGAACGGTCGGCAGAGTGAAATGGACGCCTTCAATCTGGCAGTCGCACGTGGCCAAAAGAAGACGGCCGCTTGTGGTGCGAAGGACGGCTACGTCGTCTCCGATTCCCACAACGACCGAAGAAGGAGACTGGGGAAAGAGATTTCGGATGCGATCGATGAGGCCGAACTCACCGAGGTTTTGGACGGTCGGAGACGCCGAATCGGCAGGGTGTCCGCAACGGCTTTCTTGGGCGGTCATTGGGGCTTCTCGATGCGATGGCGCCGCACTTCATCCATGAGGCGCCTCAGGGTTCGGGCGGCGTTTTCGGGATCGTCGCGCCCGAGGACGGCCGAAACGACGCACACCCCGTCAACGCCCGCGCCCAACACTTGAGCGAGATTGTCGGCGTTAATGCCGCCGATGGCCACGGCGGGACACGTCACCTCCGCCAGGAGCTTCTTAAGACCGTCCACCCCCATGGGCGTCTGGTGGTCGGGTTTTGTCGCCGTAGCGAATACCGGCGCCAAGGAAAGGTAATCGGCCCCGCCCCGTTGGGCTTCTTCGATTTCTTCTCGGTTATGCACCGTGATGCCGATGAGGCGGTGTGGGCCGAGCAAACGCCGAGCCGTTTCCAACGGCATGTCGTCCTGCCCCAGGTGTACGCCGTCGGCTTCCACGGCCAGGGCTACATCGATCCGATCGTTGACGAGAAAGGGGACGCCATAGCGTCGACACAAGGCCGAAAGCGCCACGGCTTCCTCCACCATGCCCCGGGTGGTTTTCTTTTTCTCCCGGTATTGAAGGACGGTGGTGCCGCCTCGCAAGGCGGCTTCCACCACTTCGAGCAAAGATCGAGCGCCGATCACCCCGGCATCGGTGATCACGTAAAGAGACCAATCCACGAGGCGTTTGGAGCAACTCATGAACGGTTTCCCTTCTTGGCGTTGTGCGCTGCCTCCAAAAGGAATAAGGGCACGTCCTCTCGGAGCCCCCCTCTCAGGTTGTCCCCTTGGGACACGTTCCTCGAAGCTTGTCCGAGAAACGTCTTTGCCCGGAATTCGGGCCTTGCGCCCTGCGTCCACCGTGCGGGCCGAAGCGGCGGTCTCAAAAGAAAACCGGCACCTCACCGCGCTCGAAGACACACACTTCGCCTTCACGCCTGCGCCTCAGGCGATCTTGCGGGCGTAGTCTTGGTCGATCTTGAGCCCCTCGATGTCCGTCGTCTTTTCCCCGCGGGCCGCCTTGATGCGATCCACGCCCCGTTTCACTTCGGCGCGGTTGGACGCATAGCCCAAGGCCGTCTCTTCCGTGATCAGCCCTTTTTCGTACAACGAGACAATGGAATCGTCAAACGTCGTCCAGCCGAACGGTCGCGATTGCTGCATCATTTCGTAAAACGTCTTGCCTTCGCTTTCCCCGTGGATGATGGATTCGCGAACACGCAAGTTGTTGCCCATAATTTCGAAGGCCGCCACGCGCCCTCCGCCCACTTTGGGCAGCAGCCGCTGGCTCACCGTCCAACGCATGGCGTCGGCCAACCGGATGCGGATGAGCCGCTCTTCCTCCAATTCAAACATGCCTACGATGCGGTTCACGGTATGGGACGCGTCGATGGTGTGCAACGTGGTCAGAACCAAATGCCCCGTTTCCGCGGCGCTCAACCCGATTTCCACCGTTTCCCGATCGCGCATTTCGCCCACGAGGATGACCTTGGGGGCTTGGCGCAACGCTGCGCGCAGCCCGTTGGCGAACGTGTCGAAATCCTGGCCCAATTCCCTTTGATTGAACGTGGCCTTGAGCTGCGGATGGACGAATTCCACGGGATCTTCCAGCGTGACCACATGGACCGATTTGGACAGATTGATTTCGTTGAGGATGGCCGCAAGGCTGGTGGTTTTTCCGCTGCCCGTGGCGCCCGTGACAAAGACGATGCCGTTGCGTTCTTCGGCGATGCGTTTGAACACCTGGGGCAGTCCCAGCTCTTCGATGCTCATCACCCGCGTGGGCAGCACGCGCATGACCACCGAGTAGCAGCCGCGCTGGGAAAAAACGTTGACGCGGAACCGGGCGCGGGCGTCCAAGGCATAGGACAAGTCGCACGAACCGGTATCCAGCAGGTTCCGAATGAGGCGCCGGTCCGGGCCGATGAGCGCCAAGGCGATGTGTTCCGTGTGATAGGGGCTGAGGACCCCCAAGGCCAGGTCGGTGCACGACGGCCGCAAGACCCCGTCCACTTCCGCCTGGATGGGCTTTCCCACCGTGAAGTTGATGTCCGAAAGCGTCGGGTGTTCGTCCAAGAGCCGATGGAGGATTCGGTTCAAGTCTTGGCGCTTCATACCGGATAGCTCCTCGCTTTTCCGCGTTTCTTTCCGCTCCTTCGCTGTGCCTTCAGACTTCGGTGAAGTCCGTCGGAGGTTCGGTAAGGAATTGTTTGAATTTTTCCTTCTCCACGCACTTCATATAGGCTTCGTTGGGGCTGATACGGCCGGCTCGAAGGTGTTCCATGATGCCGTCGTCGAGGGTCTGCATGCCGTATTTCTTCCCGGTCTGAATGGCGGAAGGGATCTGGTGGGTTTTGCCTTCGCGGATGAGGGCGCGCACGGCGTGGGTGGCGATGAGGATTTCCAGCACGGCGATGCGGCCCTTGACGTCCACGCGTTTGAAAAGGGCTTGGGACACCACGGCCCGCAGACCGTCGGCCAAAGTGGACCGGATCTGGGCCTGTTCCCCGGTGGGGAACACTTCGATGATGCGGTCCACGGTCTTGGCGGCGCTCGTCGTATGCAAAGTGGAAAAGACCAAATGGCCCGTGGCGGCCGCTTCGATGGCGAGGCGCATGGTCTCCAAATCGCGCATTTCGCCCACCAGGATGATGTCCGGGTCTTCACGCAGGGCCGCTCGAAGAGCGCTGGAAAAAGTGCGGGTATGGGTCCCCACTTCGCGATGGTTGATGACGCAGTTCTTGCTCTTGTGGACAAACTCGATGGGGTCTTCGATGGTGATGATGTGGTCTTTGCGCTTGCGGTTCGCTTCGTCGATGACGGCCGCCAGGGTGGTGGACTTGCCGCTTCCCGTGGGGCCGGTCACGAGCACCAGGCCTCGGGGCAAGAGGGCCAGGCGGGAAATCACCGGCGGCAGGCCCAGCTGCTGCACGGTAAGGATTTCTTCCGGGATTTCACGAAAGACGGCGCCGATGCCGTTCTTTTGCATGAAATAATTGGCCCGGTATCGGCTCAGACCGGGAATTTCATAAGAAAAATCCAAGTCCCCCGTTTCCTCGAAAATCTTGATCTTTTCTTCCGGGGTGATTTCATAGAGCATCGCGCGCAGTTCGTCGTCGTCCAGAACCTTGTATTTGACCCGTTCCAGTTCCCCGCGGATGCGCAGCACGGGCTGTTGGCCGGAAACCAGGTGCAGGTCGGACGCCTTCTGATCGTGCATGAGCTTGAAAAACGCATCGATTCTCGCCATGACAACCCTCCGGGACGCTCATCAGACGCTGTAAAAAACCTCGTCGGGAAGACACACGCACGTGAGTTTGTTGCCGTAGACGGCTCCCGTGTCGATCCCGATTTTCCGTCTGTCCACGAAGGGTTTCATAAAGGGTGTGTGGCCGAAGATGACCTTCTTGCCGAAGTCATAATCGGAGGTGATAAATTCGTTGCGGATCCAGTAGACGTCTTCGTCCTCCTGGTCGGCGACGGCGACGCCGGGGCGAAACCCTGCGTGGACAAACAGGTAATCGTCCGTTTCGTAAAACTTCTTGAGTCCGCGCAGGAAATTTTTATGCGCCTCAGGAACGACGCACTGACCGTCTTTCTGCCCCACCGAATAGCTGTGGACCGTGCTCGCTCCCCCATTGAGGAGAAAAAACGCCACGTCCTCGTCCCGAAGGTAGTTCTCCATCATGACTTCGTGGTTGCCTCGAAGGCATACGACGTCGAGGCCCCCGGCGATGAGCTCGAGCACCCGATGGATGACGCCTCGGGAGTCGGGGCCGCGGTCCACGTAATCCCCCAAGAAGACCAACTGATCTCGATCGTTACGCAACGGGATTCGGTCCAAGAGGCGTTCGAGCTTGAACAGCATGCCGTGGATATCACCCACGGCGTAGATTCTCCGGCTATTGTCGCTCATGGCTCCGGTATCACCACAGGACGAACCGGCGGGTTCTTCGATCCAGGCGGCTGAGTCCCGCCCGGCGGGCGGCGGCCACGGCTTCTTCGTATTCCTCGGCGGTGATGCGGCGGCCCAGCGCCGGAACGTCCATAGCCCGGCCGCACGGGCGGTACTGGTTCATGATGTTGATGTAGGTGTTCGGAGACACCCGGCGCGCGATGAAAGCGCACACTTCTTCCGTTCCGGCGAGGTTTTCCGGCATGACCAGGTGGCGCACCAGGAGGCCTCGCTGGGCGATCCCGGAGGCATCCAGGGTGAGGTCCCCCACCTGACGGTGCATTTCCACAAGGGCCTCCCGGGCTCTTTGAGGGTAATCGGGGGCCCCGCACAAGGCGTCCGCCACCTGAGGGTCCCAGAACTTGAAGTCGGGCATGTAGATGTCCACGATCCCTTCCAACAGTTTGAGGGTCGGCACCCTTTCGTAGCCGCCGCAATTGTAGACCAGGGGGACCGTCAAGCCGTGTTCCACGGCCAGGGGTAAAGCTTCGAGAATTTGGGGAACCACATGGGTCGGGGTCACGAAATTGATGTTGTGGCACCCGCGGTTTTGCAGTTCCACCATGACCCCGGCAAGCTGCTCCGGTGAGGCGGCGACGCCGTGGCCTTCATGGCTGATGTCGTAATTCTGACAGAAGAGGCACAGCAGGTTGCAATGGGAAAAAAAAATGGTCCCGGACCCGCTTCGGCCCACCAGAGGGTCTTCCTCCCCGAAATGGGGGCCGTAGCTGGAGATGACGGCATAGCGGCCCGTACGGCACACCCCCTTTTCGTCGTCGAGACGATTCACCCGGCACAGCCGCGGGCAAAGAGAGCATTTTTTGAGCCACCGCAAAGCTTTTTCAACCTTTTGCCGCAATCGCTCGGTGCGGTACGCTTCCACATACGCCGCGGCCATGGTAGATCCCCTTTTTATTCCTTTGAGAGGATAACGACGCGCACGACGCCCTCCAGGGCCTTCTGAAAACGCCGGGCATCGTCAACGCTGCCCACAATGGCCCCGTAATGCATGGGAATGGCGATCTTGGGCGCAATGGCCTTAGCGGCTTCTGCGGCCTCCTTGGCATCCATCACATAGGTGCCCGAAACGGGCAGGAAGGCCACATCCACCTGGAGTCCTTTCATCTCGGGAATGTAGTCCGTGTCGCCGGCATGATAATAGGTGATCCCGTCCAGAGTCACCACAAAGGCGAGCATCCCCGCGGCCTTGGGGTGAAACTTTTTGTTCGTGTTGTAAGCGGGAACGACCTGGACCGCGATCCCGTCGATGTCAAGGCGGTCGCCGGCCTTCACCACGCGCACATCGCCTGAAAGCTTTTTGGCCGAAGCCGCATCGGTGACGATGATCGTCCCCGACTTTTGGATTTTGCCCACATCCTTCGGCGAACAATGATCGAAATGTTCATGGCTGATGAAGATCACGTCCGCCGGGGGGCCGCCTGAGATCTCATAAGGGTCGAAGTAGAGGGTCTTCGATCCGTCCACGCGGAAGGCGTCATGCCCCAACCAATGAATCTTTTCCAAGGCTTGATCCAGAGTCATGGAACCCTCCTGTCACCCGAGTGTACGTCCCATCCGGGTATGCGCGAATGTTCCTGAGGTTTTAGAAACCCAGCATCTCTTAACGGACACGTAACCGGCTCTTCCCGCTCCTGTCAATGCCCCGATACACCCCGGCACCGTGCCCGCTCGCATCTCTCCTGTCCCCCAGGGGTGAGAGCGTAGGTTGGGGTGAGCGCAGCGAACCCCAACACAATCGCCCGCCCATCCCACATTAATCTCGGGCGGGCACAAGGCCCGCCCCTACCTCTTACGGCCCGAGGCCATCCCAGCCCGACCTACCCGTAGGTTGGGGTGAGCGCAGCGAACCCCAACACAATCGCCCGCCCACCCCACATTAATCTCGGGCGGGCA
>CALGPN010000011.1 GCA_937960435.1 uncultured Desulfosoma sp.
ATGTGCCCGCCTGCAGGTTGGAATGGCCCTCGCCATCAACCTGTAGGGGCGGGCCTTGTGCCCGCCCGCGGGTTTTTGGAGCGGGCCTTGTGCTCGCCCGTTGTTCGCCCGGGGCCGGGTGTTTGTGTTGGGGTTCGCTTCGCTCACCCCAACCTACGTTCTTACGGCCTTGCGCCCGCGAGAAGAAAATTGTTTCGGGCAGAGAGATGTGCCCGCCCGAAGGGATGCGCCCGTACCGCGCGCACAAAAAAAGCTTCGGTGTTGCCGAAGCTTGGCTGCAGGGTGGTGGGCGGGGGGGGATTCGAACCCTCGACTTCCACCGTGTGAGGATGGCACTCTCACCGCTGAGTTACCCGCCCAAATTGCCGCACTTATACACGAACCGGCTTTTCCGTGCAATAGAAAAAGCCGGTCTTTTTGGGAGCCACCAAAAGGAGGCGCAGCCTTAGATAGTCGTCCTTGGCCGCCGTGTCCTTAGGATTGATTTCCAGAACGTGTTTGAGTTTTTCCAGAGCTTTCTGATATTGGCCCAAACTTTCATGGAGCTGGGCCGCTTGTTTATAATACTTCACTTCTTTGGGTTCCAGACGGCACAGGTCTTCTAAAGCCGCCAAAGCCTTCTCCTTTTGCCCCTTCTTGAGCGCCCCGTACAGAAGATACTCGTGAAACGCCTTCACTTTGGGGTTGTTCTTCGCCGCCTCTTCAAACACCTTCACGATGCCGTCATAATTTTTCGCCTGCTCATAAAGAGTAAACAAGGCATCGTAATAAGCCAAATTGTCCTTATCCACGGCGATGAGTTTCTGCAGCACGGCGATCTGCTTTTCCTGATCCTTGTTTTTTTGGTAAAGGTCTAGAAGGTATTTCAAAGTTTTGGGGTCGTTCGGGGAAAGGGCCGCGCATTTTTCAAAGGCCTTTAAGGCCTTGTCCCATTGTTTAGCTTCGTAAGAGAGCATGGCCAGGTTCCATTGCACGACCCGATCGTCTGGGTCCAAACGCGCCAGGTTTTCGTAAACATTAAGGAGTTCGGCCTTGTCCCCGGACTTTTCCAGAAGGGCCGCCAAGCGCACCAGCGCGCGTTTCTCCGAAGGGTTCTTGGCGACCACATCCCGGTAGATTTTCAAAGCCTTCGACTCATCGCCGCCCTTTTCATACATTGCCGCAAGCTTCAGCCAGTTCGTCACATCGTTGGGGTTGGCCCGAAGGTATCGTTCCAGGTCCTGAGCCGCTTGATCCAAGTCTCCCGATTTCGCGCGAACGACCGACAGATTGTAATGGATGTTGGGATCGCGGACCCCGGCCGCCGCTGCGCTTTCGTAAGCTTGAGCGGCTTCCGACCAATTTTCCGTCTTGGTCGCCAAATCGGCCCGCACCAGGTGCCATGAGCCGCGATACTTGGCAGGAACCCTTGACGCGTATTGTTTGAGCAAAACCGCGGCGTCCCGTGCCGGCACTCGGCTTTGAAGATACCCGATAAGCTCTTGAAACACCGCGGTGTCATCGGAAAGTTCGAGGATCCTCAATGAGGACTCCACGACCTTGGCGTGCTTTTTCTCATTTTTATAGACTCCGATAAGGCGTTCCAACACCGGCCGGGATTCGCCGAGCTGAAGGACCTCTTCGTAGAGCCTTTCCGCATCGCCGAGCCGGCCGGCTTCGGCATACCACCCCGCCAATTGGGTTTTGGCCAGGACATTTCGCGGCTCCGCCTCCAGCGCTTTTTCCAAGTAGCGGATCTTGTCCTCCGCCTTGGCCGCCTCTTGGGCCTTGGACATCCAATCCTTGGCGTCCAGTTGGACAACGAGCCTCGCCCCGCCCAGGTCCTTTCCCAACCACGTGGCCTTGACCTCCAAAGTCTTGGGCGCTTCAAAATTCTCCCCGGGAAAGAGGTCCCGCAAGACCACAGGCATGGCGCGAAGCCTTTGGAAATCCAGCTCCTCAGCCCGGAGCTTGACCCCCCAGGAAACCCATCCGTCGGTCTTGACCCCAAGAAGCCGCACCGCATCCCGAGGGTTGAGGATCCTTTCACCGTCAGCCGGGAGGGTCTCCGGTTTGGCATTCACTTCCAGAAGAATGTGCTGGAGTCGATGCGGGACGGGAAGACGGGCGCCCAAAGTCCCCAAAACGTTCCACTGAAACTGCGCGGCGGCGATAAGCCCCATCAGGATGGCCACCCCCACGGCGATCTTTACAGCCGAGGTCGGTCGACTCTTCCTCTTTCGGGGCCGAAAAAGAGATCCGGCATCCGAAAAATGCGTCCGGGAATTTCTAGTAAACCTCATGCGCGCTTCGCCTTCATCGGCAAGGATACCGCCTCCCGAAGCCGACGAACCTCATTTTCGCTTAGACGTCTCCACCGCCCGACGGGCAAATCCCCCAATGGGATCGGGCCATAGACCGTACGATGGATGTGGAGCACAGGAAGGCCGACGGCTTCACCCATGCGCTTGAGCTGACGATACCACCCCTGATGGAGGCTGATCTCCACCCATGTGGACTCTTCGGCTCGGCGAACAATCCGCACCAAAGCCGGTGCCGTGAGCCCTTCCGTCAAACGCACTCCCTGACGCCACGCCGCCAATTGTTCTTCGGAAGGCACTCCCTGAACCTGGACCCGGTAAACCTTCGGGACCCCGTAGCGGGGATGCATCAGCCGGTTGGCCAGTTCCCCGTCGTTGGTGAGCAGCAGCGCGCCCGTGGCGTCCCAATCCAGCCGCCCCACGGGATACACCCGCGTCGAGAGCCCCTGAAGGTAATCCATCACTGTCGGCCGCCCCCGGGGATCGCGAACCGTCGTCACACAGTACCGAGGCTTATGCAGCAAGATGACCTCATGGGAGCGAACGGGTTCCACCCTGAGCCCGTCCACGCGCACATCGTCGTGGTCGGGATCCACACTCGTCCCCAGAGCGGTGACCACCGCGCCGTTGACGGCAACGCGGCCCTCCAGGATCCATCGCTCGGCTGTGCGCCGGGAAGCCAAGCCGGCCTGGGCGATGAACTTATGAAGACGAACGGACCTGTCATGGGCCGTAGAACGTTCACGCATGATTTCCCAAACCGACCGTTTCCACCACCAGCGCCATGGTCTGTCGCGCCTCGCGGCCGGCCCTTTCAATTCCCGACTGAACCGCCGCCTTGACCTCTTCCATGTCCTTTTCCAAAGCCGCCCTTTTCTCTCTCATGGGCCCAAGATGACCCAGCAGGTGCGGCAGCAGGATCTTTTTGCAGTCCACACAGCCGATGCCGGCCGTGCGGCATCCTTGGACCACGTCGGCGATCTCCTCCGCCGTGGAATAGAGCTTGTGGTACTCAAAGACCGGGCACTTTTCCGGGTCTCCCGGGTCTGAGCGCCGGGCCCGCTGCGGATCGGTAACCATCTGGAGAATCTTTCGCCGGACTGACTCTTCCGGTTCCGTCATATAGATGCAGTTGCCGTAACTCTTGCTCATCTTTCGGCCGTCGGTTCCCGGGAGCACGGGAGCCTCCGTGAGCAACGCGTCGGGGATGGGGAACACTTCCCGATGGTAAATGAAATTAAACCGTCTGGCGATCTCCCGGGTGAGTTCCACGTGGGGCAGCTGGTCTTTGCCCACAGGCACCCCATGGGCCCGGTAGATAATGATATCGGCGGCCTGAAGAACCGGATAGCCCAAGAACCCGTAGGTGGACAGATCCTTGGTCTCCAGCTGCTGCTGCTGTTCCTTGTAGGTCGGGTTGCGTTCCAACCACGCAAGGGGGGTGATCATCCCCAGGAGCAAATACAATTCGGCGTGTTCCTTGACACGGGATTGGATGAAGACCACGGCTTTTTGGGGGTCGAGTCCCGCGGCGAACCAATCCAGGATCATGTCCCAGGTGTTCTGGCGGATGGCCGCAGGATCCGCATAATCCGTGGTCAGGGCGTGCCAGTCGGCGACGAAGAAGTAACAGTCGTATTGATCTTGGAGCTGGATCCAGTTTTTGAGGGCCCCGTGAAGGTTCCCCAGATGGAGGCGCCCCGTGGGGCGCATACCGCTCAAGATCCGCTTATCCTTGTTCATCGAGTCTTTCTCCTCCTCAGCTCTTCTCGACTCACTCCACCGGGCTCGCATCCGCCGAAGCCCCCGCGGGCCTTCAGGGTTTTTCGGCCTAGAGCAAAATTCTTGCAAAAAGGTTCACCACGGGCCGAAGCACGTATCCCCACCAGCCCGTGACCATAAACAACAAGACAATAACCATGCCGTAGCGTTCTACGCGCGCCACCGGGGCGGCCAGCCTTTGGGGCAGCAACCCCACGAGCACCCGGCCGCCGTCCAGAGGCGGCACGGGAAAGAGGTTGACGGCCATGAGCACGAGGTTGAAAACGACGGAAAATCGGGCCATATGGTACAAAGGATGCAAAAGAAGGCCCAAGACGCCCCAACCCGCACCCATGCCAAAGAGCCACACGACCAGGCGATAAACCAGCGCGCTCACGGCCGCCAGCATTAGATTGGTCAAAGGGCCGGCCAACGCTACCCAGGCCATGGCCTTCCGACCCCCACGAAGCCGGTGAAATTGCACAGGCACGGGCTTGGCCCAGCCGAACAGAAAGGGCGCGTGGGTCACGAGCAACACCAAAGGGAGGATCACCGTCCCTATCACATCGATATGAACCAGAGGGTTCAAGGAGATGCGACCCAACAACCGGGCCGTGGGATCCCCAAGCTTTTCCGCCACCCACCCATGCGCCACCTCATGGCTGACCACGGCCAGGAGCAACGGCACCGCATAAATACATATGTCCTTAAGAAGTTCCTGCATTTCGCTCCGCCTCGGCGTGCGCCGCCGCCATGGCCTCAGCCATACGGATTTCGTCTTCCAGGCTTTTGACGTCCCCGTTGAGTTTGGCATCCTGCACGGCCGTCAGTATTTTCGTATACAGAGGTCCCGGAGGAATCCCCATGGCCTTGAGATCCTTGCCGCCGATCTCCGGCTTCACATAGCGATATCGATGGAAATAGTAACTGATGGCTCGCTGGACCTCCTCTCGGTTGGTTTTGGCCATCATCAACAAGAGTTCCTCAGGCCCGAACGGCTGGAGCGCTCGATAGATATCACTGGGCCGCAGGGGAGGCAATCGCAAAAAGTCATTGAGCACATCGTTAACCCTTTGAAAGGTCCATAAAATTCGTTCCCTCGCGTTCTGGGGCAAATCAAGCCGCGTGAGGGCCTTCTGCAGTTCGTCCGGTTTCAGGCGGCACAGAAAACCCAAAAAATAGACGCGCCAGGATTCCAACGGCTCGTCAAGGAAGCTCAATTTGTACCACAAAATGACTTCCTTGATTTTGACGAAAAGGCGTTCGGCTTTGGCATCGAAGCACGACCCGGGGCATAGCGCCTCCATGACGCCGAATTCCCCCATCCGGCGGATGGCCGGCAGCGGGTCTTCTTCCATGAAGATGTGCTGGAGTTCATGGAAAAGCCGTTGTCCGCCCAATCGGTCGATCAGGCCCATCTTGACGGCGTTGCGCATGAGGCTCGCCGTCTGCTTGCCCACGCGGAACCCGAAACGCTGCTCAAAGCGGATGGCCCGAAGGATCCGCGTCGGGTCTTCGATGAAACTCAAATTGTGGAGAACGCGGATGGCTTTTTCCTTAAGGTCTTTCTGGCCTCCAAAAAAGTCGATGAGGGTTCCGAATTCCTTCGGATTCAAGGCCACGGCCAAGGTGTTGATGGTGAAATCCCGGCGGTAGAGATCCATTTTCAGGGAACCGAATTGGACGATGGGCAAAGCCGCCGGGTATTGGTAGTATTCCAGCCGTGCCGTGGCCACATCCACCTTGAGTTCGTCGGGGAAAACGAGCACGGCCGTGTTGAACTTCTTGTGGCAGCGGGCGCGAATGCCGGCCTTTTCCGCAAAAGTTCGGGCAAACTGGATCCCGTCCCCTTCGACCACCACGTCGATATCCAGATTGGGTCGGCGCAGGAGCAGGTCCCGGATAAAACCGCCGACGGCGTAAACCTTGTAGCCCATGGACTCTGCATGCTCCCCCAAGGACCGAAGCAGCTCGATAATTTCCCGGGGCAGCTGTTCGGCAAGGACATTGGTGATGTTTTTTTGGCGGCTCCACGGCCCGAAACCGAGATCCTCCTTGAGCGCCGTCGGCTCCCGAGATCGGTCCGTGATCAGGTGATTGAGCAGATCCCGGCGCGTGATCACACCCACCAGGGCCTGACCGTCCAAGACGGGAAGAATGCGCTGCTGGTGCTCCACCAGGTGCTTTTGAATTTCCACGAGCGTCCCGTCGATGCCGATGACGGCGAAGTCGCGGTTCATGTAATCGCTGACCTTTTCCTCGTGAAGACCGTGATAAATGGCCTTTTCCAGAACCTGGCGGTTGATCAGGCCCGCCACTCGATCGCCTTCCCACACGGGCATGGCGTTGATGTTGTACCGGACCATGAGTTCTTCCGCCTGGGCGAGGGTGGCGTTGGCCGAAATGGTGATGACGGGGGAACTCATGAGGGTCCGAGCGGTCACGGCCGGCTTGATGGTGCTCTGGAGCAGCTCGAAGAGCCGGTCTTCGGCTTGGATCAAGGTGAGGTCCTTGATGGTGGCCGAAGCCGCCGTGGCATGGCCGCCTCCGCCGAAATAGGCGGCGATTTCCCCCACGTTCACATCCGGAATGCGGCTCCGAGCCACAAGATAGATGCGGTCCTCCATGCGGGCCAAAGCGAAGACCACATCCAAGTTCTCCATATCTTTCAGTTTATGGACCAAGACGGCGAAATCGCCCACATACCGGTCCACGGACACGGTGGCGATGCACACGTCGACGCCCTGGATGTTGTAGGTCCGGGCGGAATGGAGAAGTTCGTGCAAGAGCGCCACCTGTTCGGCGGTGAGCTCCCGGGTGACCAAGTCGGCCACGAGGTTCAGGTCGGCCCCCTGTTCCAGCAAAAAGGCCGCCGCGCGGAAATCTTCGGGGGTCGTGGAGGAAAAAGTGAATGAGCCGGTATCTTCGAAAATGCCGAGAATCAAAATCGTGGCCTCTTCCGGACTGATGGGCACCCCGCGCTCCCGGAGCATGTGGGTCAGGAGGGTGACCGTGGCGCCCACCGGGCGGATGACTTCCACGGTCCCTCGCACGTCGTCTTCGGCCTTGGGGTGATGGTCGTAGACGTGGATTTCCACGCCGGGGCGGGCGGCGACTTCCTGAAATTTCCCGATTCGGGACGCCTGGCGGGTGTCCACCAGAATGAGCCGCCGGATGCGATCCAGATCCAGGCCCTTGAGTTTGGTGAAATTGAAAAGGTAGCCCGCGGTGTTGACGAAAAAATCGCGCAAGTTTTTTTCCTGGGATCCGGGGAAAACCAAGACGGCGTCCGGGTAAAGCTTTTTCGCCGCCACCATGGATGCCATGGCGTCGAAATCCGCATTGAGATGGGTCGTGATCACTTCCATGCATGGGCTCCATCGCCGCACGTGAATCCAAAGGATGCGTCACCGTGCCCGGATGTTAACGACGCGGCCTTCGAAGGCCAAGGATATTCTTGCACCGAAAAGGTCGGCGCCCTATGGCGCTGCATCGTGTTCGGAACGGATTACGCTCTCGGATGGTGTTGCTGATGAATGCGCTTCAAACGTTCGCGGGCCACATAAGTGTAAATTTGGGTGGTGCTGATATCGGCATGCCCGAGCATCATCTGGAGGGAACGAAGGTCGGCGCCGTTTTGAAGCAAATGGGTGGCGAAAGAATGCCTCAGCACATGGGGACTGACCATCTCCGGAATGCCGATGCGCCGCCCGTAGGTTTTGATCATCTTCCACACTCCCTGCCGGGAAAGCGGTCGACCGTGGTGGTTGAGAAAAACGCGTCCCGTGTCCCTCCCTTTGACGAGCAATGGGCGTCCCCTTTCCACGTAAGCCCGCAAGGCTTCCACGGCCCACTGGCCCATGGGGACCAAGCGTTCCTTGTCGCCTTTACCGCGCACGATAAGAAACCCCGCCTTGAAGTTCACCTGGTGAAAGGTGAGCTCCGTCAGTTCGGCGACGCGGATCCCCGTAGCGTAGAGCACTTCCAGGATGGCCTTATCTCGAAGACCAAGGGGCGTAGAAAGGGTCGGGGCGTTCAGCAAGGCCTCCACATGGCGCGCGGAAAGTGTTTTGGGCAAAGAACGGGGCAATTTGGGAAAGGCCACCGAGACGGCGGGACTGGAGGGCACCAAAGAACGTTCCTCCAGGAATCGAAAAAAGGAACGGATGCTCGCCAACCGCCGCGCCCTTGTCCTTGGCGCGGTTCGGGACGCGCAGGCCGCGAGATAGTCGTCCACATCCCGACGGTCCACATGGGACCACGAAGATCGGCCTTTTTCCCGAACCAAGAAGTCGGCAAAATCCCGGAGGTCTCCGGCGTAGGCCGAAACCGTATGGCGGCTCATGCGCCGTTCCGCCACCAGGTGTTCCAAAAAGAGGTCCACTTCACCACGCACGCTGGCTCTTTCTCCCTATTTGCCGAACTTAAAGGGAAGACTCGGGATGCCAGGGTTCGACCGCGTTGGGTGTCGGCCGCACGCCGACACGTCCGCGAAGAGTCGCCCGGCGGTTAGCCGGACTGCGAGCCGCTTCCCACAGGGACGGAATACGTCTGGAAGTGAAAGTCCACCAAAAGAGACGTTTCCACAGCGCCCTCTTTTCGCGAGGTGGACACCACATCGATCTGGTGAGTTCTTCCCTGTTCGTCGGGAATGAGAATGGTTTCGCCGTCGGGGAATCCGCCTCGGCGGTACCACACCTGAGGCGGCAGAAGCCACGTCTTGCCGAAGGTTTCCTCGAACCGGAAATACTCCACCGCGTCCTTCGGGAACTGCAAGTAAAGACACAGGCTCTCGTCGTCCACGGGTTGTTTGATGCGCTCTTGAAGCTCCCGCCTCTTGGTTTCCAGATCCACGTCCGGCAGTTTCTGAATTCCCGCTTCGTCCGCGAGAATCTGGTACCACTTCTTGCCGTCGCGCCTCTTGTGTTCCAAAACTTTTTCGTAGATCCATTCCTGGGGGTCATAAAACGGGAACGGACCATAACGGCCCAGGAGCAGATTTTTGAGGTCGTCGCTCGGTTGTTCGTAGCGGCCGTGCAAGACGTTGCTCACCGCCGTCGTCCACAGGATCTGGCTTCCCGGGGTGACGGACCAAATATTGCCCAGTTCCTTGTTGACGTTCATGAGTTCACTGAAAACCTCATGAATGCGCTCCAAAAGTCCCAGCTTTTCGGCCTGCTCGAACGCCATGGAAGCGGCCCCCCCCGTCAGGCGATGCCGCTTGACCGTGGGGTCGAACCCTCGGAAAGGGGTTTCAAAGCGTTCGTAATGGCGGCGCTCCCGCCGCAGGAGGTCCGAAGCATCCACAATGGGCTGCACCTTCAGCCCCGGGGCTTGGAAACCGTAGTCGTGCAGCGTCTGAATGAGACTTAAGGCCGGTGCTTGGGAAAACATGCCCCCGAAACCGTGATCGGCCACCTCCAGAATCTTCACGCCGCTTTCGGCAGCCGCCACCATCCGGCTCAAGTCGTTCCCGTCCGTATTATGCCCGTGATAGGCGAGTACCAGTTCGGGATAGTGCGTGCGCAGGGCCTGAACCAAGGACGCGATCCGACGGGGGGATCCCAGGGCGGAATGGTTCTTGATGCACAGGATGATTTCCTCTCCGAAAGTTTCCAGAATCTCTCGCACTTTGTCGACATAGTACTCGTCGGTATGCCCCACCCCCGTGCTGAAACAGATGCACGGCATGAGAAGTTTCCCGGCCTTCTGCACGGCGCGGCCTACAACCTCCATGTTGGGCACATGGTTCAAAAAGTCGTACACCCGCCAGACATCCACGTATCGGGCGAACAGCGCGACCGTCATTTGCAGGAGATTGTCCGGATAAGGGCGGTAACCGAAAAGGTTTCGACCGCGGCACACGGTCTGGATCAAGGTATTGGGCATGTGCTGTCGTACGAGGCGCAGTTTTTCGAAGGGGTTGATCTGTTTGGCCATGAGATCCACGTGGATCGATGCCCCGCCCGTGATTTCGAAGGCGAAATAGCCGGTGTCGTCCCGGTACGGAGCCACGCGCAGGGTCGTCCACGGGAGGATCCGGCACTTGAAATCCGATTGGGAGACGTCCCTCTCGTTGTTGGTCAAGAAGTAGCCCGGAGTTTCCCGAACGAAGGCAATGATCTCCGAAGGGCTCATGGATGGGAGGATGCGTTCTCGATCCGCCATGGAAGACTCCGTTTCTCAAGGTCGGTCATGAGCATAAGGATTATACCCATAGGCGTTGATTTCGGCGATCAAGCGAGCCAGCCGATCCAACGGGCGGGCCTCTTCCCTATAGTCCAGCAACTGAGGGTGGGTGTCGATGTAGGAAGTATCGAAGCGCTGTTCCACAAAGTCCCGGTCCTGGACGATCTGTTTGTAGAACGGGATGGTCGTCGGCACCCCCACAATACTGAAACCGTCCAGAGCGCGGCGCAGGCGGTCCACGGCTTCACGCCACGTAAAGCCGTAGACCGTCAGTTTCACCAACATTGAATCGTAAAACCTCGGGATTTCATACCCTTGATAAATGGCGCCGTCGAGGCGCACGCCGTGGCCCCCGGGAGATTGATAGACCCGGATGGTGCCGGGGCTGGGCATGAAATTGTTTTTCGGGTCTTCCGCATTGATGCGAAGCTCTATAGACCAGCCCCGAATCTGGATGTCCTGCTGCCTTAGCGACAGGGGTTCTCCGGCCGCGATGCGCAACTGCTCGCGGACGATATCGATGCCGGTGACCATTTCCGTGACCGTGTGTTCCACCTGGATCCGGGTGTTCACTTCCAAAAAATAGTACTGATCCTGGTCGTCGATGAGAAACTCCACCGTGCCCGCATTGACGTAACGGGCCGCCTTGGCTGCTCGCACTGCGTCGGCGCAGATCCTCTCCAAGATGAGGGGCGGCAGGTTCGCCGGGGCGATCTCCACCAGTTTCTGATGGCGACGTTGAATGGAACAGTTGCGTGTGCCGAGATGAATCACCGCCCCGTAGTTGTCCGCCAGAATCTGGACTTCCACGTGGCGGGGATTGATGAGGCCTTTTTCCAAATAAATGCTGTCGTCGCCGAAAGCCATACGAGCCTCGGAACGGGCCAGCCGCAGGCCGGAGATCAGTTCCTCCATGGTCTTGGCGGCGCGGATCCCTCGCCCCCCGCCGCCTGCCACGGCCTTGATCATGACCGGAAAACCATGTTCTTCCGCAAATCGAACGGCCTCACGCTCTCCCGCCTCCCCCTGCGAAAGCACGGGACTGCCGGGAATCACGGGAATTCCGGCCTCGGTCATGATCCGCCGGGCCACGACCTTGCTTCCCATGTCCGCAATGACTTCGGGAGGCGGCCCGACAAAGAGAAGCCCATTGTCCGTGCATCTTTTGGAAAAAAGAGGATTTTCCGCAAGAAAACCGTATCCGGGGTGAATGGCGTCCGCACCCGTAGCCTTAGCCGCCTGGATGATCCGGTCGATATCCAAATAATCCTTGCGCGGCCCCGCTCCGATACACACCGCTTCATCGCTTTTCATGATGTGCATGGCGGTCTTATCGGTCTCTTCATAGACCGCCACCGTGCGAATCCCCAACTCCTGGGCGGAACGCATAATCCGGATGGCAATCTCCCCGCGGTTGGCCACAAGCAACTTTTTGAACATCGTCGCCCTATCCCTTTTTCCGTGGTGAGGGAAAACGCACCGGGTTCGAACCGCCTCAAACCGACGCGCCGAGCGTCTCTGGTCGATTCGTTGACACCGGGTGCAGGAACGATGACGAACGGCCATGCTCCACTTTCGGCGGCATGGCCGGACAACGGAATGTACGGACCGCTCATCGTGCTAGTAGCATGAGCGAAAGAGGGGGATCAAGGGAGAGTTTTGGCCGTAAAATTTTCATGCACGCAGTAAGGCCGCGTCCCGCGAAGGGGCATCAGGGACGGGCCGCCGTCCTCCTTCTTTGTTCGCGTCTTCGCCGGCTCATCTCGTTGAGGTACTCGCGCCCGAGAAGGTTGCACTTGAAAGGCTTGATGACTTCGCTCACTTCCCATTTGGGACGGTTCACGTCCTGCAAAAGCTCTTTAATGCTGTTCCAGGTCACCGGGCTGTAAAACTCGCACGAAGCCCCTTCATTAAAGAATTCACAATGCTGCTGACTGACATACTTTTCGTATTTTTTGCAGTACTTAATCTTCATGACGCCCTCCTGCGCTCCGAACCCGGAGCATTTTTCTCAACCTGGTGTTATCTTAAGCACAAACCATGCCGAAGGCAACAGGGGAGCGCCTTTCCTAAGACATTCCGTCGTTCAAACCCTGCAGGGTGCCCATGGGCGCCGACATTTTCCTTTACAACGTGTCAAGGAATCGCTATAAGGTCCGCGCGTGGAGGCCAGTAGCTCGAACGGCTAGAGCACCGGACTCCAAATCCGGGGGTTGGGGGTTCGAATCCCTCCTGGCCTGCCACCACGCGATTCCAAAAAACAATCCTCAAGGCGAAACATCTCGGCCGGGGCCACCAAGACCCCCATCCCATCGCGGCTTTCGGCGGAAAGCACTTTGCGTTCGCGAATCCTTCAGTGTGTTGCCGAATCCTCAGGAACCAGAGGCTACCCCGGGCGTTCAGGCGTCCCGGTGAAACAGCATGCCACGGCCGAAACGATTCTTTTGCCCCGCAGGATGCATCGCCTCTTTGGCCTATGATTCCTCAAAGGGCCGTGATCGGCCGCCTTTTGCATGGTAAGCCTATGACATCTATTCTGAGATCCCTCTCGCCTATCCGATGGAGCGGAATAGACCCCTAAGGCTTCTCTCGAGGGATTCAGGTCCGTGAGGCGTCGCCGTCGGCGAAGGTCTTGAACGGCCGGGGGCACACGGCCGAAGCACAGGGTTTTTCCAGCGAACGCGCCCCAAGGAGGAGGGAAACGCCATGAGGACCATGGAAACCGGTTTTATGCGTTTTTTCTTCTTGGCCTTCTTCGCCACGACATGTCTCGTCTTTTCCGGATGTGTCGTCTCCGGCCCGGTAGTCGCCACCGACCATACGGTTTGCGCACCGGGTCAAGAAGGAGGTCCGCCACCTTGGGCTCCGGCTCATGGTTACCGCGCCAAGTACCGCTACTACTACTACCCCGACATGGCTGTGTATTTCGATGTCTCTCGGGGACTTTACTTTTACTTGCAAAACGGCCGCTGGGTTACGGCCGCTTCCCTTCCTCAATCGGTCGCCATGGCTTTGGGAAATTATGTGGTTCTGGAAATGGATACGGAGCGACCCTACGAATTTCACAAAGACGTGGTCAAAAGGTCCCCGCCGGGACACGCTAAAAAGAAAAAATAAGGGCACGTTTGCGGCACGGCTTACCCGAAGCCTGCTGTCTTTCCAGCAGAGAAAACCTCGGAGAGCGGGCGATCGAACGGGGTGAGCTTCGGCACGCATGCATGAGGGCGGTCAAGGAGAGGAAGCCATGAAAAAGGGCGGAGAACCAATGCTGAGCGATCGGTTCCGAGAGGCTTTCGTCTATGGTTTCGACCTGCACCGGCACCAGGTGCGCAAAGGAACCTCGGTGCCTTACATAGCCCACCTCATGGCTGTCGCCGCCCTTGTGCTGGAAAACGGCGGCGACGAAGAAACGGCCATTGCAGCTCTCCTTCATGATGCCGTGGAAGATCAAGGGGGTGACGAGACATTGAAAAACATCGGGTCCCGTTTCGGGCCTCGAGTGGCGGACATCGTCCGAAACTGTTCGGATTCCGACACAATCCCCAAGCCTCCCTGGAGAGAACGCAAGGAAAAAGCCCTCCGGTACCTCGAAAAGGCGTCTCCTGAAGAAATTCTCGTCATTCTCGCGGACAAGATCCATAACGCCCGGTGCATCACGGCGGATCTGCGCCGCTCGGGCCTCAAGATCTGGGACCGTTTCCACGGGGGCCGCGACGGAACTCTGTGGTATTACCGGGCCGTGCTCGAGGCCCTTACGGCCCGAAAGCTCTATCCCGTTCTCCTTCACGAGCTGGCCGTCCTCGTGCGGCAGATGGAACGTGACGGTCGTTTCGACGTCCCTTTTGTGCTAGAGTAAAAATGCATTTCGAAACTTGCACCGGATCTTTTCTCGAGCCTTTTCGAACTCGCCTTTCATGGACTTCCCATTCCCTTCGGCGCTGAAAGTCCCCTTCCTGAGGCACCTGAGCTTTCCGGTCGGCCATGATTCGGCCTGGAGGCGGATCGCGGGAAACGCGCCGGGCACCTTTCAGGCGCTCTTCGTTTTTCCCGGGCACGCCGTTGCCCCGGGGGATCGGCACACATCAACGAAAGGGGTGGAACATGAAAACAACGCTTACAGCCATCAAGGCGGACATCGGCAGCGTCGGGGGCCACATCCAGCCCAGCCGGAGATTGCTGGAGACGGTCGTGGAGCACGTCAAGCAGCATCACCGAGGCATGCTCATCGACTTTCGGGTCACCTACACCGGGGACGACATCGCCATCCTGTGCACACACACGGGCGGCATATGCAATGAAGAGGTGCATCGGCTGGCCTGGGAGGCGTTCAAGGCGGGCACGGACGTGGCCAAAGATCAAGGCCTCTACGGCGCGGGCCAAGACCTGCTCAAAGACGCTTTCGCCGGGAACGTCCGGGGACTCGGGCCCGCCGTGGCGGAAATGGAATTCGAGGAAAGGCCGGCGGAGCCGTTTCTTTTCTTCGCCGCCGACAAGACCGACCCCGGAGCGTATAACCTGCCGCTATATCTAGCTTTCGCCGATCCCATGTACTGTTCGGGGCTCATTTTGTCGCCAGGCATGTTCCAAGGCTTTTCCTTTACCATTATGGACGTGAACCATGTGGAAGCCGACCGCATCATCACCTTGAACGCCCCGGAGGAACTCTACGATATGGCCGCCCTCCTTCGCGATCCGGAACGCTTCGTCATCGAATCCATCCATTCCCGCCAAACGGGTGAGCAGGCCGCGGCGGTGAGTACCACGCGACTGCACAATATCGCCGGCAAATACACCGGCAAGGACGACCCGATCATGCTCGTGCGGGTGCAAGGAGCTTTTCCCGCCACGGGAGAAGTTTTGGCACCGTTCAACTTGGGGGCTTATGTGGCGGGGTTCATGAGGGGGAGCCATAACGGGCCGTTGATGCCTGTGCGGCAAAATACGGGCACATCTTTCTTTGACGGCCCGCCCATCGTCTCATGCGCCGCTTATTGCGTCCATCACGGACGCCTCTCCGGAGCCGTGGACGCCTTCGACCATCCCTATTGGGATCGCATCCGCCAAAAGGTTTCCGACAAAGCCACGGAAATTCGTCGCCAAGGCTTTTTCGGCAACGCCATGCTCCCTTATGCGGAACTGGAATACGGCGGGATCGTCCAAAAACTCAAAGATTTGGAACATCGCTTCCAGGTGCGCACCTTGGATGCTTAAGGAGAATCCGTCGTGGATTCCGGGGGCCTGTCCAAACCGAGGTCCGTATCGTCCAGGATGATGGCCCCCGTTTCGTCCATCTTGATCTGCGTGATGCCCGGGTAGCGGCGTTCCAACTCCGACAAAATCCCCAGCGGGTCGGCCGCTTTTTCAGAGGCGTTCGCCCCTTCTTTCGCCTTGTCCATTTCCCGGCGGATGGCCAGGGCCCGGCGGATGATCACGGAAAGATCTTTTGCCGGGCACGGCTTGGTCAGAAACCTGTAAATCTCTCCTTCGTTAATGGCTTTGAGCGCCGCATCCAGCGTCGCGCAACCCGTGAGGAGGATGCGCACGGTCCGGGGATGCCGGCGCCGTACCACGGCCAAAAAATCCGATCCACTCATGCCCGGCATCTTCTCGTCGGACACCACCACATCCACAGACTCCCGATCCAGGATTTCCAAGGCCTGGGCCGCCGATCCGGCCGTGAGAATCCTGTAGGGCTCATGGCGCAAAGCTCTCTGCAATGCCCCGGTGAAACGGGGTTCGTCATCCACAAAAAGAACGGTCCCGCTCATGCCTCTTTCCTCACTGCCTCATACGGGAATGAGAACTCGAATGGGTTCCTTGACGCCTACGGTCCTGGAAAAATTTTTCAAGCGTTCCAGAAGGGCCGGGGTGATCTCCTGTCCTTTGGCGATGAGCAACACCCCTTTGAGGCTGACCACGTCTTCCCCGACGATCATGTTGAGCTGAAGTTCTTGCAGCGGGAGCTCTTTGACCTGAAAGCGCGCCTCATCCCCCAAAACTTCTTCCAGCGCCTCGAGCACCGCCGGGTCATAATGGCCGCTTCGTTTCCTGAGATGATTCATGGCCGCGGCCCGGGGAAGCCCCCGCGTTTCCAAGGCGTCGAAATCCAAAACGACCTTGAGGATCCTGGACCCCAACGGGATGGTCTCTCCGCTGCGGTCGTCCTTGGGAATGCCGCTCCCATCGAAATGTTTTTCCTGATACGCGATGATTTCGCTGATTTCTTCCATGCGGGGAATCTTGGCGATGAGATCCGCTCCCACCGAAGGATACATCCGGAACAGCTGCGACTCTTCGGGCGTGAGATCCTTCCCGTGGTAGATCTTCTTGAGGGTATCCTCGGGAAGCACCACACAGCCGATCTGGCTCAGCATGGCCGCCGTTTCCAGCTGCCACGCCTTGGGATAGCCGATGCGGGCCCCCACATCGCGCACATAACGCCGGATCCGCGAGGCTCTGCCGTAAGCTTCGGGATTCACCAGGCTCAACACGTCCGTGAGGATGCGGATCGCCCCGCGCAACGTTTTTTCCAGGAGTTCTTTTTCCGCGCGAATGAGCCGATACTGCTGCAGACCCGCGTCCACGGCCATCTGGAGCGTTTCCGGCGGACACGGTTTGGTCAGAAAGCGAAAGATGTTGCCTCGGTTCACCGCGTCGATGGCGGCCTGGAGGTCGGCGTTGCCGGTGAGAATCATGCGGATCGTTTCCGGGGATATGTCCCGCACCTTGCTCAGGAACTGGATCCCGTCCATGACGGGCATGCGCAGATCGGAAACCACCAAAGCGTAGTGGCGATACCGCCCGACGGCCTCCAGGCCTTCTTCGGGCCCCACCGCTGTGTCCAGATCATAGCGCTTGCGAAGTGTCCTCTTGAAAGAGGCCAAGATATTGGGATCGTCATCGACGAAAAGAATCTTTTCCGATATCGACATGACCCAGCCCCTATTCGGCAACGATCGCCTTCTGACAGGCTTCCTTCCACTCTTTGAGGCGGCCCAACAGCCCCAAATCCGAAAGATACTCTTGGTCTACCAACCCAAGGCCTTGAAACGGCGGACCTCCGGCGACCGCGTAGTGAAGAAAGTCCGCTGCATGAACGGCCGTCAAGGCACTGAACTGTCGGTGGGGGCATCGGCTCGGAAAATGATGAAACGCCAAAGCTTCCACAATTCTTTCGGGCAAGCCCCACACGCCCAAAAGATAGGCCCCCACTTCGCCGTGCGAGGTTCCGATCACAGCCTTTTCGCTCGCCCAAAGAGGCTCGCCGGTTTGCAGAGACCGCTCCATGGCGAGTTTTGTTTTCTCGGCAAGATTCTGCATGAAAATGAGCTTTCCCACATCGTGGAGCATCCCCGCCATGAAGGCGTCTTCGCACACGACCCGGTCCGCCCCGAAGGACGTCGCGATGGTTTTGGCGTAAACGGCCGTCACAAGGCTGTGTTCCCACAGCGTGCTCACGTCCTTTTCCGAGAAACCCTTGCCTTCAAACTGCGAAAAGATGTGCAGCGACAGGACCAGCGCGCGAATGGTGTCCAGGCCCAAGAGCACGGCGGCCTGAGCCGGATGGGAAACATGCCGGGACAGGCCGAAGAAGGCCGAGTTTACCAGCTGGAGAATTTTCGCCGTCATTCCCACGTCTTTGGCGATGATTTCCCCCACTCTTTTCAGGGACGCCCCTTCCGACTCCAGCTCCTTCATGATTTCTTGGTAAAGGGACGGCAAGCTGGGAAGCGCCTCCAGGTCGGACACCACGGCCCTCAGAGACTTTTCCCCCAAAAGCGCCTGAAGCGCCTTGACCCGCTCGATGGCCCCCTTCAAGGTCTCGGGGCTGCATGGCTTGGCCAAGTACTGGTGAGCGGATCGGACGGCGCGAAGGACAAGTTCTTGGTCCGCATAGCCGGAGAGGGCGATGCGGATCGCGTCGGGATAATGGCGTTTGACATGAGCGAGGAATTCCGCTCCATCCAATCCCGGCATGCGCATGTCCGAAACGACCACATCCACCGGCTCCGATTCGAGAAAGGCAAGGGCTTCCGCCGCACACGGGAAGAAATGCATGCGCCATTCGCGGCGCATGGAACGGAGCATGCGTTGGAGTCCTTCGAGCACACCGGGATCATCATCGACGAAAACAATGTTCCACCCCATAGCTCGATCCTCCTCCCCTTTTCGCCTTTTTTCTCTATTCGGAAAAACTGGGGAGTTTGATGAGTGTCGGATGGCAAAAAAACTTGGCGGAAACCACGGCGTGGAGGATGAGCGGAGCAGCCGAGGGAATTCTTAAACGGGAGAGGAATCGCCGAAGAGGGCATCGGGCCCCTCCGCGTCCCACACCTCGGACACGAAAAAAGGCCGTCACGGCCCTTTGGAAGGTACAAAAATGGTCGGGACGGGCGGATTTGAACCGCCGACCCCTAGCTCCCCATGCTAGTGCGCTTACCAGACTGCGCTACGCCCCGACAACGTCGGCCCCTCTTAGCACCAAAAGCTTTGCTGTGTCAAGGGAACCGCACGGACTGATCCTCGCCTACCGGCTCGCTCCCATCGGTGGGACGCAACCCCAAGCTTTTCATCTTGCGATGGAGGTGAGTTCTTTCCAGCCCGATGTTTTGCGCCGTCAGTGAGACATTCCAATCGTTTTCCCTCAGCTTGCGCAAGAGATATTCCCTTTCAAAATGATGCCGGGCTTCTTTAAAGGTCGCGTATTGAAAGGGGTCGCTTCGGGGAAGGTCCTGTCCCAAATGGCGCAGAAAATCTTCCGGAAGATCTTTCACCCCGATGATGCGCGACGGGGTCATGATGACCAACCGTTCCACGAAATTTTTCAGCTCGCGCACATTGCCCGGCCAGGGGTAGCGGCCCAGCAGCGGATAAACCTCTGGGGCGATCTCCTTTCGGCCCATGGAACTCTCGCGTGACAACTCGTCTAAAAAATCTTCCACGAGCAGGGGAATGTCTTCCAAACGCTCCCGCAGAGGCGGCACATGGATGGGAATGACGTTCAAACGGAAATAGAGGTCCTGTCGAAACCGGCCCGCCTCGATCTCCTTGGGAAGATTCTTGTTCGTCGCCGCCACGATGCGCACATCAACCCGGATGGTGCGCGAGCCTCCCACCCTTTCGAAGGTCTGCTCTTGCAGGATCCGGAGAATCTTCGCCTGGGTCTTGAGGCTCATGTCCCCGATTTCGTCCAGAAACAGCGTCCCGCCGTCCGCCAAATCGAACTTGCCGCGCCGCCTTTCCTGTGCCCCGGTGAACGCCCCCTTTTCGTGGCCGAACAGCTCGCTTTCGATGAGTTCTTCCGGAATGGCGGCGCAGTTCACTTCGATCAGGGGCCTGTTCCTGCGAGGGCTCAAGAAATGGATGGAACGCGCCGCCAGTTCCTTGCCCGTGCCGTTTTCCCCCGTGATGAGCACCGTGGCGTTGCTCGGAGCGGCCCGTTCGATGAACTCCCGAAGCTGCAACACCGCGCGACTGTGCCCCGTGATGTGGTACCGCTTCTCCGCCTTCTGGCGCCAAATGAGATTTTCCGCCTCCAGGCGTGAAACCTGCAAGGCGTTTTGAAGACTCACCAGCACCCGTTCTACGGACAGGGGTTTTTCCACAAAATCGAAGGCTCCCATGCGAGTGGCGCGTACGGCGGTTTCAATGGTGCCGTGGCCGGAAATGATAATGACAGGGAGCGTGGGATGAGACGTCTTGATGCGCCGGAGCACTTCCAGGCCGTCCATCCCGGGCAGCCAGACGTCCAACAAGACCACATCGGGAGCTTCTTTTTTGAGCTCCTCCAGGGCCGCTTCCCCGCTCGACACCGTCACCGTTTCATAGCCCTCATCCTCCAACACGCCCTTGAGCGATCGAAGGATGTTCGGTTCGTCGTCCACAACGAGGACCCTGATTGCCATGACTCCCTCGGCAGCCGGCCTTTCCGCCGGGCGGTCTTACGTCCCCGGCCATCACATGGACAGTGCGTTTCCTTCCACGTGGACCACGGGCAGTTCGATAATAAACACCGTCCCACGGGGTTCGTTGTCGCGCACGCGCACAAACCCATTGTGGTCGGCAACGATCTTGGCCACGATGGCCAGCCCCAAGCCCGTCCCTTTTTCTTTGGTGGAAAAATAGGGCTCAAAGACCCGCACCTTGGCTTCAGGGGCCAACCCCGGGCCCGTATCCGCACATTCCAGTCGGGCGATCTTGAGGAGAGGATCATATTCCAGTCGGATTTCCACGTCGCCGTCCTTACCGTCCAGGGCTTGGACGGCGTTTTCCAGGAGGTTGTTCAAAACTTGCCGAAACTGATCCGGATCCAGGTGCAACACAGGGAAATATTCGCTTTTTTGCAGATGGAATCGGATATTTCCATACGTGTGGCGATACAGCGAGACGGCCTCATGCGCCAGAGCCCACAGATCACACGGCCGGGGATGAGCCTCCGGCATCCGGGCGAACTGGGAAAACTCGTTCACCAACCGCTTCATGTAATCCACTTGCTGGATGATGGTTTCGGTACATTCGTCCAAAACCGCATCCCTTGCCTCGAGCCCCGACCCGGCGGCGTAGCGTCGCCGAAGCCGCTGAGCGCAGAGTTTGATCGGCGTGAGCGGGTTTTTGATCTCGTGGGCGATGCGTCGCGCCACTTCCCGCCATGCCGCCATGCGTTGCGCTCTCTGGAGTTCGCTCAAATCGTCCAAGACCACCACGGCGCCCCCATACCGCCCGTTTTCATCCTCAAGAACGCTGACTTTCACAAGGAGCGCCAAGGAACGGTCGCCCAACGCGACCTGCACATGCTTTTCCATGAAATTCTGGCGACTGATCCGATAAAGCCTGAGAAACGATTTCACCACTTCCAGATGCTCAGGCTGCAGAAAATCCCGGTAATGCCGTCCCGTGATCTCTTCGGCGCTTACCCCGGACATGCGCTCGGCGGCTTTGTTTATGGCTCGAACGATCCCATCGGAGTCCACACCCACCACGCCGGCTCCGATATTGGCCAAAACGATCTCCATGGAGCGCCGTCGCGCTTCCAGTTCTTCGTGGCTTTCTTGAAGGGCGCGGTAGGCTTCCACGAGCTTTTCCCGCCCCGAACGCAAATCGCGCACCATATGGTTGAAGGAAGCCATAAGAAGCCCCATCTCATCTTCGCGGTCCAACTGGAGGCTCACGTCCAAATCCCCGTGAGCCACCCGGTCGGTCGCCGTCAAAAGACTCTGAATGGGGCCGGTGATGTGCCGGGCCAAATAAAACCCGAACCAGATGGCCGCAAAAGCCACCAAAAGGGTAATGATGGAAAAGGCGATCAAGTAGGTGGTCTTCAAGGGAGCCTTGAAAAGTTTCAACTGACGGTAGTTCTGATACCCTTGCACGACCGTGTCCAGCCGGGCGGTGAGATCCGAGGGCAACGGCCGAAGGACCCCCACGTAAAAGGCGGCTTCGTGAGGCCCGTTTCGTGCCGGCAGCGAAGACAGCACAAGAAGCGCCTCTCCGTTTTCTCCCATGGGGACGGGGGTTCCTTCGGAGACTCCGCGAGGGTCCTTGACGCGCTCCCGAATCTTTTGGGCCGCCACCGCGTCGAACCGAGCCCACTCGGGTTCCTTCCAGGCGGACCAGAGCACCGTTCCATCGGCATCGGCCACGAACACGGCTCCAAGGTGATGCCGATTCAAAAAAACGGGGGCGAGAGACGGCGTCAACGGTCTTTCGAGCGACAGGCCACCGTCCGGAAAGACTTCGGCCGCCACCGCGACGGCCTCCGCCAGCAGATCCTTTTGGATTTGCCTGAGATACCCCCGGCCCAGTTCCACACTCTGGGCCAAGGACTGTTCCACCTGGGCGCTGAACCAGTAATCCAAACTGAAGGACATGAATTGCACGGCGACGCCGAAAAGCGGAAGGGTAGGAATGAGAGTCAGGGCCACAAAGGCCAGGGTGAGACGCGTGCGCAGCTTGTGGCCGAGCACCCCACGTTTGCGTTCGAAAACGAGCTTCACCAGTTGGCGAAGTACCAGATAGAGCAGCAGCAGAAGCAGAATGAGGTTGATGTTGACCAGGGCGATGAGCAGGACGTTACCGAAAAGAGGCAATTCCGACTCGTAGTGAAAAAACCACCCCTGGAGAAACCCGAAAATCAGAACCAATGCCAGGACCGTGATGAGCATGGCCCTCTCACGCCGACGTCGCCGACGGATCATGGCGGTCTCTGAAAGCGTCATGGCGGCATCTCAGCGCTTCAATGGGTGTAGGTCACGGTCACCCAGGGCGTTTCGAAATCCCAGAGGCTAACAAAAAAGAAGACATATCGGAGGAAAGACGGCACCTGAGCTTTGGACAATTCGGCTTTGACCTGCACAAGGTACGTCTGGTCCAAAGCGAGCCGCCACAGCGCAATGACGGGCAGGCTTTCGACCTCGCTCATCCATGCCTTGGCTTCGTCGAAGCTCTTGGTCGTGAGAAAAACCGTAGGGTCGTCCACCCGAGACACCAAGTACTGTTCGTGCAAGGTATCGTAACGGATGGTGCGTTCCACGGAGGTGTCCACCAACCGTTCGCGCAGATAAGGCAAACCGTCCTTTTCCACAACGAGACGGATGCGGAAGGTGGTGGCCACGCCGCTTTGGATGGCTTGTTCCATATCTTGGTTAAAGCAGTTGTCGATACGAAAGCTGACCTTCAGACTGGGGGGATCGGCAAAAACCTTGAGATCGGTGATATCCGCCTTATTTCGAGCCGGCACGGGTTCGGACGCTGCGAGGAACACGAGCAAAAGACACCCTGCAAAAAAAAACGCCTTACGCATCGCGTCCGACCCTTCCCCTTTGTGGCTGTCTTGGAAGGATTGGATTGTAGCGAAGGCGCTCGGCGTTGACAAGAAAATAGCCGAAAACCCGTAAAGGCCCTTTTCACCCTACGGGCAGGATCGGCGGTTTCCAGTAAATGGACGCACGCGGAGGCGCCACGGTCCGGGGCGGCACCGCGGCAGCGGCCGGGACGAAACGCACGTATCCAGGCCGCTCGCACAAATGGCGCAACAGCCGATTGTGCAGAGCGTGCCCCGCCTTGTGAGCTTCAAAGGCTCCAAAGACCGGAAAAGGACAAAGCCCCAGATCACCCACAAAATCCAGCACCTTGTGGCGCACGCACTCGTCGCGGTACCGGAGCCCGTCGGGGTTCAGGACTTTGTGATCGTCAAAAACCACCGCGTTTTCCAAAGATCCGCCTAAGGCCAGCCCCCGACTCTGGAGGCTTTGCACATCGCGGAAGAACCCGAAGGTGCGCGCCGAAGCCAGATCGCGGACAAAAGAGCCTGGATCGAACTTCCAGACATACGCCTGGCGGCCGACCAGGGGGTGAGGGAAATCGATGGTGTAGCAAATGCGCAACTCGTCCGAAGGGGTCACCTTAATGTAGGCGTCCCCTTGAGCCACCATGAAAGGATGGTTGACCCGCAGGCACTTTTTGGGCGCATCTTGGGCTTGGAGCCCGGCGTCCTGGAGGAGTTCCAAGAAGGGCTTGGCGCTCCCGTCCAGAATGGGCATCTCCGCCCCGTCGATTTCCACCCGCACATTGTCCAAACCGGCCACCCGCACGGCCGCCATGAAATGTTCCACCGTGGCCACAGACACCCCGTTTTTCCCAATCACGGTGGCCAGCGCCGTGTCCACCACATGGTCGTAACGGGCCGGCACGGCCGGAGCCCCCGGCTGATCCACGCGATAAAACACCACGCCGTGGTCGGGAGGCGCGGGACGGAGCACCACACGAACTCGAGCCCCCGTATGCAGGCCCGTCCCGCCAAAGTGAACATCCGCTCGAATCGTATGCTGCGTGAACAAGTCGTAGCGCACTGGACTCTTCCTCCTCGGCGAGTCCGGAAGAGCAAACAGCGTACCAAGGCCCATCAGCCGTGCGCGCAGCGCGTCGCTTCTCGTTTTTTCCTTGCCGGGCCCGGGCTTTTTCCGAAGGGTCTCCCAACAGAAAGCGCCGCCCCTCTCCGTCGGCTGTGGCATAAAAGCCACAACCCGTCGGGGGGGTGTGGCGCTCTTGCCACATGCCCCACGGGCTCGCGGCGCCGACCGACGGCGATTTTCGGGGAGCGTCCCCGCGGGCGCCCCGCCTTCAATTACCCTTTCAGGGTGAACTTCCAGGCGCACCACCACGAATCGGGGTGAGCGTCGGGAGGACAGCCGACACATTCGGTGTGGATCCTCGGGTCGATGGCTTCGGCAAAATAGGGATACTCCACAAGCCCGGCGGACTTACACGGGTAGTCGGGGAGCCCTTTCCGTTTTCATCTTGACTCATTCCGCCATAGCTCTTCTTTCTCTTGGGTTCGCTGTAAGTACCTCTGTCCCCTCCGTCACACTCACCGGTACGTCTTCGCTCTTGCGGCCGAAGCCAAGCCGGCCCGCCCCATGCTCCCAACCCCATATGAGCTCTGAGGCGGTTTTCCATCCTTTTCATGCCAGGTTGGCGTCGAGCACCCTGCGGAGCATCAAAGCCAAATCCCTAAAAATAAAAGGTTTCTGAATGAATGCGGTGCCGGGGTCCAATACCCCTTGATGGGAAATCATGTCTGCCGTGTATCCGGACATATACAGAACCTTGACCTCAGGGCGCATTTTCCGCACCATGGCTGAAAGCTGTTTGCCGTTCATTTCGGGCATGACTACATCGGTCATCAGCACATGGACGGGGCCTTCATGGTTTCGGACCAACGCAAGGCCGTCCCGGGGTCTGACGGCATCCAGCACAATGTAGCCCAATTCCGTCAGCATCAATCGGATCATTTCAAGCAAAACCGAATCATCTTCCACCAGGAGGATCGTCTCGCCGCGACCTCGCGGCACGTCCTCCCCCGTGCTCGAAGCCTCTTCAGCCTCCATCTCCGCCTCGGGCTCTCGGGGAATGTAAATCCTGAATATGGTGCCTACGCCAGGTTCGCTGTACACATTAACAAATCCCCGATTTTGGCGCACGATGCCGTAGACCGTAGACAGGCCGAGGCCGGTTCCCTTCCCCGCTTCTTTGGTGGTGAAAAAGGGCTCAAAAATGTGGCTCAGGGTCTCTTCATCCATCCCGCAGCCGGTGTCCGTCACGGCGAGCATGACATACTCCCCGGGGGCGAACTCGGTGTGGACGGCACAGTATTCATGGCTCAAAACCACGTTCTGCGTCTCCAGCGTAATGGTCCCCGTCCCGGCGATGGCATCCTTCGCGTTGACGCAAAGGTTCGCCAAGATTTGATCCACCTGGGCCCGATCCATCTTCACTTTCCACAGGTGCGGTCCCGGTTTCCATACCAATTCAACGTCTTCGCCAATGAGACGCCGGAGCATCTTTAAGGTTGATTCTACCGTCTCGTTAAGGTCTATCACGACGGGATCGATAGTCTGTTTGCGCGCAAACGTAAGCAACTGCCTGGTGATGGCCGCAGAACGCTCGGCCGCTCGAATGATTTCGTGAAGATGTCTTGCAACCGGGCTATCCGAAGCAACCTCTTTGAGAGCCATATCCGCAAAGCCGAGGATGATGGTCAGGCTGTTGTTGTAGTCGTGGGCAATCCCACCCGCCAAACGCCCCACAGACTCCATCTTCTGGGCTTGAAAGAATTGCTGCTCCAAGTGGTTTTTCTCCGAATGGCTTTGCATTAAAGCCTGCACCCGAAGAACCAATTCACGCGGGCTGAAAGGCTTGACCACATAGTCATTCGCCCCCAATTGTAAACCAAGGATGCGATCGGCCTCCTCCCCTCTGGCTGTCAATATAATGATTGGAATGGTTGCTGCGTCTTTTTGTTTTTTCAGTTGCTTGCACACATCAAGCCCGTTCATTCCGGGAAGCATCAGGTCAAGAACAATCAGGTCCGGTCGTTCGCGAAGCGCCATATTTATCCCGGAGATACCGTCTTCGGCTTTGAGCACTTCATAGTCCACGGCCTTAAGATGCCAGGCGATCAGATTCAGGATATCCTTGTCGTCTTCCACAACGAGTACTTTTCCACGCCTCATGAGAACCCCCAGAAAATCTTCTCTTACAAACCAATGGATATGAGTCTCTCAAAGAATTTTTTAAGAACCGGGGACCTTTCCCGTACTCACACCCTGCCTTTTTTCACACGAAAAGAATCAAGGGTGCTTGTATAACATGCATGTGATGAATAGGTGACATTTGTGTGACGCCTGGCTCTGTGGACGCTGATCTCATCTCCAACAAACTCTTTTAACTTATTGCATTATTATCCCACGGACAACAAGCATTACGATTGAGTGTACCTAATTAGTGCTTGGCCGAAAAAACTTATAGCCATTTAAATTCCATGTGTTATAATCGCGAAAAAGCCATCAAGTTGCGCAACGATGTGGAGTGATCGATTTGAGCTAATATGGATACGTCAATGGTCGAGTTGGTTTTCC
>CALGPN010000012.1 GCA_937960435.1 uncultured Desulfosoma sp.
AAATCCGCCCGGAAAGCGCTTTCATCGATCCCCAGCTTTTCCAGAATTGTTTCCAAAGGCGCCGGTCCGTTTTCCTCGAGAAGTTGCAAGATCTTTCTCTGCCGATCCGTCAGGGCGCCTTGCCCCTCTCCCGTTTTCTTGGCACTGTAAACGGCCCAGGGATCGCATACCTTTGGTGTGGCCACCCGATCCAAGTAGCAGTCTTCGCAGACCGTCTGCCCGGAAAGTTCGAATCGATCGTCTTCTGCTGTGAGGGATGTGCCGCACCGAGCACACTGCATCATGGATCACCACCTCCTTTGTCCTGAGAAATTTTCCAGCCCGCGTCCATGGCTTCGCCAAAACACACCGAGCCGCTATCGGTGATTCAAGACCCCAGCCGGATGCTTCTTGATCTTTTTACTGGAATTTTCTAAAGGCTCATCGCCTTTCGGCCGATTCATTAACGAGATGTTTTCTTACGACCAAAACTAAAACTTCCAGCGGCAAGAGGGAAGGGTCGAAAAATGCTCCGCACCCGAAGTTTTCTGTTTTTCGTCGGCGTGACGCTTTGCCTGGTGGGGTTGTCTCTATCGGCTGCTTGGTTCATCTTGGTGCACGCCATCGATAGGGTGGAACGCCAGCTGGCAGAAAACAAAATCCAGGGCGTTCGGGCCGTGTTGGAGTCCCAATTGACCCAATTGGCCCGCACCACTCGCGATTGGGCCTTTTGGGACGCCACCTATCAGTTCATCGAAAACCTCGACAAGAGCTACATTAAGGAAAATCTCAGCTCTGATACATTCAAGATTCTTCGCCTCAAGGGCATGCTCTTTTTCGACAAGCGTCGAGTGCTCCAGCATGAAGCGGCATTCGATCCCGACACCGAGGCGGAAACCCACCTTTCAGCGCAACTGGTCAGCGAAATTAAGGCCACACCCACTCTGTTCCCATCGCTAAATGCCCAAGACTGTCTTTCGGGAGTTTTCGTCCACGACGGGAAAGCTTTTTTCGCCGCCGCCTGTCCCATCCTGACAAGCGGCATTGAAGGACCTGCACAGGGAACACTGATTTTCCTGCAAGAGATCGATTCAGAAATCATCGACCTCTGGCAAACCATCATCGGTCGTCCCGTCACGGTCACCGGGGTTCAGTCCGACAAAGATATTTCTTCAGCGTCCCCCGCGGAGCCTGAAGTCTCATGGGAATTCTTCGCCGATCACATAACGGCGCGTCTTGTCTTCCCTGGGCTTCAAAAGAGTAGGGCGATGGTTCTTGAAACCACGCTGGAACGTTCCATTTATCGGCAAGCCGTCCGGTCGGTTGTCCTTTTTGCCGTGGCACTATCGGTTTTGGTGCTGTGGGCCCTGGGAGCTTTATGGTACTTCGTGGACCGAAAGCTCCTCCAAAGAATCGGCCATCTCGTCTCGAAGGTTCAAAATTTCCCTTCGGTGGACGAGCACGCGCCGCATAAGTCGCCTGTGGATGAAATTGCGGCCCTCCATCGCTCCATCGATGGTTTGTTTTATGCGCTTGAAAGAAACGTGGAAGACAAGCTGGAAAAACATCAAGAGCTGCATACCATTCTTGAATCCAATCCTGTGGGCATCGTCCTTGTCAACACAGAGAAAAGGAGGGTGTCCTGGGCCAACTCCAAGGCCTTGGAACTCATGGGACGTCCACTCGGCGAAATTCTGAACAGGCCGTGCAAGGACGTCGTGTGCCCCTCTCAGGACACACAGTGTCCCGTCTTGGACCGGGGACAGAAGGTATGCGACGTGGAATGCATTATGCCCACCCATGACGGCAAGGGCGTTCCAGTCCTGCGAAGTATTACAGAAGTGACCTACCAGCAAGAGCGCCATCTCCTCGAAGCGATGATGGATCTTCGGCCGCAAAAGGCCTTGGAATCCCAACTGGACCAAGCCAAAAAACTGGAAACCGTGGGGCTTGTCGCAGGAGGAGTGGCTCACGATCTCAACAACCACTTGACGACTCTGGTCGGTTATCCCGACATGCTGCTTCGCCGCCTCAACGCCGCAGACCCCATGTTTCGGCATCTAACCTTGATCCGTGACGCCGGCCTCAAAGCGGGCGCCATCGTCCAAGACCTCCTTACCCTTGCTCGGCGTGGGGTGAAATCCAGCGAGCATTTTGAACTGGCCGATCTGATGCGCCGAGTTTTTTCCTCCCCGGAATTCGCCGCACTTCGAAGTTCCCGCCCCAAAGTGCAATTTCACATGGAACTAGAAAGTCGACGATTCTACTGTTTTGGGTCCGAACCCCATCTGGAGAAAGCCATATTGAATCTCGTGCGCAACGCCGCCGAGGCCATCGCCGACGTGGGCACAGTGCGTGTGGCTCTCCAGGGTTTAGAATTGACTCAACCCAAATCCGGCTACGAAACCGTGCCGCCAGGCCGTTGGATCCTTGTGAGGGTCCAGGACACGGGAAGCGGGATCGCGGCTGAGGACCTCCCGCATATTTTTGAACCTTTCTACACAAAGAAAAAAATGGGCCGAAGCGGGACAGGTTTGGGGATGACCATCATCCGGCACGCCGTGAAGGACATGGGAGGTTTTATCGACGTGGAGAGCACACCGGGGCGAGGCACCACCTTTACCCTGTATCTTCCGGAGGCCGACCCGCCGCCCGCCCAGGCATCAAAGGAGGTCTTCACACAAGCCCTCCCCAGAGGTTCGGGCGAGAAAATCCTTGTGGTTGAGGACATGGAAGACCAAAGAACTCTTGTGGAAAGCCTGCTCACGGACCTCGGATACCGTGTGTCCACGGCATCCAGCGGCCGGGAAGCCTTGGCTCTGGCGGCCACCCAAAACTTCGATGGCCTGGTTCTGGATATGACGCTGGGGGACGACCTGGACGGCTCCGATGTCTATCGGGAGATCCGGAAGCGCCACCCCACAATCAAAGCCGTGATCGTCAGCGGCGACGTATCCGGCAGCCGGGTGGCCGCCGTCGAGGCTTTAGGCGTTTCCCGTTTCCTGGCCAAACCTTACAGCCTGAAAAAACTTGCCGAAACGGTCTACGCCATGTTTCACGAGGCTTCGGGAAAGTCATCTCACGCCTCGGCGTCACCGGAATAGGAATCACCAAGCCTTGTTCACGGCGTCCTGAGGACCGGCCGGGTCCCCGCCGGCCAAGCATTCCAAAGCCAGAAGAAGCGCTTGGGTGCCCTTGCGCCCATGCCCCTGAGCTTTTACGGCCACATAGAGCTGATGGACCAACGCCAGGCCGGGAAGGCTCAAATTCATGCGCTCCGCTTCCTTGAGGGCGATCCCCATGTCCTTGATGAAGTGCTCCACATAAAAACCCGGAGCGAAATCGCGCCGCATCATGCGCGGCATCAGGTTGTCCAAAGCCCAACAGGAGGCCGCCCCGCGGCTGATGCTCCGAAGCACCTTTTCCGGGTCCAAACCTGCACGCACCGCGTAAAGAAGGCTTTCGCACACGCCGATCATGGTGCCGGCGATGACGATCTGGTTGCACATCTTGGCGTGCTGGCCCGATCCGGCGGGCCCGTGATGGACGATGTTTTTCCCCAAAATTTCAAAGATCGGGCGAACAGCCTGAACCGCGGCCGGCTCACCCCCCACCATAATGGACAAGGTGGCATCCCGCGCCCCCACGTCACCTCCCGAAACCGGCGCATCCACGGCATAAGCGCCGCGACGTCGCGCTTCGGCATCGATGGCGCGGGCCAACTGCGGATCCGTGGTGGTCATATCCACGAGGACCATGCCTTCCCGAAGGCCGTCGAAAATGCCGCCCGAACCAAAGTAGATCTCGCGCACATCGTCGGGGAAACCCACCATGGTGCACACCACGTCGGATGTGGCGGCCACTTCGGCCGCCGACTCGGCCCATTGGGCGCCACGGTCGAGAAGCGCCGCGGCCTTGGCTGCAGTGCGGTTGAAAACCGTGACAGCATATCCGGCAGCCAAAAGGTGGCCGCACATGGCCGATCCCATAACACCGGTCCCAACCCACCCGATGCGCGTCCGCGACGGATCACACGGTTTCAGAAAACCCCCGTCCGAGTCCATCCCTTCTCCTTCTTCTGGGCGCGCTCCACGGAAGACACGAAAATCCGTCCCGCGAGCACGCCCAGGACAACAGGACAAGCATCTTGGGATCATCCTGTAAAGAGCGAACTGTGCAACGTCACTTTTTTTCAGGCCGAATCCACGTGCCCGTGTCCTTGTAGGCTCGGGTCACGGCCTTGAGCTCGTCGCGCCGTTTCGCAAAGAGGTCCTTCATGGTCCGAAGCCACTCCAGATGCGCCACGGCGTCCTCCCGGCTCAGGAAGAAGGGGTGATCTCCCCGGACCGTTTCCACCGAAAAGCTCGTGCCGTCCCAGCGCACAGTCCCTTCGCTGCTGCACGTCATGCACCGGATCCTTTGGACCTCGGATTTTTTGGACTCCTTTGGGGGAAGAAATCGGAAAGTGTCGCCGCCGCACAAAGGGCAACGGGGCGTTTTCGGATCGGAGCCATCCGCCCCGAGCTCCAAAGCACGGGCCAATTTTCGGGCGGCGGCCGGGCCGTCTTCGCCCAAAAGAACTTCCCCCGGAAGGGCGCCGTAAACCACCTCGGACCCCCGATGGTCGGCCAAAATGAGCTTCAAGAAACTGTCCACCATGAGCTTGGTGTAGCCTTCGAGTCCCGGGACGCCGGCGATGGCCACTCCCACGGCAGGTTTTCCCCACAGGGCGTCGATGTGGGCGTAAAAGCTCAAGCCCCGGTCCAACAAACGTTTCAGGCTCGCATTGGCCCCGAGAAAATAGGTAGGGGCGGCCACCACCACGGCATCCGCGTGGACCAAGGCCTCCAGGACGAGCTCCAAATCATCCTTCTGCACGCAGCGCATGGGCTCGAAAAGGCATTGGTAACAGGCCAGACACGGGCGAAGGTCCAGTTCGGGAAGCCGCACGAGCCGCAAATCCCACGAGCCTTCCAAACATCGGTGGATTTCCTTGATGAAAATCTCACTGTTTCCAAATTTCCTCGGGGACGCGATCACACCCAACAGAGTTCCCATGGAATTCCGCTCCTTTCCCTCTTCGTCTGAATCGCTTACAAATATACGGCTCTTCGCCTTTTTGCCGTCGGGTTTCCAACATAACGAGAATCGCGGGGGGAAGCAAACGAGGATCTCGGGCCGGCTCTCGTGTCGCCATTGATTGGGTCGACTCGTCCCATTAAGGGAAAAATAGTTTTTCGCCAGAGCATGGAGTGAACACGATGGTGGAAAAAGTCCTCATCATGGGCGCCGCCGGAAGGGATTTCCACAATTTCAACGTCTACTTCCGAAACAATCCCCGGTACCGGGTCGAGGCTTTCACCGCCGCCCAAATCCCGGATATCGAAGGGCGACGGTATCCGTCCGAACTGGCGGGACCCGGGTATCCGGAAGGGATTCCCATCTATCCGGAAGAAGCGCTGGCGGCGCTCATCCGTGAGCACCGCATCGATTTGGTCGCCTTTTCCTACAGCGATGTGCCCCACGTGGACGTCATGCACAAGGCCTCCCTGGTTATGGCCGAAGGGGCCGACTTCATTCTGATCGGGGCGACTTATACGATGCTGCGCGCCTCCAAGCCCGTCATCGCCGTGTGCGCCGTACGCACGGGGTGCGGCAAGTCCCAAACGACGCGCAAGGTCTGCGAAATCCTTCGTTCCTACAAGGTGCGCGTGGTGGCCGTCCGCCATCCCATGCCCTACGGCGACCTGCGCTCTCAGGTGGTGCAGCGGTTCGCCCGATACGAGGATTTCCAGCGATGCCAATGCACCATCGAAGAACGCGAAGAATACGAACCCCTGGTCGAACAGGGGATTACTGTCTACGGAGGGGTGGATTACGAAAAAATTCTTCGGGAAGCGGAAAAAGAAGCCGACGTCATCGTCTGGGACGGAGGGAACAACGACACGCCCTTTTACTACCCCGATGTCCATATCGTGCTCCTGGATCCGCACCGACCCGGCCACGAGCGGCTCTATTACCCGGGGGAGACGAACCTCCGCATGGCGCACATCGCCGTCATCAACAAAGTGGACACGGCTTCGCCCCAAGGCATCGAGGTCGTGCGGGAAAACATTCGAGATTTCGCGCCGAAGGCGGATATCCTCATGGCCGAATCTCCTGTGATCGTCTCCGACCCGGAGAGGATCCGAGGAAAACGCGTCGCCGTCGTGGAAGACGGCCCCACGCTCACGCACGGGGAAATGCCCACGGGGGCGGGCATGATCGCAGCGAAAAAATTCGGGGCCGCGGCCGTTGTGGACCCCAAACCGTATGCCCGGGGGAGCCTCAGGGAAACCTACAGCCGCTACCCCCACATCGGCCCGGTGGTGCCGGCCATGGGCTACAGCCCGCGCCAGATCGCCGACTTGGAAGCTACCCTGAACGCGGTGCCGTGTGATGTGGTGCTCTTCGCCACGCCGATTCAGCTCACCCGCATCGTGTCTCTGAAACACCCCACGGTGCGCGTGCGCTACGAATACCGCGACCACGGCGAACCGACCTTGGAAGAGGCTCTGAAACGCCGCCTTCCCCGAGTGTTTTCTCAGGAGCCGGCAAAATGAACCCTGTGACCGCGCCGAAGCCCGTCCTTCTCGTCGCCTTGGGCGGCAACGCCCTCATCCGCAAAGGCCAAAAGGGCACCATCCAGGAACAATTCGAAAACCTTCGCGTGCCCATGCGCCAAATCGCCCGGCTGACGGAATCCTTCCGGATCGTCATCACCCACGGCAACGGCCCCCAGGTGGGAAACCTCATGCTCCAACAGGAGTGTTGCCCCGAGGTGCCGCGCCTTCCCCTGGAAATTCTGGTCGCCCAGACCCAGGGACAAATCGGCTACATGATCGAATCCACCCTGGACAGCGAACTCATGGCCTTGGGGATCGTCACCCAAAAATGCCTGGTGAGCCTCATCAGCTATGTGGTTGTGGACCCGAAAGACCCCGCCTTCGCCGACCCGTCCAAACCGGTGGGCCCGGTCTACCCTGAAGAGGCTGTCCCGACCCTGCCGTTTCCCGTCAAAAAAACGCCCAAAGGATACCGCCGTGTGGTGGCATCCCCCAAACCGGTCACCATCGTGGAACAGCGAGAAATCCGAAGACTCATCGCGATGGATTTCGTGGTGATCTGCTGCGGGGGAGGGGGAATTCCCGTGGTGCGTGAAGGACGCGGCTTTTGCGGGGTGGACGCCGTCATCGACAAGGATCTGGCCAGCGCCAAACTGGCCCGTCAGGTGGGGATCGATATCTTCTGCATCGTGACCGATGTGCCCGGCGTGTTCCTAGACTACGGGTCTCCTGAGCAGCGCCTCCTTTCCCGACTCTGCGTTCGTGAGGCGGAAACCTATCTCGCTCAGGGGCACTTTCCCGAAGGATCCATGGGCCCCAAGGTGGAAGCGGCCATAGAATTCGTCCGCGCCACAGGAAAGCGCGCCGCCATCGGTTCCATCGACGACATCACCGGAACCGTCGCCGGCACGAGCGGCACCCAAATCACCCTGGAATCATAAGCTGTCTCCACCCCCCGTATCCACCCGTCATCTCCTCCCGTACTCATCTCCTCCCGTAGGTTGGGGTGAGCGCAGCGAACCCCAACACCCGCGAACCCCCAACCCTTCGCCCTCACCCCTCCGATAGCCCTCACGAAACACGAATCACAACGCCGCCCCCGTTTCCTCCTGGCGCCGCAGGCCCCTTTCCACGGTCACGACGAAATCCTGCACATTGGTAAGCACAGATCGGGCGGTGAGCGACCCGCGATTGGCCAGTTTCTGCACGGCAAACTCCGACATGTCCACCGTGTAGAAAAACACCGGGCGCACCGTGCCGTCTTCCAGCACCCGATAAGCCGGCGCCATGTTGCCCGTGGCGATGGCATGGAGTTGGGTCGCCAGGGCCACGATGGTCGTGGCACGGCGCACCACCGCCCGCATGCGATCCTGGGCGGCGTAAACGTCCGCCACCACTTCCGGCAAGGGACCGTCGTCTCGGATGGATCCCGCCAGCACCACGGGAATGCCGCACTGCAAAGCCGCATGCATGATCCCTTCTGTCACAAAACCGGCTGCCACGGCGGCCTCGATGGACCCCAGAGCGCGCACCCGGTTGATGGCGTCCAAATGATGGTAATGCCCCAAGGGCGCCAGGCGTTTCGAATAGATTTCCTGCCCCAAAGCCGTCCCGAACATGGCCGCTTCCAGATCGTGAACGGCCAAAGCGTTGCCGGCGAGGATCCCGTGGACATAGCCCCTGCGGATCAAAGCGCAGAAGGCATCGCGAGCGTCCCGGTCGAACACCAGCGCGGGCCCTAGGACCCACACGATGAAGCCGTGATCCCGTTCGTGGCGCAATAGGTCGTAAAATTCGTCATAGTCGATGGAGAAGGATGTCTCCCGAGTCAGCCGGGTCCGGAAGGCGAATTTGTCTCCGCGGTGCTCGTCTTCGGCGAATGCTTCGGCATGGACGTAAATGCCGTCCTCCCCGTTTTCCCTTCGGCCCAAGGCCACAAGATCGCCCACCTGCAGCCTGCGGAACTCCACGACCTCCAAGAGGCCATGGGGTCGCCGGACCACGACGCAGTCCATCCGAGACTCCCGCAGGAGCTCCCAACGGCCGGGACTCACATGAAAATATTCCGGGAAGATGGATGTGGCATGGTAGCCTTCGGGGGCCACCCCCGAGCGTTCCACCATGGCGAAACGCACGAGAGGGGCGTCCCTCAAGGGCGGTTGAGAAAAATCCGGGGCCGTGTAGCTGGGAAACCAAAACGCCATGGCACCCTCCTGGTCGGTTTTTTCTAAACGTCTCAAAGGCCCAGCACCCGCCTTGGCGATCCCTTGGTCCGAAGGCCTTGCCCCCAGGGAAAACCCCAGGCGCCGCTTGACAAGGTTTCCCCCCTCGATAGAGACTGTGCATTGTGTGCATTGCCGAGTCCGATAAAAAAGGAGCCGTCCTCATGGATATCCGCCGCCTCGAAGTTTTTTGCAAGGTCGTGGAGTTGGGCAGTTTCACCAGAGCGGCCGAAGCGGTGTTGTTGTCTCAGCCGACCATCAGCGAACACATCAAAACACTGGAAGACATGGTCGGCGAACGCCTCGTGGACCGGCTCGGCCGGGAAGCCCTGCCCACGCCAGCCGGAAAGATCCTTTACCGATACGCCAAAAAGATCATTCAGATCAAGGATGAAGCCGTCCAGGCCATGGCGGCTTATCGGGGGGCTTTGGCCGGGGCGTTGCGCGTGGGGGCCAGCACCATCCCGGGTACCTACATTCTGCCGCGCGTGATCGGCCTTTTTAAACAGCGTCATCCGGAAGTGCAGATCAGCATTCACATCGCCGGCACCAAGGAAGTCGCCGAAGCCGTCGCCGAAGGCCATCACGAGCTGGGCCTTGTGGGGTCTCAGTGGAGGGATCGGCGGTTGAGTTTCGAGCGCATCTTTTCCGACGAACTGGTTTTGGCCGTTCCCCAAAACCACCCGTGGACTCGCGAAAGTTCCATCGCCCTGGAACGGCTTTGCGAGGAGCCCTTCATCGCTCGGCATCGAGGGTCGGGAACGCGCATGGTCACCTATGAAATCCTGGAAAACTCCGGGTTTGACCCCACACGCCTGAGGGTCGTCGCCGAAATGAGCACCACCGAAGCGGTTCGTCAAAGTATCAAGGCGGGCATCGGTGTCTCCATTTTGTCCCGACAGGCGGTGGCGGAAGATGTCGCTCACGGGACTTTGGCCGTGGTTTCCATCGAAGGCGTGGTGTTTCAGCGGCCTTTTTTCCTTGTCAAACGCCGAGGTCGGGACGCCTCTCCGGTGTGCACCGCTTTTGAAGAGCACCTGAAAACTTATAACCACCAGGCCGACGTTTAACTCGACCCTTTTTGCGATTGGATTCACCAATCTCTCAAAAGTCCAACCATCCAGCTTTCCTATTTGTTTTTTCCCCGTGATTTTCCGTACCTTTGCGCGGGGTTGGGCTCCGGCGACCATGGCTGTAGAGGTCGCCCGGAATCCAAGGGGTGTGTGCCCGCGGACCCGACCCGGGAGGCGGTTCCACTCGGCGCCGCGTCCCCGCGGCCGACTCACAGCGCACAAGGAGGGAGCGTCGATGCCAATGAAGAATGTTTTTGCGTCGCGGAGGGGTATTGTTGCGGTTGGAGCGGTCATCGGCATTCTGGCGCCGGTGCTCCAGAAATTGGGTAACCCCGGCAACATGGGCATATGTGTGGCCTGTATGGAGCGCGACATGGCGGGCGCCCTGGGATTGCACCGCGCCGAGGTAGTCCAGTACATGCGCCCGGAAATCATCGGTTTCGTTCTAGGATCCCTGATCGCCGCCTATCTGTTCAAAGAATTTCGCCCCCGCTTGGGATCCGCGCCCATCGTCCGGTTTATCCTTGGGGTCTTTGCCATGATCGGCGCTTTGGTTTTTCTGGGGTGCCCGTGGCGGGCCATGCTACGCCTTGCAGGAGGCGACGGCAACGCCATCTTCGGTCTTTTAGGTTTGGCTTTCGGCACCTGGGTCGGCACGCTTTTTCTCAAGAACGGCTATACGCTGGGAAGAACACAACCGACCTACACTTCCGCAGGATGGATCCTGCCATTGACCATGCTGGGTTTTTTGGTCTTGCTTTTTGTTTTTCCGCAAATTCCCGGAGAACCCAAAAGCGGCGTTCTCTTCTATAGCGTCAAAGGGCCCGGGGCCATGCACGCGCCGGTGGCTTTGTCGCTCGCCGTGGGGCTTTTGGTGGGTTTTTTGGCACAAAGAAGCCGGTTTTGCACCATGGGGGCCCTTCGGGATCTGATCCTCTTTCGGCAGACCCACCTTTTCAGCGGCTTTGTCAGCCTCATCGTCTTCGCGTTCCTCACCAACCTGATCCTTGGGCAGTTCAAGGCGGGTTTTGCGGGACAGCCCGTCGCCCATACCCAGCATTTCTGGAATTTTGCGGGGATGGCTCTGGCCGGATTGGCTTTCGCTCTGGCGGGCGGGTGCCCCGGTCGACAGCTTTTTCTCGCCGGCGAAGGGGACGGGGATGCCGCCGTGTTCGTTTTCGGCATGATCGTCGGCGCGGCCTTTTCCCACAACTTCGGATTGGCCAGCTCGCCTCAGGGAATCGGCCCGCACGGCATCGCGGGCTTGGTCGTCGGCTTTGCCGTGTGTCTTTTCATCGGCTTGACCATGCGCAAAAAGACGGCGTAAGGAGGATCACGATGGCTACAACGGTGGATGCGCGAGGGTTTTCATGCCCACAACCTGTCTTGATGACCTTGGAGGCCATCAAGAAAGGATCGCCCCAAGATCTGATCGTTTTGGTGGATACGGACACGTCCAAGGAAAATGTCATGCGCGCGGCCCAGAGCCAAGGCTACACGGTCCAAGAGGTGGCGCCTGAAGGAGAAGGCTACCGCATTCAATTGGTCAAAGGCTGAGACCTTTCATGTTTCGTTTCTTGAAAAAGCTCTCGCCCCGAAAGAACACCGCCTCCGGGGCGGCTTCAGATCGGGGCATTCTTGTTTTTGAAAACACAAGCGAGGTCATCCAGGCCGAAAAGCGGCTCAAGGGCCTGGGATTTCCCATCGCCGTCAAGGGCCCGCCGCCGGAAATCCAAAAGGGATGTGACCTCGTCATTGAATTTCCTCTCATGGAAAAGCTCACCATCGAGCGGCACTTGGAGGCCGCGGGCCTTCACCCGTTGGCCGTAGTGCCGGTGACGGCCCCGCTGCTCGAACCGGTGAGCCTCTTCCACACGAAAGACTACGGCCGCTACCTTATGGTTCGGGCCGCCAACATGAAAATCACGGTGGATAAGGAATCTTTGCGCATCGTGAACATTTCGGGAGGCGGTTGCCCCGACGTGCCCTATCTCGCCGACCGCCTCGTGGGGCAAAGCCTGGGCGAGGCCCCTCAGCCGCGAGAGATCGGCCACACTCTGTGCGGGTATGCCCTGCAACTGGCTTACGAGGAGCTGTGCCGCCGATGCTCGCCGTAGTGGGAACGGTGCCCGACGCCTCCTTCCCCTTAACTTGCGGAAGGGCCCGGCTGAAGATGGGCCGGCTCGAGGTGCAGGGTGTGAGCGTCCCCATCGGCCGAGGCACACCGGCTTTGGCGGCCGCAGCGGTCGCCGCCATGGAACGACTCTCCGGCGGGGACGTGTTCGTTTTTCTCGTGGGGGATGTGGGCCGGGGCGACGGCAGCCGGGTTCTCTACCGATTCCTTGCCGAAAATCTTCGCCAATTTTCTTTTTCTGTGATGGTCTTTCACTACCTACAGCCCGATGTGGACTGGCACAACAAAGTCCTTTTCGCCGTGGACGCCCTGCCGCAAAGACCCTTCCTTATCGCCGATGCGGGCTTCATGTACGCCGCCAAGATGAGCGGCCAGGCCCCCGCCTACGACGTTTTTACGCCGGATATCGGGGAAATGGCCTTTCTCGCCGATGAACGTGCGCCGCATCCCTTCTACACTCGAGGCTTCATCCTCCACGACCCCCACAAAGTGCCGGAGCTTGTGGCGAGGGCCTATGCCCACGAAGACGCGCCCCGCCGGCTTGTCATCAAGGGAGAGACCGACCATATCGCCGAGGCGGGGCGGATCGTGGCGACGGTGAGCCAGCCCGTCTGGGAACCCATGGAGGCCATCGGCGGCACCGGCGATACGCTCACGGGAATCCTCGGGGCCCTGTGCGCCTCAGGGAAAGATCCTCTTGACGCATGCCGGATGGCGGCCTTAACAAACCGGTGGATCGGGTTCCTCGCGCGGCCCACACCGGCCACTCAGGTGGCGGAACTCATCCCCACCGTCCCAGAGGCGTTGGAACAGGCTCGGAAGGTGGCGGCCTTGCAGGAAGGGGATAAGAGAGCGTGAAGGATAAAAGCGAAAAAATTCGACTGACGGAAACCGTCACCGGGGCGGGGTGAGCGTCCAAGCTGGCTCCGGGGGACCTGGACCGAGCCCTGTGCGGCATGCGTTTCCCCACGGACGAAAACGTCCTGGTGGGTTTGGATCGGGCTGATGACGCGGGGGTGTACAAAGTCAGCGACGATCTCGCGCTCATCCAGACCGTGGATTTTTTCACCCCCATCGTGGACGATCCCTACTGGTTCGGCCAAATCGCCGCCGCCAACGCGCTGAGTGACGTTTATGCCATGGGGGGAGTCCCCAAAACGGCCATGAACCTCGTGGCCTTTCCCGCCAAGGATCTGGGGCTGGACATCCTGAGGGCCATCATCCAAGGCGGAATTGACAAGCTCACCGAAGCTCGGGTCGTGCTCGTCGGTGGGCACAGCATCGAAGACAAGGAATTGAAGTACGGGCTTTCCGTCACGGGCTTCGTCCATCCCAGACGCATTCTGACCAAGAAAAACCTTCAGGCCAGCGACCGTCTGATCCTCACCAAACCCTTGGGAACCGGAATTGTCAACACGGCCATCAAAGCTCGCATGGCTTCGGATGAACTGACCGAACGGGTCACCCGCCTCATGGCCGCCCTCAACCGCACGGCCGCTCACGTCATGGCCGATTTTCCCGTCCATGCCTGCACGGACGTGACCGGGTTCGGCCTCTTGGGACATTTAGCGGAAATGGTGGAAGGGTCGGGAAAGAGTGCGCTCATTTCGGCCGGCCGCGTCCCCATCTTCCCGGAAGCCGTGGAACTGGCCTCCATGGGGCTGATTCCCGCCGGAGCCTACAAAAACCGAGACTTCCGGCGGGCCATGGTGTCTTTCTCCCCCGATGTTCCCTTGGCTCTCCAAGACATTTTGTTCGACCCCCAGACCTCCGGAGGACTTCTCATCAGCATCGAAGCCACACATGCCGAACCCCTCCTCGTCGCCCTCCGGGACGCGGGCTTGGAAACAAGCGCCATCATCGGCGAAGTCCTGGACGATCCCGCCGAACAAATTGTGGTTGTCGCCTGAAAGGGCCGGTTACCACCGCGGTCTTGACGTCCGGCCGAAAAAATGCAAATGAGTTGCATAAAAGGCGTCGACGTCTTTTCGCAACCTGCAAGCCACTGAGGAGGTCGTCATGGCCAGGAACCGCGGAAGTTTTTTCTTCCTTATAATGGTTGGCGTATTGGGGCTTTTGGGCGAGGTCCAGGCTGCGGATCCCCTGAGGGTTTTTGTGAGTCTTCCCCCGCAAAAATTTTTCGTGGAACGATTGGGTGGCGATCGCGTGAAGGTGGAACCGTTGGTTCCCGCCGGAGCGGACCCCCATACTTTCGAGCCGTCGCCGGCTCACATGAAAGCCCTCTCCCAAGCATCCCTTTATTTCGCCATCGGGATCCCCTTTGAAAAAACCCTTGTGTCGCGAATCCGCTCCATAAACCCTCAACTGACCGTCATCCAAACGGACCAAGACTTACCCAAAAGGTTCATGGCTCTCCATTCTCATGGACACGGCGATGAGGGAAAAGATCAAAAATCGGGAGGGAAGGGGAAGTCCAAGGCCCAAGGCCAGGGGGTCGAATCGGCAACCCATTCGGAGAGCCACGACCATGACCACGGGGAACCCGACCCCCATGTGTGGCTTTCTCCCCCACTGGTCATGGCCATGGCCCGAACCATGGCTTTGGCCCTCATGGAAGCGGACCCTTCGGATCGAGCGGGGTATGAAGGCCGTTACAAGACTTTTCTTGCCGAGGTGGCCGCTCTGGATCTGGAGATCCACAGGATTTTGCGGGAGGCGAAACCTCCGAGGGTCTTTTACGTTTTTCATCCTTCGTGGGGTTATTTTGCCGACGCATACGGATTGGAACAGGTATCCGTGGAATCGGAAGGCAAAGAAGCCAAGCCCGCGCATCTCAAGGCCTTGATTCAGTCGGCCCGGCAGGCGGGTGTGAAAGTCCTGTTCGTCCAACCGCAGTTTTCCAGCCGCTCGGCGGAGATGGTCGCCAAAGAAATTGGGGCGACCCTTGAGGTTCTTGATCCACTGGCTGAAAACTGGATGGAAAATCTTCGGCAGGTGACCCGGCGGCTTCGAGAGGCCATGCCATGAGTGTGAGGTTTCAAGGGGAAGTTGCCAGGCTCCAACACGTCTCGTACGCCTACAATAGCCATACGGTGCTGGAGAACGTGGACCTCACAATCAGCGCCGGTGATTTTGCGGCCGTCATCGGTCCCAACGGCGGCGGGAAAACGACGCTCTTAAAGCTCCTCCTAGGCCTGCTGAAGCCTCGGAGCGGTACGGTCACCCTTTTCGGCCAGGCACCCGCAAAGGCCGCGCACCGTGTCGGTTATGTTCCTCAAGATGTTCATATCAATCGGTTTTTCCCATTGACCGTCCTGGAATTGGCCCTCATGGGCCGGCTGGGCCCTGGGCGCTTGCTTCGCCGTTACTCCGCCAAGGATCTAACGGCTGCAGAAGCCGCTTTGGATCGCATGGAGATGCTTGCCTACCGAAAGGCCCGCTTGGATGAATTGAGCGGCGGTCAACGGCAAAGGGTTTTCATTGCCAGAGCTTTGGCGTCGGAGCCGGAGGCACTTTTTTTGGATGAACCGGCCGCCGGGGTGGATTCGGTGGGCCAAAAGGATCTCTACAGCCATTTGAAGGAGCTCAACGACCGCATGACGATTCTTGTGGTCACGCACGATCTTTTGGTTCTTTCCACGTACGTGAAATCCGTCGTGTGTGTGAATCGATCCTTGGTTCACCATCCTTCCCCGGAAGTGACGGAAAACATGTTGCGCCTGGGATACCAATGTCCGGTGGAACTTTTGGGGCACGGCCATTTGCCGCACCGGGTGCTGCCCTTGCACGGAGGCAAAGACCGTGGGTGAGTGGCTGCACCTAGCCTTCGTTCAAAATGCTTTTGCGGCGGCGGTCCTGGCGGGTGTCCTGTGCGGCATTGTGGGGACCTATGTGGTGGCCAACCGCATGGGTTACATGGCCGGCGGGATCGCTCACGCCGCCTATGGGGGCGTGGGGCTCGCTTTCTTTATGAAAATTCCCCCGATGGTAGGCATTTTGGGTTTCACCGGTGTTGCCGCCATGGTCATGGGCGTCCTTTCACTGCGGGAAAGGCACCGCGCCGATACCGTCATCAGCGTTCTGTGGGCTTTCGGCATGGCCCTGGGCGTCCTTTTGGTGGATCTCACTCCGGGTTACGGCGCCGACCTTATGAGTTACCTCTTCGGCAGCATCCTCACCGTCTCCCGCGCATCTCTCGCCGCCATGGCCGCCCTCACCGCCTCCGTCCTCATCTTTACGGCGCTTTTCCATAAGGAATTGCTCGCGGTTTCCTATGACGAACATTTCGCTCGGGTGCGCGGTCTGCCGGTGACGACGTTTTATTTGACTCTGATCGCCATCATCGCGCTAACGGTAGTCGTCCTGGTGCAGGTGGTCGGGCTTATCCTGGTGATCGCCTTCTTGACCATTGCGCCTTATATCGCCGAAAAGAGCAGTCGGTCTTTGCAGAGCATGATGTTTCGCTCCGTTTTTTATAACATCGTCTTCGGGGCGGTGGGGCTCGGTTTTTCCCTCGCTTTGAACGTCACGTCCGGTGCGGCCATTATTTGCGTGGCGGCGGCAGGGTATTTCGCTTCGGTCGCCATGAGCGCCGTAAGACAGAGGATGCAAAACGGGTGAGCCCATGTGTGAGCGCTGCAACTACGAAAAACTCATGGAAGGTGTGGGCATCCGAGCTACGAAGCATCGGTTGGCGGTTCTTCGGATCCTGGGAAACGCTCCAAGCCCCATGACCGCCCAAGAGGTTTTTGACGCCCTTAAGGCCGACCGATCCATCAACCGCGTCACGGTGTACCGCATTCTCGAATCCCTCGTGGAGGGTGGGGTCGTGGATAAGATCAGCACCGGGGACCGAAGTTTCCGCTACGGGCTGGCCCCTAACGACAATCATCCTCAGCACGCCCATTTTTACTGCCGCCTGTGCGGCCTCATGACGTGTCTGCCGCCGGAAAGTTTCCGCTTGCCTTTCGGAATTCCTTCGCCAGGGCTGCCGGGCGTTGTGGAAAAGTACGAAATCCGGCTCGACGGTGTGTGCCACCGATGCCGCCCGGAAAAATCATGATCCGCCGCTTCCTGGAGATCATCGGAGGAATCAAACCCATAGCGGCTTTCTAATCGAAACTATCTATTTGTTTCTGAAGTTCGGCGTTTTTTATGCTTCCCTGCGTCTAGGCCGAATATCCAAAGTCTTTCACGTGCCTGGAAAATTTTCGGGAAACCCCTTACGGAGAGGCGTTATGAAGGAAGAACGTTTGGACTGTCGGGGTTTGGCCTGCCCGGCCCCGGTTCTTAAGGTCAAAGACACTCTGGATCGTTCCCCCTTGGATCGCCTTGAGGTCTGGGTGGATAATGCGGCGGCGAAAGAAAACGTGAGTCGGTTTCTGATGAGGGCCGGCTTTCAGGTGCAGGTCCGGGAAGACCAACAAGCCTTTGTGGTTTTTGGGAGCCGCGAGGGGCAGGAGAGCTGTGAGGTCTTCGTGCCGAAAGCCGATGCCGAAACGGCGCGTATTCTCGTGCTTGTGGGCACGTCACGGCTCGGCTCGGGCGATGACACCCTGGGGGCCAAGCTCATGGAAAATTTTCTGGCAACCTTGAAAGAAATGGGGCCTGCCCTGTGGCGCGTGGTCTTTTTAAACGGCGGCGTCCACCTTACGGTGGAAGGCTCGCCTGTTTTGGAGACCCTGAAAAACCTGGAAAGGGATAAGGTGAGCCTCCTTGTGTGCGGAACGTGTCTCAACCATTTCGGCCTTTTGGAAAAAAAGGCCGTGGGGGAGACCACCAACATGCTGGATATCGTCACCTCCATGCAGCTGGCCGACCGAGTGATCAGCCTGACATAGGGACGGGCCCGACCACGGGGCGACGCGATGAGATCTTTGGGAGGGGACGATCGCCGCCCCGGGGCATCGACCCGGATCGAGCAGCCATGTCCTCGATGATTGACAAAATCGCGGGCTTTTCTAACATGGGGCGGTTTTCCATGACCGCATATCCAGGGAGCGCTCCCCATGCCCGTGAAAACTTCAAAAAATCACCTCATCTTCAATATCCTTGAGGCGCTTCGGGAAGGGTTCACGCATTTTTCCGGCCCAAGCCGGGTGGCGGTGCTCTATGCGGAAAAACGAGACGACCCCATGCGGGTCTGCGACCCGGAGGATCTCCTTCGGGGTCACGAGCCGAAGCTCAAAGAGCTATATCTCGACAGCGACGCGTGGCGGACCCAGGCTCCGGACACGCGCGAAATGAAGCGATTCGGCCAAATTTACGCTCTTCCCAATCTGCATCTCTCGGGGCTTATTTCTTTCGGCGGCCGATCGCGCTCCGTTTTTTATCAGATGTGGTTTACGGAACATCACCCCGACATGTGTTCCGTCCTGCCCACGGAACGCTGGCTGGAACATGCAGCCTATCTGCTGTCCCATGATTTCGCCACAGCCCAAACGTTCTACACGGACTCCTCCCGATACGTCCTTCGCGAATACGCCACCCACGCCGTCCATGACGCCATTTTGGACGGCTTGAACCTCAAAGTCGGCTGGGACAGCCGCCTTCGGATCTACCCCATTTTGGACGCCGTCCTGGAAATTTCGAAGACGCCGGAGGAAGGGGCCTGGCCCCGAGGCAAGCTGGTGTTTGTGGAAGAGACTTCCCTAAAAGACATCCCTTTCATGGTTGTTTTCCCCGAATGGGAACGTCCAAGCATCAGCAATGCGAAGCACATCCGAAAGATTTTGTTGGCCGTGGAACATTCGGAACGCTGGCTGGTCTCCGAAGGGCGAACCCTTGTGGGGATCGGCAGAGGTCCCTTGCCGGAGTGCCGCGTGAGCGCCGAGTTCCTCGGCAGTTACGGCTTTCTTCGGTTCAACGGCCAACCCATGTGCAGCTTTTCGGAAGGGCGTTTTTACTCATCAAACCGTCGGGCGAAACTGGTCCAGCTCGAGGAAACCCTCCTCACATCGGAATTGGCCCCTTCGATGGCCCACACGCTTTTTCAAGTCTCGGCGGCCATTGTGCATAGCGCCCAAGAACGCAAGCACGGGTGCACCCTGGTCCTGGATCTGGGCCCCACACCCCTTTCCATATCGGGGCATCTTTTGGAAACCGCCTTGGACTTGCAGGATCCCGCCAACCTGGATTTGGCCAAATCCCTCTCGAAAATGGATGGGGCTTTGCATATCGGGGCGGACGCCAGACTGTATCGATTCGCCTGCCTTCTCGACGGCCGCAGCGTGGCAGGCGAAGACCGAAGCCGAGGAGCCCGCTACAATTCAGCTTTGCGCTTCAGTGCTGAGCATGACCAAGCTATCATCCTGGTCGTCTCTTCCGATCGGCCGGTCTCCGTTATCCATGGGGGGGTAGAGCTTTCGGCCATGTGCCCATGGACCCCGACTTTTACCCTCTCCGGCGTGCCCCCCACGCTGTCCGATTGGATTTCTCTAGGTTAAACCCTCTTTCGGATCATGTTTTCCTATTGGATCGCTCATGGCGGGCGCAGTATGGTCGTTTGGCCCATTATCAGGAACATGGCCGTAGGTGCCATCTTCGACCTTGACCCGGAGGCCCGGAAAGTTCATGTGGAGGCCCAAACTGGCTTGCCCCAATTTCACGAGAGATTGTGCAGTCCTTCGCCGTTTCGCGGAGGACTGCGGCCTTGACGGCATAGACTGGAGCTTCACCCTCCGGGAGCTGCCGCAAAACCCCAAGGAGGCCTCCCGGCTCCATCGACAATTGGCCGAACTCCGTCCTCTCACCGTACGCTATCACGCCGCCTTCCCTACCGTGGACTTAGGGGACCGCGATCCGGAAAAGGCTCGATCCGCCCAACGGATTTTTGAACAGGTCTGCCGCCTTGTTTCCAAGTTGGAGGGGGAAACTCTGACAATTCATGTGGGGCTGGGACGAACCACAACGGAAGATCTTTCCTGGGAAAGGACGCTGGAAAACCTTTTGCGCCTAAACACCTTGGCCCAAAGGCTCGGGGTCCGGCTCTGCCTGGAAAACCTCGCCTGGGGCTGGACCAGCCGTCCCGAACTATTCGAAAAAATGCTTCGTCGAAGCGGCCTCTGGGCCACCTTCGACATCGGCCACGCCGTAGTCAGCCCATCCATTGTCTCCGAGCGTTTTGACCTCGAGGACTTCGTCACCCCTCACGGTGAACGCATTCTCAACGCCCACGTCTATCACAAGGAGTTGAGCGATCGCCATTTCCCACCGGAATCCGTGGACGATGTGGCTGATCGGCTGGACCTCCTCCGATCTCTCCCCGCCTGCGAATGGTGGGTCCTGGAACTGCGGGACGAGCCGTCTGTGCGCTCCACTCTTGACGTCATCCGAAAGTATCTGGAAAAAGACAACGATGACGTCCGGGTGGCCGGATCGACGCGGTAACGAGCAGGACGGAGAGGGAAAACCCTTTTGACTTCATCGTCGTCTTGGCAGACCAAACCCACCGACCGGTTTATCCTGCGCTGGATTAAGCGTCACTTGTCGGCCCGCATCACGCCGCACGTGGCCCACGTCCCCGGGCTTGCCCCCTGGATGGTGACGGTGGTCTCCGCCGCCTTGGGTGTCCTGGCGGGCATCGTCTTCGCTCTGGGTTGGGGCTTTGCAGCCGGTTGTGTCGCCGCCGTGGCCCAGGTCTTGGACGGCGTGGACGGGCAGCTGGCTCGACTGAAGGGGGCAGAAACGCGATGGGGAGCTTTCTGGGATTCCACCCTGGACCGGTATGCCGACGGCGCCATGCTCGTGGGGATGGGGGCTTACGTGGCTCGAGAATTTGCCGTCGTTCCCCTTGGGGCGCTCCTTTTTTTGGCGGCTTCGGCCCTCATCGGGTGCGGTCTCATCAGTTACACCACGGCCCGGGCGGAAACCCTCGGTTTGGATCTTGGGCCGCCGACTTTGCTGAGCAAAGGGACGCGAACGACGCTCATGATCTTTTCGGCATGGGCCTCGGTGTTTTGGAAAGGGGCGCCTTTGATCGGCTTGGGTGTCCTGGCCGTTTTGAGCAACGCCGTTGTGGTCTACAGGCTCCGGCGCGTCAAGGTGAACGGCGCGCCTCATCCGCCCCAAGGAAAGGACTAAGGCGATGTCGTCACGCCACAACGGGATGAACCTGGAAACCCTCGTGCCGTGCGGCGTGATCCACGGCCGGTTCCAGATCCTTCACAACGACCATCTGCGATACCTCCTGGCCGGGAAGGCCCTTTCGAACCATCTAGTGGTCGGGATTACCAACCCGGAACCTGCCCTGAGCGCCGACGACGAGGCGGATCCCGCCCGGAGCGATCCTGCCGCCAACCCGCTGACGTACTACGAAAGACAGCTCATGGTGCGCCGGGCTCTGGAAACGCATGGGGTGGCGTTGGAGGACTTCACCATCGTCCCTTTTCCCGTGAATTTCCCGCAACGCTATCGGTATTATGTGCCTTTGGACGCGGTCTTTTACCTGACCATTTATGACGACTGGGGCCGGAAGAAACTTCGCATGTTTCAGTCTCTGGGCTTGAAAACCCACGTGCTTTGGGAAAAACCACCGCACGAGAAGGGTATCAGCGCTTCCGAGGTGCGGCGCCGCATTCGAGAGGGGCTGCCGTGGGAGCATCTCGTCCCCGAGACCACTGCCGAGTTGGTCAAGGCATGGAAAATCGCCGAGCGTCTCTGATGGGGCGGGCCACCACAACATCTCGCCAGAAGTCGAGGTCGTGGAACGTCATCGGCCTGGAGTGCCGTAGGTTGGGGTGAGCGCAGCGAGCCCCAACACCTGCCGCAAGCCGCCGCCAGCCTCCCGCTCGAAGGCTCATCCCGGGCACGGGGTTTTCATTTCGGCCTAGGACCGTAGGTTGGGGTGAGCGCAGCGAACCCCAACACCTTCCTCAGGCTTTTGCCGTAGGGACTTCCCAGAGCAGGTCCTTGTCTAATTCTTGAAACAGATCCTCCAGCCGGTACAACAGATGATCGAGATCACGCAGCTCCCGTGCAAGGAGCGCCTCGCGGGCTTTGTCCCGACACCCGACCACTTGCGGCAGATGCTTATCCAAGACCTTTTTCCAAAGGGGGGACACATTCGGGTCCCGTGCCGTGCGGGCCAATTCGTCCACAAGATGGTAAAGGGTGAGCGGCTCATCGATGAGACGCTTTTTGCCCACGTCTCGAAGAAGCGCGCTGCAGCCGGGATATTGCTTGGCAAAACCTCCTTGGTCATAGACCGGGATCAAACGAATCTCGATGTGCATGGTACGACTCACGGTCACTCCTCCCATAATCGATGTTTTGGGCATGGTTCTCCCGGACGGCCGGACCCGCCTCGCCGTCGCCTGCCATATCAAAATGCGCACGGAAATTTCCTCAAGATGCGCCGTCATTGTGCCGAACTCTTTGATGGGCTTATGCCGCGGTCTTCTCCGGAAAAGCCGGTAGTCGGCCTCATCGGGCCTGGGCGGCCGCGAAAGTATCATGCATTGGAACCAAGCCGGAGAAAGTATGAAACCACTCAAAGTCTTCGTGGCTTCCGACGGGAAAGGCACGATCGTCTGTCCCCAATGCGGTTATACCCGCCGGGTGGACGCCGCTCGTTTCGGCGATTCCAAAAACCCTGTCACCGCTCGCTGCCCTTGTGGGCATGTCTTCCCCGTGTCCCTCGAGATCCGCAAGGCTTATCGAAAGTCGGTTTTTCTTTTCGGAGAATATCGGAAAAAAACGGACAAGGCGAGCGAACCCCTTCGACAAATGATCGTGCAGGATCTGTCGCAAACCGGTTGCCGCTTTCAGACGCCGTCGGCTCACAACCTGAAGCCGGGGGATTTGGTTTATCTTGAAATTCCTCTCACCGATGAGCGAAAGTCCGTGATCCGAGCCACGGGCGAGGTGCGGCGTGTGGACGGAAAGAACGTCGGAATCGTTTTTGTCCATTTCGAGTCCGGGTCGGAGAAAGCCCTCTACTTCTTTCTCCTCCCTTAAGCTTTGAGGGCTTCATCGGCCTCCCGTAGGTTGTCCCACCCTGGTTCATGAACCTGTCAGGGGCCTGAAACCCTTCATGGCTGTGAAGCCTCAGCCCGATATTTGCGCCCCCTAACCTTGACCGGCGGTGCCCCTTGGGATAGATTTTGCGTAATTTCTCACGTCCTGTGTGCAAATACCGAAGCCGGCCGCCGTGGTATGATTTCGACACGTGGAAGCTTTTTTTATGTGTTTTTTTGGGGTTCCGTTCCCAGAGGGTTGAGAGATCCGAAGATCTCTCCCGAGGAGGGCAGAAGCCATGTTGCTCAGAAAAGACGACATCCAGGCACGCACCATCACCGAAGACGGTCGTATTTTTCTCGAGAAAGCCGCCCGAGACGGCCTTGAAACGGTTTGGGATCGTTACGAAGCCCAAAGGCCGCAGTGCGGCTTTTGCGAGCTGGGGTTGAGCTGCCGCAATTGCTCCATGGGGCCGTGCCGGATCGACCCCTTCGGGGAAGGGCCGCAGCGTGGCGTATGCGGCGCCGATGCGGACATCATTGTGGCCCGAAACCTAGGGCGCATGATCGCCGCCGGATCGGCCTCCCATTCCGATCACGGCCGGGATCTGGTCGAAGTGCTCCGAAAAGTGGGCGAAGGCCGCGCCCCGGGCTACGCCATCCGCAGCCCGGAAAAACTCAAAAAAGTCGCCGCGGAATTCGGGATCAGCCCCGACGGCAAAACGCCCGAAGCCTTGGCGGTGGAACTGGCCCACGCCATGGAGGAGGAGTTCGGCACTCGCAAAAAGGCGCTGACTTTCCTCAACAGGGTGCCGGAAAAACGCCGTGCCGTCTGGGAAAAGCTGGGGATCACACCCCGGGGTATCGACCGGGAAACGTCGGAAATGATGCACCGCACCCACATGGGTGTGGACAACGACTGGCAAAGCCTTCTTCTGCATGGGCTGCGCAACGCCCTTTCCGACGGTTGGGGCGGGTCCCTCATCGCTACCGAGGTTTCCGACATCCTGTTCGGCATTCCCCAACCGGTTTCCTCCGAAGTCAACTTGGGCGTCCTGAAGCACGACCAGGTGAACATTATTCTCCACGGTCACAACCCCATTGTGTCCGAGATGATATTCGAGGCGGCTCAAGATCCCGAACTGCTGGCGCTGGCCTCGCACAAAGGGGCGGCCGGGATCAATCTGGCCGGGTTGTGCTGCACGGGCAACGAACTTCTCATGCGCCGCGGCATTCCCATGGCGGGCAATCATCTCATGACGGAACTGGCCCTGAGCACCGGGCTGGTGGACATGATGCTCGTGGATTATCAATGCATTATGCCGGCTTTGGGTGAAATCGCCACCTGCTATCACACCCTCATGGTTTCCACGAGCGACAAAGCCAAGTATCCCCACATGGTTCACCATGAGTTCCACCCCGAAACGGCTCAGCAAAAAGCTCGAGAATTGGTTCGCCAGGCGGTGGAAAATTTCACCCGACGCATTCCGGCGAAAATCCTCACCCCTCCCAACGCCCCCACGAAAATGATGGCCGGTTTCAGCGTCGAAGCCATCGTGGCGGCCCTCGGTGGAAGCGCAACCCCGCTCATCGACGCCATCAAATCCGGAGCGGTCCAAGGCGCCGTGGGCGTCGTAGGATGCAACAATCCCAAAATCCGTCATGATTACGGCCACGTCACCCTGACACAACGCCTCATCCAAAACGACATCCTCGTCGTAGATACAGGCTGTGCCGCCGTGGCCCATGCCAAAGCCGGCCTCAAGGTGCCCGAAGCCGCGGGGCAAGCGGGACCGGGCTTGCAGAAGGTCTGCACGGCGCTGGGCATTCCCCCGGTTCTCCACATGGGCAGCTGTGTGGACAACGTTCGCATCCTGGACCTGGCGGCCGCGCTGGCCAAGACGTTGGGAACCGACATTTCGGATCTTCCGTTGGCCGCCGCCGCCCCCGAATGGTATTCGGAAAAGGCTGTGTCCATCGCCTGTTACGCCGTGGCTTCAGGGGTTTTCACGGTGCTGGGCACCCCGCCGCCCATTTTCGGCAGCCCCAAGATCGTCAAGCTCCTGACCGAAGACATCCACGGTCTTCTGGGTGCCTCGTTCGCTGTGGAACCCGACCCGGAAAAAGCGGCGACGCTCATTGTGGAGCACATCCGCCGGAAGAGGAAAGCTCTCGGGCTTTAACTTCGGGGGAGGAAAGACGTGATGGAAGGAACCGTGAGAGAAAGGGTCATGGTAAGGTTGGAGCGGTGTGTGGGATGCCGTTCCTGTGAAATGGCCTGTCGGGTGGCTCATTCGCGAAGCGGCATCCTTCGGGACGCCGTATGTGAAGAGCCGAGACCCTTACGGCGGATTTTCGTGGAACAGGCGGCCGACAGCCCGGCTCCCTTTCTGTGCCGGCATTGTGAGGATGCCCCCTGCGTCCGCTGCTGCCCCACCGGGGCCCTGGCCTTCGACGAAGAGAGTCGTCTGGTGGTCTACGGCGTGGAACGCTGTATCGGCTGCCACGCGTGCGTCATGGCCTGTCCTTTCGGGGTCATCCAGCCCGGTCGAGGAGACGGTTACGTGGTGAAATGCGATCGGTGCGTGGGACGGGAGGAACCGGCGTGCGTGGAGGCGTGCCCGACCAAGGCTTTGGTCTTGGAAAGCCGTTTTCTTTCCGAGCGGCGGCGGCGTACGGCGATTCAGTTTGTGCAAGCCGCCCGTGGCGGCCCACGGGTTGAGGACATGCTCGCCTCAGGGAGTCCTTAGAGCGTATGAGCACTGCAATCCCCGTTCGCACCGTGTGCCCCTATTGCGCCGTCGGCTGCCACCTGGACCTACTCGTGGAAAACGGCCGGGTCAAAGGTTTGGAATACGCCGTGGATTCCCCGGTGAATGCCGGTCGTCTCTGTGCCAAGGGGCACGCAGCCCTGGAAATCCTCTATCACCCCGATCGGCTCCAACACCCCATCCAAAGGTCGCCTTCCGGGTGGAAGCCCGTTTCGTGGGACCACGCTCTGGAAACGGCGGCCGAGAAGATCCGCAATATCGTCACCGCCTACGGCCCGAACGCCCTCGCTTTCCTTTCCACGGCCAAAGGGACCAACGAGGAAAACTATCTGGTCCAAAAACTCGCGCGAGTCGTCGGCACCCACAACGTGGACCACTGCGCCCGGCTGTGCCATGCCAGCACCCTGACGGGACTCGGACCCATGCTCGGCCTGGGGGCGGCCACCAACCCGCTGTCGGATCTTTCCCAATCCCACTGCCTTTTCTTTGTGGGATCCAACCCGGCGGAGAACCATCCGGTGGCTTTCCGCTGGGTGCAGGAGGCCAAAGACAGAGGGGCTCGGATCCTTGTGGCCGATCCTCGGCGCACGCCCACCGCGTGGATCGCCGATCTCCACCTGCCTCTCAGGCCCGGGACCGACCTAGCCCTTCTCGCCGCCATGCTGCATGTGATCTTTCAGGAACGCCTCCAGGACGACGCCTTTATCGCCCGAAGGACTCGAGGGGTAGAGGCTCTGCGCGCCTCTGTGAAGCACACCGACCCCACCTGGGCGGCGCGCCTTACCGGCGTCCCCGCCCGGGATATCGTCCGAGCGGCTAGAATGTATGCGACGGCCCCGCGGGCCTCGCTCATCTATTGCATGGGCGTGACCCAACACGTGGTCGGCACCGAAACCGTTCGAGCGTGCGCCGACCTGGCCCTGGTCACGGGTCATGTGGGCTCGCTGGGATCGGGCCTCTTTCCGGTGCGCGGCCAAGACAACGTCCAGGGCGCGTGCGACATGGGCGCTTTGAGCGGCCTGTTGCCCGGGTATCGACCGGTGACGGATCGGGAAGCTCGAGCATTCTTCGAATCGGCATGGGGGCTGCCTCCCGGTGCCCTCGGCGCCGCCCCGGGTCTTACGGTGACCGAAATGGAACAGGCCGCGGGACGAACGGTGCGCGGCCTGATCGCCATAGGGGAAAATCCCGTGGTGACGAGCCCTGAGAGCCGAAAAACGCGGGAGAGTTTGCAGCGCTTGGATTTCCTTGTGGTAGTGGACCTCTTTATGACGGAAACGGCCGAACTGGCGCACCTGGTGCTCCCAGCGGCCGCTTGGGCGGAAAAAAGCGGGTCTCGGACCAACACGGACCGACGTGTCCAGTGGTCGCCGAAAGCCGTCGATCCTCCAGGGGAAGCGCGTCCCGACTGGAAGATCGTCATCGATCTGGCCCATCGGCTGGGACTCGGTCAATTTTTCCCCTATGGTTCCCCCGAAGACGTGTTGGAAGAAATCCGCCGGATCGTGCCCGCTTACGGCGGCATCAGCGCCGGGAGGCTTTCCCAGGCCGCTGAAGGCATCGCCTGGCCGTGCCCGGATGAAACTCACCCCGGCACCCCGGTGCTTTACGAGAACCACTTTGCCACCGAAGACGGCCTTGCCCGTCTTTACCCCATCGAGTTTCGGGAGCCGCCCGAAATGCCCGACGCCGACTTCCCTTATTGCCTGACCACCGGCCGCGTGAGCCTCCATTACAACAGCGGCGCCATGACTCGACGCAGCCCCAGCCTGTTCTCCCGATCCCCGCATCTTTTCGTGGAAATCCACCCGGACGACGCCGCCCGGGAAGGGCTCCGCCATCGGGACCGGGTTCGGCTCATCACGCGCCGAGGTTCCATCGAAGCTCAGGCCCATGTCACGGGATCCGTCTGCCCCGGCGTCCTCTTTGCCCCTTTTCATTTCCCCCAAACCAATGCCATCACTCAGAACATGCTGGATCCGTCCGCCAAAATCCCCGAATTCAAAACGGCGGCTTGCCGATTGGAAAAAATGGAAGGGAAGGGACCATGAGCGGTTTTCTTCATGTGGATTTTCGGCGCTGCACGGCGTGCTTTGCCTGCGAAACGGCCTGCCGCACAGCCCACGGGGGCGGTTTACGCATCCAGCTTGCTTTCGTCGACGGTCTCCCGGTCCCGCTCATGTGCCGCCATTGCGAACAGAGCCCTTGCGCCGCCGTGTGCCCGGAACACGCTCTGGTGTGGGATCAAGACCACGGGGTCACCCTCCTCGCCGATCGGTGCACCCGATGTGGCTTGTGCGCCGTGGCTTGTCCCTTCGGTGTGTTGTTTGTCGACCCGTTTGCTCAACCCAGCGTGATAAAATGCGACCTTTGTCGGGCACGGCGGGCGGAAGGAAAGCGCCCCGCTTGCGTGCTCACCTGCCCGACGGAAGCCATCACCGAGGAGCCACACCACAGTCTTCGACGGCGACGCCTCACCACGCCGGTTTTCCCAATCGCTGGAAAACCCCCTCGGCCCTTCCAGGGTGGGGCATCGCGGGCTTCACGAAAAAGGAACGACATGGTCTAGGGAGAAAAACCTGCGATGAGAGAGACGCCCACCCGTCAACGGCTCATCATCGATTTCGAGAAATGCTGCGGATGCTTCGCCTGCGCCGCCGCCTGTCCGGAAAAGCGCATCGCTTTTTCGGACCAGGGAACGGAACGGCGTTTTTCGGCTCCGGGCGTGTGCTCAGGAGAATGCGAGACCTGCCGAAAGGTCTGCCCTGTAGACGCCATCGTCCTTGAACCCTTCCCCCTCGAGGACGACGAATGCCACCCGCCGGCCCTCACCTGGACCCTCCCTTTGGTGCGCTGCCGACGATGCGGCGAACCCTTCACCACGGAAAAGATCCGCCGCATGACCATGGAAAAGCTCACCATGCTGCTGGAGGCACCGGATGCGGTGTCAGACTGGGTCCCGGTGTGCCTTGCCTGCCGTCGCATCGAGGAAGCCCATCGGGTGCGAACCGCCACCCGAACCCTGCCCGATCCTCTGCGCTGACGGAAAACCAAGACCATCCCCTCCCCATCCGTCCTTTCCATCCCCCAGGTTCATGACGGGAACGCCCGGCATGATGCGCCACCCGCGGGTTTCCCTGTCCGGCCGAGAATCGGCTTGACAGGACCGGCACGATTTTCTACTTAGCAGAACCAATCTTTGCATTGTGGTATTTTTGTGGACCCCCAGGGGAGTGACGCTCATGGCACCCAAAGTGACGATTGTGGAAGATGCCTCCAGGATCTTTATCCAGTCTCTAGCCCGGGGCATAGCGGTCCTAGAAATCTTGTCCCAGGCCGAAAGGCCTCTCAACCTGACGGAAATCGCCGAAGCCGTCGGGCTCAATAAAGTGACCGTCTCCCGATTTTGTTACACGTGGGTTCGGCTGGGATATGTCCACAAAACCCCCGACAAACATTATCAACTGGCGCCGAAGATCCTCAGCCTCGGCTATGCGGCCTTGAGTCGCATGGACATTCGGCAAGTGGGAGAACCGTATCTTCAAGAATTGTCCCGCCGGTTGGGTGAAACGGTCAACATGGCCGTTTTGGACGGCCTCGATATCCTCTATGTAGACCGTTACGTCACCGAACCGATCATGAAGCATCCGCTCCACATCGGCGCTCGGCTCCCCATTTATTGCACCTCCATGGGCAAGGCCATGGTGGCGTTCCTTCCCGACAAGGAGCGGGAAGATCTTGTCAAGCGGCTTCATTTCTATTCGCTGACCCATCGCACCATCCTATCCGAGGAAGCTTTTCGAGAAGAATTGAAGCGGGTGCGAAGCCGCGGCTATGCCGTCAACGATGAAGAACTATCCGTAGGGTTGCGCTCCATCGCCGTGCCCGTTCTCAAAGGCGGTTATCCCGTAGCGGCCGTCAACGTGGCCGTGCCGACGATGCGATACACCGTCGACCAGCTTGTGGAGCGATGCCTGCCTGCGCTCAAAGAAACAGCGCAAACCATTGCGGATCTTTTGAGCAAACAGATTTCCGTGAAGAGAATTTCCCGCCGATCCGGGGGCGATGTATGAAGAAGCTGGTGATCACTGTGGCCCCGACGGGTTCTTTACCCACCAAGTCCAAAACCCCCCATGTGCCCATCACGCCGCAGGAGATCGTGGCTTGTGCGCTGCGCTGTGAATCGGCGGGAGCGGCCATGGTGCACGTGCATGTGCGCGATCCCGAAACACAAGCCCCTTCGCCGCGTTACGATCTTTTTCAAGAAGTCGTGGATGGCCTTCGGGCGCGATCCCGCTTGATCATCCAGATCAGCACCGGCGGGCGGGCCGGCATGGGTTATGAGGAGCGCAGCGACCGGTTGCGGCTCCGCCCTGAAATGGCGAGCCTAACCACGGGGTCCGTCAACTTTCCCGACTCCGTCTACGTCAACGGTCCGGATCTCATCGACAAGCTGGCCACCGACATGCTCCGATACGGCATCAAGCCGGAAATGGAAATCTTCGATACGAGCATGATCGCCAACGCCTTGGATCTGGCGGCCCGCGGGCTGGCACGACGGCCCCTTCACTTCAATTTTGTCATGGGGCTTAAAGGAGCCATCCCCGCCACGGCGGAAAATCTGATGCATTTGAAGAACAGCATTCCGGACGAGGCCACCTGGACCGTGTCGGGCATCGGGCCGGCTCAACTGCCCATGAACGTTTTGGGTATCGTTTTGGGGGGCCATGTCCGCGTGGGCCTTGAGGACAATATTTACTATCGCAAGGGGGAATTGGCCTCCAACGAACAGCTGGTGGAACGCATTGTGCGGATCGCCCGGGAGCTGGGCCGTGAAGTGGCCTCACCCGATGAGGCGCGCGCCATCCTCGGGCTTGAGAGGGCTTCCTGAGCCGCGTTGTGGGGGTGCTGAGTGTCCTGCCCCCTTTTCTCGGTCAAGCACAAATGGGAAGGAGGTTTCGGATGGTCTGGAAAAAGGTGGTGACGGTTCCGGTGATTCTTGGGCTGTGCCTGGCGGGGTTTTTGCCTGCCCATGCAGCGGAGACGATCAAGATCGGGGTTGTGGGGCCGCGCACGGGGCCGGCGGCGGCCACAGGCGCCGCCTTTGAAGAAGGGATCGCCCTTGCCCTGGATGTCATCAACGGCGAACAGGGCGGCGTCCTGGGCAAAAAGGTAGAGGTTGTTTTTGAGGATACGGGCGGCACTCCGGAAAAGGCCGCCTCGGGTTTTGAAAAGCTCATCACCAAGGACCAGGTGGTCGTGACCGTGGGGGAAAGCCACTCGTCGTGCGCCCTGGCTGAAGTCCCCATCGCCGACCGATACAAACACCCGTTGATCATCGCCGAAGCCTGGGCCGACGAGATCACGGCCAAGAATTCCCGTTATGTGTTCCGTGCCGGACCGTGCAACAGCGGCGTCGTCAAGGACAATCTGCTGGGCTTCGTCAAGGATTACGGCTTCAAGCGCGTGGCCATCGTGGCGGAAAACACCGATTGGGGCCTGGGCATCAAGAAGCTGGCTGAAGACGGCCTCAAAGCCATGGGCGTGGAATTCATGACCGTGGAAACGGAGCGCCAGAGCCAGGATCACTACACGGAACTGAACAAGATCGCGGCCTTCCAGCCGGATCTGGTCTTGGCCTTTATCTATGGATTCGGTGTCCATTATTTCATTGCTCAAGCCAACGAAACCGGCTTGTTCCCGAAGAAAGCCCTGATTCTCGAAGGGGCCGGCCCGCCGAGCCTTTGGCCTGAATTCTGGCAAAACGTCGGGGATGCGGGCAATCTGGAGCTGTTTCTTTCGAGGATGCACAGCAAAGTGGATTTCAACCCGGTATCAAAAAAATTTCGAGAGGCCTACACGAAAAAATTCGGCAAAGAACCGACGGATTACAAATCCCGCTCCGTCTATGACGTACTATTGATCGCCGCCGACGCGCTGCGCCGCGCCGGATCGACGGACAGCGAAAAGGTTGTGGATGCTTTGGAAAAAACCAATCTGGAAGTGGGCAGCGGTGTGGTCCAGTTCGGTTTGGAAAAGGGCGATTACCGATACCATCAATGGCAGCCCCCCATGCTCATCGTTCAATGGCAAAACAAGGAGCAGGTGGTGGTCTATCCCATGAGCGTCAAGACGGGGGAACTCAAAAAGTAAAGGCCTTCGGGCGGGCGGTGCGCCCGCCCGAATTTACCAAGCCGGCAATCTTCGCGGCCCGTTCCCGAACGGATCCTTGAAAAAGGAATTTTTCGCATGCAGGATCTCCTTCTCTATTGCACCAACGGTCTCCTGCTGGGTGTCATCTATGCCTTGTCTGCCTTGGGTGTTTCGCTCATTGTGGGAATCATGAATGTCATCAACTTTTCCCACGGGGAGCTTTACGTCTTGGCGGGCTATTTCAGCGCCCTGTTCGCCCGGGCTCTGGGCCTGCCTGTCCTCGCCGGCGCCGGGCTAGCCGTCGCTGTGGTTTTCCTCTTCGGCCTTCTTGTGGAACGCACTCTCATCCGAAACACCTACGGCAACGACATGGCCTCGTTGATCATCACCTTTGTTTTGTCCATCGTCTTGCAAAACGCCTACCTGCTTATCTTCGGCCCCTACCCCCAGAAGCCCCCCAACTGGGTTGACGGCTCCACGCGCCTCTTCGGCCTCTTCTATTACGGCAATCAGCGTTTGGCCGCTCTTGGGGCCGGAGCCGTCGTGATCGCCGTGCTTTTTCTTGTGGTCAAAAAAACCTGGTTCGGCAAAACCGTCAGGGCGGTGGCTCAAGACCGGGAAATGGCCGCCATGGTGGGCGTGAACCCCGACGGAGTCAACATGCTCTCTTTTGCCCTCGGGTGCGCTTTGGCCGCTGCAGCGGGGGTCATCCTGGCGCCGATTTTTCCTGTGACTCCCACGGTAAGTGTGGGGGTGAGCCTGACGGCTTTCATCGTGGTTGTGCTGGGAGGCATGGGCAGTCTCGGCGGCTGCGTGATCGGAGGCCTCATCCTCGGTTTGGTCCAGAACCTCGGATCCGCCTACGTGTCTTCGGGGTACAAACACTTTTTCGGGTTCTTCATCCTCCTTTTGGTCTTGACCGTCCGCCCCACGGGGCTTTTCGGCCGCAAACAGCTCTAGGGGCAGCATCTCATGAAGGAGCGACCTGTGCCGCGCCGCCGGACCCAAACTCTACAACTTCTCATGGCCCTCGGGCTCGCCCTTTTCCCTTTCTTTGCCGGAGACTATTGGCTGCATACGGGCATCATCTGCCTCTTTTACATCATGATGGCTTCAAGCTGGAACCTTTTGGCCGGATACACGGGCCAGGTCTCCTTCGCCCATGCCGCCTTCGCCGGCGTCGGGGCTTATGTTTCGGGCTTGGCGGCCATTCATTTCCATCTGCCGCCGCTCCTCGGGGCCCTTCTGGGCATGGCGGTGGCCGCCTTTCTGGGGCTTTTGCTCGGCGTGCTGTGCATCCGCATGGGCGGCATTTATCTTTCGCTGACCACGCTGGCTTTTTCGGAAATGCTTCGCATCATCATCGACAATGAATATGAATTCACTCGCGGCACCATGGGCCTTTCGGTCCCGTTCATCCTTCCCGTCTATTCCAAAACCACGGCGTATTTCCTCATGGGAGCCGTCACCGTCGCGGTGCTCTGCGTCATCCGCTCCATTGTGCGCTCCGACCTGGGCACGGCTTTTCGAGCGGTTCAAAATGATGAAACGGCCGCGGCGTCCCTGGGCATTCACGTGGTCAAGGTGCGATTGGCGGCTTTCGTTATTTCCAGCACCATGGCCGGGTTGGCCGGCGCTCTCTACGGTCATTACCACCAGCTCATCACTCCGGAGATCTTGTCGCTCAATCTGATGTTTTTCGTTCTGGCCATCGCGGTCATCGGCGGCATGGGGACTTTTGTGGGACCCATCGTCGGCGCAATTTTCCTCGAGTTTCTCTCGGAATACATCCGCATCTACGGCCAATTTCACGTGCTCCTTTTCGGCCTCATCGCCTTGGCCGTGTGTCGGTTCGCCCCCCAAGGCTTGATGGGGCTGTGGCAGCGGCGCATGCGAGCCCTTTCTTCGTGAGGCATTCCCATGGCGTTCTTGGAGGTTCAAAACGTGGTGAAGCGCTTCGGCGGTCTTGTGGCCGTCGCCGGCGTGAGTTTCGAGATCGAACCGGGACGAATCGTCGGGCTCATCGGGCCCAACGGCGCTGGGAAAACGACGCTGTTCAACCTGATCGCGGGAACCTTTCCGTGCGATGAAGGCGCCATTCGGTTTTGTGGCGAAGATCTTACCCGCAGCAGACCCTACCATGTGTGTCGCAAGGGTATTGCTCGGACTTTTCAAATCGCGCGGCCCTTTCATGAAATGACCTGCTATGAGAATGTGGTGGTAGGCCTGATCGGGCGGGACGGTTTTAGGGGAGAAACGGAGGCCCGGCGCCGCCGCGTGGAAGAACTTTTGGAATTCGTCGGTCTGAAAGATTTCATGCACACCGAAGCCCGCCACCTAAACCTCATCCAAAAGAAGCTTTTGGAAATCGCCAGGGCTCTGGCCACGCGCCCCAAACTCGTGCTTCTAGACGAAGTCCTCGGCGGCCTCAATACCGGAGAAATTCTGAAGGCCCTGGATCTCATCCGCGCCATTCGGGACCGCTTCGGGGTCACCATCCTCTGGATCGAACACGTCATGGGCGCGCTCATGCAGGTCGTGGAAAGGCTCTTGGTACTCGACCGAGGGCGGTTGTTGTGCGAGGGGGAACCGGCGGCCGTGGTGAAGGATCCCCGCGTCATCGAAGCTTACTTGGGGGAAGCCGATGATTGAGGTCAGAGACCTTCACGTTTTCATCGGGGAAAACAGGGTCCTGCAGGGTGTTTCCTTTGGGGTGCGGGAAAAGGAAACCGTGGCCGTCGTGGGCGCCAACGGTGTGGGGAAAACCACCTTGATCCGAACCCTCATGGGCCTTTTGAAGCCCGCTCAGGGCGTCGTAAGCCTCAACGGCACCGATATTGGCCCGTTGGCGCCCCATCAGGTCGTCCAACTCGGCGTGGCGTGCGTCCCAGAAGGTCGGCGGGTTTTCAAGGATCTGACCGTGAAGGAAAACTTGGAAATGGGGGCGTATCGGAAAGAAGCCCGCGCTCGCATGGCCAAGTCCATGGAGTGGGTGACGGCCATGTTCCCTGTTCTGCGACAGCGTTGGAACCAAAGAGCGGGAACCCTTTCCGGAGGCGAACAGCAGATGTTGGCCATCGGCCGGGCGCTCATGGCACGCCCCAATATCCTCTTGATCGACGAACTTTCCCTGGGTCTCGCGCCGCTGGTGGTCAAGGAAATCTTCGAGCAGCTTCGGGAAATTCGTCGCCGCATGACGGTCCTGCTTGTGGAACAGAACGTGGAAATGACCCTGAAGAACAGCGACCGGGCTTACGTCATGGAAACGGGTCGCATCGTCCGTGAAGGCCCGTCGGCGGAACTTCTCCACGATCCCAAGATCCGGGAAGCTTATCTCGGGCTGTGATCAGCCGCCTTCCAAGGGAGGGAAAAAAACCAGCGAGTCGCCTTCCTCAAGGACGGTCTCCAGCGAGCGCGCTCTGCCGTTCACCAGAAGAATCTTTGGGGCGTCCTCGGGCACACCCAGCAGAGCCAGCACCTGAGAGACGCTGGTCCCTTCGGGCACGTCCATGGACTTGTCCTCGGGAAGGCTTCGCGTATAGTGTCGATATGTGGCAAAACTTTCAACTCGAATCTTCATGAATCCGCCGTGTTCGAGGTTCTTCGGGAAGGGCAGGGGCATTGGGCCATGCCCTCGAAAACACTTTTAGGTTAAAGAAAAAATTAAAAAAAATCGAGCGACAAGCGCGGGAGGACGGTCATGGGATGGATGGGGAAAATCCTTCGGGTCGATTTGACGGCGGGGACAACCGCCGTGGAAACCCTGGATCGGCAAACCGCCAAGGACTATGTGGGGGGACGAGGCTTGGGTGTTCGGATGTTGCTCGACGAAGTCTCTCCCACAGTCGATCCCTTCTCGCCTGCAAACAAGCTCATTTTCCTCACGGGGCCCCTCACGGGGACCGGCACCCCTACCGGCGCCCGCTACATGGTCATGACCAAATCGCCGCTCACCAGGGCTCTCACCTGTTCCAACGCAGGGGGACAGTTCCCCACCATGCTGAAAAAGGCCGGGTTCGACGGCATCGTTTTCGAAGGCTGCGCCCCGGAACCCGTCTATTTGTGGATCTGCGAAGGCTCGGCGGAACTGCGCAAGGCAAGTCACCTTTGGGGGAAGGACACGCATGAGACGGATCGAATCCTGCGCGAAGAGACGCGCGAAGACGCCAAGACGGCCGTGATCGGTCCCGCGGGGGAACGCCGCGTTCTTTTTGCCGGGATCATGAACGACAAGGATCGGGCGGCAGGCCGATCTGGCGTGGGCGCCGTCATGGGGTCCAAGAACCTCAAGGGCGTCGTCGTCTTCGGCACCCACAAGGTTCCCATTCACGACCCCGAAGGGTTCAAGAGGCTCCTGAAAGACATCATGGCCGGCTTCAAGGAGGCCACCAAAAAAGGGCCGTTGCCTCTTCGGGTGTACGGAACAGCCATCACTTCTACAGGAACGCAAAACGTCGGGGCTTATCCCACGCGGAATTTTCAGCAGGGGACCTTTGAACACTGGAAGGACATCGGCGGAGAAGTTCTCACGGAAAAATACTTGGTGCGCACCAAGTCGTGTTACAGCTGCCCCATTGCCTGCGGCCGAGTGACCCGGGTGGCCGAAGGGCCTTTCCAAGGCGAGGGCGAAGGACCCGAATACGAGACCGTGTATGCGCTGGGCAGCAACTGCGGCGTTCGGGACTTCGCCGCCGTCATTAAAGCGAACTACATCTGCAACGAAATGGGCATGGACACCATTTCGGCGGGAGCGACCATCGCCTGTGCCATGGAAATGTTCGAACGGGGCATCCTGGACGAAAAGACCATCGGGCGGCCTCTTCCTTTCGGCGACGCCCACGGCCTCGTGGAGATGGTTCGCAAGACGGCGCTTCGTGAAGGGTTCGGCAACGAACTGGCCGAAGGCAGCCTGCGCCTGGCGACCCGCTATGGGTGCCCGGAACTGGCCATGGTGTCCAAAGGGCAGGAATTCGCCGGTTACGAACCCCGCGCCGAAAAGGGCATGGGGCTGGCCTACGCCACCTCGCCCATCGGGGCAAGTCACATGCGGGGGGATCCGGCGTATATCGAAATTCTCGGGGTGCCGATCCTGGTGGATCCTCTGACCTGGGAAGACAAGCCCCAAATTGTCAAAGACTGGCAGGATGTTTTCGCTCTGATCGATTCAGCGGGTTTGTGCGTGTTTTTCTCTGTGAGGAATCTTGTGAGCAAGACCAAAGACATCCGCCCCGTTCGGATCCTGGAGCTCCTGAACGCCGTCACGGGCGCCGGCTACACCATGGAAAGCCTGATGACGGCCGCCGAACGCATTATCAACGCGGAACGCCTCTTTTTGGTCCGGGCGGGTTTCGACGCCAAGGACGATTCTCTGCCGCCGCGCATCACTCGAGAACCCATGCCCGTGGGGCCCGCCAAAGGGCATGTGTGCGAATTGGACAAGATGCTGCCCGTCTATTACCGACTCAGGGGGTGGGACCCTTCGGGTCGCCCCACCCCGGAACTTTTGCAACGCCTCGGCCTCGCAACCTAGCTTCCCTTCACCTTGCCCTTTCCCCCCTGAAGCGGGGGGAAAGGGACCAATTCTTTTGATCGCTGCGGGGGAAATGGCCGGCGTCCGTCGGGCATCGGCGTCACCAGGCCGTGGGTTAATCGCGGGCGACGAGGGTCGCCATGCCCATCCCGCCCCCCACGCACAGGGTCGCCAAACCCATGGTGAGATCCCGCCGAATCATCTCATAGACGAGCGAGACCACGATCCGCAGGCCGGTGCACCCCACGGGATGGCCCAAGCCGATGCCGCTGCCGTTGACGTTGGTGATGGAGCGGTCCAAGCCCAGGCCGCGTTCGCAGGCGATGTATTGGGCGGCAAAGGCTTCGTTGACTTCGATCAGTTGGATGTCTTTCAAAGACATGCCGGTTTTCTTGAGGATCTTCTGGGTCGCCGGAACGGGCCCGTAACCCATGAGTTCCGGTTCCACGCCCGCTGCAGCCGTCGCCACAACGCGAGCCATGGGGGAAAGGCCCAATTCCTTCGCCTTGGCCCGGCTCATGACCAAGGCCGCCACCGCTCCGTCATTCAAGCCCGAGGAGTTCCCCGCCGTCACCGTGCCATCTTTCTTGAAAACCGGTTTCAGACGCACCAGGTCGTCCATGGTCAAACCGAACCGGGGATGTTCGTCTTGTTCGAACAAAGACGTTTTGCCTTTGGGGCCGGGAATTTCGACGGGAACGATTTCATCCTTGAAACGGCCTTCCTTGATGGCCGCTTCGGCGTTGTGATGACTGCGAAGCGCCACCTCGTCTTGGTCTTGCCGGGAAATGCCGTATTTTTCGGCAAGGTTTTCCGCCGTCACCCCCATGATCATGGGATTGCCCAGAAGGCGGCTTCCCGAATGGAGCATTTCCCAAACGCTGTCCACCACTTCGTGGTTCATGAGGCGCATGCCCCAACGGGCGTTGGGCAGGTAATACGGCGCCGAGCTCATGGATTCCACACCGCCCACCATGACCACATCGGCGTCTCCGGCCTTGATCATCTGGGAGGCCGCCGCCAGGGCCTGCATGCTGGAAGCGCACTGCCGCTGAATGGTGTGAGCCGGAATTTCCACGGGAAAACCGGCGCGGAGCATGGCCGTGCGCGCCGTGTTGGCTTCGTCGAAACACTGGACGCAATCGCCGGTGACCACTTCGTCGAGAAGGTTGGGCGAAAGATGGCCCGCCCGTTTGAGCACTTCCGTCATCACATGAGAGAGCAAAGCGGAGGCCCGCACATCCTTCAAAGCCCCGCCGAACTTGCCGATCGGCGTCCGCGCCGCCGCAACGATCACCACATCTCGATCCCTGCTCATGGAATCCCCCACGCGCTACTTGGAGTAATCATAAAACCCTCGGCCGCTCTTCCGCCCCAGATACCCTGCACGGACCATCTTGCGCAGCAAGGGGGCAGGCCGATACTTGTCTTCACCCAGTTCCTTGTGGAGCCCCTCCAAGACGAAAAGGAGCGTGTCCAAGCCCACCATATCCGCCAAAGCCAAAGGGCCGATGGGGTGGTTGGCACCCAGGGTCATGGCCCGGTCGATATCTTCCGCGGAGGCGATCCCTTCCGAATAGACAAATATGGCCTCGTTGATCATGGGGCATAAAATACGGTTGACGGCAAACCCCGGCGCTTCCTTGACTTCGATGGGCACTTTGCCGATCTTTTCCACCAGAGCTTTGGTGGTCGCAAAGGTGTCCTCCCCTGTGACCAAGCCGCGGATAATCTCCACCAGTTTCATCACCGGAACGGGGTTGAAGAAATGCATGCCGATGACCTTGTCCGGTCGTTTCGTCACGGAGGCCATTTCGGTGATGGAAAGCCCTGAGGTGTTGGAAGCGAGGATCGCTTCCGGTTTACAAAGGCTGTCCAGCTCCTGAAAAACCTTTCTTTTGAGATCCATGTTTTCGATAACGGCTTCGATGACGAAATCCGCCCCGGCGGTCGCTTGCGCCATATCCGTGGTGCCGTGAATCCGGGCCACGACGGCCTCGGCTTCGGCCGCATCCATTTTGCCTTTGGCCACGGCGCGGTCTAGGTTCCCCTTGATCCCGCCCAAGCCCTTGTCCACGAACCGCTGCTCGATATCCCGCAAAGCCACCTCGAAGCCGGCCTGAGCCAGCACTTGGGCAATGCCCGATCCCATGATGCCGGCCCCCAACACACACACTTTTTTCACGTCCATGAGCCCCTCCTGAAGAGTTTCCTGCCTGAGTTTTCCGCCCATTTTCCTTTGGAAGCGGGCCGGGGTTCGTCTCCCTACCCATCGTTGGGAAAACGATCCTTCAGGGCGCGGATGGTTTTCCGGTAATCCGTGCCTTGAAAGACGGCCGACCCGGCCACGAAGACATCCACTCCCGCAGCCACCAGATCATCCACCGTGTCCACACAGACGCCGCCGTCCACCTGGATGAGCACGGGCAAGGATCGCTCGTCGATCCACCGGCGCAGCTCCCGAATCTTGGGAAGCACCGAGGAAATAAACTTTTGCCCCCCGAAGCCCGGATTGACGGTCATGAGGAGCACCATGTCCACGTGGGGCATGATGGGTTCCACCAAACACAGCGGGGTGGCCGGGTTCAGCGCCACGCCCGCTTTGGCGCCCAACTCCCGGATGCGCTGCACCGTGCGATGCAGGTGCACGCATGCTTCCACATGGACCCCGAGCCAGTCGGCACCAGCGAGGACGAACGCTTCCAGGTACCGATCGGGCTCGGAAATCATCAAATGGACGTCTACGGGCAGCGACGTCGCGCGGCGCACGGCTTTCAGCACATCCGGCCCGATGGTGATATTGGGCACGAAATGACCGTCCATCACATCCACGTGAATCCAGTCGGCGCCGGCTTCTTCCACAGCCCGAACCTCCTCGGCAAGTCGGCCGAAATCCGCCGAAAGGATGGACGGGGCAAGCTTTTGTTTTCCCATAAAACGGCCTCATCCAGCTTCCGTCAAAAAGAGGGCGGAGCCACAACTTCCCCCTGTCGGTCCCGTCGCATTTCGCCTTGTCCGGACACGGCAAAGGCCGTCCCCGGACCGCGACTTAGAGGCGCCGCCACCGGGCCGCAAAAAAACCGTCCGTGCCGTGCCGGTGGGGCCACGTCACCAGGTACGGCCCGTCGGTCATGCCTCGGCATAACTCCGGGAGAACCTCCGCCGCCGGCTCCAACCGCCACTCGCGAAAATCTCTGGAAAACGCCTCGGCAACCCCCTGGTTTTCCAGTTCGAAAATCGTGCATGTGGCGTAGACCAAAATCCCGCCCCTTCTAACAAAACGGGCCGCCTGGCGCAAGAAGGCCTTTTGGGTGAGGCTCGCCCGGTAGGGAGATCGGGCGGCACGGCGCCATTTAATGTCGGGATTTCGTCGAAGCACCCCAAAACCCGTGCACGGCGCGTCTACGAGCACCCGATCAAAAAGCCCCGTTTGAGCCGGATCCAGATCCAGCGCGTCCGAAGCCACGATCTGGATACATCGGATCCCCTGGCGCTCGGCGTTTTCCCGAAGCCCCTCGAGCTTCCACGCCTCTCGATCCACGGCCACCACCTCGCCGTGGTCGCCCATGAGTGCCGCACAATGGGTCGTTTTTCCTCCGAAACCGGCGCACAGGTCCAAAACGCGCTCCCCAGGCCGAGGATCCAAGACCAGGGACACCATCTGGGACGCCTCGTCCTGCACCTGAATCCATCCGCGGACAAATGGGTCACTGGCTCCCAAGTCCATGCGAAGCGAGCCCAGTCGCACGGCTTCCGGCACGATCGGGGACGGTTCCGAGGCCACCTCTCTTTCCTGAAACCACCGGATCACCTCGTCTTGACGGGCCTTCAGAGGGTTGACCCGACATGTCGTCCCCGCCGGCTCGTTGTTTGCCGCCAAGACGGCACGGGCCTCTTCAAAACCCCATCGTTTCAGGGCATATTCGGCGAACCACACCGGATGAGACGTCACGACGGACAACCACGTCACGGGATCCTGCCGAGGATCCGGCCACGGCCAGGCATCGCCGACACGCAGCGCCCCGCGCAACACCGCGTTGACAAAACCCACGACGCGTTTCCCATGGGCGATCTTGGCCAGTTCCACCGTTTCATGCACCGCCGCATGGGGGGGAATTCTTCTCAGAAAAAGGATCTGGTAGAGCCCCAGGCGAAGAAGAACCAAAACGTCGGGATCGATTTTTCCCCCTTCACTGAGCACTTGGGCATGCCAGTCCAATCGCTGCCGCCAGCGGAGCACGCCGTAAACGAGTTCCGTCAAAAGGGCCCGGTCCCGAGGGTCCATCGAAGGGTTTCGCCCCAGAGCCACCCGAAGAAGCCGATCGGGGTGGGCCGGACGTCTGTCCATCTGGAGCAGAAGGCGATAGGCGAGGGCTCGCACGTCATCCATGGCTGAAGGGGTCATTTCCCATCGAGAAGGCGCGCCAAGACCGCTCGGATCTCATCTAAAGGAACCCGAGTGTCCACGCAGGGCCCATGAGGCCGTTCGTTGAAGATCCCGTAGACCGGCAAAGGCAGCGTGTCTTGAATCCCGCTCACCAGATCTCGCTCGCACGCCACCGCCACGATCAGGTCGGGGCGGGTTTCCACGACGATGCGCCGCGCGAGAGTACCTCCTGTCGCCACAGCCAGATCGATCCCGTATCGGTCCTTGATTTCCAGCAGCTCCGCAATGGGACACCGACCGCATCTCCTGCAGTTTTCCACGTGAAAGGTGAGGCGCACCCCACATTGGGACAGCTGGATGCAGTGAGGCATGAGCAGTAAAACGTGACGGGGTCTCTTTCCCGAGCGAAAAGACGCCATGACCAGTTCGTTGTTCACCCCCACAAAGGCGTGTTGCACGGTTTTCTTGGGGACGCCCACAAGGCGTCCGGCGACGATGAGGAGCGGCAACAAACCTTTGGCGCTGAGATGGCGCAAGGACGCCGAAAAGGGCACATCCCGCCCCAGAACGACGGCGACAATGAGAAGGCAGACAGCGATGAACTGCACCGTGATGAGGATCGCAAAAGAAAACCCGGCGACTCGGGGAAGCATGGGGTGAATGCGGGCAAAACCCCAGTAAGGCACCACAAAGAGAAGCCCAAGGGCCACAGTGAGAAACAGCCCGGAGAGGACCAGGAGCACCACCATCAGGGTTTTTTCAGAGGACACGAGACGCATGGCGACGGTGGGCCTTACCGGTTAGTGAAACACCGAGCCCGTTGGAAGGTCGTAGCCTCGCAGGAAGGCTTCCGCCGGCACTGCTTTCCTCCCCTCCAGCTGGAGCGTGCCGATGACCACGGCCTTGCCGTCCCCGGCGCGCACAAGGAGCCCCTCCCGGGACAGGCCCAGCACCTCTCCGGGAAAGCCTTCCACGGCAAAAGAAGACAATCGAGCGTTGAAGAACTTGATGCGATGAGAACCGTGGTACCCGTAGGCGCCGGGCCATGGGTCAAAGGCGCGAACCCGACACCACACAGAGACGGCCGATTGGCGCCAGTCCACATGGGCTTCCTGCTTTTGGACGGGAGGGGCGAGCACGGCTCGGCTGGAATCTTGGGCGACGGGTTCACACAGGCCATGACGCCAGGCCTCCAAGGTGCGACACAGGAGTCGGGCGCCTTCGCGAGCCAAGGTGTCGTGAAGGGTTCCGAAAGTATCCTCAGGACGGATCGGCACCGAGCTCACGGCCAAAACAGGCCCGGTATCCATGCCTTCATCCATGAGCATGATGCACACGCCCGTCTCCGTGTCCCCGTTGAGGATGGCTCGCTGAATGGGAGCCGCCCCGCGGTATTTGGGAAGCAGAGAAGGATGCACGTTTAAAGCGCCCAAAGGAAAGGCGTCGAGAAGACTTTTGGGAAGCAACTGTCCATAAGCCACGAGGACGAGGCAATGGGCGTTTCGAGACGTCAGGCGGCGGAGGACTTCGGGGTCGCGAATCCGTTCCGGCTGGAACACGGGCAGGCCGAGCCTTTCCGCCGCCGTCTTGACAGGCGGCGGGCTGGGTTTTCGACCCCGGCCCTTGGGCCGGTCCGGCTGAGTCACCACCTCGAGGATATCCGCACCGCTTCGATGAAGTTCCTCAAGGGAAGGCACGGCGAAATCCGGCGTGCCGCAGAAAATCACCCGCACCGGTTCGGCCGTCACACCGACGCCTCGAGAAGCCTCTTCTTCCATTTTCTCTTGAAGATGTCGCGCTTGATGGGATTGAGATGGTCGATAAAAAGGCGGCCGTTCAAGTGGTCGATTTCATGCTGCAAGGCCACGGCGAGCAATCCGTCGGCTTGGATTTCCACGGGTTTTCCGTCCGCATTCAACCCGCGCACGGTGACTTTTTCATGCCGATGCACCTCGGCAAAAAATTCGGGAACGCTCAAGCACCCCTCTTCCCAGACCAGCTCGCCCGAGGCCTGCACAATTTCCGGGTTGACAAGCACAATCAATCCGTGCGGGTCTTCCTCCCTCTGAAGATCGATCACAATGACACGTAAGGGCTTTCCCACCTGATTGGCCGCAAGTCCAATACCCGGGGCATCGTACATGGTTTCGGCCATGTCGTCGATGAGCCTGCGCACGGCGGCATCCACCATCCCAATAGGGCGGGCCTTTTCCCGAAGGACCGGGTCCGGATAAACGCAAATGTTCAAAAGAGCCATCTTTCCCCTCGAAACGAGTCTCGCCCTTCACCGGGCACTCTCGATATCTAAATGACTTCACACTAATGGCCCCTCAACCAAAATGCAAGCCTCGGGAAAAGAAGTGCGCTCCGCTTTCAAAGGCTTGACACGGGATCGCGATCCACGGCCACGCTGACGGCTTTGAAAGCGCCATGCTGCGAAAGCCCTTCCAAGACCTTTTCCAAGAAAATCTGGAGGTCCCTCGCTTGCCAAGCTTTCACGTAGAGGTTGTAACGAAACCGCTTTTTTAACTTCTGGAGCGGCGCCGGGGCAGGACCTAAGACTGCAACGGGAACCCCTTGGGACTCCACGTCGGCTTTCTTTTCCCGGGCGATTCGCCCGAGTTCCATGGCGGCGTGAGCGGTCGAGGCTTGTTGAGGCCCCGTGATGAGCAGCCGAGCCATCCGGGTAAACGGCGGATATTGGAGGGAGCGACGGCTGGACAATTCACTTTCGCAGAACTGGTCGTAATCCAACGCGGCCGCCGCCTGAATGACGTAATGGTTCGGATTGTACGTCTGGATAATGACACGCCCCGGCTTTTCGCCACGGCCGGCTCGACCCGCCACTTGCATGAGAAGCTGCGCCGTGATTTCTCCCGAACGGAAGTCGCTGATCTGCAAAGAGGTGTCCGCGTTGATCACGCCCACCAGGGTGACGTTGGGAAAGTCATGCCCTTTGGTGATCATTTGCGTCCCCACCATGACGTGCGCCTTCCGGCAACGAAACGCATCTAGGGCGCGGACCAGTTTGGCCGAGCATGTCATGGCGTCGCGGTCCACGCGAAGCGTCCTGACCCCGGGAAATTGCTGTCGGACCTCCTCCTCGACCCGCTCCGTCCCGAACCCGAAGGGGATCATGTTCCCTTTGAAGCACACGGGGCAGCCCTCGGGAATGGGTTCTTCGTGGCCGCAGTAATGGCACAGAAGGCGCTCCAGGCTTTGGTGATAGGTAAGACTCACGGCACAATGGGGACATTGGAGCACGCTGCCGCACGTGCGACACAGGAAAAAGGAAGCGAATCCCCGGCGGTTCAAGAAAAGCATCGCTTGCCCGTCGGCTTCGATCGTCTCGTGAAGGGCCTTGTGGAGCTCGGGGGAAAGCACGCGAAAGGGCCCACGGTGCCGCCTCATGTCCACAATCTCGATGTGAGGCAGGGGGCGGTCTTCCACTCTTTTGAGGAGCGTCACCAGAGTGTAGCGTCCGGTGCGGCAGTGATAGAGGGTTTGGAGCGACGGGGTGGCGGATCCAAGAATGACGGGAACACCGACAATCCTGGCGCGCATGACGGCCATATCCCGCGCGTGGTAGCGAAATCGCTCTTCCTGCTTGTAGGAGCCGTCGTGCTCTTCGTCCACAATCACTAATCCAAGGTTCTTAACGGGACTCAAGACGGCCGAGCGCACCCCGAGAATCACGGCGGGACGCCCCGAGGCCATCTTGCGCCACTGGTCGTCCCGCACCCCTGACGCAAGTCCGCTGTGCCAAACGGCCAAGGCCTCGCCGAAGCGCGCCCGAAAAACCGCTTCCAGCTGGGTGCTCAGGGCAATCTCCGGAACCAGGACGAGAGCCGATCGCCCCAAATCGACCGCCTTTTCCACAAGCCGGAGGTAAATTTCCGTTTTCCCACTTCCCGTCACCCCATAGAGCACGAAGGGCCTAAAAGAAGGAGACACCACCGCCCCTTCCATCACCTCCATGGCCGCCTTCTGCTCAAGGGTCAGTTCATAGGCAGGTCCCGGGTCCAGATCCTGCGCCAGGGGGGATTCCCGCAGAACCTCTCGTTCTTCGACGACGATAACGCCCTCGGCTGAAAGCTTTTTCGCCCAATAAGACGCCTGCGGAACCAGACGCCGAAGATCCCCCAACGGGCACGTCCCGCCGGAATCTCGCAGCACGGTCAAGAACCGCCGCAGATGCGGGCTCGCCGACACCCTCTTTTCGGGAGGATCCTGTTTGAGGACGACAAGTTTCAACGTCTTTGAGGAAGGTTCCAAGGAGGGCCAGCGATCATCCTGAGTCACCCATCCCAGGGATTCCAGCCGTTTGAGGTGGGATTTCCAGCCTTTGGGCAATGTTTCCAGATCCTTGAGGCTGAACTCCTCTTTGTGTCGAAGCACCGATTCCAGTATTCGGGCGCCCAAGGTTTTCGGTTCCTCGCGCGACCCTTCCAAGAGCGCGGCTCGCCCCTCGGCCGTGAGCCGATACCATCTTTGGGGACGGGACAGGAGGCTTGCCGGCAGGACCGTTTCCAAAACCAATGGAAGCGGATGGAAATAGTACGTGGACATCCAACGACACAGGGTGAGCAAATCCCGCGGGAAAAGCGACTCGTCGTCCACAACGGCAAGGATGTCTTTGAGTTTTTCTTGGACGGCTTCTTCGGGAACCTGATCGTCCGTATCCACCACAAGAGCCACCGATTCCCGATTTCCCAAGGGCACGAGCACCCGTCGGCCCACAAGATCGACCCCGCCAAATCGACAGGGTATGCGATAATGTAAACAATCGGAGGGGCCTCGGAAGACCGCACACAAGGCGACGGGGACATGGGCTGAAGGTGTCATGGGCGGGCGAACCCCCTGTGGTCCCGGAAAGGGGACGCCGAGGAACGGCCTGTCCCTGCTGGGCGAGTTTCGACCAGCGCACTGTAGCACAGCCCGCGAAAGCCCGTCAAAGGGAAGGGCGACGGTTTCGCGAAGGTTGTCACCGCCCTTCGGACGGCACACTGCCGCCATGCGGGTGCGAGGGCTTAACCCATTGTTTTCACATTTTTATTTTCCAAGAGCACCCGATACATTTTTTCCCGGACGATGCCCTTTTGAAAAAAAAATCTTGATTCCATGCGGCTTTTCAGCGACTAATCGCTTGCCAAGCACATTTCGGCCAGTATAATTGCCGTGAAATATGATGAATCTTGAATCCCCGCGGGTTTTGTGCCGTTGAGTGTTCCAGCGTTTCCCTTTGGTGTATCGCCGGGAGTGGGGTGAGGCTTGAACGATAAATCGAACAGGAGGAGAGCATGACGAAGGCGGATCTTATTTCCAAAATGGCCGACGAGGCGGGAATCACCAAGGCTGCGGCGGAAAAGGCGTTGAACAGTTTCGTCACCGCCGTTGCCGACAGTTTGGCCAAGGGAGACAAGGTGACTTTGGTCGGCTTCGGCACGTTCAGCGTCGCCGAAAGGGCCCAAAGGGAAGGCCGGAATCCACGCACGGGCGAAACGATCACCATCGCCGCCAGCAAAACCATTAAGTTCAAAGCGGGAAGCAAGCTCAAAGACGCTCTCCAATAACTATCCTCACCGAGGGCTGGAGAGGGGAACCCGGCTTGCCGGAAGGTCAATTCGGGTTTTCCTCTTTCCTTGGGAAGCCCGACATTCTTGTGCTTCATGGAATCAGCCGCATCCAGAGCCCTCATCGAACCGAGACGATCCAAAAAAGACGTCCTGCTGCCTACCGACGCCTTCATCGTTTTTACGGCCGAAGACATGAACCGCATGAAGGCGCAAGTCGCTTCCGCCCGTCGGGTGCAGCGCCTGTTTCTGAGTGATGTGGTCCTTTGCGACGGGGAAGGTCCGTCCTTCGCCCTTGTCGGCCCTGTGATCGGCGCTCCCCAAGCGGTTCTGGTTCTGGAAAAGATGATCGTCCTAGGGGTTCGTCGGGTAATCGCCTACGGGTGGTGCGGCTCCATACAGCCGCAGGTCTCCATCGGCGATGTGGTGATCCCCGAAGGGGCCCATTGCGACGAGGGCACGTCGGCGCATTATCCCATCCCGGGAGCCCCGGCACCCTGCGCCAGCCTTGTCCAACGGCTTGAAGCCGCTTTGCGATCCAGCGCCAATCTCACCGTCCACAAAGGTTCCGTATGGTCTACGGATGCCCCTTACCGGGAAACGGAAGAAAAAGTCCGATTTTTCCAACAGAAGGGCGTTCTCGCTGTAGAAATGGAAATGTCTGCCTTGTTTACCGTAGCCGCTTTTCGAGCAATCGATCTGGCAGGTATCCTGGTGGTTTCCGACGACCTGTCACGCTTTACGTGGCGTCACGGCTTTCGAGACCCGCGCTTTCAACAAACAAGAAAACACCTCCCTCCACTGCTCTGCCGTCTCTTTTAAGGCTCACGCTCTGGCCTTGCCCCTACGCCGACACAGCGTGTATTTTTGGTTTTTGAAGGATTCCCGCTTCCATCATGGCGGACAACGGAGGAGGATGCATGGACAGGCGTCGAGGTGTGTTGGCTGTAGACATCGGCGGCGGCACCCAGGACATCTTGTGTTGGTTCGATGGAGAGCTGGTGGAGAATGCCGCCAAGATGGTCATGCCTTCACCCACCCGGCTCGTGGCGCACGAACTTCGCGTGTTGAGGCAGGCAGGACGGGACGTCGTCCTGGTGGGCCGCACCATGGGCGGTGGTCCGTGCACCCAGGAAGTCCGCCGCCACCTCGAAGCGGGACTCACGGTCTACGCCCTCCCGGAAGCCGCTCTGACCTTTCACGACGACCTAGACCGGGTTCAGGCCATGGGGATCAAGTTGACGGAAACACCTCCCAAGGGCGTCCCGCAAGTTGTGCTCCGGGATTTGGATACCGAGCGCATCGGGAAGGCTCTCGCCCTGTTCCATCTGCCTGTGCCCGACACGGTGGCCGTGGCTGTCCAGGATCACGGCTTTTCACCGAAGGAAAGCAACCGCCTTTTTCGGTTTCGGTACTGGCGGGATTTCTTGGCCCGAGGCGGCGATCTCAAAGCCTTGGCCCAAGAACCTCCTGCTCCTTTCATGACTCGAATGCATGCCGTTCGGGCGGACCACCCGGACGCCGTGGTGCTCGACACGGGGATTGCGGCCGTCATCGGGGCCCTGATGGATCCGCGAGGCCGGGCCTGGAACGCAGAAGGCTGCACCATCGTCAACGTGGGAAACTTTCATACCGTTGCGGCCCTCGTTCGGGACTTCCACGTCCTCGGTCTTTACGAACACCACACCGGCATGCTCGATTCCACCAAGCTGTCGAAACACCTCAACGATTTCCGCCTGGGACGGCTCCGGCACGAGGAAATCTTCGATGACGGCGGCCACGGGTGCGTGTATGGCGAACAACCCCTCGACGGCGCCTTTCACAGAACTTTGGTCACCGGCCCTCGACGCCGCCACCTTTTCTACGAGGAAAGCTTTTTCGCCGCCCCTTACGGGGACATGATGCTCACGGGCTGTTTCGGACTCCTTCAGGCGGCTTTGTGGGCTCAAGGGATTGAAGGGGTCCTGCAATGAGCAGCCGAGAAGCCATTCGACAACGCATCGAAGAACTGCGCGAACGAATCCGCTACCACGATTACCGTTATTATGCGCTGGACGACCCGGAAATCTCCGATGCGGAATACGATCAGCTATTTCGAGAACTCAAGGAATTGGAAAAAGCCCACCCGGAGTTTGCCTCGCCCGATTCGCCGACGGCTCGGATCGGGTTTCCCCCTTTGGAGGCGTTCGAAACTTTCGAGCACCCCCTGCCCATGTTGAGCCTGGAAAACGCCATGGATGAAGGGGAAATGGTCGAGTTTCATCAGAGGGTTCTCAAGCTCCTCGGCACTTCCGAACCCGTCGTCTACACGGCCGAACCGAAAATAGACGGACTGGCTGTAGAAATCCTCTATGAAAACGGCCGTCTCGTTCGAGCCGGTACCCGCGGGGACGGATACCGCGGAGAGGATGTCACACCGAACGTGAAAACGATCCGCGCGATCCCTTGGACCCTCTATGCGCCGCCGGATGGGCCGCCCATCCCCTCTGCGATGACGGTACGTTGCGAAGTGTACATGAACCGCAGGGACTTCCACGCTCTCAACCGCCGGCGCGAAGCCGACGGAGAGCCGGCTTTCGCCAACCCTCGAAACGCCGCGGCCGGATCCTTGCGCCAGCTGGATTCATCCATCACGGCGCAAAGACCTTTAAAGGCCTTTTGTTACGGCATCGGCGTCTTGGAAGGCCCCGTTTTCGAAACCCAATGGGAAATCCTCGGGGCTTTGAAACTGTGGGGCCTTCCCGTAAACCCGCTGTCCCGCCTGTGCGAGGGATTGGAGGCGGCTTTGGGCTATTATCGGGAGCTGGAAGCCCGCCGTCCGGAACTGCCCTACGAAGTCGACGGCGTGGTCTACAAAGTCAATCGCCTGGACTGGCAACGAAAGCTCGGAGAAAAAACCCGAAGCCCCCGATGGGCCATCGCCTTTAAGTTTCGCGCGCACCAAGCTGTGACGCGGGTCCGGGACATTCAGGTCCAAGTGGGCCGCACAGGGGTGCTCACGCCGGTCGCCCACCTGGAACCCGTGTCCTTGGCCGGGGTCGTCATCCGACGGGCGACCCTGCACAACATGGATGAAATCGAACGCAAGGATATCCGCATCGGGGATGAGGTCGTCGTCCAACGGGCCGGCGACGTCATCCCTGAAGTTGTCCGCCCGATTGTGGAAAAAAGAGACGGCTCGGAACGCCCTTTCGAAATGCCCACCCGGTGCCCCGCCTGCGGCGGTTCTGTCGTCCGGCTGAGCGGAGAAGCCTTCCACCGATGCATGAACCGAAATTGTCCGGCGCAAATCGAAGGAGCCATCCGCCACTTTGCCGGTCGGGAAGCCATGAACATTGAAGGGCTTGGAAAACAGATCATCCACCTTCTGGTGGAACGGGGGATGGTGACCACCCCGGCGGACCTCTACCGACTCACGGAAGCGGACCTGTTGAAACTTCCAGGATTCGCCGAAAAAAGCGCTCGAAACCTTATTCAAGCCATCCAAAAGACCCGGCATCCCGAACTCGCCTCCTTTCTCTACGCCCTGGGCATCCCCCTCGTCGGGACATACCTGGCCACAGTCCTCGCCGATCGGTTCAAATCTTTTCAAGCGTTGCGGTCCGCCCGCTATGAGGACCTCACGGCCGTGGAGGGCATCGGGGATAAAGTCGCCGACAGTATCCGCCGATATTTTGAAAATGAGGACAATGTTCGATTCATCCAGGCCCTTTTCGACGCCGGGGTGCGTCCGAAAGAATCGGCGGTCGATGCCAGCCTGCAGGCCATGGATGATTTTTGGAAAGGAAAGACGGTGGTCCTCACGGGAAGCCTTTCATCCATGACCCGGGATGAGGCGACGGAAAGGCTTCGCAAGGCGGGAGCACACGTCGCTTCCTCGGTCAGTGGAAAAACCGATGTGGTGGTTGTGGGTGAAAACCCCGGATCCAAGCTTCAAAAAGCCAAGGCGCTGGGTGTGGCCGTGATGGATGAGGAGACTTTTTTAAAGCACCTGCCTTAACCCCGGGCCGATCCGATCCCGCGCTTGACGGCGGAAAGGAAAGACGATGGAAAAGAAGCGTGTGCATGTATGGATTTCGGGCCGAGTCCAAGGGGTTTTCTTCAGGGCCTACACCCAGGACGCCGCCCGAAGCCACGGTGTCACCGGCTGGGTGCGCAACCTCCCGGATGGGCGAGTGGAAGCTGTCTTCGAAGGGGATGATCGCGCCGTGGATGCCATGGTCCAATGGTGCCATCGGGGCAGCCCCTTGAGCCGCGTGGACCGCGTGGAGGCTCAAGAAGAACCCTATCAAGGGGAATTTGCCGATTTCAATGTGCGTTCATGGAGATGAAGCCATGAAGGAAATGTGGGATGCCGCGGTGGGTTTTCTCAAGGAATACAATATGACCAAAGCCGGCGAAGCGCTGCAGAAGGTTGACTGGACAAAGCTCCTCCACGAACCGCTCTTCTGGCTTGCCGTCGTTCTTTTTCTCGGGTGGGTGGTCTGGAAAAAAGCCTTGCGAAGCCTTCTTGTGGCCTGCTCTCTTGTCGCCTTCATTGTTCTCCTGCACTACACCCTGCCGCCCGCCGGGGAAGCCTTTTCACTGAGCAAATTGCTCCCCTTCGCCGGAGGATGCTTGGGGCTGCTCGCCCTCAACATCTATTTTCTCGTCATCAGGAACGGTTGACCATTGGTCTCCATCGGACTTCCAGCGTCGTTCGGGTTCCATCGGTCACCTTGACGCGATCATCCAAACGATACCCGACGACCCAACAAATCTTTTCGCCATCGCACAGCAAAGGGATCTTGCGCCGCGCCATGCGTGGAACCTTCGCGTCCGTAAAAAAGTCCTGAAGCTTCTTGGATCCCGGGCCGCCTAAGGGACGAAAGCGGTCGCCCGGCTGAAAAGTGCGGACTTTCAACGGCCAAAGGACGGTGTCGGCGTCCAGCACCACCGTCCAAGGATCCCGCCCCCCGATCTTTCCCGCCTGGATCCTCCCTTCGTGAATGGTGATTTCCGCCTGGAACTCAGGCAGCGCATAGGCGCCGGGTCGGTGCATGGGATGGCTTTCCCCCAGGGGGGGCTCCTGGCCGCCACGTCTCAGAACGACCCTCGAGCCTTCACGGTACGCGAAAAGGCCTTCGGGAAGAGTCGCTTTTCGACCGGAAGGCGCGTGACGGAGGAGGTGTTCGAGGGCTCGCACGTGCACCGCAAATATCCCCGTGGAGGCACCGATATTTTCCAAAGCCCGGAGAAACACCCGGGAGGTCAGGGCCCCATGAAGAGCCTTCATCGCCGGGACGTCAAAAGCCACAAAATCGCTCTCTTCGGCCTGCACGACACGAGCCCAGGCATCGGATACCTGCCGATCCCAAAACTCATCATCCTCTGCGGCAAGATCCGCATGACGACACAAAACCCGACGCACTCTCGGGTGAAAAATTTTTTCCAAAAGCGGCAGAACTTCGTGACGGACGCGATTCCTTTGACAAAAGCCTTCCCTGTTGGTGGCATCCTCACGAAAAGGCAGGCCCTTTTCCTCGAGGTATCGAAGGATTTCGGCACGGCTCGCCCAAAGCAAAGGCCGAATGAAGCCTTCCGTCGTTGCCGCCTGCATCCCTCTGAGTCCCCCCGGGCCCGTGCCGCGGCATAGACGCAGGAGCACTTCTTCCGCTTGATCGTCCGCCGTGTGGCCCAAGGCCAGGCGATGGAGGTTTCGACGACGCATGGCCTCCAGGTAAAAGGCGCGACGGCACAGGCGCGCCGCCATCTCCAAAGACGCGCGGAGCTCTCTTTGCACACGCCGCACGTCCCCGGCGCCGACAATCAGCTCACAACCCAGCCTCTGGGCCATGGCTTCCACGAAACAGCGATCGGCGCACGACTCGTCGCCGCGAAGGCCGTGATCGTAGTGCACGACGATTAGCGACGCGATGGAAAGAGAAGGCTTGAGAGCGCACAAGACGTGCAAAAGAGCGACCGAGTCCGGCCCTCCGGACACGGCAACGCCGAGGGATGGCCCTCCATCCCACAGCCGTCGGCGGCGCATGAAACCCAGGGTGTTTTTTTCAAAAGGGTGGAGAAATCCCGTCACGTGCGGCAATCGGGTGCCGGGGCGTGCGGCAGGGCTTCCTGAGCGGACGTGCGCGCGGAACCCTCCGGAGTCACCTCGAGGAGCGGCACGGCGTCTTTCCATTTCTTGCCTCGGACCAAGAGCTTGCCGTCTCGGTTGAGGACCGTGTTGTCTTCAAGGATGACCAAACCGTATCGTTCGGCCACCTGCGACTTGTAATGGTACTCCATGGAGCGCTTTCGGAGCTTATAGTTGAGGATGAGAAACACGAGGGCGAAAAAGCAGGCGACCGCCAGCAGCGTCCCTCCAGCCATGAGCCCCACTCTCACGGTTTGTTCCCCGATCTGCCCGATGACCCGCAGCACCACGTCCAGGTGGTACACCACACCGATGGCTGCCGCCAGAAGAATCAAGAGCCCCAAATAAGGCAGTTTCTGCAACCATGCGACGGCCGCGGCCAGCTTAAAGCTCTTGATGTCCTCGGAACCGACCCGTGAAGCTCCTTCTTGTGCGTCGTCCATGGGATGAGCGGCGCTGGATCCCGAAAAATATCGGTTGAACCCCACCACGATGGTCCCCAAAAGAAAAGTGACGGCCACGGGTGAAAGGAAAGCCAACAAGAAATAGACCTTCCATGGGAAATGGCGCTCCACGGGCCCAAAACGGTCATAGCCGTCCGTGCCCAGCTGGTAGAGCCAGCAGCCGATGAAAATGGCCACTTCCAACCACCCAAGAAAGATCAGATACTTGCGAAAAAGCTCTTTGCGTTCCGAATCGTCGAACAACGCCGCCACACCGCCGGAAGTTTTCTTGACCTTCTGTTCATCTGCATTCATGGTTATGCCCGTCATTTAGCCGTCGCCGAAAAACCTGAATCCCCGCATGCCGCACCTTACCAAAACGCCATGAAGACGGTCAACTTGGAAAGAAGTGACAAGAGTCTTTCCCCATTGGCGATGCGGGAAGCCTGTGGTAAGAAACCCCGCGGGTCTGTGCCCACGAAAGTCCACCGATAAAAAGGAGATGGTCATGCCGAGTCTGGCTCTCTTTGAGACCCATTTTCCGTCCCTCGTTCTGAAGTCCCGAGGCAAAGTGCGGGACATTTACGACCTCGGAGACTCCCTGCTCATTGTGGCAACGGACCGCATTTCCGCTTTCGACGTGGTCATGCCGACGCCTATTCCCGACAAAGGGAAAATTCTTACGGCCCTCTCCCTCTTTTGGTTCGATTTCTTGAAGGACACGGTGCCCAACCACCTCCTCGGAGCGGACGCGGGCGCTTTTCCTGAGCCGTGCAGCCCCTACCAGGCCACGCTTGCGGGTCGGTCCATGTGGGTCCGTAAAGCCGAGCCTCTGCCTGTGGAGTGTATCGTGCGCGGATACTTGGTCGGATCCGGATGGAAGGATTACCAGAAGACCGGCGCCGTCTGCGGGATTCCCCTTCCCAAGGGCTTGAAGTTGGCCGAAAAGCTTCCCGAACCCATCTTTACCCCGTCCACAAAGGCAGAAAAAGGGGCGCACGACGAAAACATCAGTTTTTCGGACCTGGCCGATCGAATCGGCCCCGAGCTGGCCGCTCGGATTCGTGAGAGGACCCTAACCATATACGAAAAAGCGGCTGCGTACGCTATGGATAAAGGAATCATCCTGGCCGACACCAAACTGGAATTCGGCCTTGCGGACGGTCGACTGATCCTGATCGACGAAGTTCTGACCCCGGATTCCAGCCGTTTTTGGCCAGCCGACCGATACCGCCCGGGATCGAACCCTGAAAGCTTCGACAAACAGTACCTTAGAGACTATCTGGTGGACATCGGCTGGAGCCCTGAGCAGCCGCCTCCGGAACTTCCGGAAACCGTCGTCCGAAACACTAGGTCCCGCTACTTGGAAGCCTTGGAACGGCTCACGGGTCGCGGGCTGGATGAGTGAAAGACTCATGGCGCCGCCACTGCTCAAGGAGGTTTCTTTAGCCGCCGTTGACTGGGACGACGAAGGTTTCGCCATTCCCGCATACGTCCCCGATGAAGCTCTTCTGAAGTCCCTGGAGGCCGTGGGCATCTTGCATCCTCCCGTGATGTGGGAAAAAAAGGCCGGCCTTTTTGCCGTGGTCGACGGCTTCAAAAGACTTTCATGGCTACGCTCTCGATCCTCATCCGTGCAGGCTCTCCTGTTCCCGGAAGAGACGGATCCGAGGGCGCTTCTTCGGATTCGGCTTGAAACAAAAATTTTTTCCCGACAATTGAACCTCGCGGAAAAGGCCCACATCCTGGCCCGGTACACAGCTCTCACCTCGGAGGAAGACCTGCGGCGAAGAATCTGCCCGGCGTTGCGCATCGCATCGCCGACCGAAAGCCTTTCGCTGTGGCAATCCATCGCCGCATGGCCGGCCCGGCATCTCAGCCTCCTTGCACGGGATCTTATAGCGGAGAAAACGGCTCTGGCGCTCGCCCCGCTGCCCGAAAAGGACCGGGAAGCGTTCCTGAATCTCCTTGGCGCGCTCCGATGCAGCGCGAGCCTTCAAATGGAACTCTTGGAACGTTGCCTGGATATCGCCCGACGCGACGGCATCACAGTCCGTGCGCTCCTGGGGGCATCCGAGATGCAGACCATCCTCAGGGACGAAAATCTCAACCGCCGCGAGAAAACGGCCGCCGTGAGAGACATTGTGTATCGATGGCGGTTCCCCACCATCCACACTAAAATGGCAAAGCTCGAAGGCGCTGTTGAAGCTTTGAAAATGCCTTCGGCCTTGTCCCTCCTTCCGCCCCCGTTTTTGGAGGGGAACGTGTGGGAGCTACGAGTGCGGTTTCGCACCCCGTCGGAGTTAGCCGCTTCTTTGACGAAAGCGGAACAAATCTGCACAGCGACCCAGTTTCAGGCCATTTTCGACGAGTGCGCCAAGGGCGTCCCCTCAAAAACGACGGCAACGGCGTCCGTCCCGCCCCATGCCGCCGCTTGACCGTTATGAACCCCCGCGTGAAAAAGATCGTTAAAAACGTTCTGGTCGAACGAGCCGTCTCGGAGAGCCCTGTGGTTTCCGCGCTGCGGGAGCGACTCCCCGACGCTTCCTTTAATTTTGTGGACAAGGTTCCCGAAAGCTCCAGAAAGATTCCCGGGCTGCTGGAAGTGGTGCATTTCAAGGGGCGGTTTTGGCGATCATGCCCGGGGACGAAAATCTATGAGTGCTGCGGATATCAGATCGTGCACATCGGCACCCAATGCAGCTTGGACTGTACCTACTGCATTCTCCAATCTTATTTCGAAAGTCCCAATCTTAGGATTTTCGGCAACACGGAAGATCTCTTGGCCGAGGTTCAAGCGGTACCGCGCTCGTCCCCTCAAAAGCTCTTTCGGGCCGGAACGGGTGAGTTTACGGACTCTCTGTTGCTCGACCCGTGGACGGGATTGTCCGAACATCTTGTGCCTTTGTTCGCTCGCATTCCCAATGCCGTTTTGGAATTAAAGACGAAAACGGATCATGTGACTCAGTTGGAAAAACTCAACCACGGTGGCCAAACCTTGGTGTCTTGGTCCCTGAATGCCGATGATGTCATCCGATCCGAGGAACCGCGATCCGCACCTTTGAAAGCCCGGCTTCGCGCCGCACAGCGCTGTGCGGATTGGGGCTATTTCCTGGGGTTTCATTTTGACCCCATGATCGATTACCCCGGCTGGCGGGAAGGGTATCGGCGCACTCTGCACGCCCTTTTCGACGCGGTGGATCCATCACGAGTGGTGTGGATCAGTCTGGGAGCTTTCCGGTTCATGCCAGAACTCAAAAGCATCATCCAATCCCGCCATCCCCAAAGCCGTATTGTGACGGGGGAATTCATCCGGGGCTTGGACGGCAAGATGCGTTATTTTCGGGATATTCGCGTTGCCCTGTACACTTTGATGGTCGATGAAATCCGAACGTGGGACCCGAGCTTGACCGTTTACCTGTGTATGGAGGGACCGTGGGTCTGGAAACGGGTCTTCGGGTTCGAACCGTCTGAAAGAGGAGGCCTTCCCGCCATGTTGGATCAGGCCGTCCGAGACCGCATGGGTGTCGGAATTTCATCTCGGGCAAGAGGGGCGAAAAATGCCGCTGGATGAACACGAAAAACGGGCAATCCTGGCCTGGATCGCCCATGTGGCGGATACCATCCCCTTGGTTTTGGAAACCACGCGGGACCGACGCAGCGCTGCGTTGCAGGCATTCGCCCGAGACCTGACCGCTTTGGCACCCCAAATCGCTTTGGATCACGTCTCCAGAGAGACCGATGACTTGCCGGGTTTTTTCCTGGGCCATGGATGGATTTGGCATGCAATCCCCGCCGGAGCGGAGTTCAGGCCCTTCCTTGAAATTTTGGCCGTCCTCGGCGAACAGTCCACTTTAACGGAAAAAGCCATGGGTTCTCGTGGGGTGCGGCTGAATCCGCATGTCCCGTCCGAGCTCATGGAGCTTCTCCAAAACCTCCAGACCCCCCAGGAACTCGAGGTGTTTACAACTCCTCAATGCCCCCATTGCGCCCACATGCTTCTGGAACTGGTCCCCGCCCCCTTCGTCGCTTCCTCCCTCGTCATCCGCGTCATCGATGCAGCCCTTTTTCCTGAGAGAGCGAAGGAGGCGGGTATCCGTTCCGTCCCCACGGTGCTTTTCGGGAAAGATTTTCGCTGGACGGGACGTGTAGACATCACACACATCTTCGAAGTGGTGTGCCGTAAGGACCATACGGGTCTCTCCTCCGCAGCCGCCATTCGCTTGCTTAAGGAAGGAAAAGCCCCCGAACTTGCCCGCCTGATTTTGGCTTCCCCCACCACGTGGACCGATTTCGCCGCCGTGCTCACCCATCCCGATTGGTCCGTCCGACTTGGTGCCCTGGTGGTTCTGGAAGAACTGTCAGAAAAGGACCCTAAGAAAGCCGGCGAGTACCTTCCTCCTCTTTGGGAAAAAATGGAGGCTCTCCCTCCGGCCGTCCAGGGAGATGTGATCTATGCGACGGGAATCGTCGGGGATGCCTCTTGGAAGGCCAGAGTCCTTCAATGGGCACAGCAAAATGCCCACGACCCCGAACTGGTGGAAGCGGCCGAAGAAACCTTGAAAAAACTGCAAGCATACCCCTGTCGTTAATGTCGAGGATTTCGCGTTGCCTTTCCGCCAGGCCTCAATTATGATTGCGTAAAAATGGTGGGGAAACGCATTCACCGAACGAAATCTTTCATTCAATACTCGGAAACGAACGATGTCGGCCGTTACGGATCTCATTCGCCGCCTCGAAGAAGCCAGTCCGGACATTCAAGATATTCGAGCGGCGGTACTCCTCATTTTGCAACAATGGGAAACCCTCAAGAAACAAGAAGACTTCGCCCAAAAACTCGGAGAATTGACCGATGTCGTGCGCCAATTGGCGACGGCACAGAAGCGGACCGAGGAAACCCTCCAAAAGTTGGCCCAAGCCCAAAAGGGCACTGAAGAGAGCATTGAAAGACTCACTCAAAGGATCGACCAATTAGCGGAGCGTGTCGATCAATTAGCGGAACAGCTGGGCCAGCTGGCCGACGCCCAAAGGCAAACTGAAGAACGCCTCGAAAAACTCACCCAAAGGGTCGATGAACTCGCCCAGGCTCAAAAACTCACCGAAGAGCGCCTCGAAAAACTTACCCAAAGGGTCGATGAACTCGCCCAGGCTCAAAAACATACCGAAGAGCGAGTCGAGCAGCTTGCGGAAGCCCAGAAGCGCACAGAGCAGACGCTCCATAGCCTCATTAAAGAATTCAAAGGATTTAAAAAGACCTTGGGGGGGATCACGGATGCCGTCGGATACGGCCTTGAGGACCGTATTATCTCTCTCGTGCCGGCTTTTGCGGCACGCGAATACGATCTTCAGGTTAAGGCGGCTCTTCGCCGTTTTATCGAATATCCCGACGGTCGCACCGACGAACTCAACATTTACGCCGAAGGGCTTCGCCAGGGAAAACCTCTGGCTTTGATCGGGGAATGTAAATCCCAACCGGGCAAGAATGACCTAAGAAACCTCGCTCGAAAGGTGGAACGACTCAAGAGGCATCTGGGAATCGAGGTCGAACCGTTCCTCGTCGGCTACAGCATCACACCGGAAGTCGCCCGCTTCGCCGCGGCCGAATACCCTCACATTAAGCTTTATTGGAGTTACCAATTCGAAATTTTGCGCGAATCCTCCCGCTGAAAGCGGAGGCCGGATCCCAACACCGGAATTCCCTGAGATTCCGTAAACCTTACGCCAGAGTCTGCAGGGCACCACTTGCCCTTTGCCCTCCCTGAAGGTGCCCCGCCTTTGACACCAGTGTGATAAAAACCCATCGCAGTCTATGATTTGGGGGTGATCATAGGACAACACCGGGATCGCGGTGAAAGGGACCCCTAATCCCGGTGCTGTAAAAGTCCTCTGGCTCTGAGGGCATAAAGACCTTGGGACCGAATCAAGCCGCCTTGCCCATGAGCATGCTTTGCAGGGTTTCCCGCTTCGCGGCAAATTCCTCTGTAAACATGGGCGGACAAGCTTTCAGCTCCACTTCTTTTTTGGCCAACTTGGCAGCAAACGCCATACACGTGGCCTCGCCACATTCCTTGCAATTGGTCTTCGGCAAATGTTTCAGAATTTCCACAACATTGAGCTTCATGCTTCCACCTCCTTTCCCATAAATTCAGGGAGTTGCCTTTCGGGCGGCGCCTTCGTGACGCCGCTTCCCTTCATCCGAAGCCGGAGGTCTCGGTCATGGAGCACAGAATGGAAGATCGCTCGGGAACGGAACACCACATCCGAAAAGCGACTCAACATCTTGAACCCGTAATAATGCATAACCGGAGGCACTTTGGGTCGTCAAGTCCGCAGGGATCGGCCTCATGAAAGGTCCGGAGAATGCGGAGCGCCCCCCGGAGCCTGCGCTCCAAGCCGCATGAGCGAGCGCCCTTGGGGCACGCCCCCTCGTAGGGCTCGATAGCCGCGTCGGTATGCCTCACGCTTCGAGGGGGCGCGAGTCGCAACGGAAATTCATGAAGCTTCATTCGGTGTTGGAGCTGGGTCTTCGAAATCTGTCGGCCCGGATGCCGAAGCGCCTCATGATCTGCTGCAAAGCCTGCCGCTCCAGGCCGCAACGTTTGGCAGCCTGCGTTACATTGCCTTCGCTGGTTGCCAAAAGGTTTTCCAAATATATTCGATGGAATTGGCGAAGGATCATTTCTTTCGCCTTCTTATACGGCAGGTTCTCAAGGGGTTGGTCATCAAAGACAAGGCACGATCGCCGCTCGGGCGCAAACCCCACATGCTCCGGCCGGATCTCTTCCCCAGGGGCAAACAGGATTCCGCGCATGACGGCGTTTTCCAGTTCCCGAACGTTTCCCTCCCAGTCCCTGCGCAGGAAAATCTCCATAAGTTCCGGAGAGATCGTCTTGCACGGACGGCGCAATTCGGCACAGTACTTTTTGAGAAAATAGTCCGCCAGCAATGGGATGTCCTCCCGACGCCGGCGTAAAGGCGGCATTTCAATGGGAACCACATTCAATCGGTAATAAAGATCCTCTCGAAATTCACCGGTCCGAATCTTTTCCTGTAAATCCTTATTGGTACAAGCAACCACCCGCACGTCCACCTTGATGGTTTTCGTGTCGCCCAGAGGCTTGATGGTTTTTTCCTGAAGCACTCTCAGAAGCTTCGCCTGGATCGCAGAGGAAATGTCTCCAATTTCGTCCAGAAACAGGGTTCCCCGGTGGGCCTCCTGAAACAAACCGATTCTGTTCTGGGTGGCATGGGTGAACGCCCCTTTCTTGTAACCGAAAAGCTCGCTTTCCAGAATGTTTTCCGGAACCGTGGGGCAATTCACCGCCACAAAGGGGCCATGGCTGCGTTCACTGAGGTTGTGAATGGCACGCGCCACAAGGTCTTTGCCCGTGCCGGACTCCCCGGTGATGAGAACTGTCAAATCCGAGGAAGCCACCATCTGAATGGTATCGAAGACGCGACGCATGGCCGGGCTGCTTCCCACAATATTTTGAAAAACACCTTCCCTCTTATCCCGCTGCTGCAGGCGCAAGTTCTCCCGCAGCAAACGATTGCGTTCGAAAGCCTTATGAAGTGTAAAAACCAGAGTTTCGTGGTCGAAAGGCTTGGTGATGAAATCATAGGCCCCCTGCCGCATGGCCTGGACCACCAATTCCACACAGCCGTGAGCCGTCATCATGACGGCCGTCACCCAAGGATGCGACGTCCTGAGATGTTTCAGAAATTCCAGGCCGTCCATACCGGGCATTTTCATATCCACGAGGACGACATCGACAGGCTCTTCCTCAAGAGTTTGCAGGGCACTTTCTCCCGAAGAGGCCGTAAGCACTTCACATTCCAGGTCTTTGACCAGGCTGCGCTTCAAAAGGCGCAAGAAGTCCTCTTCGTCGTCCACGATGAGCAAACGATCCTGGATCGTTTCCACTCTTTCGTGCGCACAGCCATTACTCATACGGCTCACCCGGTCCAGAGTGCTCTGCAGTCAACGGAAGGAGAACCGTAAACACGGATCCCTTGCCAGGCTCGCTTTCTACGAGGATTTCTCCTCCGTGGTCCTTCACGATACCGTAGCTGACTGAAAGACCCAACCCCGTTCCCTCTCCGGGGCTCTTGGTCGTGAAGAAAGGGTCGAAGATGCGCGGCAGATCCCTAGGATTGATCCCCACGCCCGTATCCGCCACCGACACCCGAACGTGCCTTCGGTCGGCGTCGAGAGAGGTTTGGATGGAAATGCGGCCCTCTTTTCCGATGGCTTGCTGGGCGTTCATGATAAGGTTCATAAAAACTTGCCGCATCTTGTCTTTGTCCAGCACCAAAGCCGGCACCTCGGGGTCGAAGTGCAACTCTATTTCGATGCGACGCATTTCCAAATTGTGCCGAGCGACGCTCAACACTTCGGTGATGATGTCATGCAGAGAGGCGGGTTCTTTTCTCGTGGGCGAGCGCCTTGCAAAGCTCAACAAATCCTCGACGATCGTCTTGCATGCACGCGTGTGTCTCTCAATGGTCTTGAGATCCTCATAGCGCTCCGTGCCCTCCGGTTCTTCACGGATCAAAAGCTGGGTGTATCCCAAAATGATTCCCAGAGGATTGTTGATTTCATGGGCGACTCCGGCGGCCAGCTGTCCGATGGAGGCCAGCTTGTCCGCCTGAAGCAGCTGTTTTTGCATGGCCTTGCGTTGGGAAACGTCCTTCACCACAAAGTGGAAGATTTCCATTTTTTCCATAATGCTGCGTTGAGAGGCAGCACTGAATAGGCCGTTGATCTCGCGGCCGTCTCGACTCACCAAGTCAATCTCCGCATCTGAAACATAACATTCCCGGCGAAGCCGCTCTCTGAGGTTTTCCCAGTCTTCGGGGTGCGCACAAAACGTCCCGAAGGACACACGCGACGCGGCTCCTTCGCCCTGAAGGTCCAAACCATTAATTCCTAACATTTCCCGGCCGGCCGGGTTCATGTCCAACACGGTTCCGTCAAGCGCCACTACAGCAATCATATCGCGAGAAGCTTCAAAGATGCGCCGAAACTTCTGCTCCGAACGCTTCAACTCCTCCGTTCGTTCGGACACGAGATCCTCCAGCCGCTTATTGAGGCTCACTAGCTCTTCGTGGACCGCCTGCAAGGCACGCCGATCCCGAAGAATCTGTTGATAAACCTTCCAGATTCTCTCGAAAAAGAGTGTCACGGCGCCAACGACGCAAAAACTGATGGTGTTCATGGAACCGCTGTACGGCCTGAGGACATCCCAGAGATACCGATAGTCGCCTAGGAGGAGCAATTGCTTGGCAATATGGCCCACCCCCCGCGATACGGCAAAGACCGCCAAAGCATGCGAGACCATCAACAAATAAACCCAGAGCACGTTCTCGCGGTCTTGGCCGTAGAGCCGCAAAGACAGGCGGACACACGCCACGGCAAAAAAAATCATCAAGCCCGAACCGACTAGATCGACTACGAGAACGGGAAAAATCGGCAAGGTCATGGTCTTTCCACGTCTCGAGGGGAAAACTCATGCGGCGAACGAATCATTTGCCGGAGCGCCAGATAGAGGAAGATAATCGCCGGAACACACAGTACGTGATCCATTTTGCATATATAAAACATCACGGTCACCCACTCTCGACCGGGATACGGCTGCAGAAAGGCGTGGAGCGTCCCCTCCGAAAACTTCATGAAGAGATCATCCTGATTTTCCAGATGATGCACCACAATGGCGTCCACATTCCACAAAACGAAGAGCAACGCGGAATACTGAAGGTAGCGCCATCCTTTATGCCGAACCAAGCGCCGGCCCCGAAGCCAGTAAATGAAGACCCCCATGGACACGATGAAAAAACCGTGTCCCAGTTGGTGGCTGTAAAGGCCCTCGGGTTCGGCATGGACTTGAGTGGCCCAAGCCCCTGCGGGATCGAAGATCGCGACACAAAAACAAAAAAGAATAAACATCCATTCTTGTCGCATTGTGAGATGCCCTAACTATTTGGAATACTTTCGCAAGCGCGGCGACGTTGTTGCTCGATATGCCCTTTGCCTTTACATCAGGGGCATCAAAAGGTCAACCACAGCTCGCCACATCATCCATATGGGAAGACCGCGTCATGAAGGAGGGGCACCGCCGACCCTATGGGCGAAGCGAAGGCTTCGACGGCCTCAGGCCGAAGGGAGAAACGATACGTACCACCGTTCGTCTTGGGACGGAGAAACCCGGCACGAAGGTCAACTTATCCGCAGACGAGCCCAAGGGTTGTTTAGACTTCCTTAAGAATTAAAAACCCCGGCCGGGAACGGCTCACAGGTCGGCCGGGTAGGGTAAAGCAGGCCCTGAGGGGGCAGCTCCCGAAGGCCATCAAAGGACCAACAGTAGGGTACAGGCAGAGCCCCAAGGGGGCCATCAGCGCTGCCTTTGACGCAGTCCCAATTTTACGCGATCGGCGAGAAGTTTGGCGCAGGTGGGACAATACCGATGGTGCTCTTTCACGTCCGGATGAGGCTGAACATGTGCTTCCGCATATTCGAGGAATTTTCGGGTCGCAAAAGGACGGCCGCAGGCTTGGCACCGCTCCATGGCGTGAATGCCGATGATTTCATCTCGGATGGAAATCGTCCGGACGCCCTCACTGTCGCTCACCGTGATGGCCCCGGTGGGACAGATGTTGGCGCAGGTTCCGCATCCGATGCACGCCCCTTCCACAGGCACGACGAAGTCATTGCCTTCTCGCTTTTCCATCCGCAAGGCTCCCGCCCCGATAATTTCCTTGCACACCCGAATGCAGAGGCGGCAGCGGACACACCCGTCCGGCGGCGGTCCCACATCCACGTTGTACTGCTCGGCCAGGTCGCGAATTCTTTGGCTTTGAGGCGCCATCTGCAAAAGTCTTCGGAAAGCTTTGGTGCGAGCGGCATGGACAATCTCACCCGTCGTTTTGATTTCCAAACCGTCTTTAACCGGCATAATGCACGACAACATGGCCACGGGCCGCCCAGATTTGCCCACGACTTCTACGGCACACAGACGGCAGCTGCCGGAAGGTTTCAGCGCGGGATGATAACAGAGGGTGGGAAGCGCCACGCGGTGAGCCCTTAAGACCTGCAAGACGGTCTGGCCCTCCTCGGCGTCGTAAGCCTGCCCGTCAACGGTGATCGTAACCATCCGAAGGCACCTTTCTTTTAGTCGTGTTTCGCATCTTCTAGACGGCTGATGTAGTCCTGAAGATAAGTGAGCTCCGCTCGCAAGGACCCGACGTATTGATGGATGATGTCCCGCATGGAAAGAAGGCCGACAAGTCGGCCTTCGGAAACCACGGGCATGTGCCGAATATCCGCTTGGACCATGGCGGACATGACGACGTTGAGCTCATCGTCCGGCCGCGCCACAATGAGTTTTTCCGTCATGGCGTCGCACAGGGGCACAGCCGTAAAAGGTGTTTCGCGAAATTTCAGATGGGTTCTCAGGACGTCCCTTTCGGTGAAAATGCCCACGGGCCGCTCTTTATCCATCACGATCAGGGCGCTAATGTGTTTGGCGGCCAATTCGTTGACGGCGTCTTCTACCGTTTTCTCTACGTCGATCGTATAAACACTGGCCCCCTTTTGGGTGAGAATATCCTGAACCTTCATAGGCGCTCCTGCGCGATCTTGCCTTCGAGCCTTATGAGATACACGCACAGTCCCCCAATTTAATCTTCGAGAACCCGAAGACAATCTTGGGGAAAACGGTGGGTGCCCTTGTCTTCCAGCGTCACTTCAATCAAGTCAATGGGATCGTTTTTGCTTGTGTCCGGATCGGTAATCACACCCCGGCAGCCGATATATTCGTCCATGTAGGGTTCCCAGCTTTCGTCGCTGGACTTCCTATAAATTTGGACTTTTTGACCTCGGCGAAACGTCATAGGCCACCTCCGTCTTGCGTGCTTCCCGTTCTCCCTCTATTGGCCCGAGGCCGTGGGCATTGAAAAGAAAGCGGTCCATTTCAATCCTTTAGGTCATGATGCCGGGGGGGAGGGAGCAAGTCCGCATGGCTGTTTGCCGCCTTTTTCCGTGCACAGTCCAGACACAGACGATGGCCCCGGACAACCGACGCCAGGTCTTTCATGCGCTTCATCACAAAGTCGTGGTAGCGCTCAGGGCCTAAAACCTTCCCGCATTCTTCACAATATTCCAATTTGAGCCGATTGAGAACCGTCCCGCACAGGGAGATGGTCCTCGTGCCGTCCCGGTCCTGCATTTGCATGGCATCGTTAGGGCAATTGACGGCGCAGGCCCCACACGCGATACATTTCTCCGCGGTCACCCGGAAATCGGTGTCCGATTTGTGTTCCTTATCCAAGTAGCCGAGCTTCAGGGCGTCGATCTTCATTTTGTCCCGACAGATTTTCACGCACAGCCCGCAGCGGATGCACACGTCGCAGCGCAGACACCGCAGCGCCTCTTCTCTGGCCTGGCTTTCGGAAAGTCCCAACTCCACCTGTTGAAACGTGATTCTGCGGCGGTCCGTGTTGAGTTCGGCCATCTTGGGCCGCTCCAGTCGCATCTTCTTCGACGCGGAGACCTCCAGAAACGGCAGACGGCGGCGTCGCACGGGCACCGGCGGCATTTTGGGCTGCGGAAGTCCCTGGAGGTACCGGTCAATGGCGTCCGCGGCCGTCTTCCCCATCCCGATGGCCTCAATGACCGTGGCCGGCCCCGTCACCACGTCTCCCGCGGCAAAGACCCCCTTGAGCGTCGTTTCCATGGTCGCCGTGTTCGCCTTGATCGTCCCGCGCTTGGACCATGCTAAGCCTTCCAATCGATCTACCCCCTCGGAATCGATGGCCTGGCCGATGGCCGCAATGACACAGTCCACTTCGAGCTCATGGTCGCTCCCCTCTACAGGAACCGGCCGCCGTCGCCCGCTGGCGTCGGGCTGGCCCAATTCGGCTCGTAGACAATGAAGCGCCGTCACCCGACCTGCTTCCCCCTTGATTTCCACAGGAACAGTCAGAAATTGCAACTGAACCCCTTCCTCTTCGGCCTGCCGAACCTCCTCCTCATGAGCCGGCATTTCAGAACGGGTCCGCCGGTAGAGCAAGGTGACGGATTCGCACCCCAGACGGATGCATGTGCGCGCGGCGTCTATGGCCACGTTTCCGCCGCCGATGACAGCCACCCGCCTGCCCGGGGCATGGTGATCCCCCAAAGCCACACGGCGCAAAAAATCCACGGCGCTGATTACCTGGGGGAAATCGTCTTCTCCCGGGATCATGAGCTTGTAGGAACTGTGGGCACCGATGGCGATGAGAAAAGCCTCATAGCCTTGCTCCCGAAGTTGCTCGATGGTGACATCCTTGCCGAGGCGGGTGTTAAGCCGGATCTCCACGCCCATGTCCTCGATCATGGCCACTTCGCGATCGATGACTTCTCGAGGGAGCCGATAGCGGGGGATCCCCACCATCATCATCCCGCCCGCCACCGGCAAAGCTTCCAAAACGGTCACCTCGTAGCCTTTCAGGCGTAGATAATACGCGGCGGTCAACCCGGCGGGGCCGGCTCCCACAATGCAGACCTTCCGCCCATTGGAGGGGGGCGCCGGCGGATTGACGTATTCCATGCGGGACATGGCCCGTTCCGCCGCATAGCCCTTGAGGTCCTTGATGGCAATAGGTCTGTCCATACGGCCTCGTACACAAACATACTCGCACGGATGGGTACACACCAGCCCACAGACCCACGGAAACGGGTTGTCTTCCCGGATGATGCTGATGGCTTCGGCTTCGCGCCCCATCCCGATAAGGGTCACGTAGCTCGGGATATCCAGACCCGCGGGGCAGGCCATCTGACAGGGCGACGGGGCCAATTTCACGCAGTCGCCCGTGGCACAGTTGTGCGTTTCGATATGACTGACAAAGATTTCCCGGTGTTCGTCCAGGGCGTCCAGAAGGACCCTGCCCGTCTCGACCGTCATGGGATCGGGCCCCTGGGCCGCCAGGGTTTCCCCAAGAGATCGCAACGCGGCAAGATGCTCCGGGCCTCCCCTTCCCCAGGCAATGTCTTCCAACAGAACAAACACCTCTTCTGTCAGATGTCGAAAACGGGGTGTGGTGATGGCTTCCGTGGCGAGAAGCTTTTCAAAATGCCGACGGCATTCGCTGACCGCACATGTTGGACGCGTCATCCGTGGTCCCTTCACAAATCGATTGAAAAATCTCCTGCCTTGGGCCGCACGACGGCCTCATGCTCCGTAGCCGAAAGATTAGTCCAAGGGCGACAGGGCCTTCGCATGGCGTTCCCGCCGAATCTCGCGCAATTCTTCCGGTTTCCCGAAATTTAGGCAATGAGTGGTGCACACGGTCACACACGCGGGCTTTAACCCCTGGTCCAGCCGATCTTTACAATAGTCGCACTTGACCACTTTCCCCGTCTGGGCGTTCCATTGGGGAGCCCCCCACGGGCACGCCGAAATGCACGTCTTGCACCCGACGCACAGATCCTGATCGACAAAGACGATCCCGTCTTTAGCCCGTTTCTGCATAGCCCCCGTCGGGCAGGCCGCCACACACCAGGGGTTTTCGCAATGGAAGCAAGGCATGAAGATGTACGAGGCCCTGGGCAGGGCTCCCACGAATTTGGGGCCTACCTCTACCACCTGGCATACCTTGGGCCCTACGGGTAGGCCTTTGTTGGTCTTGCACTGGACTTCACAGGCATGACACCCGATGCACTTCTTTACGTCTTGAAAAAGGTAGTACTGACTCATGGGCATATCCTCCGAATTCCGTCCGAGGTCTTCAGCGAACGCGTTTGACCGCCACAACCGTGTGGTCCAGTGCGGGACTGCCGCCGATCCTGTCGGAGATGTTTTCCTGCAACAAGGTGTCAGCCAAACCGCGGTTGAAGCTCCGAGCCGCCAAGCGGGCTTCATGACCGAACCCGTGCAGCATAAAGACAGATTCCGGATGGATTAGGTCCGTCACATGGGCCCGGATTTGGCCGGAACCCACCGTGGAGCTCACTTCGACCCAATCCCCGTCCTTGATGCCGAGACGTTCGGCTTCCTTCGTGTGGATCCACAAACGGTTTTCCGGCACCAGCTCGTTCAGATAAGGATTGTTTTGAGTCGACACGTGAGTGTGCTGGGCGCATCGGCCAACCATAAGTCGATAATGCCCTTCGGGAGGCGCCGTTACGGGCTCATATGGCGGAAAAGACGCGTATCCCGCCTTCTCGAGCAAGGAGGAGACCAGCTCGATTTTTCCGGAAGGGGTCTTGAACTTCAGGCCGTTTTCCCGATCCCAAAAGATCTGTTTATCGGTGTAAGCCACAAAACCCTTCTTGGCGAAGTCTTCCAGGGTAAAGCCCGTGCCCTCCAGTTGCCATCGCACCAGATCTTCCATCGTTTCATAAGGGAAGTAACGGCCGACGCCGAGCCGCTCCGCCAACTGCTTCAAAATAATGGCTCCCGGGCGGGTGTCGTAGCGCGGGCTCACCGCCTGCTGGCGAAGGAACATTTGGGGCTTGAGGCCGTTGGCTTGTTGAATGCAGTCCAAACGCTCCAAATAGGTGGACTCGGGAAGAATCACATCGGCGTGCCAGGCGATGTCGCTGTAGTTGATGTCGATGCTCACTACCAATTCCAATTTGTCCAACGCCCGCTTGTTCTGGTTGAGATCAGGAATGGAGAGAAGAGGGTCGAAACGATAGGCAATAAGAGCCTTCAGAGGATAGGGGTCCTCGTTCAATATCGCCAAGGGCAGCATCTGGCCCACGCCGTGGTCTTTGTCCGGCAGAGGGAAATCGGGCGTGCCCACCTTGTCAAAGCGCACCATGTCGACCTTGGGCAGTCCTTCCTGTTCCGTCAATTTCCGAGCAGGCTTGCCGCCCACTTCGCCCGGTCCCTTCTTGAAGAAAAGTCCGCCCTTGGCTTCCAGACTTCCCATCAGGGCGTTAAGAATCATAATCGATCGACGCAGATAGATCTCGTTGGGATGACTCGCCCCGCGATATCCGTAATGGAAAATGACCGAAGGTTTCTTCTTGCTCATTTCTCGGGCCAGATTCACGATCCGGTAGGCCTCGATCCCCGTTTCCCCTTCCGCCCACTCCGGCGTGTAGGGTTGCACAAAGTCTTGCAGCTGTGCGACCCCTTCAACCCAACGCTCCACAAATCGGGCATCGTAGAGCTTTTCCTTGAAGATCACGTGCATCAAAGCGTAATTGAGGGCCAGGTCCGTTCCCGGCCGGATCATGAAATAATCATGAGCCTTCGTCGCCGTCACGGTCACCCTCGGGTCGATGTAGGTGATCTTCGCCCCGTTTTCCATCGCCTCCATCAAGTTGTTGACGGCTCTGACCTCAATGGCCTCGAAGAAGTTGCGTCCGTAGAAGACGATATGCTTGGTGTTCTTGTAGTCACAGCCCATTTGGGCGTCGGTATAGCCGAACAACGACCGGGCGGCCGTGTTGACCGAACCTTTACAGATGGCATCATGGGTGAAATGATTGGGCGAGCCGATGGCCCTCATGAGGGTCTTGCTCACATGGGTGGCAAGCTGAGTGCGTTCGCCCAAAAGCACGCTTTGCGGCCCATATTTGGCGATAATTTCTTTAAGTTTCTCGGCCACGTAATTGAGGGCCTCGTCCCACGTGGCCTTTTTCCACTGCCCGCTTCCCCGGGGTCCGGAGCGGATCAGAGGTGATTGCAGCCGCTGGGTATCGTTCAATAGGGCGATCCCCGCCGCCCCCCGAGGACATAAGCTGCCTTCCATGCCCGGCACGTGGGGATTGCCCTCGATCCATCGGACGTGTCCGTTTTCCACAATTACCTTGATGGGACAGCGGATCGAACACATGAAACAAAGGCTGTACACTTCTCTTCTCATGGGCTTTCCTTTCTCTTTGGCGACGATCGATCTCGAACGGCACTCTTTTTCAAAAGCTCGGCGACCCGGGATTCCAAGTCTTCGATTTCCACAGGCTTGATGAGGTAACCCTCGATGCCCAAACGCACAGCTTCTTGAGCCGTCTCGGAAGAGGGATACCCCGTGATCATGAGCACTTTGACGCCCGGGCGATGGGCCCGAATAAATTTGAGGATCGACAACCCATTATCTTCCTTGAGCTTGATGTCGAGCAAGGCCAAATCGGGTTCGGAGGTCGCGAGCCACATGCGTGCCTCCTCCGCACGGCAAAAGACCTGGACGTGGTGGCCGAGTCGCGAAAGGATCCTGTGCATGAGGCGACAGGCATCCTTTTCGTCATCCAAAACCATGATGAGCGCCATAACTCAGCCCCCTATCCCCAATCAAGCTTAAAAGCTCGAAACTTTTCCGCATGGAATGTCGGGAGTTTCGCCTCAAAACCTCCCGCCTCCTCTTCAACGCGACGCTCCCTAAAAGCTCACTGTCGGCCAACGCAAACTCCATGCCAGAGGGAAAACCGCTCTACGCCCCCTCAGGATCCCCAGGCTCCCTGCATGAATCTTGGGGTTGACTCGAAGCTCCGGTGAGATCTAAAGCCCGGCCGCAGCGCCCGGGCGCTCGTCATCCGGTGCGCCATATTTTCTTTGCACCGCAACACTTTCTAGGCACCATAGAAAACGCACATCCGCTTTGGGAAATTCATTGATTTCTTGAGCTTTTGTTCATTTTAGCGTTCGGCAAGGCGGGTGAAGTCGTGGGAAAACCGAAAGAAAATGATGACAGAAACCGAAAGACAAAGTTAAATTGCCGATGTCGTCGCCTCGCCCCTCGAAGGCCGGAGGCTTGGCACAAAAGGTGCTCACACTTGATATGATCCGATAAGCCGGATTTGCGGAGGGCCCCAACCGGCAGAGTCTTTTCGGCGTTTTCATGGAACACATATTTTATGAGGAGGTTGGCATGATGAGAAAACGGTTCCGATGGCAGAGGTTTTTCTTGGCTTTCGTTGCGGTGTTTTTCCTCGCGGGCGTTGCGGCAGGGCCGGCCCTGAGTCAACAGCAGCAGGAGACCCAGGTGCAGGGGACGGCTCCTCAGCCCGCACAACCGGCGGCTCCCGCGCCCCAGGCGCAACCGGCAGCCCCAGCGCCACAAGCCCAACCGGCTCCTGCGGCTCCGGCCGCAGAAAAACCGGCGGCCGCAGAACCCAAAAAGGTCGGCGACACCCTAGGGCTTCCAGGCAAAATCGGTCAAGAAGTGTCTAAGGCCCCTTTGGGAAAAGAAAAAGGCTACATTGACCCTCAAGCTCCCCGAGGCGCTTTCGGCATCCCCGGTGCGCCCCGCATCAATTACGTCGTGGCTGTCTTATGGTCTGTCTGGGTCGGATGGATCTTTTCGACGGTCGGCGCTTTCGGCGGAATCATGGCCGGCGTGGGCCACATGACCGTTTTGGGGCTCGGAACTTACGCCAAGACTTTTGCCAAGACCCAGCCGGGTCTCAATAAAGCCTTGACCGACAGTGTGCGCACGTCGAACCAATTTCTCGTGGGCCTCTCCGCTTTGATCAGCACCATCAACTACCTCAAAGCCCGCACTTTGGCTTGGCCTGTGGGCGTCGTTCTCGCTTTGGGGTCTATCGCCGGCGCTGTTTTCATCCCGTGGCTCACAGGCGGCAAAGTCTCTTTTAAGCAATACCAGGGATGGTTCGGTCTCTTTGTCTTTGTTGTCGGTGCTTTCCTCTTTTATGAAACCACTCCCGCCGGCCAGAAGAAAAAGAAAGCGGCCAAGGAAGCGGCTCAAGCATTCGCCAAAGCCATGAGGGAAAAACAGGACGCGGTGGCCCAGGGCATCCAGTTCAAGTCTTTCAGCCTTACTCGCTCCACTTTTACCTTTTTTGGGATGGAATTTCATTTTAACCCGATCATTATTTTTATCGGCGGGATCGTCATCGCGGCCATTTCTTCTTTTCTGGGCGTCGGAGGGGGCTTCCTGTACGTTCCCTTCCTGACGACTTTCACCGGGGCGCCCATGTACGTGGTGGCAGGCACCTCCGCCATGGCCGTGCTTCTCAGCATGATCACCTCCATTGCGAGCTACATCACGGTGGCTAAGGCCGGCATGGACTGGACCCTGGTCGGCCTGGAACTTGTCGGCATTTTCGTGGGCTCCATGATCGGGCCGAGAACCCAGAAGTACATCCCGGACATTTGGCTGAAACGGCTGTTTGTCCTCCTGGCCCTCTACGTGGGTCTCGGCTATTTTAGCCAAGGTTTCTTCGGGCAGAAGTGGGTCCCCATGTAAGCAACTCGGTGGAGGCGAAATTCTCGGGCAGTACGCACGAATCTGGAACGGACCACCGACACACGAGAAATCACCCCGTCGATTCCTCGAGCGTCAGAGGCATCGGCGGGGTTTTCGTCCGCATGGGAGGTTCCACACGGGATGAAGATCCTGGACGGGATGGCTCAATCCCTCGGCGTCTATGGCTGCTATCTGCTGGAAGTCGCCGCCTTGGCGTGCCTGGCCACTTTCCTTGGGGAACTGACGTTGGCGGCGGCGTACCGCATCAATCGGCCCTATCTTCGCCGCCTGAATGAAGAAGTGGCTCATTACCAAAGTTTATCCGAAGAAGCGGAAAAAATGGGCGACACGGTAGCCTATCAGGCGGTGAACAAAGAAGGCAACGATGTCTGGGGGCGGCTGTTTTTCTTCAAGATCGCGCTGTCCGCCGCCGCCCTCTGGCCCGTCTTTTTTGCCCTCGCCCGGTTGCAAAGCCGTTACGCCGATCTGGATGTTCCCCTCCCCGGTGTCTCTTTCGGTTTGAACTACGTGGTGGTCTTTCTTCTGGCATATGTGGCCGCCCGCATCGCCTTTGCCAAAGTTTCTCGCAAGCTGCCCTTCTTCCGAAGCATCCTGCGACTTGTGGATTCGGACGCCGCCTATTCCGAGACCGCCCCTCGCACCCAGCGGTAGATGTCCCCCGCAAGGCGTTCTTTCCTCGTGTTCCAGAGTTTCAGGCAACCCCTTCGGCATTCTTTCATTTCTTCCACCATATAGGCCAAAAGCAGGCGCTGCTCGCCGGTCAAGAGCCCCCGGTCCAGATCCTTCTGCATTCGCGCGATCATGGCCAACACGGCAAAGGTGTAAAGGCTGAGTGTCGTCAAACGACGCAAGATGTATTCCTTGGCCCCGATCTTCTTTCCGTAAAGGACCGGAAGCAAGACCAGCGCATACCGAAGGAAGCGCGTATTTCGCAGAGCCTGCCGTGCGGCCTGCTTGAGCTCACGGTCCGTCAGGGGCACAGTCCATTGCATGGGGGAGGTGAGTTGGCCCCACAGGGCTTTGATCGTCCCCCATGGTCCCCGGTGAGCCTCCGCCGCTTCCTTGGCCATGCGCCGCATGGCGAAAAGGGGCGGGTAAATGGAGTGGATTTCCGTGGTCCCCTCAAAAATGGTCGTCACACGAAAATCGCGCAACCGCTTTTCATAAGGCTGGGTCGTGAGGTACCCCGAGCCGCCCGCCGTTTGCAAGGCGTCATAGAGGACGTCCCAGGCGCGGGTCGTGCCGAAAAGCTTGATATGGCTTGTTTCCATGGCCGTGTTCCGGTAGGGGTCGTCTTCCAAGAACGTGGCCGTCAGGGTCGTCATGGCGTCACACGCGAAGGCGTAGGCGCGGCCTTTGACGATCTTTTCCTGGATGAGTTCGAAGGTTTCGATGGGCACGCCGAACTGGGTGCGCCTTCGGGCCCGGCGGACCATGTCTTGCACGGATTGTTCCATCATGCCGGTGGAAGCCGCCCCGAGGCCCAGACGTCCGTAGTTCAGGATGGTCATAGCGATTTTGAAGCCATCGCCGGGTTTTCCCAGGAGGTTTTCCCTTGGGACTTTCACGTCCTTGAAATGGATGGCCGCCGTGGAACTGGCCTTGAGGCCCATTTTGGGCATGTCGGCGCCGATCTTCACCCCGTCCCAGTGGGTTTCCACGATGAAAGCGCCCATGTGGCCGGGACGGTCCGGGTCGAGCTGCGCAAAGACCGTGAGGCCTCCTGCGTAGTTGGCGTTGGTGATGTAAGTCTTTCGCCCGTTCAGGATGTAACAGCCGTCGGTTTCCGAAAGCACGGCCGTGGTCTCGATATGTTTGGCGTCGGATCCCACGTGGGGTTCCGTCAAAGCGTAGGAAAAAATCATGTCCCCGGATGCGGCGGGCGGCAGGTATTTTTGCTTTTGCTCTTCGGTGCCGAAAAGCTGGATCCCTTTCACCCCGATGGAAAGATGGGCGATGGAAACCAGTGCGATTGAAAGGTCCCGCCGGGCCATCTCGCGGATGACTTCCAGGTACTCCCACAGGGTAAACCCCAACCCTCCGTATTCCTTGGCGATGGAAAAGCCGAACAAACCGGCATCGCCCATTCGCCGAAGCATGACGTCGGGAACTTTCCCTTGGGCTTCGATCTCCTGAGGAGAAAAATCCTTGAGCAGCGCCTCATAGGCCCGAACGATCGCGTCCACTTTCGTTCGGTCCACGTGGATGGGGAATTTCTCGAAAATGGAGGCATCCAAAAAACCTCGGTAGGCCTTTTCCAAAAACCCCGCCTGTTCCATGACCGCACTCCCTCATCTGGGGTTCACAGGAACCTTTTCTGAAAGCGCTTCTTTGGGGACAAACCGCAACCGGCCGGCGGGATCGTTGACCCAGCCGACGCGGCCGTCCCGAAAAAGGACATCGGAAAAATCGTAAAACCACATGTTGCCGCGCACACTGGAAGGTGTTCCCTGCACCGCCAGGACTTCGTCGGCCGAAGAGCCAATGGTGAAAAATGACGGGGCTCTTCCTGCCGTCTTTTCCATGTATTCGCGAGACGGCGCGAGGCGGACTTTCAGGTTTCCGAAAGAATTGTCATAGGCTGCCACCCGATCTTCGGAAAATCGCACGGAACTGAAACCATAATGCCACAGCGATCCTCGAACACCCGTCGGGACTCCCTGAACACGCAAGACCTCGTCCTTGGTGGATCCCAAAGTGAAAAAGTCGGCGCTGGAACCAGTGCCGGTCGACCCGCCGGCGGGCGAGATCGTGACCCGCAGCCGTCCGTCGAAATTGTCGTAGCCCACCACACGGCCGTCTTGGAAGCGCACCTCGGATAGGCCATAGCTCCACCGGCTGCCGAAGGCTTTGTCCGGCGGGCCTTGAACCCGAAGGACGTCCTTTTCAGAACTCCCTAGAGTAAAGGTTTCGGGCATCCCGAGGACGTACGAGGGGGACTCCCCAAGAGCTTCCCTTTTCCCAGGGGCATTGCCGTGAACTGCTTGAAGCGAGGAAAGGGCCTCTCCCACCCGTGCCGAAAGATCCGAAGCCGGATCCACCGGGTTTCTACTGAGGCCTGTCACCGTCTTCGCTGTGGGAACCGCCCCGGGGCGGCCGCCTCTGGGGCGAGACTCCTTAAGACCGTACAACCCCAGTGCGGCCAAAATGACAAGGGCGGCGACCATCATTCGTGTCCAGCGCCTGGAACCCTTCAAGGCCTTTACGGCTTCGGACCACAGTTTTCCCCATGGTTGACGGACTGTCCGGGCTTTCCCCGAACCCCTGTGAGAGAAGGGCTTTTTTCTTTGGTCGCGATCTCGGAATTCGCCCGGCCCGCCGTCGTCGGCAGACCTGTCCCGCTTTTCCGACGAGGGCGCTTCACCTGCGCAAAAGGGGTCTCGAAGCGGGCAGGTCACAATGCGCCGGTAGGCGTTTTGGAGGTCCTTGAACTTTTCTTCCGCCTGAGCTCTTTCCCAATCGGATTTGCCGGCATATCGATCGGGATGCCACCTTTTGGCCAGTTCCCGATAAGCCCGTTTGACCTCTTCTGAAGAGGCCCCGGGATCGAGGCCCAAAAGGCGGTAATCGTCGAGGCTGGCGGGATCCGAACCCATCATCGAGCGCCGTCCGTTAAACCATTGAGAGAGAAAAAGGCGACGGAAAAAACAATAGCTTTTCCGGTTTTTTGCTTCAAGACTTTCCAGGCTGTATCCGATAACCTAAGAGAAAAAGCATGAGGCCCACGGAGCCTTTCTTGAGGAGAAAGATTCATGGAACACGCACAGACCGCTCAGAGCAAACCCCTGGATGAAATCTTGCGTGTGGCGGAACAACTCCCGCCCTTCCCCGACGTGGTGCAAAAGGTCATGCCGTTGCTAGAACGCATGGCCCCGGTGGAAGAGATCGAGGCCGTCATTCAATACGATCAGGTCATCGCAGCCAAGGTCCTGGCCCTGGCCCGCTCCCCGCACTACACCCGGACCCAGCCGGCCCGATCGCTCAAGGAAGCCATCGTCTCCTTGGGACAAAGGGCGCTGGTGGAAGTCATCCTCGCGGCGTGCTCGGCCCGCTTTCAGTACCATGCCGTCCAAGGCTACGACCTTCGGGACGGTGAACTCTGGGAACACGCCGTGGGGACGGCCATCATGGCCGACCGCATCGCCGAAAGGATCGGAAGCGCCGAGCGCCTCACCGCTTACACCGCCGGGTTGCTCCATGATATCGGCAAAACCGTCCTCAACCATTACGTGGACCACTATTTGGACCGGATCATCCAGACGATCAAGAAGCGAAAAGAAACCTTCCTTGAAGCCGAACGCGAGATTTTAGGCATCGATCATCAGGAATTGGGAGGTCTCATCGCCACCCGGTGGAACTTTCCCCCCTCGGTGGTCTCCGGCATCGCCCATCACCACAGCCCTCAAGAGTCTACGGAGAACGGTCAGGTGGCCGCCGTCGTCTACGCCGCCAACCGCATGGTCGCCGCCATGGGGATCGGCGCCGGTGTGGACGGGTTCCTCAACCCTAATCAGGATCATGTCTTCGAGACCTTAGGCCTGGACGTCCGCACCATGGAAAAACTCATGGCCGACGTGTTCATCGCCTTGGAGGAAACGAAAAAATTTCTAAGCGCTTGAGACAAACGGCCCATGGTGAAAGGAAGCAGCGGAGATGGGGTGCGGGTGCAATTTGGTCGAAGGAACGGCTGAATCTTAGGCCCCCTTGGTCCTCAGTGGGAAACCCGATGCACCGTCCGAACATGGGGAATTCCTTTTCCTGTCCTGGGCCATTTGAAAAGCCCAGGAGAAGCGGACTGAGCTCGCGTGGCCGTGCATCCATTGAGCTCATCATCCGGAAAAGACAAGACCGGGGAATGCTCATTTGGGCAACGCCGGTTCGCAGATGACTCCCCGTGGCTGTTTTTGCTATGCTGGGCCCGAAGGGCAAATGTTCGGGAAGGAGCCGCTTCTCAGAGTCCCGGCCCGACAAAAGCCTTTGCGGTGCATCCTTTCCATCTTTTGCCGCACGGGCACGAACAGCCGCCGCAAAAGGGGGGCCTCATGCTTGTCCTGACCCGAAAGGTAGGGGAAGCCATCCGGATCGGGGATGATATTGAGGTGATCATCACGGCCTTGGATCAAAACAAGGTCAAGGTCGGCATCCGCAGCCCTCGCCACATCCCTGTCTTCCGCGAAGAGCTTTACCGCAAGATCCAAAA
>CALGPN010000013.1 GCA_937960435.1 uncultured Desulfosoma sp.
GGAGATGGTGATGCCCGGGGACAACGTGAACATGGAAGTGCACTTGATTGCGCCGGTGGCGTTGGAAAAGGAGCTTCGGTTTGCGATCCGCGAAGGCGGCCGCACCGTGGGCGCCGGCGTGGTCACCGATATCATCGAGTAAAGGCCAACGTCACGAAAGCCATGGGGTCCCTGACCGGATGTGTGAGGTGGGGACCCAAATTATGGGAACAGACGCCATGATGAATCAGAGAATACGCATCCGCTTGAAAGCCTACGACCACAAGCTTCTTGACCAGGCGGCCGCAGAAATCGTCAATACGGCCAAGAAAACGGGCGCCCACGTGGCCGGCCCTATCCCTTTGCCGACCAAAATTCATCGCTACACGGTTTTGCGATCCGTCCATATTGACAAGAAGTCCAGGGAGCAGTTTGAGATCCGCGTCCACAAGCGTTTGGTGGACATTCTGGAGCCGACCCAGCAGACGGTGGACTCCCTCATGAAGTTGGATCTGTCCGCCGGGGTCGATGTGGAAATCAAACTGTAAGGCCGCTTCAGGCGGAAGAGCCTAGCCCAAGAGAGCTGAGAAAATGGTGAAGGCATTGTTAGGACGTAAGCTCGGGATGACACAGGTCTTTGCCGAAGACGGGAGCGTGGTGCCCGTGACGGTGATCCAGGCCGGTCCGTGTGTCGTCACCCAGGTCAAAGTTCCCGCGCGGGACGGCTACAGCGCCGTGCAGATCGGCTTTGGGGAAAAGAAGGAAAAGAAGGTCACGCGCCCTCTGAAAGGTCATTTGGACAAAGTGGGCAAGGGGTATTTCCAGATCTTGAGAGAGGTGCGTGTGGAAAATCCCGATGAGTTCCAACCGGGCCAGGTCCTGGAATCCGGTGTGTTTCTTATCGGAGACCGCGTGGATGTGACGGGGATCAGCAAAGGCAAGGGCTTTGCCGGCACCGTCAAACGCTGGGGTTTCAGCCGCGGTCCGGTGACGCATGGATGCAAGAACATCCGGGAACCGGGCTCGACGGGATGCGCCACCTTCCCGGGTCGCGTCATCAAAGGCAAAAAGATGGCGGGCCAGAAGGGAAATAAGCGGGCCACCGTGCTGAATCTGAAAATCGTCGACGTGCGACCTGAAGAGAACCTCATTCTCATCAAGGGGGCTGTGCCCGGGGGCAAGAACGGCTTCCTGATGATTCGCAAGACGAATCGGGTTCCATGACGCCCGCGCCCCGGTGAGTGGAGGACGAGAAGGAACACATCATGCCAACTGTGGAAATCTTCGACATGAATCGACAGGTCGTGGGGCAGATGGAGCTTCGCGACGATATTTTCGACGTCCCGGCCAACCCTCATGTGGTCCATGAAGTGGTTTTGTATCAGTTGGCCAAGCGTCGCCGGGGAACGGCGAAAACCAAGGGCCGCAGCGAGGTCTCCGGCGGGGGCAAAAAGCCCTGGCGCCAAAAAGGTACAGGCCGGGCGCGAGCCGGCACGTCCCGGTCGCCTCTGTGGCGGGGCGGGGGGATCGTCCACGGGCCGCAGCCCCGATCTTATGACATGAGGGTCCCCAAAAAAGTGCGGCGCCTGGCGTTGAAAGTGGTGCTGAGCCAAAAGCTTCGTGAGCAGGCGCTCCTGGTCGTGGACCAGTTGAACTTTCCGGAGATCAAGACCAAGAACTTTTATTCTTGGATGCAGCGCTTCGAGTTGCAGAAGCCTCTTGTGGTCATCGCCGGAAAAGACGAGGTCGTGGAAAAATCAGCGCGCAACATTCCCAACGTGAAGGTGCTGCGCTGTGAAGGCCTCAACGTTTTCGACATGCTCAAACATGGAAATGTGGTCCTGACCAAAGACACTGTTTCCAAAATAGAGGAGTCCTTGGGGTGATGCGGGACAAAACCTATTCCATATTGAAGCGTCCCTTGATCACGGAAAAGAGCACCCTCGAGAAGGAGCAGCACAACAAGCTCCATTTCGAGGTGGATCGGCGGGCCAACAAGATCGAGATCAAAGAGGCCGTGGAGAAGATCTTCAAAGTGGACGTGTTGGAAGTGCGCACCCTAACGGTCAAGGGCCATAACAAGCGGGTAGGGCGCCATACGATCCGCACGCCGGATTGGAAGAAGGCCATTGTGACGATCAAGCCCGGTCAAAGGGTCGAGTTTTTCGAGGGCGTTTAAGCAGGCGACGGGTGCGTGGAGGAACGAGAGCCACCGAAGAACTGGCGGCGACGGCTTACGCACCGGATGAGGGTGAGTCATGGGCATTAGAAAAGTCAAACCGCGCAGCGCCGGGACCCGGTTCCTGACCTACTCGACCTTTGAGGACGTCACGAAGAAGGAACCGGAAAAGAGTCTGGTGGAGCCGCTCAAAAAGAAGGGCGGCCGAAACAATTACGGCCGCGTGACAGCGCGCCATCGCGGGGGCGGGCACAAGAGGCTCTACCGGATCATCGACTTTAAGCGGGACAAAGAGGGCGTGCCGGCCAAGGTGGCGGCCATCGAATACGATCCCAATCGGACGGCACGAATCGCGTTGCTACACTATGCGGACGGGGAAAAGCGTTACATCTTGGCTCCTTTGGGGCTGAAGGTGGGCGATACCGTGCTGACGGGTCGGGAAGCGGATGTGAAGCCGGGCAATTGCCTGCCTTTGGAAAGCATCCCGTTGGGCACGGTGGTCCACAACGTGGAGATGATTCCCGGCAAAGGCGGCCAATTGGTCCGATCGGCCGGCAGTGGGGCACAGCTCATGGCCAAGGAAGGTCGGTATGCGACGCTGCGTCTCCCGTCGGGCGAGATGCGCATGGTCCTGGCGCGGTGCAAGGCGACCATCGGGCAAGTGGGCAATATCGATCATGAAAACATCAGCCTGGGCAAAGCCGGCCGCAGCCGCTGGTTGGGTCGACGCCCCCATGTGCGCGGTGTGGCCATGAACCCTGTGGATCATCCCATGGGCGGCGGCGAGGGGCGAAGTTCCGGCGGGCGGCACCCCTGCACGCCGTGGGGCAAGCCCACCAAGGGTTATCGGACGCGCAAGGCCAAGAACAGCGATCGGCTCATCGTGCGACGCCGAAAGTGATGATGTAAGGAGGGTAAGGTGCCTCGCTCTTTAAGAAAGGGACCCTTTGTGGACGACCACCTGGTCAAAAAGGTCCTGGCGGCCAAAGAGACCGGTGACCGGAAGGTGATCAAGACATGGTCCCGGCGCTCCACCATTCTTCCGGATTTCGTGGGGTTGACCATCGCCGTGCACAACGGCAAAAAATTCATTCCCGTCTTTGTGACGGAGAACATGGTGGGCCACAAGCTGGGTGAATTCGCGCCCACACGGACCTTCTACGGTCATGCCGGGGATAAGAAGTCCAAGGTCAAGGGGAAAAAGTGATGGAAGTGAGAGCCGTATCCAAATACTTGCGCATTTCTCCGAGGAAAGCGCGGTTGGTGGCCGATTTGGTTCGCAGCAAGGGCGTGGACGAAGCCTTGACCATTCTGAAGTATACCCCGAAGAAGGGCGCGCGGCTGGTGTCCAAGACGTTGCGGTCGGCCATGGCCAATGCGGAAAACACCAAGAGCATGGATATGGACGGCCTCTACGTCAAGGAAATCTATGTGAACGAAGGGCCGCGTTTGAAGCGATGGAGACCGCGCGCCATGGGGCGGGCCACCCGTATCTTGAAGCGCACGAGCCATATCACGGTGGTTCTCGGGGAAAAGTAATCGGTTTGTCATAGGACCTCGGAGGTGGAGATTGGGACAGAAGGTCAATCCGAAAGGTTTTCGTCTCGGCGTCATTCGAACCTGGGATTCCAAATGGTTCGCATCCAAGGGGTACGCCAAGCTTGCTTATGAAGACCGAAAGATTCGCGATTTCATTAAAAAGCGACTCTATCACGCCGGCATCGCCAAGGTGGAAATCGAAAGGGCGGCCAACAAGGCCAAAATCCGGATTCACACAGCCCGGCCCGGCATCGTGATCGGCAAGAAGGGGGCGGAAATCGAGGCCTTACGGCGGGAGCTGGAAAAGAAATTCTCCCGGGAAATCCTCATCGATATCCAAGAGGTGCGACGCCCGGAATTGGATGCCGTTTTGGTGGCGGAAAACATCGCCTTACAGCTGGAACGGCGGGTCGCCTTTCGTCGGGCCATGAAACGCGCGGTGACCTCAGCCTTGAAATTCGGCGCCAAGGGAATTCGAGTGGCGTGCGCCGGACGATTGGGCGGGGCGGAAATGGCGCGACGGGAATGGTATCGCGAAGGTCGTGTCCCTCTCCACACCCTTCGAGCCGACATCGACTATGCTGTGGCCGTAGCCCGGACGACCTATGGGGTGATCGGGGTCAAGGTGTGGATTTTCAAAGGGGAAGTGCTCCCGTAAGGACGGGTGGCCTTTTTCTGGGGCTCAGGACAAAGGGCGAGATCCGTATTAGGCGGGGGGCCCTGCGGTCTAGAGTCGAGGAGAAGATTCATGTTAGCGCCGAAGAGAGTCAAATACCGCAAGCAGCAGAAAGGCCGCATGAGAGGGATGGCCTCTCGGGGGAACCAGTTGAACTTCGGGGACTTCGGGATCAAGGCTCTGGAGCCCGGTCGGATCACGTCTCGTCAGATCGAGGCGGCTCGCGTGGCCATTACCCGATACGTCAAGCGCGGCGGAAAGATCTGGATCCGCATCTTCCCGGACAAGCCCATCACCAAGAAGCCGGCGGAAACCCGCATGGGCAAGGGCAAAGGGGCCCCCGAGGGATGGGTGGCGGTGGTCAAGCCAGGGCGGATCCTCTATGAGCTCAAAGGTGTCACAGAGGAAATTGCCAAGGAAGCGTGCCGACTGGCGGGACACAAGCTTCCGGTGGCGACACGGTTCGTGTCGAGGCAGGATGTGTTATGAAAGCAGCGACCTTGCGTGACATGAGTGTGGACGAATTGCAGCGGAAACTGGCGGAACTGCGGGAATCGCTGTTCAATCTTAAGTTTCAGCATGCGACCGGCCAGTTGGAGAACACGGCGCAGCTGAAACGGCATAAGCGGGACATCGCCAGAGTGTTGACTGTGTTGCGTGAAAAGCAAAACGTCGGTGAGGCGTAAGAGGCATGCCCATGGAAGAGCGGACTACGAACAGAAAGACCCGCGTCGGCACCGTGGTGAGCGACCGCATGAACAAGACGGTGGTCGTCAGCGTGGAGCGGCTCGTGAAGCACCCGAAGTACGGCAAATACATGCGGCGTCGCAATAAGTTCAAGGCTCATGACGAACAAAATCAATGCCGCATCGGAGATCGAGTGCTCATCGAAGAAAGCCGGCCTCTGAGCAAGACGAAACACTGGGTGGTCGTGAAGATTTTGGAACGGGCCGCCGTCTAACACCTCCCTGTCGGGCGCGAATCGCCTTAGGGAGTCGGGTAAAGGCAGCTAAGGGAGGCCATCATGATCCAGGCTGAAACACAACTAAACGCCGCAGACAATTCGGGGGCGAAGCGTCTCTATTGCATCAAAGTCCTCGGCGGGACCCGCAAGCGGTATGCGACGGTTGGGGACATCATCGTGGTGTCCGTCAAGGAAGCCATCCCCAATTCCAAGGTCAAGAAAGGGGATGTGATGCGGGCCGTGGTGGTGAGGACGAAAAAAGAGGTGCGGCGCCCGGACGGATCCTACATCAAGTTCGACGACAATTCGGCCGTCTTGATCAATGCCGCCAAGGAACCGATCGGGACGCGCATTTTCGGTCCGGTGGCCCGTGAGCTTCGCGCCAAGCAGTTCATGAAAATCGTGTCGCTGGCCCCGGAAGTGCTCTAGCGAGAACAGTGGGGAAGGTCGCCAATGGCTGTCAGCAAAAAGTACCACATTAAGAAGAACGACACGGTGATGGTGATCGCCGGCAAGGAAAAGGGCAAGTCGGGCAAGGTGCTGCGGATCCTCACCAAGAAGGATCGGGCCGTGGTGGAAAAGCTCAACATGGTCAAAAGGCATATGCGCCCGGGGGCTCACAGCCGGCAAGGCGGAATTGTGGAAAAGGAAGCGCCGATTCACATTTCCAATCTCATGGTCATTTGCAGCAAGTGCACAGATCCGACCCGTGTGGGCTATAAAAACCTCGAAGACGGCCGCAAGGTGAGATTCTGCAAGAAATGCGGCGAACTCATTGACGGTTGACACGTCCACGGCTCCGGGCGGAGTGGAGGCGTTCATGGCACGTTTGCGCGAATTGTACGTCAAAGAAGTGGCCCCGCAGCTGGCTGAAAAGTTCCGATACAAAAGCCCGATGCAAATCCCGAAGCTCGAGAAGATCGTGCTGAACATGGGCCTAGGGGAGGCGATTCAAAATGTCAAGATTCTGGAAACGGCATCGGAAGAACTGGCCCAGCTCAGCGGCCAAAAGCCGGTGATCACACGGGCGCGCCAGAGCATCGCGGCTTTTAAGCTGCGCAAAGGCATGCCCATCGGATGCATGGTGACTCTCCGAGGCGATCGCATGTACGAGTTTTACGACAAACTGGTCAACATCGCCTTGCCGCGGGTTCGCGACTTTCGTGGGGTGTCTCCGAAATCCTTTGACGGGCGTGGCAATTACACGCTGGGGGTTCGGGAACATATCATCTTTCCGGAAATCGACTACGACAAAATCGACAAGATCAAGGGACTGAACATCACCATCGTGACCACGGCCCAAACCGACGACGAAGCGCGCGAGCTTTTGGCCCTGTTGGGAATGCCGTTCAGAAAGTAGCGAAGAAGGGTGAGAAGGAGGCAGCCTTGGCCAAGAAATCCATGATCGCAAAAGCTCAGAGAAAGCCCAAATTCAAGGTGAGAGCTTACAACAGGTGCCCGCTGTGCGGACGGCCGCGTGCTTATCTGCGCAAATTCGGCATGTGCCGTATTTGCTTCCGCAATATGGCTCTCAACGGCGAGCTTCCCGGCGTCGTCAAATCCAGTTGGTAGGAGCCGGAAGGAAAAGGAGAGGACCTTTATGGTGATGACGGACCCCATTGCGGATTTTCTCAACCGCATCAAAAACGCCCACAGGGCGCGCATCGATAAGGTGGATGTGCCGGCGTCGCGCATCAAAGTGGAGTTGGCGCGCATTCTCAAGGACGAAGGCTATATCAAGCATTTTAAGCTGATCAAGGACAACAAGCAGGGCGTCCTGAGAATCCATCTCAAATACGGCCCTGACCGAGAAGCCGCCATTCGAGACATGCGCCGGATCAGCAAGCCCAGTCGCCGGATCTATGTAGGATCCAAAGACATTCCTCGGGTCCTGAATGGACTGGGCATCGCCATCCTGTCCACATCGCGGGGGATCCTCACGGATAAGCAGGCCAGGCAAGCGGGTGTGGGCGGGGAATTGATCTGCAGCGTGTGGTGAAAACAGCCAAAGGAGTTTAGAGATGTCTCGCATCGGCAAAAACCCCGTTCCTATTCCGAAAGGGGTGGAAGTCACGCTTCACGGTGACGCCGTCACCGTCAAGGGGCCGAAGGGCCTTTTGGAACGGCGCATCCCGCCGGAAGTTACCGTCGCTGTGGAAAACGGGCAGATCCTTGTGCGCCGCAAGGACGATGAGCGCCGATCCCGATCCCTGCACGGGCTCATGCGGGTTTTGCTGCACAACATGGTGACGGGCGTGAGCCAAGGGTTCACCAAGGTGCTGGAAATTCAGGGCGTGGGCTATCGCTGTGATGTGGCCAACAACGTGTTGAATTTTACCCTGGGGCATTCCCACCCTGTGAGCTTCCCGCTGCCCGAGGGCGTCAAGGCGTCCGTAGAGAAGCAAACGGTGATCCGCCTGGAGGCTGTCGATAAGGAGCTTCTCGGGCAGACGGCGGCCAATATCAAAGCCCTGCGCCCCGTGGAACCGTACAAGGGCAAGGGGATTCGATACGCGAACCAATGGGTGCGGCGAAAGGCCGGCAAGACCGGCTCCAAGAAGAAATAGGGGAAGGACATATGGGCTCCAAAACGAATCCAAGCGTGGCGGCACGCTTGAAACGCAAGCGGCGCATCCGCACGAAGGTCCACGGCACTCCCGAGCGGCCTCGTCTCACGGTGTACAAAAGCCTCAAGCACATCTATGCCCAGATCATCGACGACACGACGGGGATGACGATGGCGGCGGCCTCGACTCTTTCGCCCGAGTTCAAAGCTTTGGATGCCGTCAAAGGCAAGGTGGGGGCGGCGGAAAAAGTGGGCGAGCTTGTGGCGAAAAAGGCGTTGGAGAAGGGCATTACCAAAGTGGTTTTCGATCGCAACGGATTCATCTACCATGGCCGGATTCGTGCCGTAGCGGATGGAGCGCGGGCTGCAGGGCTGGAATTTTGACCTAGACTGTCGGGCAAGGAGGCATATCTTGGCACCTCTCGATTCACACGATGTGCAGTACATCGACAAAATCGTCCACATCAGCCGCGTGGCCAAGGTGGTCAAAGGCGGGCGGCGGTTTTCTTTCAGCGCTATCGTTGTTGTGGGCGACGGCAACGGGCGGGTAGGCTTCTCCCTGGGCAAGGCCAACGAAGTGCCGGAAGCGATTCGCAAAGGCCTTGAGGGCGCCAAGCGGGACATGTTCGACGTGCCGCTCGTGCAGGGAACGTTGCCCCATGAAGTTCTTGGCAAGTTCGGCGCCTCCTCGGTGGTCCTGAAACCGGCCTCTCCCGGCACGGGAGTTATTGCCGGCGGGGCGGTGCGGGCCATTATGGAAGCGGCCGGAGTGAGCGACGTGCTCACCAAATGCTTGGGGTCACGCAATCCCCATAACGTGGTCAAAGCGACCATTGCGGGGCTAAAGGCCCTGCGAAGCCCTGAACGGATCGCCAAGACCCGAGGGCTGGATGTGATGGAGGCAAAGGTTCAAGGAGCCGGGAGGTGATCCATGGCGCAGATGATCCGCATCAAACTGGTGCGCAGCCCCATCGGGCGGCCTGAAAAGCACCGAAAGATTCTTCAGGCCTTGGGGCTGACACGGCTGCAGAAGGAAGTGACGCTGCCCGCGATCCCTCCGGTCGTGGGGGCTGTGAAAAAAGTCAATCACTTGGTTCAGGTCAGTGAAGCCTGAGCGAGAAACGGATACAGGTGGGTGCCATGCGACTGAACGATTTGAAACCGGCGGCCGGGTCCCGGAAAGACAGGAAGCGTATCGGCCGAGGGTCCGGGTCGGGCCTGGGGAAAACGGCAGGCAAGGGCCATAAAGGTCAGAAAGCGCGCTCCGGCGGGGGCGTGGTGCCGTGGTTTGAAGGCGGTCAAATGCCCTTGCAGCGGCGTGTGCCGAAAAGGGGCTTCCACAACATCTTTCGGAAGCTTTACACCGTGGTCAATGTGGGAGATTTGGATCGGTTCGAGGCCGGAAGCACTGTAGGGCCGGAAGAATTGATGCAGGCGGGGCTGGCGAAGAAAAGGGCCGACGGGATCAAGCTTCTGGGTGATGGAGACCTAAAGGCTTCTTTGACGGTGCGCGTCCACAAAGCCAGCGCCTCGGCCGTGGCGAAGGTGCAAGCGGCTGGCGGGAAGGTGGAAATCCTTAGCTGAGAGGAACACGCGGGTGCTCACTGGCTTCCAAAACATCGGTAAAATTCCCGAGCTGAAACGGCGCATCGGCACGACGCTGTTGCTGCTGGCCGTCTACCGGATCGGCGTTCATGTGCCCACTCCGGGCATCAACCGGGAAGCCCTAGCGGCGTTTTTCGCCGCGGCCCAAGGGACGCTTCTCGGTCTCTTCAACATGTTCTCCGGCGGCGCCATGCAGCAACTGTCCGTTTTTTCCTTGGGCATCATGCCTTACATCAGTTCGTCCATCATCTTACAATTGCTGACGGTAGTCATTCCCCACCTGGAACGGCTGAGCAAAGAAGGGGAAGCCGGGCGCAAGAAGATCACCCAATACACGCGTTACGGCACGGTGGTTCTCAGTATCATCCAAGGATTCGGCATCGCCTTCGGCTTGGAAGGCATGACGGGGCCGGGGGGCGAACCGGTGGTTGTGGCGCCGGGGTGGGCTTTCCGCCTCATTACAGTGATCACACTGACGGCCGGAACGGCCTTCATCATGTGGTTGGGTGAGCAAATCACGGAACGGGGGATCGGCAACGGGATTTCGCTGATCATTTTCGCAGGTATTGTCGCCGGGATGCCCACGGCCGTCGGCAACACGCTCAGGCTCATGCAGACCGGGGAAATGAGCGCCTTTAAGGCCCTTATTCTTTTGGTCATTATGATCGCGGTGGTGGGGTTCATCGTCCACGTGGAAAGGGGGCAGAGGCGCATTCCCGTCCAGTATGCCAAAAGAGTCGTCGGGCGGCGAATGTACGGCGGGCAGAGCACTCATCTGCCTTTGAAAATCAATACATCCGGCGTGATCCCTCCGATCTTTGCCTCATCGATCATCATGTTTCCGGCGACTGTGGCGAATTTCATTCAGGTGCCGTGGATGCAGAGCATCGCGCGGATGCTCATGCCGGGCCACTGGCTCTATACCGTGCTTTACGTCGGCTTTATCATTTTCTTTTGTTACTTTTATACCGCCATCGTCTTCAATCCCATGGATGTGGCCGACAATATGAAAAAATACGGAGGGTTCATTCCAGGAATTCGGCCTGGTAGGCCGACGGCGGAATATATTGACAAAGTCTTAAGTCGCATTACGCTGGGCGGTGCCATCTATGTGTCCATTGTGTGCGTCCTGCCGAGTATTTTCACCCAAAATTTCAATGTGCCATTCTACTTCGGCGGCACGGCTCTGCTCATCGTTGTCGGTGTGGCCATGGACACTGTGGGGCAGATCGAAGCCCATATGCTTACGCGCCATTACGAGGGATTCCTGAAATCGGGGCGGATCCGCGGACGGCGGTAGGGCCGACATTGCGGAGCGTATCCGGATAGAGCTGGCTTTCGACGAGGCAAAATAAGGGCATGGGTGTCGTGGAGAGGGCTGTCTGCAACTATGGAGAGGCCGACGGACAGGGAGGGAGACGATGAACATCATTTTGTTGGGACCACCGGGCGCAGGAAAAGGGACTCAAGCCAAGCGCATGATCGAGCGGTACGGGATTCCACAAATTTCTACCGGGGACATGCTTCGGGCCGCTCTGAAGGCCGGCACGCCTTTGGGGCTCGAGGCCAAGAAGTATATGGACAAAGGGGCTCTAGTGCCCGATGAAGTGGTCGTGGGGCTGGTGAAGGAGCGGATCCAGCAGGAAGACTGCCGTAAGGGTTACATGTTGGACGGCTTCCCGCGCAATGTGAGCCAGGCGCAGACCCTGGACGCCATGCTCAAAGAGTTGGGTCAGCATATCGATCACGTCGTGTGCATCGACGTTCCCGACCAAGAACTGATCCAGCGGTTGACCGGCAGACGCACATGCCGGGAATGCGGTGCCGGCTTCCATGTCATGTTCGATCCTCCTAAAAAGGACGGCGTGTGCGACAAGTGCGGCGGGCAACTGTATCAGCGCGATGACGACAATGAAGCGACGGTGACGTCCCGTCTGAAGGTTTATGCCGACCAGACGAAACCACTCATCGACTACTATGAAAAGCAGGGCAAGCTTCGCAAAATCAACGGGCTGGGTTCCATTGACGAGATTTTTGAGCGCATCAAGGCGGTGTTGGGTTAGAGGGCGTTTTGATCATTCTCAAAAACCGTGACGAAATCGAAAAAATTCGAAAATCTTGCCTGATTGTGGCGGAAGTCTTGGAGCGGCTCCGGGAGGTGGTGGCCCCCGGCGTGAGCACCTGGGACCTCAACGCCATCAGTGAAGAAGAGGCGCAAAAGCGGGGAGCCGTGCCGGCCTTCAAGGGCTATCACGGCTTCCCTTATGCCCTGTGCACCTCGGTCAATGAGGAAGTTGTGCACGGGATGCCGAGTAAGACAAGGATTTTAAAGGAAGGCGATATTATCAGCATTGACTTTGGCGTAGTAGTGGATGGATTTTACGGCGACGCGGCGGTGACTCTCCCCGTGGGACGGATTTCCGAAGAAGCCGAGCGGCTGTGCCGCGTCACACGGGAAGCTCTGGAGCGGGCCATCGCTCAGGCCGTCGTAGGCCGGCGCCTTTCGGACATCTCCCACGCCGTGCAAGCTCATGTGGAGTCCTTCGGCTATTCGGTGGTGCGAGAATTTGTCGGGCATGGGATTGGAAGAAACCTCCACGAGAGCCCGCAGATCCCCAATTTCGGGCCTCCCGGGCGGGGCGTGAAGCTTAAGGCGGGAATGGTTTTCGCCATTGAACCGATGATCAACCAGGGAATGCCGGACATCCGCATTTTGGAAGATCGCTGGACAGCCGTCACGGCGGACGGCAAGTTGTCCGCTCACTTCGAACACACGGTGGCGGTGACGGAGAACGGTCCGGACGTTTTGTCGCAGAAGGCGTAAAACCCCTTTACAGTGCGAATTCGAACGCCTATAATGGCGCGTTTTCGTCGATATGGACGAACGACGACTTGAATAGGGGAAGACCTTATGGCGAAGGAAGAAGCCATTGAGGTGGAAGGCACGGTCATCGAGCCTCTGCCCAACGCCATGTTTCGCGTCGAGCTGGAAAACGGCCACCGCGTGCTCGCACATATTTCGGGAAAGATGCGGATGCACTTCATTCGGATTTTGCCCGGTGATAAGGTGACGGTGGAGCTTTCCCCATACGACTTGACCCGGGGGCGCATCATTTACAGGGCCAAAAGCTGACAAGTCAGCGTGCTGGTGTGCAGAAGGGAGTGAATCATGAAGGTGCGGGCGTCTGTGAAGATCATCTGCCGCAAATGCAAGATCATCCGACGACACGGCCAGGTGCGCGTCATCTGCGAGAATCCGAAGCATAAACAGCGTCAAGGTTAACTGGAGGAGACGGCATTGGCACGGATTGCAGGCATTGACCTACCGAAAAACAAGCGCATGGAAATCGCTCTGACCTATATCTACGGCATCGGGCGAAGTACGGCTCTCAAGATCCTTGAGGAAGCCGGCGTGGATCCGGGGACCAAATCCGATGACCTGACGGAAGAACAGATCACGGCCATCCGCCACGTGATCGACACGCATTACAAGGTGGAAGGGGATCTGCGGGCCGAAGTGTCCATGAACATCAAGCGCCTGATGGATTTGGGCTGTTATCGGGGTCTCAGACACCGCCGCGGCTTGCCCGTCCGGGGGCAGCGCACCCATACCAATGCCAGGACGCGCAAGGGTCCTCGTCGATCGGTTATCGGAAAACGCAAAAAGTAAGGGATGGGAGGCATAATGGCACGGGGCAGAGGTGGTCCGCGAAAGAAAAAAGAGCGGAAAAACATTCAAAACGGGATTGTCCATATCCGTTCGACTTTCAACAACACCATTGTGACGATCACGGACATGAGCGGCAATACGCTGTCGTGGGCCAGCGGCGGGAACCAAGGCTTTAAGGGATCGCGAAAGAGCACGCCGTTTGCCGCCCAGACGGCGGCTCAGGCTGCGGCCAAAGCAGCCATGGAACACGGGCTCCAGAATGTGGAGGTTTACGTGAAGGGTCCGGGATCGGGCCGTGAAGCGGCTTTGAGGGCCCTTCAGGCTGCGGGGTTGAATGTGACGGTGATCCGTGATGTGACGCCTATCCCTCACAACGGATGTCGGCCGCCGAAACGCCGTCGCGTCTAGAGGCGCCATTTTCGGTCGGCGCCCTGAGGGCGCCATGCGCATAAGGAGGAATCGGTCTTGGCTCGATACACTGGTCCGCAATGCCGGCTCTGTCGGCGTGAGAGCATGAAATTGTACCTGAAAGGGGACCGCTGCTACTCTGACAAGTGCGCTTTCGAGCGCCGCAACTACGCGCCCGGGCAGCACGGACAGCGGCGCGGTAAACTGTCCGACTACGGGGTGCAGCTTCGCGAAAAGCAAAAAATCAAAAGGATGTACGGCCTTCAGGAAAAACAATTCAAGGCTTACTTCAAAGAAGCGGATCGTCAGAAGGGCGTAACAGGCGTCAACTTCCTCATTCTCTTGGAGCGCCGCTTGGACAATACGGTCTTCCGACTTGGGTTCGCCAATTCGCGGTCTCAAGCGCGCCAGCTGGTCCGGCACAACCACTTCCTCGTCAACGGCCGAAAGGTGAACATCCCGTCGTACTTGTTGCGCCCGGGCGATGTCATCACGGTGCGTGAAAAGAGCCGGCAGCTGGAAGTGATCAACGAGGCTCTTGACGCTCTGCCTCGTCGTGGTCTTGTCCCATGGCTGGAACTGGACAAGGAAGGGTATCGAGGCACCTTCCGGAGCCTTCCGACGCGAGAAGAAATGCCGCTGCCTGTGCAAGAGCATCTGGTGGTTGAATTCTACTCGAAGTAAAATTTTATGGACATTATGGGTCAAGGACAGAGGGTCCACCGGCAGGGCAGGGTCCTCTGTCCGTTTTCTGAGGCCTGTTATTGGGGCGGTGGCTTCAATAAAGCGGCCGAAGGGTTATGAGGACGGGTATGGAGAAAAATTGGCGCGAGTTGATTCGACCGAAGCCCCTGGCGGTTGAGCCCGGGGACGACCCTACGCGCTACGCCAAATTTACATGCGAGCCGCTGGAGCGCGGCTTCGGGACGACTTTGGGAAATGCGCTGCGGCGCGTCCTCTTGTCGTCGCTTCGGGGTGCGGCGATCACCGCCGTGAAAATCGACGGTGTCCTTCACGAATTTTCGTCGGCACCGGGCGTGGTGGAGGATGTGACCGATATCGTCCTGAATTTGAAGCAAGTGCGCTTGCGCCTCAACGGAGACGGGCCGAAGCGGCTCATTCTCGAAAAATCTGGTGAAGGGCCCGTGACGGCAGGGGATATTCGAACGGATTCGTCCGTCACCGTTTTGAACCCGGAATGCCACATCTGCACTTTGGCCCGGGACGGCAAGGTGCGCTTGGAGCTGGTGGTCGAGGAAGGCAAAGGGTATGAACCGGCCGAGTGGGATCCTGAAAGGATCGAAACCATCGGGACCATTCCCATCGACGCCATCTTCACCCCCGTGCGCAAGGTCAGCTACAACGTCACTCAGGCTCGCGTGGGCCAGCGCACCGACTACGACAAGTTGACCATGGAGATCTGGACAGACGGCAGCATCACCCCGGAAGACGCCCTGGCCATGGCGGCCAAGATCCTCAAGGATCAGCTGAGCGTCTTCGTGAACTTCGAAGACTACGAGGCGCCGGCGTTCACGGAAGAATCCGGTGAAGAGCCGACCTTTAACGAGAATCTGTTCCGCAGTGTGGATGAATTGGAGCTTTCCGTCCGCAGCGCCAACTGCCTGAAAAATGCCGACATCCGCTACATCGGGGAACTGGTCCAGAAGACGGAATCGGAAATGCTCAGAACCAAGAATTTTGGGCGCAAGTCCCTGAACGAAATCAAAGAAATTCTGGCGGAAATGGGCCTTTCGCTGGGGATGAAGCTGGACAACTTTCCAAGCCGCGAAGAGATCGAACAGAGAAGAAAGGAAGAGGAATAGCCATGCGCCACAGGAAATCGGGTCGGAAGCTCAACAGGACTTCCAGTCACCGGTCGGCCATGTTTCGCAATATGGTGACGTCGCTGCTGGAGCATGAAAGAATCGTGACCACGGTGCCTAAAGCCAAGGAAATCCGGCGTTGGGCCGATTCCATGATCACCCTGGGAAAACGCGGGGACCTGCACGCACGCAGACAGGCTTTGGCGGTTGTGCGCCGAAAGGATGTGGTGCGAAAGCTTTTTAGCGAGCTGGGTCCCCGTTATCAGACGCGCCAGGGCGGGTACACTCGAATTGTAAAGATGGGCTTCCGCAAAGGGGACGGCGCTCCCATGTGCCTTATCGAACTCACCGGCGCCGAGCTCAAAGCCAAACCCAAGAGCAAACCTCGTGCGGAGGAAAAGAGCGCCGCTGAGGCCTAAGAACATCTCCGTCTCAGCGTTTTGCCCCGGGGAACGGCTCGGGGGGCGTCCTCACCCTCGGCGCCGAGGCGGTGTATCCTTTGGGAAAAACCTCCTTGAGGAACCTTGGCAGAAACTTTTAGGAAACCCGCCAGGCGCACCCCTGAGACGTCACGGCGGCACGACCAAAAACAGCCCGATGCGAAAGTCCACCGGGCTGTTTTTTTATGCGTGGGTAGCAACGGGGCGGGCTTGCGGCTCAGGCCGTCTGACGGTTGAGATAGAAAAAACAGCGGGCGCAGGTAAATCCTGTCCACAGGCCTTTGGCCGCCTTGTCCAGGCAGGCATCGTAATGGGGACAATCGAAGTGGCGCACACCTCGCCCTTCGCGGCAAGCCACGGGGTTGGGAACAGCCTGCGGAGGATTGGGCGCGCGTGAAGCTGTGGTGGAAACGGTGGCCCTTCTCGTGCGCGGCATAAAAAACCTCCTTCGCCGACCATGATTTTCAATTCGAAATCATGTTTAATCACCAGCGGACAGAAGGCAAGGGGCACCTATCCAGACCGGTCAGGGACAAAGAGGTGATGCGATGAAAGCGGTTGCGCAACGGCTGAAAAAGATCCGCAACATCGGGATCATCGCCCACATCGATGCGGGAAAAACCACGGTAAGCGAGCGCATCCTCTATTACACGGGGCGGTCCCATAAGATCGGTGAAGTGCATGAGGGGACCACCGTGATGGACTGGATGGAACAGGAGCAGGAGCGCGGGATTACCATCACGTCCGCTGTGACCACCTGCGAGTGGAACGGGTATCAGATTCAACTCATCGACACCCCAGGCCATGTGGATTTCACCATCGAAGTGGAACGGTCTCTGCGCGTCTTGGACGGGGCCATCGCCGTCTTTTGCGCCGTCGGCGGGGTAGAGCCTCAGTCGGAAACCGTGTGGCGTCAAGCGGACAAATACCGTGTCCCCAAAATTGCTTTCGTCAACAAAATGGATCGGATCGGGGCGGATTTCCGTCAAGTCCTGGATCAGATGAGGGAGAAACTCCAGGCGAACCCCGTCGCGGTGCAGATTCCCGTGGGGAGGGAGTCCGATTTCCGCGGCGTGGTGGATTTGATCCACATGCGCCAGATTGTGTGGAAAGATGAAACCCTGGGGGCCGAGTACACCTACGTGCCCATTGATCCTCAAATCTTCGATGCCGCGGTGGAGGCTCGGGACGAGCTGCTGGCCAAAGTGGCCGAGTGGGACGACGGGATCATGGAAAAGTACGTGGAGGGCCGACCTGTCGACCCTGAAGAGATTGAGCGTGTGTTGCGGCGGCTCACGTTGGATCTGGAGGTTGTGCCTGTCCTGTGCGGTGCCGCTTTGCGCAACAAAGGCATCCAGCCGCTTCTCGACGCCGTCGCCCACTATCTCCCCTGTCCTCTCGATATCCCCCCGGTTCAGGGGATCGATCCCGTAACTCAGGAAACTGTTCAGCGACTCGCAGACGACAGCGAACCCCTGGCCGCTTTGGCCTTCAAGATTTTCATGGATCAGGGCCGTAAGCTCACTTATGCCCGCATCTACTCCGGAAAGCTGCGCGCCGGGGACACCGTTTACAATGTCAGGCAGCGCACGAAGGAGAAACTTTCGCGCATTTTTCGCATGCACGCCAACAAGCGGGAGCGGCTCGAGGAAGCGGGAGCCGGGAGCATTGTCGCGCTCATGGGCCTAAAATCCGCCGCGACGGGCGATACCTTGTGTGACGAACAACACCCCATCCTGTTGGAGCCCATCGACATTTATGAACCGGTCATCGCTGTGGCCGTCGAGCCCAAGACTCGAGCGGATCAGGAAAAGCTCCCCGATGCGCTGGCCAAACTGGCCGACGAAGACCCCACATTTCGCTATAAAGAAGACCCCGATACGGGACAGATGGTCATCCGCGGCATGGGAGAACTCCATCTGGAGATCTTGCTGAGCCGCCTCGAACGCGACTATGCCGTCGGGGTCAATGCCGGGAAACCCCAGGTGGTTTACCGGGAGACCGTCCAGAAGGCGGCTTTGGGTCGAGGGGTCTTCGAACGGGAAATCGGGGGAAGCAAGCACTACGCCGCTGTGGAACTCAGCCTCGAGCCCAGGGAGCGGGGCAAGGGCAACCGCGTGGTCCAGCGGGTGCGCGACGCTTCCATCCCCGAGGCCTGGCTGCCCGTGGTGGAAGCCGGGGTGATGGACGCCTTCACCAGCGGGGATCTCATGGGTTACCCCGTGGTGGATGTGGATGTGGCCATTATCGGTGGGGAACACCGCGAGGGGCTGTCCACGGAGTTGGCGTATCGAGTGGCGGCCGCCATGGCTTTCCGCGATGCCTTCAACAAGGGGGAACCGATCCTGCTGGAACCCTATATGCGTGTGGAAGTGCTCACACCGGACGAATTTCTCGGCGATGTCATCGCCGATCTCAATCTGCGCAAAGCCCGCATTGAAGGGATCACGGCCAAGAAAGGCATCCAGGTTGTGGATGCGACGGTGGCCCTTTCCAAGATGTTCGGCTATTCCACGGCGTTGCGATCCGCCAGCCAGGGGAGGGCGACTTTCACCATGCAATTTTTCCGCTACGACGCCCTCAGCTCCTAAAAAGGCGTTGCCTCAGGGCGCGCGGCGTGCTAAAGAAAAACCTTTCAAAGTGAGACGGACGGCAGGCTCCTAACCATGTCCATCCCTTGCGGAACGCCGGATGCCGCAAGGGTCCATTCCAACGAAAGCCCCGCGAGGGTTTTTTTGTTGCTGAAAGGCAGGTGAAAGCTGAATGACCGAACCGGAGGCCAGGGAGAGTTTTGAAAAAAAGATCCGCAAGCTGCGCAAAGACTTCCAAAAGAACGTCCAGCCTGTTTTGCGGCGTCACAATTACTACCTCTCCAAAGGCGAACGCCGCCGTATTAAGCGGAAAAAAGCCATTAAGAGGATTCAACGTCGGATGCGTCGCCTGCAGGGCATGTAAAGACTCCACAGGTGCTGGATCCGGCGCCGCGTCTTCACTGAAGACGCACATTGCGCCCGGTTGGTGAGCCTGCAGTTTGCCATAAAAAACCCCGGATACTCCGGGGTTTTTTTATTTTTCCGACCAAAGAGGGGCGCCCGAGAGGATCCGGGGCTCCCCTCTTTCGTTTAAAGTTTTCCCAGGATGTTTCGAGAAATGACCAGGCGCATGATCTCGTTGGTTCCCTCGTAAATCTGGGTGATCTTGGCATCGCGCATGTGCCGTTCCATGGGGTATTCCTTGCAGTACCCGTAGCCGCCCAAGATCTGAACCCCTTCAATGGCGGCCCACATGGCCGTGTCTGATGCGTACATCTTGGCCATGGCGGCTTCTTTTTCGTAGCCCCGCTTGTTTTGTTCAAGCCAGGCGGCCCTGAGGGTCAGCAGTTCCGCCGCATCCAGTTGTGTGGCGATGTCCGCCAGTTTCCACTGGATGGCCTGAAAAGAGGCGATAGGACGCCCAAATTGTTCCCGGGTCTTGCTGTACGCGATGGCTTCTTCCAAGACCGCTCGCCCGATGCCGATGGCCTGGGAGGCGATGCCGATGCGGCCGCCGTCCAGCGTGGTGAGCATCTGTTTGAACCCTTCGCCTTCCTTGCCCAGAAGGTTTTCCTTGGGAATTCGGGCGTCCTCAAAAATCAGTTCCGCCGTTCCCGAGGCATTGATCCCGAGCTTTTCTTCCACTCGGCCGACACGGAACCCGGGCGTGTTGTGCAGATCCACCAGAAAGGAACTGATTCCCTTGTAACCCTTTTCTTTGTCGGTGACGGCCGCCAGCACGCAGTAGCGCGCTACGTTGCCGTTGGTGATGAATTTCTTTTCCCCGTTGATGACCCATTCATTGCCGTCCAGCACGGCAGTAGTGCGCATTCGAGCCGGGTCGGATCCCGCGCCGGCTTCGGTCAGGCCATAACAGCCCAGATACTCGCCGCTGGCTACCGGGGTTAAAAACTGCTGTTTCTGTTCTTCGGTCCCGTAGGTGTAAACGGGGAAGTTGTACAAGCTGTTACAGACACTCATGATGACGCCGCACGAAGCACACGCTTTGGAGATTTCGATCATGGCCAGCACGTAGCAGATGTAGTCCATGCCGGCTCCCCCGTATTCCGGGGGGATGGTGATGCCCATTAGGCCCAGTTCCCCCATCTTTTTCACGATTTCTTCCGGGTGACGATGTGTGCGGTCCAGTTCGGCGGCCACGGGGGCGATTTCCCTCTCGGCGAACTTGCGAGCCATGTCTTGAATCATCTTTTGTTCTTCGGTGAGCTCGAAATGCATGGTCTTTGTCCTCCACAGCGATGAGTTGTCTGCATAACGGACGGCGCTCTTAGGCGGTAAAAGATCCTTTGAATTGGGGCTTGCGCTTTTCCAAGAAAGCTAGGGCCCCTTCCCGGGCGTCTTCGCTGGCGAAACACAAACCGAAGGCCTCCACTTCCAGGGTGCAGCCGGTCTTGAGGTCCGCATCCACACCGCGGTCCACCACGGCCTTGATGGCCCGCAAGGCCAGAGCGCTCTTGGCGGCCATGGCTTTCGCCACCTTGAGGGTTTCCTCCAGAAGCGTTTCCGCCGGGAAGACCTTGGCCACAAGGCCCAGTTGCAGGGCGGTTGCCGCATCGATCATTTCCCCGGTCATGCACAATTCCTTGGCCTTGGCCCGACCAACGAGGCGCGCCAACCGTTGGGTGCCGCCGAATCCAGGGAGAATGCCCAAGTTGATTTCCGGCTGACCGAACTTGGCCTTTTCGGAAGCGTAGATGAAATCGCAGCTCATGGCCAGTTCCAGACCGCCGCCTAGGGCAAATCCGTTGACGCAGGCGATCACCGGCTTGGGGAGATCTTCGAGTCCGAAGAACACGTCTTGGCCTTTCTGAGCGAAGAGCCGGGCTTGGAGAGGGTTCATCTTAGGAAACTCACTGATGTCGGCCCCGGCCACGAAAGCTTTGTCGCCGGCCCCGGTCAAGACCAGAATCCGAAGGGCATCGTCTTGCCGAACGCGCCGCACGGCTTCGCCGAGTTCCTCCAAGGTTGCAGGATTGAGCGCATTGAGAGATTTCGGGCGGTTGATCGTCACCAAGGCCACCTGGTCTTGCACGTCGAAGAGAATGTTCTCGAATGCCATGGCGATAGGTCTCCTTTGCAGCGGTTAGCGTTCGATGGTTACGGCGCAGCCTTGGCCTCCGCCGATGCACAAAGTGGCCAAGCCTTTGCGGGCGTTACGCTTGTTCATTTCATGAAGCAGCGTGGTGAGAATACGGGCGCCGGAGGCTCCAATGGGGTGGCCGATGGCGATGGCGCCGCCGTTCACATTGACGATTTCAGGATTCCAGCCCAGTTCCTTGTTGACGGCAAGGGCCTGCGCAGCGAAGGCTTCGTTGGCTTCCACCAGATCCAGGTCCTGAACGGACCAGCCGGCCTTCTGCAAGGCCTTTCGGCTTGCGGGAATGGGGCCGGTGCCCATGAAGGCCGGATCCACCCCGGCCGAAGCGTATGAGCGAATGGCGCCCAGCGGGGTGAGTCCCAAAGAGGCGGCCTTTTTCTCGGACATGACGATGAGGATGGCAGCCCCGTCGTTGATGCCCGAAGCGTTGCCCGCCGTGACGGTCCCGTCTTTTTTGAAAGCAGGGGATAGCTTGGACAAGGCCTCCAGGGTGGTTCCGAAGCGGGGGTGTTCGTCCGTATCAAACAAGACCGGGGGGCCTTTGCGCTGCGGGATTTCCACCGGGACGATTTCGTCCTTGAACCGGCCGGACTTGATGGCGGCTTCGGCCTTGGCCTGGCTGGACAAGGCGAACCGATCCTGTTCTTCGCGGCTGATGGCGTACTTGGCGGCGACGTTTTCCGCCGTAATGCCCATGTGGCAACCGTTGAAGATGTCCCACAATCCGTCGTGGATCATGAGGTCTAGGATTTCTCCGTGGCCCATGCGCTGTCCCCACCGGGCTTGGGTCAGAGCATAAGGCGAAGCGCTCATGTTTTCGATGCCGCCCGCCACAACGATCTCCGCATCTCCCAGGGCGATGGCCTGAGCCGCAAGGACCACGGACTTCAGCCCCGAAGCGCACACCTTGTTGACGGTAAACGCCGGGACCTCATGGGGAATCCCCGCATGGACGGCCACCTGGCGGGCGGGGTTTTGGCCCTGAGCCGCCTGCAGGACGTTGCCCAGAATGACTTCCTCCACCTGCTCGGGAGAAAGCCCCACGCGGTTGAGCGCTTCCTTCAGGGCGATGACGCCGAGACGCACAGCAGGGATGTTCGTGAGGGATTTTCCAAAGGATCCAACGGGTGTTCGAACGGCACTGACGATGACGGCTTGTTCCATGGGCACCTCCCGAGGATGGAGCCCGCCGCGGTCGCACAAAATGCCGGAGCCGCAGCGGATGAGCGTTGGGCAAAAATTCGACTTCTGACATGCCGCATCCCATATACGGGATGCCTTTGGGGTTGTCAAACGCAAGAAAGTCCTTCTTGAACAATTCACCCCTTGGTCCGGTTTTCGGGTTCCGTCCGGGTCGAGACGCCGTTTGGGGGACCGCGGTGGACGGCCGGCGGTCTCGATCGGGTGCCGTAGAGTTTTTCCGCAAACCGGTCCAGGTTGTCCCGGGGACCGATGGCGATAAGCGTATCACCCACTTGGAGAGTTTCCCGAGGAGAGGGGTTATAAACCATAAAACCATCGGAGCGTTTGATGGCGACAATAATGAGATTGAAGTCGCTACGGATCCCGGAGTGCATGAGATCCTTTCCGGCCAGATCGGCCCCATCCGGTATGACAAGCTCTTCCATGGACAGTTCCATGCCTTCTCCGGAAAGGGCGAGTTCGAGAAAATCCGTAACCGTGGGGCGGAGGATATTTTGCGCGATGCGCATGGCTCCGCTGGCGTAAGGGGACACGACCCGGTCGGCTCCGGCCTTGAGCAACCTCTTTTCCGTTCCGGGCGATCCGGCCCGGGCACAGATGAAAAGGTTGCGGTTCAAATCCCGGGCCGTCAGGACGATGAACACGTTGTCCGTGTCGCTGTGAACGACGGCCACCAATCCTTTGGCCTGAAGGATGCCGGCGGCATAGAGGTTCTCTTCCTCCTTGGCGTCTCCGGCCAGATGGGGGATCCCGAGTTCTTGAAGCCGCGCCAACGCCGTTTCGTCCACTTCGATGACCACCATCGGGACGCCGTGGCGCGATAGCTGCTCCACGATGAACTTTCCCATCTGCCCGTACCCGCAGATGATGTAATGATCTTTCAGAGCCGTGAGTTTCTTTTTCACGCGGTGCCTCCGGTAGACCTCCAAGATCGTGCCTTCCACGAACATTTCTCCGAAAGCGGCGATGTGGTAGGCCACCAGGCCCACCCCTCCCGTGATGAGCAAAATGGTAAAGACCCTTCCCGTTTCATCCAGGGGCCGCACCTCGGTGAACCCCACGGTGGTGAGGGTAATGACGGTCATATAGAGGGCTTCCAGGAAGGAAAAGTCGCACAGATGCATGTAGCCGGCCACGCCGAAACCGACCACGGCAACGCTCGATCCGAGGATGATCGCGACGCGTCGTTTGATAGGCATGGAGCCAGGGACCATAGACGTCTCCGAGAAGCCGAGGCAGACGGCGGCGTGCGGAAATGAAAAAAGCCGCAAAGCGGCTTTTCAAAACGATGGGGTGAGTGATCGGACTCGAACCGACAGCCTCTGGGGCCACAACCCAGTGCTCTAACCTATTGAGCTACACCCACCACAACTCTTTTTTCTCACGAAAGCAACGACTTCCTAACATAAACGGGGCCCGGGCGGCAAGGGAAAATTTGGCCGGCCGCCCTTCGGCCCATTCCATGTGCCTCTGTCGTTTTTCTCTCAAGGGAATCTTTGGCGGTGCCGATAAAGACTCTGAAACTGAAATCCCATGGCGGGCTTGGCAAAAGATTTCTGGCCGCATCGTTGACCCACAAGGAGGTGTCCAATGGCGACGGCACTAGGAAGAACAGACCAACAGGAAGAAAAAAGCAACCGGGAGGGCAAGTATCTGACGTTTTCCCTAGGGGGAGAGGAGTACGGCATCGGCATCCTGAAAGTGAAGGAAATCATTGGCATGATGCCCATCACGCCTGTTCCTCAAACACCGACCTTCGTCAAGGGGGTGATCAATCTGCGCGGAAAGGTGATCCCGGTCATCGACCTGAGGCTCAAGTTTGGGATGGAATCGATCCCTTACAATGAACGCACGTGCATCATCGTGGTGGAGGCCTCTGGGCTCGCCGCTGGCCGCGTCATGATGGGCCTCGTGGTGGATGCCGTGTCAGAAGTTGTAAACATTAAAGAGGAGGATATAGAGGACACGCCCACGTTCGGGACCCGTCTTTCCACGGAATACATCCTGGGCATGGCCAAAGCGGGCGATGCCGTGAAGATCCTTTTGGATATCGACCGCGTCCTCACCACGCAGGAGATGAGCTTTTTGGAAAAAGCGGCCTAAATCGAAAACCCTTCGCGCCAAGGAGATCAAAGGTTCATGCGAACGTGGACACTGCGAACGAAACTTCTGGCTATCGGCGGCACCTTGGTCTTTTTAAGCCTTACGGCGACCGGGATCTTTTCAGCGTGGAAGGCGGCTTCGGCCTTGCGGCACACCGCCGAGCAGGCGGCCATCGCCCAAGCTCAGGGCCTTGCCCAAATGGTGGCTACCGTGCTTGATGGGGAAAAGTGGTCGGCCCGGGCGTTGGCTTCCGTGGATACCCTGGCGGCGGCTTCGGAAAAGATCGCCGCTCAGGGGCCGGAGCACGCCCAGGGCGAAATCGAGGCCCTGAATAAAGAGCTTTTGCTCCTCTTGAGGAATATCGGCGACAATTACGAAGGTGTCTTCGTCTCCGACGGGTCCGGAACCCTTTACGCCGGGACCACACCCGACGGCAAAACCGATGTCTACAAAGGGGTCAAAATTGCTGAACGGCCCTATTTCCAGAAGGCCAAAGCCACCGGGGACGTGGTCATCGGGGAACCGGTGATTTCCAAAGTGTCGAATCAGCCCGTGGTCGTGGTGGCCGTCCCGCTCAAAGGGCCCGACGGGTCTTTTCGAGGTATGCTAGGTCTTACGGCCCGGATCGATTTCCTCATCGAAACATTGAGCAAAACCAAAGTGGGCAAGACCGGCTACGCCTACATGGTGGACCGAAACGGTGTGGTCATTTCCCATCCCGTCAAAGAAAACATTCTCAAGTTGGATCTCAACAAGACCCCAGGGTTAGAAAATCTTGCCAAGGCGATGACCACGCAGACGGCAGGCGTTGTCGACTATGAGTTCAAGGGGGAAAAGAAAATTTCTGGATACGCCCCTGTGGGGATCAACGGCTGGATGGTAGGAGCCACCCAGCCCGCATCGGAGTTTCTTGAACCGGTGCGGCGCCAGCTCATGGGCATGGTGTCCCTCGGCTTTGTGGCCCTCGTGATCACGTTGGCAGTCTTCTACGTTTTCTCCCGAAAAGTGACGGCGCCTATCATGGAAGCGGTCGAAGGCCTACGGACGGGAGCCGAACAAGTAGCCGCCGCCTCTTCGCACGTCGCTGAATCGGGACAACAGTTGGCCGAAGGCACCAGCGAACAGGCGGCGTCTTTGGAAGAAACTTCTTCCGCGCTGGAAGAGATGGCTTCCATGACGCGGCAAAACGCGGACAACGCCAACCAAGCGGACAGCATCGTGAAAGCCGCTCTAAAAGACATTCAGGATGCGCAACGGTCCATGCAGGCCCTGACCCGGTCCATGGCACAGATCGCCTCGGCCAGTGAAGAGACCCAAAAGATCATCAAAACCATTGATGAAATTGCGTTCCAGACGAATCTTCTCGCGCTTAACGCGGCTGTGGAAGCCGCCCGAGCGGGAGAAGCCGGCGCCGGATTTGCCGTGGTGGCCGACGAAGTTCGAAACCTGGCCATGCGAGCGGCCGAGGCGGCCAGAACGACGGCGCAGCTCATTGAAGATACGGTCAATAAGGTCCACGAAGGGGATCGAGTCCTGGCCCAGGCTAATGACGCCTTCGGCAAGGTGTCCCAGGGTTCGAGCCGCATCGGAGAGCTGGTAGGAGAAATCGCCGCCGCTTCAGGGGAACAGGCCGAAGGGATCGATCAGGTGAACCGCGCCGTGGCGGAAATGGACAAGGTGATTCAGAGAAACGCGGCCAACGCCGAAGAGTCGGCGTCGGCAGCCGAGGAGTTGAACGCTCAGGCGGAACAGATGCACGGCTATGTATTCAAACTCGCCGCCATGGTGGGGAGTGCCCAAACGACGCGGGGCAAGAGAGAAGACCGAAAAGTTCGCTTCCGAAAAACGGAGAAAGGTTCCAACGCAAAATCAAGAGAAAACGGTGGGTTGAGACACATGCAGTCCCGCCACGGCATGATGGGCGAAGGAGAAAGTGACGCGGTGCCGGTCTCGGCTTACGGTCGACAGGGCAGGGGTAGCGGCTCAGGGTCAGGTCAGCAGCGAAAACCCGAAGAGATCATTCCTTTTGATGAAGATTTCCAGGATTTTTAGGTTACGTCCGATCGGAGGCGGCTGCCCTTCAAAGGTCTAGACAGTCCCCGGAGGGTCGCCGCCTACCGGTCCCATTGGGTGTACCTCACGCAAAAAAGCGGATTCATGGCCCCCGGGGGGCGACGTATCCCCCCAAAGCTCAAAAAATCTTTTGATGCATCGAAAAGCCGACCTGCGGGCCCAAAAGAGATGCCCTCAACAACCCCGCGGGGAGCCATTCCGCGGAGTTATCCATGGAGGCTGAAGAAAATTTTCCGGGTGGGCCTGGTGAAGGCTGCGGCACTTTTATTCCTCTCGACTGTTAAAGACCTGATGCCGTGTGAAGCGGAAGCAGATTTCCAAGGTTCTTAGATGCGGCCCGATAAAAGGCCAGCCGAGATCTTGTAAACTCCTCCGATAGTGGATAAGTTTTTCGTAAATTGCGGTTAACCGGCCTTTTGCAAACCGCAGGCATCCCCCAGGACTTTTGGGGGCAATAAAAACCCTGTGAAGATATAAGCATAGGCCGCGGAAGGGGGCATTACAGATAGAAACGTCAGAGAGCGGCCCTCACGCTATGGAGGTGCAACCATTTATGCCATAAGGAAACAGCGATGCGGAAAAGGCGACGGGTTCTAAGCATCATCCCGGCCTTGTTGCTCATGCTTCAAGGGTGCGAAAAGCCGACAGTTCCCATAGGGTTTGCCGCGGTGCTCACGGGTCCTTATGCGGATTTGGGGATCCATGCACGAAACGGGGCGCGGCTGGCCGTAGAAGAAATCAATGAGCGAGGGGGGATAGCCGGCAGACGTTTGGAACTCATTGTCGAAAACGATGAAGGCACCGTAGAAGGAGCGCAAAAAGCGCTCAGGTTTTTAGCCGGTCATGGGGTCGTCGCTGCAATCGGCTGCATGCTCAGCACCCAGTGCCTTGGCGTTCTGCCCCTTTTGCAAGAACTGGAACTTCCTCTGATTTCCCCTGTAGCCTCCAGCCCTTTGCTCAGCGGAAAGAAAGACTTCTTTTTCCGAATGCGTCCCGATACGGACACACCGGCTCGCGCTTTGGCGCGCTACCTGTCTGCAAAAGGTTGGCGCCGGGTCGCCGTGATTTATGATGCCAGGAACCCAACATACACGGAACCCTGGGTGAGCGTGTTTTTCGAGGCTTTGGTGTTTTTTGGCGGAGAAGTCCTGATCCGGGAACCTTTTTCGACCCTGGATGACGTCCCGACGACCCTGAGCATCCTGCGACTCTTGAACGATGCCCCGGACGTGATTCTCATTGTGGCTTCGGCGACGGACACGGCGCGAATTGTGCGTCGATTGGCGGCTTTCCAAACCACCGTGCGTCTTTTCGGTGTCGGATGGGCTCAAACGGATCGATTGCTCACCGACGGGGGTCATCAAGTCGAGCGTTTAGTCCTGGCGACAAACGATCCGCCTATTGAGGAGGCACCTTCCGCTCGGGAGTTTGTGCGCGCATACCGCAAACGGTTCGGTTTGAGCCCCACCTTTGCCGCTGCCCGGGGTTATGATGCTCTGAGGTTCTTGGCGGCGGCTCTCCACGTGACCCAAGGCCGCCGGGAAAATCTTGTGGAAGCTCTCAGTCGGTCATACGCTTTTGACGCTGTTTTGGGACGCCTAGCCATAGACGCCTTCGGGGACGCCCACGGAGAAGGCTACCTTGTTGGCGTCCGCGACGGTCGTTTCGTATTGTTGGAAAAACTGTGAGGAACCATGAGCGAACGACCGCTTTTTGAGGTGATTCGAGATTTTTTGTCCAGGCGCCTTGTCCTTCCTTTGGCTGTGTTGGCCATGGTGGCCGCCGGGGGGCTTGTGGGCTGGCGGATCAGCGCTTTGGAGCGCGAACATGAAATCATCGCCTGGGGCGTGGACAATTTTCTCACCAGTTTTCTGACCTCGGCCGATGATATTTTGAGGCTATCGGCTGTCACGACAAAAAGGATTGATGAAGTTTCCGGTAAATCTTTATGGAGTGAAACCGTCCCATTGTATCATCGGATTTTCATGGTCAGTCCAGACTCTGACACCGTTGTGAGCAAAGGAAGCGATAAACCTACCTCTCAAGCTGTTTCCCCGCCGCCCGTCTCCTACTTTCCCGAAACCGGTGTATGGCCCATCTATTCCGTACCGTACTACCGAGCCGATTTGGGGTCCGTCACCATCGCCTCCATGATTCGAGGCCGCTGGGGAAGCGTTATCGGCGAGTTGAACTTGGAGCATCTCCATCGACTCATTGCGGCCTATTTACACAAGGTGCCTCGAAGAATCCTCTGGATCACGGATCGTTACGGCAATGTCATCGTCCACCCGAATGAGCGCGCCGTGAAAGAACAAGAAAACCTAGGCCATGAACCTTTGGTGCGCAAGGCCTTGGAGCACCCCGAAGGGACGAAACTTTTTGGGCGTTTGGCCGGGACGGCCGTCTACGGGGTCAGTTGGCGGATCGATCCTTGGGGATGGGTGGTCCTTGTGGCTTATCCCTTGGTGCCGGCACTTGTGCCGGTGCTCGGCGCAGCCGCGGTCGGCTTTTCGGTTTTCTTCGCCTTCCTTTACTTAGTTTTCCTTGGGCTCATGGGCCGACTGAACCGGTCGGTTATCGACCCCATGAAGGCGCTCAGCCGCGAAGCGAACCGATTGGCCGAGGGGCTGCGGACCAAAACCGACCCATGGCCGAATCTTGAAGGTTCCTTTGCGGAACTCAAGGTTTTTTCTCAACACTTTCAAGAAATGGGCCGTGCCGTGCAAGAGCGGGAAGACGCTCTCACGCGAAGGCAGGCCGAACTGGTACGAGCCCAAGAAGCCCTCGCCCGCAGCGAAAGTCGGTACCGGGGCATTCTCGAGAGTCTTCATGAAGCCTACTTTGAAATCAATGCAGAGGGTGTCGTGACGTTTCAAAACCAGGCATTTTGTCGGCTCATGGGATTGGACACCCCTTCGGAGACGGCTATCTCGGTTCGGGATATGGCCGATCCCGAGACGGCCCGCGCCATTGAATCGTTTCTTGCGGAGATCGCTGCCGGACGGAAATTGGGAGAATTTAAGACGTTCCCCCTTCGGGATCGCCATGGGGCCACCAAAATGGTTGAAATCTCGGCTCGCCCCATGGAGACAGGGGGCGGGTTCGTTGGAGGTTTTCGGATCCTAGCGCGGGATGTCACGGCGAAGATCGAAGCGGAAAGACGGGCTCAGGAGCTGGAAAAGATCATCTCCCATGCCCAAAAGATGGAGTCCCTCGGCACCTTGGCCAGCGGCATTGCCCACGAATTCAACAATCTGCTTCAGGCCATGACGGGATATCTGGATCTTCTGGAAATGCACACCGAGGCCTCGGACCGAAAGCGCCGTTGGATCGCGCGAGTCCGTGAGGCGGCAGATCGGGGTGCGGAACTGGTCCGCAGGATGCTCACTTTCGCCCGCCAGGATGAGATGACGTTGGAGCTCGTGGACATCAACGGGGTTGTCCGGGAGACCTTGGACTTTCTCAGCCGTAACATTCCCCGCATCATCCGACTGGAGGCGGACCTTGGCCCGGACGTCCCCGCCGTCTATGGGGACCGGCTGCAACTGGAACAGATCGTCATCAACCTGGTGGTCAACGCGCGGGACGCCATTGCCGAGGGCCGCGAGGGACTGATCACCGTCAGCACACGTCGGGAAAGGCGTCCGGACGGAACCGACATCGTCGTCCTAAGAGTTTCCGATACAGGACAGGGGATTGCGCCGTCCATCCGCGAGCGGATTTTCGATCCCTTCTTCACCACCAAAGAACCCGGCAAGGGAACGGGGCTCGGCCTCTCCACCGTCTACGGGATCATGCAACGCCATGGAGGGGACGTCAGGGTCGAGAGCGAAGTGGGCCGAGGGACAACGTTTACCCTCATCTTTCCCGTGAAAAGCGTCGGGCGACAGGACGCCGACGGCACGGTGCAGGAAGCCGATGGCCGAGGCTGTGAGACGTCCCGTGAAAAGGGAAAAGGGTTTACGGTCTTGGTTGTGGACGATGAAACCACGCTTTTGGAATTTGTCGCCGAAAGCCTGGAGGCGGAAGGTTTTCGTGTTTTCACGGCCGCAAGCGGAGAAGAAGCCCTTGATCTTCTGGAAAAAAAAGGGGCGGCGGTGAATGCGGTCGTCTTGGATTTCAACATGCCCGGCATGGGAGGCGGCGCCTGCTATAAGGAAATCCGTCGAAGGTATCCCTCCATTTCGGTGGTGGTGACCAGCGGGTACACCGGCGCTTCCATCGTGGAACATCTCGGAAAGTCCAGGAACGTTTCGGTCCTGTCAAAGCCGTATCGCATCGCCGATCTCCTTGCGGCCCTCGCCTCGTGCCGAAATGCCTTGCTCCCGGCGCCCGCCGCCGCCCGTTCATAAGACATCCCAAACCTTTGTCCGGCCGGATCTTGAGATTCTTCGTTGACAACCCCTCCGGGTCGCGATACGAAGCATCGCTGATGCACAAGATGCACAACAACCGGAAGGACTTTGTGCCATGAGTGAACGAGACCGGCTGTTTTCCGCCTCGGTGGTCGTCTTCGGATGCGGCAACACCCTTTTCGGGGATGACGGGTTTGGCCCGGCGGTGGCCGAAAGGTTGGCAGCCCATCCCCGCCTCCCGGCTCATGTGTGCGTGTTGGATGCCGGAACGGCCGTCAGCGACCTTTTGTTCGACATGGTGCTTCTGAAGGAAAAGCCCAAGAGGCTTTTCATTGTGGACGCCGTGCAGGTACCGGGGCGCGATCCTGGGGAACTTTTCTGGCTTTCGCCCCACGCCGTGCCGTCGCCGAAGCGGGCGGATTTTCTCATGCACCAGTTCCCGTCGGCGGACCTTTTGCACGAACTTGCGGAAGAAGGGGGGGTACAAGTGTCTATTCTCGCGGTTCAGGCGGCGGTTCTCCCCGATCATGTGGCTCCGGGGTTGTCGGCGCTCGTCGCCGGGGCGGTGCCCCAAGCCGTCGAACTTCTTCTGCGCCGGGTGGGGGTGGAGTCATGATCGTCGTGCAAATCGGCCGTTTGGCGGAACAGCTCGGCGTGCATCGAAACACCATCCGAAACTGGATCCGAAGCGGTCGGCTGCCGGCGCGTCGTGTGCCGGGAAAGCGTTACTTGGTGGACGAAGAGGAGTTCATCAAGCTGTGCCATGCGTACGGTTTGGACGCTTCGGCCTTGCAAATTCGGCGGGTTTCCGCCGCGTCTTCGCCGTTATCGGAGGCGGAAGAGAATTGGGATGCCGAGACGGTTTTGATTCCTCGCTCCCAAGGGCCTCGCCTCTTGGTCCAAGGAGTCAGTGTGTGCCTCACCTGCGGCAGTTGTGCCGGGGTGTGTCCCATTGCCGGGGTGGACGATTGGGATCCGCGGAAAGTCGTGCGCATGGCCGTCTTGGGTCTGGAAGAGGACCTGGTGGCGGCCTCCTGGCCGTGGAAGTGCACCTTGTGCGCGAAGTGCGAGCAGGCATGCCCCATGGGGGTGGACATCACAGGGCTCATCATGGCGGTGCGAGCGGCTCGGGAGCGGGACAAGGTGCCCGGTGCGTTACACAAGGGCGTTGTCACCATGATGGAGACGGGAAACAATCTCGGCATCCCTCGGGAGGATTTCGTGGCCTGCTGTGAGGCCGTGGCTCAGGAACTGGCCGAGGAAGAATGCCCCGGATTCCAAGTGCCTTTGGATGTCAAAGGCGCGCGGCTCTTGGTGACGGTCAACTCCAAGGAGCCTTTTGCGGAGCCGAGGGGGATGAAACACTGGTGGAAGATTTTTTATGCCGCCGGGGAGTCCTGGACGATCCCCACGGAAAACTGGGACGGGGTCCAATGGGGAGCCTACACGGGCGATGACGAGGCGGTGCGCCTCGGTGTCGGACGCATCGTGGAGGCCATGCATCGGTTACAGGTTGAAGAGCTGCTTTTACCCGAGTGCGGCCATGCCTACTATGCGGTCCGCATGGCGCTGAACCGCTGGTACGCCGAGGAATCCCGTCGATTCCGTGTGCTCACGCTTTTTGATCTCCTGAAGGACTATATCGACAAGGGGCGCATCCAACTTCGCGCCCAGCCCTTTCCCGTGACGGCCACGTACCATGATCCCTGTCATGTGACGCGCAAGTCCGCCAAGGCTTTCGGCAAGGCTTATGACAAAGAAGCGCGGGAGATCGTCCGTCGATGCTGCGCGGAATTTGTGGAAATGGTGCCCAACCGTGAAGACGCTTACTGCTGCGGGGCCGGCGGAGGCCTTGCGGCTTTGCCGTTTCATGAGGAGCGGGTTTTCCATGGACGCCACAAGGCGCACCAGATCCGACGCACTGGCGCGGCGCTGGTGGTCACATCGTGTCACAACTGCCGCGACCAGATTCTGAAAAGTCTCCGGAAGGAATACGATCTTTCGGTGGAAGTGAAACTCTTGTGGGAACTGGTGGCGGAAGCCCTGATTGTCCCTCCGAATGCACGTCAAGGGGAGATTATATGATACGTCAAAAGGTGGGAGCCGTCCTCGTGGTCGGCGGCGGCATTTCCGGCCTGCAGGCGGCTTTGGATTTGGCCGAAGCCGGCTACTTCGTCTACCTCGTGGAAAAAGGCGGCGCCATCGGCGGAACCATGGCCCGCTTGGACAAGACCTTTCCCACCAACGAATGCGCCATGTGAATCCTGGCGCCCAAGCTGGTGGAGTGCGGTCGGCACTTCAATATTGAATTGATGACCCTGACGGAGTTGGAGCGCTTGGAAGGGGAGGCGCCCCGATTCCAAGCGACGTTGCGGCAGCGGCCCCGATACGTGGATCCGAAACGTTGTGTGGCCTGCGGGGAGTGCGCCCGTGTGTGCCCCGTGACGGTCAAGGATCCTCGATGCGGCCCCTGGGCGCAGCGCTCCGCCGTTTTCCTCAGCTATCCGCAAGCCGTTCCCTTGACCTACCAGATCGACAGCCGCCGATGCCTTTATTTTCAAAAGGGGACATGCCGGGCGTGCGAAAAGGTGTGCCCGGCCCATGCGATTCGCCTTGACGATCGGGAGCGATGGGTGACGGTGAGCGTCGGTTCGGTGATCGTTGCGCCGGGGTTTGAGCCCCATGAACCACGGTCTCGAAACCCCTGGGGTTATGGTTTATTCCCCGACGTGGTGACTTCCTATGCCTGGGAACGAATGCTCGCCGCGACAGGCTCAGATGGACGGCGGCTTGTGAGACCTTCGGACGGGAAACGCATCCGAAAAGTGGCTTTCGTGCAGTGTGTGGGCAGTCGTGACGAGACAGGCAAAGGCCGTCCGTATTGTTCCTCGGTGTGCTGCATGACCGCCGTCAAGGAAGCTTCCATGGCCTTGGAATGCGATCCTTCGCTGAACGTGGCCGTTTTTTATATGGACATGCGCACGACCGGTAAAGATTTTGAGCGTTATTACAACGGGGTGAAGGATCGCGGCGTGCGGTTCCTCCCGTGCCGCATGCCCGGTGTGGAGCCGGCGGACGATGCGGGCCTTGTGGTGCAATATATCTCCGAAGAGGGACGACGCGCTCGGGAACTTTTTGATCTCGTTGTCCTTTCCGTCGGTTTGGAGGTGCCTCCGGCGAGTCGGGACCTCTGCGAACGTCTGGGGATAGAAAGCGATGCGCGTGGTTTTGTGCAAACCTCCTCCTTTGAACCTGTGAATACCTCCCGACCGGGCATTTATGCCTGCGGCACGGCCACGGGCCCCAAGGATATCGCTCAAGCGGTTCTGGAGGGCTCGGCGGCGGCCGCGGCGGCGGCCATCCCTTTGGCCGACGTGCGCAATAGTCTTTCGCGGCTGAGAGATTTTCCGGAAGAACGTCCCGTGGCCGGCCAGGCGCCTCGAGTGGGGGTTTTCGTGTGCCATTGCGGGTCCAACATCGCCGGCGTCGTGGACGTGGAAGAAGTGGCTCGGGCGGCCTCACGCTTGCCTTATGTCATCCATGTGGAGCGAAAGCTGTTTGCGTGTTCCCATGACAGCCAGGAACTGATCCGCAGGCGCATCGAAGAATTTGGACTCAACCGGGTTGTGGTGGCGGCCTGTTCGCCCGTGACCCACGAGAACCTCTTCCGAGAGACCCTGAAGAACGCCGGGCTGAATGAATATCTATTCGAGATGGCCAACATTCGGAACCAATCGGCATGGGTCCATGGGAAAGATCCCCGGGCGGCGACGGACACCGCGGTCGATCTGGTGCGCATGGCGGTGGCCAAGGTCAGTGTGCAGGAACCTCTGCCGCCGGTGACCGTCAACGTGAATCCCACGGTTCTCATTATCGGTGGCGGTGTGGCGGGCTTGACGACGGCGCTGGGATTGGCCGATCAAGGCTTTCCGGTGCATCTTGTGGAAAAGAGTTCTCAGCTAGGGGGAAACGCCCGACATCTGTTCCGCACATGGAAAGGGGAAAATATCGCCGATTTCGTGCATCGGTTGACGGCTCGGGTCCGCTTGCACCCCTACATCAGCGTCTATCTCAAGAGCGAAGTGACGGCGGCGGAGGGGTCGGTGGGACATTTCCGATCCCTCATCAAGAAAGGCTCGGCGACCATCAGTGTGGAACACGGGGTGACGGTGTTGGCTGTGGGGGGGACGGCCTATAAGCCTGAGGGCTACGGATACGCCGAGTCTCAAAGGGTTCTCACGGCTGTCGAATTTGACAAGCTCAGGGCCGTGGGCGATGAGCGCATCACAGGCGCCAAAAGTTTTGTATTTATCCAATGCGTTGGGTCCCGCGAGCCCGAAAGGCCTTATTGTTCTCGAGTTTGCTGCACCCACTCCATTCAGGCGGCGGTGGAACTCAAAGAAGAAGATCCTGCTCGGGAAATCTCCATCTTGTATCGGGATGTGCGCACCTACGGGCTGAGGGAATCGCTTTACAAAGAAGCTCGAGAAAAAGGCGTGCTTTTCATTAAATATGAAGGTCACCACAAACCGACGGTGCGTCTCGGTCCGAACGAGTTGTACGTGAGGGTGACGGATCACGTGCTCCATACACCCATGACCTTGCGAGCCGATGTGGTCATTCTGGCCACGGCTATTGTGCCGCAGCCGGACGTAGCGGCATTGGCCAAGATATACAAGCTTCCTGTGAATGCCGATGGATTTTTCCAGGAGGCTCATGCCAAGCTGAGGCCTGTGGAGTTTCTGACGGAAGGGATCTTCCTGGTGGGGTTGGCTCATTACCCCAAGCCGTTGGACGAGGTCATCGCCCAGGCTCAGGCGGTGACGGCCCGAGCTGCGGCGGTGCTGGCCACGCGTCGAAAGACTCTCGATGCCATCAAGGCCCATATTGTCGCGGAAAACTGTGACAGCTGCGCCCTGTGTCTGGATGTGTGCCCTTTTCAAGCCATTCGGTGGAAGGAAAATCAAAAGAAGTCCAGAGATTCCGATGAGGAGCAGCGCGTGCCCGAAGTGAACACGGCGTTGTGCAAAGGATGCGGTATTTGTGAAGCCACGTGCCCTAAAGACGGCATTCGGGTGGCGGGATTCAACGGGCACCAATTGTCCCGTCAAGTGCGAGCGCTTTTGCGGCCGGAAGAGATCGAGGCGCCGACATGGGTTTCGCAAACGGTGTGAGGATTGTCGTCTTTGCATGCCATTGGTGTGCCTACAGCGCTGCGGACTTAGCCGGAACCCGGCGTTTGGAGTATCCGGAAAGTGTGCGGATTGTGCGGGTCATGTGTTCCGGCATGGTCCATCCAAAACTCGTGATGGAGACCTTCGCCCTCGGGGCGGATGGGGTCCTTGTTATGGGATGCCGCTTAGGTGAATGCCATTACAAAGAGGGCAATATCCGGGCGGAGGCTCGGCGGACGGTGATTCAAGAGATGATGGAAGCGATGGGTGTGGAACCGGAACGGTTCGACATGGTGTGGTGCGCCTCGTCGGAGGCGGAGACTTTTGTCGAGGCGTGTCGAGCCATGGCCAAGACTGTGGAAACCTTGGGGGTTCGGCGTTGAAAGGCATGAACATCCGCGGTGATGCCGGAAGTTTTGCCGACCCAGAGCGGTGATTTCGACGTGATGCTGAAAAGTTTTGAGAACGAAGGCCAAGGCCGGGAGGGCCTATGACAATGGGAGAGAAACCCTTTCCTTTCTGCGTCCGGGCCCGACGCGTGGATACCAAGTGCGGCTTCCTCGGGCACATGACGGTGGATGAGATTCGGGAGCGTATCCTAGGGGATCAAGTCAACGTGACATGCCCCGAGTGCGGAGAAATTCACCTGACCGTGGAAGATGCCGAAGCGGCCGCGGCACGCAGGGTCCGGGACTCGGCGCGGTTCAAGAAACTCCTGGAAGAAACCGGCGAAACGGAGATCCCTTAAAGGGCGGCACCTCACAGATACAGCGTGCCCGAGAAGTTCTCGGAGGCCATGTGCCCTGGGGGGCGCAGCGGCACAGGGCTCCCAATGGGGGGGACTTGACAGAAAAACGACCAACATTATTTTACTGGTGCGATCGGGAACGATAAGTTCCTAAAAATCATCACAAAAGGAGGTATTGGACATGCTCGGATTGGTTCCTCGCACCCGTAGGGAGTCGCTCCTGGCATGGCCCAGGGCCTTCGATTGGATGGATCGGTTCTTTGAAGAAGCCCTTCCCGCCGTGTGGGGCGACGAAAAGGTTCTGATGCCGGCCTTCGACATCTCCGAAACGGAAGACAAGATCGTCGTGAAGGCGGATCTTCCCGGCGTGGATGTGAAGGATCTGGACATCAGCATTACGGAAAATGTGTTGACGGTCAAAGGAGAGAAGCGGCAGGAAAAGGAAGAAAAGGGCGAGTCCTTCCATCGTGTGGAGCGCCGGTACGGGGCTTTCTCCCGAAGCTTCAGTCTGCCGGCTGAGGTGAAAGCGGAGGGCGTCGAGGCGGTTTACAAGGACGGTGTCCTGCGCATTGAGATTCCGAAGGCCGAGGCCTCTCGACCGAAGAGAATCGAAGTGAAACACTAATCGAAAACCGAACGATGAGCCTGAGGGCTCACGGAAAGAGCGGGGGTTTTTCCCCCGCTTTTTTTATACTGAGCCCGGAAAGTGCCCGCGATTCGGGCATGGTTCTTTATTCGTCGCCTTCGTGCGACGCTGTGTCCTAAGCCCTCATGAAGAGAGGCACTATGAAAAGAAAGCTGGTTGCCCTGGCGTGGGTTTTATGGATGGTGTGGGACGGCTCTGTGGCCTTCGCGGCTCGGCAGGATGCGCAGGCACAGGACTGTGCTCTTGTGTCCCATGTGATTCGAGTGATGGCGCAGGGAGATCGGGTTGAAGGCGCTCTTTATGTGCCCCAAGGTTTCCAAGGGGAGGAAAGGTCCTCGCATCCCATGTTGATTCTTTCCCACGGCTTTTCCAGGGACTACGGGCGCCACGTGGCCAACGCCATCGCTTATGCCTGCGCCGGCATCGTCACCTACACCCCCAATCTTGTCCCCATTGATGCGTGGGCATTGGATGACGAGCGACAAGTGGCGAACGTCGTCGATCATGTCAAATGGTTGCGCCAGAAGGCATCAGATCCGACGGATGCCTTGTACGGTGTGGGGGATCCATGGCGAATCGCACTGGGGGGCCATAGCGCGGGAGGCGCGGTCAGCGTTGAGGCCGCAGAAAAATTGCAAAAAGAGGGCATTCCCATATCGGCTCTCGTTCTCTTGGATGCCGTTCCGGGGCAAGGGACTCTGGAGGCAGCGGCGCGGGTTGAGCCTCTTCCTGTGATCAGTCTGCGTTCGCGTCCCGGACCGTGCAACGCCTTTGGCTCTGCCCGAGATTTGGAGGAAGCTTTCCCCTTCCCTGTGCAGTCCGACTTCTTTTCATCGGCGACGCATTGCGATCCCGAATCCCCGACGGATGTCCTCTGTCGTCTGCTTTGTGGGGGCAGTTCGGAAGAGGCGCGGCTGACATATCGTGAGAAGGTATTGGAATTTCTCAAAGGCACTCTCTTTCTTGCGGATCGTTGACTCATGCTTCTCATCAGCCATTTAGGAGAGGTTGGCCGGCTGCGACTTAGGCTTGACATTCTGGGATCTTCATGGCAATGACCGGATACGGTTGGGATAAGGTTTTCCAGCATCCCGGAACACGGTGCAAATCCGTGGCGGTCCCGCCGCTGTGATCGGGGATGAGAGAGCGCAGAGGTCCGAAATGGCGGACCGGTCACTTTCGGGGTCCACCTCGAGGGGAAGGCCGCGCTACCTCAGAGGATCCGAGAGCCAGAAGACCTGCTGGAAAACCCAATGCCGGGTAACCGATGGCAAAGGAAGCCCGGGGCGAATCGGCGTGATGCGGATTGGCTCCGGGCTTTTTCTTTGGCGGCCCGCGGTCCTTGAATGAATGCGAACAACGAGAAGGAGGAAGCACAATGAAGAAAGAGGCTCGCATCATTTCTTATCGGCGACGTTGTCGGAAACTTGGCGACTCGACGGGGCTTTCCCATTACATCCTGCTCACCCCCACTAAGAAAGACAAACAGGACAAATAGATGAACGATGCGGTAGTCAAAACGGGCCCTCCCCGCTATGCCAATAGCGGATGGGGGCCTTCGTTTTCCGTTCTGGACATTGGGTTAGCCGATCGTGTGGCGGTGCTGGAACCGGAAAGCGCCTTCTGGGCCATCGTCGATGGGAGCGCTCTGCCGGAGGCTCTGTCCGGGCGCGTGCTTGAAGCGTTCGTGGATCGTCAGGAAAGCTTTCGCCAAGAAATGGACCGCCTGCGCTTCGGTTTGAAGCCTTCGGCCGTCTATTTCAACCCCACGGAGCGGTGCAACTTCAACTGCACGTACTGCTATTTGCCCGAAGAGATGCGCCGCAGCGGCAAGACCATGAGTGCCCAAGAAGTCGCTGCGGCCTTGGAACGGCTCGCGGCCTATTTCGACAGGACGCTGGAGCCGGGGGTCAAACCCCAACTCATCTTCCACGGCTCAGAACCCATGCTGGCCCGAGAGGCTGTTTTCGCCGCCATCGATCGCTTCCGCGACCGGTTTCTTTTCGGGATTCAGACCAACGCCACTCTTTTGGACGAAGAGGCCGTCGATTTTCTCACCTCGCACGGGGTGGGTATCGGCATTTCGCTGGACGCTCATGAGGCGCCCGTGGCCGATGCCGTCCGGAAGAACTGGCAAGGACATGGGGCCTTTACCCAGGTGGTCCGGGTCATGGAGCGTCTTGCCTCCTATCCGGCCTTCAATGTCATTACGACGGTGACTCGGGAAAATGTGCCGTTGCTTCCCGAACTCGTGGATTTTTATCACGATGCCGGTGTTCGCGTCGTGATGTTCAATCCGGTGCGGTGCACTCGAAGCGGCGGCATGGCCCTCAAACCTGAGGACAGTGTCTTGGCGGAGGCTTTTTGTGCGGCATTGGATCGAACGTACGCCCTTTTTGAAGCGACGGGGCGCCCGCTCGTGGTAGCCAACTTCGCCAACGTCTTGGCGGGAATCCTCGGACCGACGGGTCGCCGGCTCATGTGCGACATTTCCCCGTGCGGCGGCGGAAGATGTTTCATGGCCGTCTCCGCCCAAGGGGATCTTTTCCCCTGCAGTGAGTTTATCGGCTTTCCGGAGTATCGCGGTGGGAATCTTTTTCGGGACGATTTGGACGGAGTCTTGAAAAGCGCCCCGTTCCGGGCGGTGACGACTCGGGTGGTGGAAAACATCGACCCGTGTCGGCGATGTGCCGTTCGGCATTTTTGCGGGGCGCCCTGTCCTGCGGAAGTCCAAGCAGTGAATGGCGGACTGGAGTCCCCTAGTCCTTACTGCCGCTTTTATGAGGAGCAGATCCGATACGCCTTTCGTGTGATCGCCCAGGGCCGGGAGATGGCGTATCTTTGGGACGGCTGGGACGAAGAGACGGAAGAAACCTATCGGTGTGCATGAGGATGCGCAGGACCGCGGGATCGATAGCCACGCCGGGTGGAGGCCTGCTAAAGGGCCTCCACCCTCATTTATTCCCTTCAACCTATCACATCTCGATTATTGCCAACTGGTGATATCCGCGTTTTCGCCCTCTCCGCCTTCGTGACCGTCGGCACCTAGAGAATACAAATCATAATCCCCATGCTGCCCCGGAGAGCGGTAAATGTAGTCCCGACCCCACGGGTCTTTGGGAACGTCTTTGGGGAGATAGGGCCCATCCCATGTGTCGTATCCCGGATTGACCCGAAGGGCCGACAGACCCTGTTCCGTGGTGGGGTAACGACCAACGTCCAAACGGTAGGCATCCAAGGCCGTTCCCAGCAAGGCGATCTGCGCCTTCGCGGCCTTGATCTTCGAGGTTCCGACCTTTTGAAACATCTTGGGAGCCACCAAAGCCGCCAATAAACCTAAGATCACCATGACGATCAAAAGTTCGATCAAGGTGAATCCTCGACCGACTCGCGCGGGGTGATTCTTCCTGAGTGGCCGGAAGGCTTCTTGAGTTGAATGGATCACGTCCGCTTCACCTTTCATGCTGAGATCCTGTGCGTTCCAAATTGAACTGACCTACTTTTCACCGAATTTCTTTTTACTCGCTCGGTGCAGCGTAAAGACTTTGGGGTCTTGTGTCAACTCTCGGCTTTAATTGTTTCAAAAAGCGGGTTAAAAGAAACCGAAATCATGCAGGCACGGTGAATGGCAAGCCATGACTTTGATCGACATTATTCAAAAATTGCAACAAGAATCCCTCGGCCCCGAAGCGCTTCAGGCGTTGCTGGCGCAAGCTTTGCGAGAAATTGAGCCCCTGCGAAATGTCGCGACACGCGTTGAATTTTATCAACTTTCGAAGGCGATCGAAGCCCTCACTGTAGCTCAAGAGAAGACGGAGAAACACCTTGGGGAGCTGGTGGAGGCTGAAAAGCGCACCGAAGAACGTCTGGAAAAGCTCGCCGCTCGAGTGGAAGAACTCTCGGAAGCTCAAAGACGCACTGAAGAACGCCTCGAGAAGCTCGCCGCTCGTGTAGGAGAAC
>CALGPN010000014.1 GCA_937960435.1 uncultured Desulfosoma sp.
ATTCGCTATGCCCTTCTAAGCTAGGTTTATCGATACGCTTAAATGAAGTTTTCTTCCTTGGCTGAATACGTTACATAACACTAGTCCCTACTTCGCCAGCCCGAGTTCCTTGGCAAGTGTTCCAGCAAATTCCCAATAAACCTTGCCACCGCTCGTTGTGGAAGTAATTCTCAAAGTTTTGGGTGATAACCCGTCAAGAGCTTTACATTTTCCACTCGAAGCATCTATTTCGATCACGAACGAACTTAGATCGCCCTCGTCTGAGCGGTTAAAACATAGTGTGTCTGCATCTCGGGTCATAGTCAGCCAGTCATCACTCGCAGGAAAAGTGCTCTGGACGCTGTAGTACGTGCTGATACTGTTTTCTATGGCGTGAATGCCGGGGATCACGAGACTTGTGAGACGCGCTTTCTTCACATAGCGTTGGTAGAAGGGCACGGCCACGGCGGCCAGGATGCCGATGATGGCCACGACGATCATAAGTTCCACCAGGGTGAAGCCTTTGCTCTCTTTCATCTTGATCAACATCCTTGTCCTCCTGTTGTGGGGTTGCGCCCGACCCCAAGGGTCGGCGTCGGGTTTCTTCACGGAGCCTGATCCCCCGCCGTGGTGTGCGTCTTCCCCCCTTTCTTCGGCACCATTGGGGATGAACCCATCCTTTAGTGTCATCGGAAACCCTTGCGCGGAACTTGAGCAATCCGTGTGCCAGCGGTGCAAAAATTTTTCTTTCCATCTTTTTTAAGGGGGTTACGGGAGCGGCGCGGGCGAACTCTCCTTCGCCCAAACGAAAGAAGTGACGTGTTGTGTCAGTTTTTGACAAAATTTGTCAGCTCTCAAGAGATGCAGAAAAAATGCCGATGGCTTTATGGGAAGATGCAATGATCTTTTTGTTGAATCGCCGGGACTTTGGTGACAGAAAGAAAGGGCATGAGGGGGAGCCGCCGTGTGTTCACACCCGGTGGTCAGGATTCTTGAGGGATGAAGGCCCATCCTCCGGAGGGACAATGATGGCGAGACAATACAGTGGTTGGATTGGCTTTGGGCCGTTGGACGGTCCGGGTTTCCATTGGATGGGAGCCGCTTTTCGAATGACGGCCGCTGCCGTGTGCGCGCTGATTCTCACGCTGGGTTCGGCTTCCGCCGTGCCGACCGAACCCCAGTCCCAAAACCCTGCCTCAACACCGCCCTCGGCCTCCGCCGCAGCCCAGCCGTCGGATGAGACGGAGATCAGCCCCGAGCAGGCCGCCATCTTTCGGAAGGACATGCTCCAGGCGGTCCTTACCGACGCTTTTCGCTACCGCCCGTTGGGCCTTCCGGACCCCTTTGAGCCCTTCATCAAGCCGGACAAAACCGTCACCGAAACCTACCCGGAAGCGGAGGGCGGGCCGTCACCCATTCCCACCGCGGGTTTTCCTCTGACCCCATTGCAGAAAATGAGCCTCGGTGAGGTCGAACGAGGTCTCAAGGCCATTCTGTGGGGGGCAATGGGAGCCCGCGCGCTCATCGAAGACGCCTCGGGCAAAGGCTATATCGTCAAGGAAGGAACCCCCGTGACCCCCGACGGCGTTGTGGAACGCATCTACAAAGACGCCCTGGTCGTTCGCCAGTACGCCTGGGATGCCAAGGAGAAACAGTGGGTGCCGGATTTTGTCACCGTGCAACTGAAAAAGGGAAAAGAGAAGTAGATGGGAACTTCGGGACCCCATGCCTGAAGAAGAGCAGCACTTCTGTGAAACTGAAAAGAGAAGCCGAACAGAACTTCGGGACCCCGAGCCTCAAGAAGAGCACCGCCTACGGAAAAGTGAAGAGGAAAAAAGAGAAGTCCAAGGGAACTTCGTCACTCCAAAAACAGAACTTCCTGATCCCATGCCTGAAGAAGAGCACCGCTTCTGTGAAACTGAAAAGAGAAGTCGAACAGAACTTCGGGACCCCGAGCCTGAACCAGAACACCGCCCACGGAAAACTGAAAAGTAAAAAGAGAAGTCGAAGGCAACCCGCAGAGACCTTTCACTCCAAAGAACCCGAGATTTCCGAATTCACCGTCGCCGGGGTTTTTTCGTTTCCCCTCGAAGTAAGGCAAAAAGGAGCCCGGCGGCCCCCAAGGTCACGGCCATATCCGCCACGTTGAAGGCCGGCCAGTGGTAAGGGCCCAGGTAAAAGTCGAGAAAATCCACCACGTTTCCAAACCGAAGCCGGTCCGTCAAATTGCCCGAAGCCCCCCCGGCAATGAGACTCAGCGCCAACCGTTTCACTTTTTCCTCCGGCCCACATTCCCAATAGAGAAAAAAAACCACGCCGAGCGCCGCCACCGTGAGCCCGGCCAGCACGGGCACCCGCCATGGGGTTTCGGCCCCCGCAAAGAAACTGAAGGCCACTCCCGTGTTTCGCACATGGACCAAGTTGAAAAAGCCCGGAATGACGACCTTTTGGGTGTAAAGAGGCATGGTTTCAAGGACCCATTGTTTGGTGGCCCAATCCACGGCGAGGACCCCAAGGGCCACCACAAAAAACAGGGTGAATTTTTTCCATCGAGGAGGGAGAGCCGTTGGGGGGGTGGGGTTTTCGATTGTCATGGGCGTGGGTTTTTGGGTTTTTGCAGCGCGTCCCACGGCGGCGTATTTTTCAGAGGCAGGTTTTTCGTCGATCATGGGCGAGGGTTTTTCAGGGCACGTGGGTTGAAGATGTTGATGGATGATGGTGTTGGGGTTCGCTGCGCTCACCCCAACCTACGGGTTCTTAAGCCTTGCGCATCGGTTGCGGATTGATCTTGTTGGGGTTCGCTGCGCTCACCCCAACCTACGTCACCTCAACCGACATCACCTCAACGTACACCGACATCGACTCAGGTGGCGGCGGGGACGTGGATGGCGGCGAGCGCCGTGCGGCAGCGGCCGCAAACCGTCGGGTGGTCCGCGCTTTCCCCTACGGTTTCCGAAAGGACCCAGCAGCGTTCGCACTTTCGGCCCGGGGCGCGTTCCACGAGGACCTTGAGCCCGGGAACGTCCTGGCCCTCCACGACGTCCGGCCCCTGGAGTCCGTCTTCCAGGATGACCTGCGAGACGATGAAAACCGTTCGGAAAAGTTCCGTGTCTCGGGAAAACTCATCCTTCCAGCCGTCGGGCAAGGCCAGGTGCACGCAGGCGTCCAGAGGATGCCCGATGGTCTTGGCCTGGCGTGCCGCTTCCAAAGCGCGGCTCACGTCGGCACGGATCGCAAGAATTTTTTCCCAGCGCGCTTCCAAAGCTTCATCGACCAGGGCTTCGTCCGCCTCGGGGAAGAGCTCCAGATGCACCGAATCGCTTCGACTCCCCGGAAGATGCGCCCAGGCCTCTTCCGCCGTGAAGGACAAAATGGGCGCCATGAGCCTTAAGAGGCTCGTCAAAATCCGATAAAGCACCGTCTGGGCGGACCGGCGCGCCTCGCTCGCCGGCGGTGCCGTATAGAGCCGGTCTTTCAGGATATCCAGATAAAAGGCGCTGAGATCCACCGTGCAATAGTTGTGGACCGCATGATACACGCGATGAAACTCGAACCGGTCGTAAGCGCGCCGCACCCTTTCGATGACCCTCTGTAGGGTGTGCAAAGCGTATCGGTCCAATTCGGGCATGCGGTCCACGGGGACCGTGTCCCGGCTCGGGTCGAAGTCATGGAGGTTTCCCAAAAGGAACCGCCAGGTGTTTCGAATCCGCCGGTAAGCTTCGCTCAACCGCTTCAGAATGTCTTGGGAAATGCGGATGTCGTCCCGGTAATCTTCCGCGGAAACCCACAGGCGCAAGATTTCCGCGCCGTACTGCTTGATGATTTCCTCGGGGGCGATGACGTTCCCCAACGACTTGGACATCTTGTAGCCTTGGCCGTCCACCACGAACCCGTGGGTAAGCACCGCCTTGTAGGGGGCTCGGTCCCGCGTTCCCACCGAAGCCAAAAGAGACGAATGAAACCATCCCCGGTGTTGGTCGCTTCCTTCCAGGTAGAGGTCCGCCGGGGATCGAAGCTCCGGCCTCCGTTCCAGAACCGCCGCATGGGACACCCCGGAATCGAACCACACATCCAAGATGTCCATTTCCTTTTCAAAGTCCCGCGCGCCGCAGCCGCCGCACACGGCCCCTTCGGGCAGAAGTTCCTCGGCACTCCGTTCGAACCAGGCGTCGGCCCCTTCCTTTTCGAAAAGGGCCGTGACCTTGTCGAAAACCTCACGGGAGGCCAAAACCTCGCCGCACGCGCGGCATGTGAAAACCGTGATGGGAACCCCCCAGGAGCGCTGCCGGGAAATGCACCAGTCGGGCCGGTTTTCGATCATCTGGTAGATGCGGTCCCGGCCCCAGGACGGCACCCATTGAACCTCGTCGATGGCCTTGAGAGCCTTCTTCCTGAGGTCGTTCAATTCCATGGAAATGAACCACTGTTCCGTGGCGCGAAAGATGACGGGCTGCTTGCAGCGCCAGCAATGGGGATAGCTGTGGGAAATCTCCGATTCCAGGATGAGGCTGCCCAGCTCCCGGAGTTTGGCGTTCACGGCCTTGTTGGCGTCGAAAACAAATTGGCCGGCGAAAAACGGCACATCCTCGGTAAAGCAGCCGTCGTCGTCCACGGGAGAATAGACGTCCAGGCCGTATTCCAAGGCGGTGTCGTAGTCTTCCCGGCCGTGGCCCGGCGCCGTGTGGACGCAGCCCGTGCCGGCATCCAGGGTCACATGGGTTCCCAGCACCATGCGGGACGCTCGGTCGATAAAAGGGTGGCGGCAGGTCAGCCCTTCCAGTTCGCGGCTGGAAAAGGTGCGAATCTTTTCGTAGGCGCCGATCCCAAAGTTTTTCATGCACCCTTCCACCAGGTCTTCGGCAAGAATCCACACTTCGCCGTTGACGCGCACGGCCGCGTACGTGAAATCGGGATGCAGGGCGATGGCCAAATTGGCCGGGAGCGTCCACGGGGTGGTGGTCCAGATGAGCACGAAGACGGGAAGATCGAGGAATTCGGGAAAAGCCGCCCGACTTTCGTCGCTTAAAGGGAACTTGACGTAAATGGACGGGGACACATGGTCGTGGTATTCCACCTCCGCTTCGGCCAAGGCCGTGCGGCAGCTGCAGCACCAATAGATGGGTTTCTTGCTGCGGATGACGCTTCCCCGTTCGAAAAACCGGCCCAGTTCCCGCGCGATGGTCGCCTCGTAGTCGTAGCTCATGGTGAGATAAGGGTTGTCCCATTCGCCGAGGACGCCCAGGCGTTTAAATTCCCGCCGTTGGATATCGATGAATTTTTCGGCGTAAGCCCGGCAATGCCTTCGAATCTCCACCTGGGTCATGTTCTTTTTCTTCGGGCCCAGTTCCTTGTCCACCTGGTGTTCGATGGGCAAGCCGTGGCAATCCCAACCCGGCACGTAGACCGCATCGAAGCCGCTCATCTGGCGGCTCTTGACGATCATGTCCTTGAGGATCTTGTTCAGGGCCGTGCCCAGATGAATATGGCCGTTGGCGTACGGGGGACCGTCGTGGAGGATGTACGGGGGGCGGCCTAAAGAGGCTTCACGGAGTTTTCGGTAGAGGTCCATGCGGTCCCATGTGGCGAGCCATTCGGGTTCACGCTGCGCGAGATTCGCCTTCATGGGGAAATCGGTCTTGGGAAGATTCAGCGTCTCCTTGTAATCCATCGCCTTTCTTTCAACCCCCCTCAGCCTGCCCGTTCCCCCTGTGAAAAAGGGGCGGGCCCTTTTCGCCGGCATCGTTTGGTGTCCCTGGGCGGCTCGGGAAAACGCCCGATGGCCGCAGCAGTCCGAAGAACCTAGACTTCTAGCACAGCGCCCGGGCAAGTCAAGACGCGATTCGAAGGATTTTTTCACGCACGACCATCGGACAAAAAAAGGGCCTCCCCGTCGGGGGAGGCCCGTGCGAACAAAGCCGCTCACCCAGGGGGGCTTCCCCCCGGGAGCGCTTCCTTTAGTACATGCCGCCCATGCCGGCGCCGGCACCCGGCATTTCCGGCTTTTCTTCCTTCGGCAGTTCCGCCACCATGCATTCGGTGGTCAGCATGAGGGACGCGACGCTTGCGGCGTTTTGCAAGGCGGAGCGGGTCACCTTGGTGGGGTCGATGACGCCGGCTTCGTAAAGATCGCAAAATTCGCCGGTTTCCGCATTGTACCCGAAGGCGCCCTCACCGGCCTTGATCTTCTGGACGATCACGGAACCCTCTTCCCCGGCGTTGTTGGCGATCTGGCGGGCGGGTTCCTCCAGGGCTCGCCGCACGATGTTCACCCCTTGCTGCTCTTCGCCTTCCAGCTTCAGATCTTCCAGAGCCTTCAGGCACCGCAGGTAGGCCACACCGCCTCCCGGGACGATGCCTTCTTCCACGGCAGCCCGAGTGGCGTTCAGAGCATCTTCCACGCGGGCTTTCTTTTCCTTCATTTCCGTTTCCGTGGCCGCGCCGACGCTGATCACGGCCACGCCGCCCACGAGCTTCGCCAGCCGTTCCTGGAGCTTTTCCCGGTCGTAGTCGCTGGTGGTTTCTTCAATCTGGGTGCGGATCTGACGCACGCGGCCTTCCAGGGCCTTGCGGTCTCCCGCACCGTCCACGATGGTCGTGTTGTCCTTGTCCACGCGGACCGTCTTGGCGCTGCCGAGATCCTTCAGGGTTACGCTTTCCAGCTTGATGCCCTTTTCTTCACTGATCACCTGACCGCCCGTGAGGATGGCGATGTCTTCCAGCATGGCCTTTCGGCGATCACCGAAACCGGGGGCTTTGACGGCGCATACATGGAGCGTCCCGCGGAGCTTGTTCACCACCAGGGTGGCCAGGGCCTCGCCTTCCACGTCTTCCGCGATGATCAAAAGGGGCCGGCCCATCTTGGCGATCTGTTCCAGGATGGGAAGCAGGTCCTTCATGCTGCTGATTTTCTTTTCGTTCACCAGGATCAGCGGCTCATTGAGGACCACTTCCATCTTTTCCGGGTCGGTGACGAAGTAGGGGGAAATGTAGCCCCGGTCGAACTGCATGCCTTCGACCACTTCCAGGGTGGTTTCCATGGCCTTGGCTTCTTCGACCGTGATGACGCCTTCCTTGCCCACCTTGTTCATGGCTTCGGCGATGATGTTGCCGATGGTGGGGTCGTTGTTGGCGGAAATGGTGCCGACCTGGGCGATTTCCTTCTGGTCCTTGGTGGGTTTGCTGATCTTTTTGAGTTCATCGACCACGACCTTGACGGCTTTTTCGATACCGCGTTTCAAGGCCATGGGGTTGGCCCCGGCCGTCACCAGCTTAGAGCCTTCAAAGTAGATGGACTGCGCCAGGATGGTGGCCGTGGTGGTGCCGTCGCCCGCCACGTCGCTGGTCTTGCTGGCCACTTCCTTGACCATCTGGGCGCCCATGTTTTCAAACTTGTCGGGCAGTTCGATTTCCTTGGCGACGGTGACGCCGTCCTTGGTCACCGTGGGACCGCCGAACGCCTTTTCGATGACCACGTTGCGCCCCTTGGGGCCCAGGGTCACCTTGACGGCATCCGCCAGAGCGTTGACCCCCTTGAGCAGGGCTTCTCGGGCCTTGGTGTCGTAAATGAGCTGTTTTGCCATGAGTTCGGTCCTCCTTGCCTTTTCCGTTTACTTTTCGATAATGGCCAAGATGTCGTCTTCACGCATGATGAGAAGATCTTCGCCTTCCACCTTGACATCGGTTCCGGCGTACTTGCTGAACAAGACCCGATCGCCCGCCTTCACATCCAAAGGCCGACGGGTGCCGTCTTCCATGAGCTTGCCGTTGCCCACGGCGAGGACTTCGCCCTGGATGGGCTTTTCCTTGGCCGTATCCGGGATGATGATGCCGCCGGCCGTCCGTTCCTCTTCCTCGATCCTCTTGATGACGACACGATCATTGAGGGGTCTGAGCTTCATACACCTTCTCCTTTCATTGCAAGTCGATGATTTTTTTGAGCGATCAAGCCGAGGCTTTATTAGCACTCACTGAAAACGAGTGCTATATAATCCCGGGAGGTCTTCTTGGCAAGAGGAAAATTTACGGCCGGGGGAAAAAGAGGCGCACGCAGGTGGGAAAGGCCGCGGAAGAGCCCACGGTGATTTCGGCCCCCGCATCTTCCACGAGGCGGGCGACCACACTGAGACCCAGGCCCAGGTGGCCTTCTTTGGTGGTGAAAAGAGGGGTGAAAATTTTTTCCCTTAGGCCCTCGGCAATGCCCGGGCCGTTGTCCGAAACCCTGACGAGGACGCCGGGGCGACCGTCGTCCAGGGTGCGTTCCCGTGCGGCGATGTGGATGAGGCCCCCGTCGGGAGAGGCTTCCGCCGCATTGGCCACAAGGTGCCACAAGATGAGGAACAGGTGGCGCGGGACACAGGTCAGGGTGAGGGATTCCGGGACATCCACGTGGACGCGATGGTTTGCCGTCACGAGCTTGCTCATGGTGAGGGCGTCCAGCACCTGGCGGACCGTTTCGACTACCGTGACGGATTCGGGCCGGTCCTTTCCCTTGCCGTCCCTGGCGATCCAGAGAAAACGCCCAACCAGCGCGTTCAGCCGGTCGATTTCTCGGATCAAGATTTCCTGCAGGCGTCGGGAGACATCGTCCCCTTCAAACTGGCTCGCCATCATTTGCACGACGCCGCTGATGGCCGCCAGCGGGTTTTTGATGTCGTGGACGATTTCCCCGGCCATCTTTCCGGCGAAGGCCAGTTGTTCCAGGCGCTTCATCCGTTCCTGCAGGGCCTTGAGCAGGGTCTGATCCTGGAAAACAATGACGTTTACGGGCTCTCCGGCACTTTCCGACAAGGCGTCTGATGGAGACACCGTGACGACGAAGGACTTTTTCTCACCCGTGGGGCTCTCATAGGCGATTTCCCGCACCGCCGGGCCCGGGATCCGGTTCTTGCCGTCTTCCGGCGCGTCGTCCAGGAAACCCGGAGGATCCGGCAGCCCGCTCGTCCCGCCCACAGCGCGATTTTCTGCAGGCGGCGTTTCCCGCGTCCCCGGGGCTGTGTGTTCCATGACGGAAGGGAAAGGATGTCCCTCGGGTTCACGTTCCGGGGCTTCCCTTTGCAAACCGGGGAGCCACCGGGCGACGGGATGCCCTTCCGGGCCGTTTCCTTCGATGCCTAAAAGTTCCCGAGCGGCCCGATTGGCATAGGTGATCCGGCCGTGGACGTCGGCCGTGATGAGGCCGGCACCCAGGCTTTCCACCACACGCCGGTAAAAAGATTCCAGCTTCTTGAGGTCGCGGGTTTTTTGCGCCGAAAGCCTCATGGACTTTTGGAGTTCCGCCGCCAGATGGCCGCTGATGAAGGCCACCAGGAAAAACGCCCCCGTCGTCACCACCAACGTGTAGAAATACAGGCTGTCCGAACCGGGCAGGATGGGGCGTCCCAGGAAAGGCACAGGGTGCAACCAGCCGAAATATTGCAGGTCCAAGAGCGCCCCGTAGGCGATGGTGCAGGCCGCGGCGGCAAGGACGCTCCCACGACGCTGGAACAGAACCGCCGCGGCGATGATCACGGCCATGTAAAGGAAAGCGAAAGGGCTGGTCACCCCCCCTGTGAGATAGATGAGAAAGGTGACGGCAAGCACGTCGAAAAGGAACTGGGCGACGGCGAAAAGCGCATGGCGATGGATGATCTTGAGCACGGAAGCGCTCAGGAGGGTGACGGAAAAAAGGACCGCGGCGTACACATAGAGCGGGGTGAGAACGGGTTCGGAAATGTCCCGGCCGAGGCGCATCTGGAAAAGAAGCGTCACCGCCAGAATGAAAACCGCCGCCAGGAGCCTCAAGACCAGGTGCGTGTGCACCGTGCGCTGAAAGGCACCGTTTCCGTCGTTCATGGATTCTTTTCCGTGGATTCACCCAACGGCCCATGGCCGAGCACCGAAGGCCAAGGGCAAAGCCTTCCGCCCAAGCCCGCGTGCCGCCTTTGCCGTCTCCCTGGGCCGCGCCGCCGACATTCGGTTCGCCACGGACGCCGGTTCGTTTCCGTGGGCGCCCATTCCCCGACGGGCGAAAGGACCCCGAGCAACGCCGTGCGGGAACCCTGCGGCCGTGTTCGGGAAGAAACCTTCAGGTTCCTCGGGACACCACGTCGGCCAACTGAAAGATGGGCATGTACATGGCCACCAAGAGCCCTCCGATGGTCACCCCCAGAAAAACGATGAGCATGGGTTCCAGAAGCGATGTTAGGGCTTCCACCGTGGCGTCCACTTCCTCATCGTAAAAATCGGCCACCTTGGACAACAAGGTGTCCAAGGCACCCGTGGCTTCCCCCACGGAAACCATGTGGACAACCATGGGCGGGAAAATACCGCTTTGTTCCAGCGGCTCCGCGAGAGTTTTCCCTTCGGAGACGGCCTGCCGCGCGTCTCGGATGGCTTTTTCCACCACCGTGTTTCCGGCGGTGGACGCCACGAGCTCCATGCTTTCCAGGATGGGCACGCCGCTGCCCAGCATGGTGCCCAGGGTCCGGGTGACTCGAGCCAGAGCCACCTTTTTGAGGAGGATGCCGAAGACGGGGACCCTGAGGAAAATGCGGTCGGTGATTTCCCGACCTCGTTGCGTCTTTCGAAACCGTCGGAAAAGGGCGGCCAGGATGATGGCGCCGAGGATGATCCAGTGGAAATAATTTTTCGTGAAATCGCTTATGGAAAGGACCAACATGGTCAGCATCGGTAACGCCACTCCGGCGTCGCGGAACAACCCGGCAAAGACCGGGATGACGTAGATGAGAATGACCATGATGACGATTACGGCGATGGCCACCACGATGGCCGGATAGGTCATGGCGCCTCGGACCTTTTTCTTCAGTGAGGCGACTTTTTCCAGATAGGCGGCAAGGCGGGTGAGGGTCACGTCCAGAATGCCGCCCGCTTCCCCCGCCGCTATCAGGTTGACGAAAAGCTGATCGAAAACCTTGGGGTGCTTTCGCAAGGACTCGGAAAAGGTGGCCCCTTCTTCCACATCCTTTTTGAGGACGCGCAGCACCTTGCGAAAGGCCTTGTTTTCCGTCTGGTCCCGAAGAATTTCCAAGCACTGGATAATGGGCAGGCCCGCGTCGATCATGGTGGAAAACTGGCGCGTAAAGAGCACCAGGTCCTTTTCCTTCACCTTTTCCTGCAGGACGGGAATGTATTCCAGGATATCCTTGGGCTTGGGTTTCAAGGATTTCAGGGAAAGGCCCTGGCGTTCCAGAATCTGACGGGCGATGGCGAGGTTATCGGCTTCGAGTTCGCCGTGAACCTTTTGTCCCTTGCGATTGATCCCCTTCCACACGAATTCCGGCATGGCGGACTCCCTAGTCTCTCACCGTCGCTCGGATCACTTCCTCCACGGAGGTGATCCCTTCCTTGAGCTTGTTGATGGCGCTTTGGCGCAGCGTGAGCATCCCCAAGCGGATGGCTTCCCGTTTGATTTCCGAAGCCGACGCCCCCACCAGGACCAAGTCCCGGATCTCGTCGGTCATGGGCATGACTTCGTAGAGCGCAATGCGGCCGCGATAGCCCGTATTGGAACAGGCGGGGCAGCCTCGACCGCGGTAGCACACGAACGTGCCCACATCCTCTTCACGAACCCCCAAATCGATCAAACCTTCCGGCGGGATGTCCTCGGGGACGCGGCATTCGGGGCACACACGCCGGGCAAGCCTTTGGGCAAGCACCAGATTGACGGCGGAGGCCACGAGAAAGGGTTCGACCCCCATGTTGAGCAGTCGGTTGACGGTGCTGGGGGCATCGTTGGTGTGCAGCGTGCTCAAGACCAAGTGCCCGGTAAGGGCCGCCTTGATGGCCGTTTCCGCCGTTTCGAAGTCGCGGATTTCGCCGACCATGATGATGTCGGGATCCTGGCGCAGGAAAGAACGCAGCGCCGCCGCAAAAGTCAACCCGATGGCTTCATGGACCTGCACCTGGTTGATCCCCGGCAAGCTGAATTCCACGGGATCTTCCGCCGTGGAAATGTTGTGACTGATTTTGTTCAGTTCCGAAAGGGCGCTGTAGAGGGTGGTCGTCTTGCCGCTTCCCGTCGGGCCGGTGACCAGCACCATGCCGTAAGGTCGATAGATGGCTTCCCGGAAAAGGTCCAATTGTTTGGGTTCGAAACCCAGCTTGGTCATGTCCAGCTGGAGGTTGGATTTGTCCAGGAGGCGCAACACGACCTTTTCCCCGAAAAGGGTCGGCAGGACCGAGACCCGAAATTCCATCTCGCCGTTTTTGCTTTTGAGCTTGATCCGGCCGTCCTGGGGAAGACGCCGTTCCGCGATATCCAGCTTGGACATGATCTTCACCCGGGAGATAATGGCGTTCCGTATTTTGAGGGGGAGCCCCATGGCCTTGCGCAGCACTCCGTCGAGACGGTAGCGGACGCGGAAGGA
>CALGPN010000015.1 GCA_937960435.1 uncultured Desulfosoma sp.
CGAGCACGTCGGCGATGCTTACCCCCCGATAGGCGATGCCCAGCGTTTCCCTGTTGAATCGCCGTCCCAAACACACCTCGCAGGGGACCGTCACATCCGGGAGGAAACTCATGGCCACTCGAGTCCGCCCCTGGCCTTGGCATGTCTCGCAACGTCCCCCTTTGACGTTGAAAGAAAAGCGGCCGGCCCGAAAGCCCCGCGCCCGGCTTTCGGGAACCGCGGCAAAAAGCTTCCGGATCTCATCCCAAATCCCCACGTAGGTCGCAGGGGTCGATCGCGGGGTTCTCCCGATGGGCGTATGGTCCACCTCCACCACACGCCGGACGGCTTCATGACCCTCGACGGCATCCGCAGGAATGCTGGGGTCAAGGCGACCATTGTGTTTTATGGCAGTCATGGCCTCTTTGAGCACGCCGTAGACGAGGGAACTCTTGCCCGACCCGGAAACCCCGGTCACGCACACGAGCGCCCCCAGCGGGATGCGCACGTCGATGCTTTTGAGATTGTTGGCCCGGGCTCCTCGAAGCACGAGCCATCCCACGGGTTCGGGCCTTTCGCTCTTGAGCGGCGGATTTTTATGGGAATCCGCTGTGCCGAACCATTTTCCCGTCAAAGTCTCCGGACGATGCACCAAAATGTGGAAGGGGCCTTCGGCCACCACCCGGCCGCCCCCGCGGCCGGCTTCCGGACCCAATTCCACCACATGGTCGGCTTCCCGCATGGTGTCCACGTCGTGTTCTACCACAAGAACCGTGTTGCCTTTGTCGGCAAGGGTCCTCAAGTTTTTCAAAAGCTTGGCGTTGTCCGTGGGATGGAGCCCTATGGTCGGCTCATCGAGAATGTAGCAAACACCCCGAAGGTTTGAACCGAGTTGAGCGGCCAAGCGGATTCTCTGGGCTTCGCCGCCCGAAAGGGTCTCACCGGAACGGCTCAACGTCAGGTAATCCAAGCCCACATTCATGAGGAAGGCCAGTCTTTCGGCCATTTCCCGCGTGACCGGCTCCGCCACCGCCTTCTCGGCACCTTCAAAACGCAGATCCCTCCAAGCTTTATCAAAATCTCTCAGGGGCAAATCCACCAAATCCATGAGGGACAAACCCTTCAGGCGGACCGCCCGGGCCTGGGCATTCAGACGCGCCCCTCGGCATTCGGCACAAAGAACGTTCCCGTCCCATCCGGTGCCTTGGCAGCGCGGACACATGCCGTGACGGCTGTTGAAGGAAAAGAGCCGAGGATCCAACGGCGCATAACTTTTCTCGCAGGCGGGGCACATCAAGTGGCGGCTGAAAAAGCGGTCTTGCGATCCCGAGACCACGACGGTTCCCCCTCCCAGTCGGAGGGCTTCCAGGATGCGCTTCTGCAATGCGCCATCGCTCAACCCGTCCGCAGCCGCCGTGTCCAAGACGACAAGCTCGATGTCGTGTTCCCGATGCCGGGCAATGGCAGGCACAGGGGTGAGGGACTGGAGAACGCCGTCGATCCGCACGCGCTCAAATCCCATCCGGGACAGTCGGAAAAACAGGTCTCGGTAAATGCCCTTGCGACCCCGCACAAGAGGGGCCAGCAGCAGGCCGTGCCCTTGGCGCATTTCTTCTTCCACCAGCCGCACAATGGCATCGGGGCTCATGGCTTCCAGAAGTTTTCCGCAGGACGGGCAGTGCTGTCGGCCAAGCCGTGCGAAAACCAACCGGAGAAAATGGTAAATCTCGGTGATGGTTCCCACGGTGGATTTTCGACCCAGCTGGGACGTTCGCTGCTCGATGGCCACCGTGGGAGGAAGCCCGAGGATCTGATCCACATCGGGTTTTTCCAAGATTTTGAAGTACTGGCGCACGAACGTGGAAAGGCATTCCAGATAACGCCGTTGTCCCTCCGCAAAAAGGATATCGAAGGCCAGAGACGATTTTCCGGAACCGCTGAGGCCGGTGAAAACGGTCATGCCGTACAGCGGCAGTTTGAGTTCATCCACCTTGAGGTTGTGTTCCCGTGCCCCCCGGACAATGATATGGGTGGGCTTTTCCAGGGGTTCCCGATTTCGGGTTTTGCTTTTCACATCCAAACCAATCTGCGCTTCCTTCACGGCGCGGGGTCCACCAAGTCCGCGCCTTCTAAGGTACCGACCTGTGTGGCTCGTTTCATGGCCCGCCACCTGGTCCGGGGAACCGCAGGCGACCACATATCCTCCGGCGTCGCCGCCTTCGGGCCCCAAGTCGATGATCCAGTCGCACGCGCTCAGAAAGTCCAGGTTATGTTCAACAACGAGGACCGTATGGCCTTCGTCCACCAGCCGCTGGAGCACGGCGATCAGTTTTTGGAGGTCGTGGGGATGGAGGCCCACAGTGGGCTCATCCAAAATAAAAAAGAGGTCTTTGCGGGGTGAACCCCATCGGTTGATTCCCAGGTAGCGCAAAAGCTTGACTCTTTGGGCTTCCCCGCCGGACAGCATGCTCAAAGGCTGGCCTAAACGAATATAATCCAGCCCGATGGCCACCACGGGTTCCAATGCCTTGCGGATGAACCCGTGGTCGGGGAAAATTTCCAGGACTTCCTGCGCCGTTTTGTCCAAAAAATCTGCAATGGAAAAGCCACGCACGCGGATGTCCAGAATTTCGTCGCGAAAGCGCCGACCGTCACAGGCCGGGCAGCGCACGTAGGCATCCGCGAGGAACTGCATCTCGATTTTGAGAAAGCCCTCGCCTTTGCAGTGATCGCATCGTCCCCCGGGGACGTTGAAGGAGAAGTGCCCTTCTCCATACCCCCTCAGGCGCGCCTCTGGGGTTGCGGCGAAAAGCTTTCTCAGGGGGTCCAAGACCTTCGTATAGGTCAGCAGGTTGGCTCGAGGGGACCGTCCCACAGGCTTTTGATCCACCAAGACCATTTCGGCCACAGCCTCCACACCTTCCAAAGCGAGGCACCGGCCCGGCGTTTCCCCGGGAAGGCCACGAAGACGGCGCCAGCCGTGATACAGGGTCGTTTCCACGAGTGTGCTCTTCCCCGATCCGGAAACTCCACTGACGCCAATCAGGCAGCCGAGAGGGAAAGAAACCGTGATATCTTTCAGATTGTTTTCCGACGCGCCCACGACGGTGACGGCCCCCTGAGAACCGACATGGGCCCGGGGCTTTCTCATGTTTTTTCCCAGGGCGGCGGGCTGATAGAGGTAGCGTCCCGTGAGGCTTTGCGGTACGGACGGCAAACCCTCCGGGGGACCTTGATAGAGAACTTCTCCTCCCTTTTCCCCCCCGGACGGACCCAAGTCGATGACCTCATCGGCCATGCGAACCATCTCGGGGTCGTGTTCCACAAGGACCACCGTGTTTCCCAAAGAGACCAGTCGGCGCAAAGGCCCCATCAGCCGTTCCTGGTCCCTCGCATGCAGCCCCGCGCTTGGTTCATCCAGCACATAAAGGACGTGGGTCAGGGCGGAACCCAGGGCCCGGGTCAAATGGACCCGCTGCACCTCGCCTCCTGAAAGGGTTCGGGATTGCCGGTCCAGCGTCAGATAATCGAGCCCTACGTCCGAAAGAAATTGCAGCCGACCGCGGATTTCTGTGATGAGCAGAGCCGCTGCGGGGTCCTTTCGGCACTGCTCCCACAACGTATCGAAAAATGTCAGGCACCGTTTGACGGACCAAGCGCACAATTCGTCGATGGCCGCCCCGTTTAGGCGATAGACTCGGGCGGCGTCCCGATATCGGCTGCCGCCGCACGCATGACACGGCACATAGGCTCGATACCGCGACAGGAAAACCCGCACGTGCATTTTGTAGGTTTTGGATTCGAGCCATTGGAAAAAACCGCGAACGCCGTAGAAGCCGTCGTGGCCGTCGAGGACTTTGCGGCGATGCTCGGCGGAAAGTTCCCTAAAGGGAATGTCCACGGGGATGCGTTCCCGGCGGCAAAAATCCAGCAGCTCTTCGTACTCCATCCGGTCCGGTGTCCATGGGCGGATGGCTCCCTGACGAAGGGAAAGCCCGGGATTCGGAACGACCAGGTCCATGTCCACGTCGATGACGCGACCAAAACCTCGACAGTGTGGACACGCCCCCAGGGGACTGTTGAAAGAAAAAAGGTTCGGCGAGGGCGGCTCGACGCTCACGGCGCATCGAGGGCATTTTAGGTCTTGGGAGAATCGCAGGAGTTCCCCATCCACAATGCCCACCGCCGCTTCGCCCCCGCCCATGGCAAATGCGGTGCGCAGAGAATCCAGCACCCTGGGCGGTTCGGCCTTGGCCCACAGGAGACGATCCACCACAACGACAAGATCTCCTCCAGCCTTTTTGGGGAGTTGTTCTCGGGGCAAGGCCTCCAAATCCAGGACTTTTCCCGAAACGTAGATGCGGAGAAAACCCTGGGAGACGAGGTCCTGAACCCATTGTTTCCCCTGAGGGTGATACGGAAAACCGATTACGAGTCGAGACTCGGGGGGCAGCCCATGAAGCCTCTCCAGAACGGACTCGGGGTCCTCCTTGCGGATGACGGCTCCACATTGGGGGCAGTACGGCACCGCGATGCGGGCATAAAGGTATTTCAAGTGGTCGGTGATTTCCGTCATGGTCCCCACGGTGGAACGGGAACTACGCACCGTGGTGGCCGATTCGATGGCGATGGCCGGAGGGATCCCTTCGATGACATCGGCATCGGGGCGGTCCATTCTTTCCAAAAACTGGCGCGCGTACGGGGAAAAGGTCTCCACGTACCGGCGTTGGCCTTCGGCGAAGAGCGTATGAATGGCGAGACTGGATTTCCCCGACCCGCTGACGCCGCTCACGGCCACAAGACGATAAAGGGGAATATCCAAATTCAAATTCTTGAGGTTGTGCTGGCGCACGCCGCGCAGTCGGATGTGTGCGCCCTTTTCGGGAATGTCTTTTCGGGCCATGGCATCCCTTCCACGCACGGGTGTCGACTCCACACACCTCGCGCGCGGGCGAATTTCAAACGCCGCTAGGCTTTCTTAAGTGTGATGAAGACTATCTCGCCCTCGGTCCGGAACCGCACCGGAGAGCCGGAAACACCGACACCGGCACTCGTATAACCGATCATGTCTTTGAGTTTCCAGAGCCCTTGGACGAGGGAACGAGGGGATCGGGTATGGGTGAAAACGGGGCCGATGCGGGGGACTTGAATCTGGCCCGCGTGAGTGTGTCCGCACAGATACAGCGGCACACCGCAACGGGCGGCCTCTTCGGCGATTTCCGGGGAGTGCACGAGCAGAATGACGAAGGCCCCTGGGGGAACTTGGGCCAAAGCGGACGGGAGATCGTCGGCGCGAAAGTAATGGGGATCATCCACGCCGACGATGCACAGACGATCCGAGCCTCTCTCCACGCATTGGGCTTCGTTGACGAGAAAACGAATCCCCTCGTCTTTCAGGGCGGCAACCATTTCCGGACAGTCGTGATTGCCTAAAACAGCCAAAACGCCGTCTCGAGCCTGGATGTGCGGCAAAAGGCGACGTAGCCGCCGAATGGCCTCTTCGCTGGGCCCGTAGTTTTCCATCCGGTAATCGCCCCCGAGAAGGCACAGATCCACGGGCTCATCGGCAAGCCATTCCTGAAGGCGTTCCACCAAGCCGTCCAAACCGTCCAGATGAAGGTCCGTCATGAGGAGCATGGAATAGCCGTCGAAGGCGAAGGGAAGGTTCGGGAAAGACAGAGTCAGGCGCCTTTTTGTCACATTGAGCGCATTGGCCTTACCCTTATCGATAAGCCGCAGCCATCGAAATACGGTGTTCATCACGACTCTGTAGAGCATGACGTCTTCGAAATGAAACATATGAGCCCACGGTGCCGTGCGGATTTGACAACTGGTCAACTCCCGAAGGCGGACTCGCGTGTTGACCGGGCGGGGATAGCCTTCGAAAGGTTGCTGGGAAAGAATCTTTTTGAAAAAATGCGACCCTACGTAGGCCCCGGCACAAAAGAGCAACACCAGAAGGGCAATCACGACGGGATGGGTCCCGACGTACGGGAAAAGCGCGATGAGAGGAAAAGCCCCCTCGAAAATTTGGTCCAAAAACGGCACGGTGCTGCCGCTGCCGAAGTTCAGTCGACGCTTGATGAAGCTGGAAAGAAGATCCCCGGCCATGCTCAAAACGGCGGCAGCACCGCCCGCAAACCAAGGCAAACCGAGAACGGGGGCTCCCACCACGCCCGTCGCCACAGCCCCTATGATGCCGCGAATGGTTTTGTTCGGTCCGAAAAGCGGCTTGCCGTCCCAAAAAAGCCGGCCTCCATCCACCGGGGCGGCCCATCGTTTGTCGAAAAAGAACGCGAGCAGGGGAGGGGCGAAATTGACAGCCCATAACAGAACGAGAGCACTCAGAAAAGCTTGGATATGCATCGCACGGATCCCTTATCATCGTCTGGCCGAAAAACGCCCCGCGTCGCTCCTCGAAGGAGGAGAAAATGCCTCATAAGGGCGCCGTCGTTTTTCGGTATCATCCTTCGAATCGATACAGTTTCTTGGCTCTTTTGGCTTCCTTAGAAGCCCGAAAGGGCGGTGATGATACACCGATTCTTTGGCTGGATACCAGCAGAAACGCCGAGGTGCTCTCCGCGCTCCATCGATGGCTCGAAGACTACGACAAACTCCTTGTCGCCTATTCTTTCATGACACCTCAATGGGCCGAAACGGCCCGGGAAGTGAAAACACTCTCCGGCCTTCGAGACCGAAACCGATGCCTTCTTGCGGCCGGGGGGCCCCATCCCTCTGCCAGTCCACGATCGGTTCTCGAAGCCGGCTTCGATGTGGTGTGCCGGGGAGACGGCGAGCCGGTTTTCCCGGAATTGATTCAGCGGTGGGCGGAAGGGATGCCGCTGAAGCCTATTCCCGGGCTCTACCTGCGCACCTCTCAAGGGCCTCTCTATACAGGGCCGCCCCGAAGGGCCCCTCTGGACATGGTCCCGGCGCTCCCCCTGGCCCGCGGGAAATACGGTCCCATCGAAATCACCCGGGGATGTCCCTACAGGTGCCGGTACTGCCAAACCCCGCGGCTTAAAGGACGCACCGTTCGTCACAGGAGCCTTGAAGCGATTTTTCGGGCGGTGGAAGCGATGATCAAAGCCGACCGAAGGGACATCCGCTTTATTTCCCCCAATGCTTTCGCATACGGTTCGCCCGACGGACTTCAGCCCAACCTCAGCGCACTCCAAGCCCTTTTGTCGGGCCTTCGGGAGCGCCTCTCCAGCGCAGGGCGGGTTTTCTTCGGCACGTTTCCCTCGGAGGTCCGCCCGGAATGGGTCCGGCCGGACACTTTGGCTCTGCTCGTTCGCTACGCCGACAACCGCCAACTTGTCATGGGGGCGCAAAGCGGTGACCCGGAAATGCTCCGTCGCATGGAGCGCGGCCACACCACGGATGACGTGCGCAGGGCCTGCGCTCTCATGAAGACTTTCGGGATTCGGCCCATCATCGATTTCATCCTCGGATTGCCCGGGGAAAGTCGAGAACAAATGGCACGTTCTATGGATTTCATGGAGGAGCTGGCCGAAGAAGGCGCCCGCATCCACGCCCACGCCTTTATCCCCCTTCCCGGTTCCCCGTGGGCCGTCCGAAAGCCCGAACCCATCCCCGACGACATCCGATCCCGTCTCGAACGCCTCATCTCCCGGGGAAAACTCTTCGGTCAGTGGAAAGCCCAGGCCCACCTGGCCCAATGTCAATCCCTTTAATGAGATTCACTTTTGTGTGGTCGTTCGGACCGCATTTTGATAGCTATTCTTTTGTGACATCGAGCCGTGTGTTGCACCATTTTCCCCCAAGAGACTTCCGTCGGCCTGCGGAGAACGTGGATGTCATCCCCAACGTCCCCCCCTGTTCGAAACCCCGTTTGTCGTTCGACTCAGCCCCGCGGTGTCTTTTGCCTGTCTCGCCGGCCCTTGCGCCCATGGGAGAACGGATCATTTCAAGAAGCACACCCTGACCATGGGGTACGGGAGGACGAAACATATCGTGCCCCTGAACCGTTTCTTGAAGAAATTCGGGGAACGCCACCCCCGTATTCGTTTCCTTTTCGATCCCTCGGCGGTGCCCCAGACCTCTTCTCTATTCGCTCGTGCAGCAATCTCGCAGGCTTTACGACCAGGGTCTTTGGGAAGCGTGAAAGCGCTACCCGGGGCTTGTGGAGAATTTTGACTCGCAAACACCGCGTCCATGGACGGGAGCCGACGGCCATGTCTGGGGTATTCCTCTGATCGATACGTCTCATGCCGTTTCGTCCTTCGGAACTCTTTAATTTTCGAAGAGCCGGCACGAGGCGTCCCAAAGGCCCTGGAAACCTGGCATGATCCGGCCGGGCGATGTGGGAGGCCAAGACGCATGGTCCCGTGGATTCGACGGCATCTCGGGAGGCAGATTCTCGCCGGCTATGGCGCCTTGTGCGCCGTGGTCATGGCTTTGGGCGCATACGCCTTTCATAGCGTACACAAAGTGGCTCAGCACATCGAGCACATGGGCGAGGATTTCAGTCGATCCGCCACGCTCAGCATGAACATCGACCATAATCTCGCCATGTTGCGCCAATACGCTACAGGGCGCATAAAAGGACGCCACCAGGCGGATCTGAGCGGCATCGAGCAAATACACGATCTGCTGAAAAACCAGATTTCCAAAGCGCGGGCGGTTCTTCGCGCCCGACAAGATCCGACGGCCGTGGAAAGCCTCGAAAAAGCCGCGGCGCAATACGGCGCCGTGTTCGGGGAAATTGTGCAACTCGGTCAAAAAGATCAAGATCTTTTGCTGAAAGATCTGAACCATTACAAATACCTGGGGGAAGACAACTTGAGCGCCCTCAGGGTCTCTTTGACGTCCCTTCATGATAGGGACGCGCTCTTGCTTTTGGAAAGCCTGACCAAGAGCTTCCTCGAGGTTCAAGTCAACGGTCTCAGATTTAGTGAAACGAGCGATGAAAAAGATTTTGTCTCAGGGGACAAATCGCACCAAAGGGCGCTCGAGGAGGCCACGGCTTTGCGTCGCCGGATCCGGGAAACGGAATTTCAGGCCTTGGACTCCGCCGTGGAAAGTTTGGAGTCGTACTGGGAAATCGTCGGTTGGATCAAAAACGACGCCCAGCTTTTGAACCGGAAAATGGTCGAGCTGCTTCAACTGGAAGACAAGATCCGCGAAGGCACTTCCCTAATGGCAAAGAATGTGGAGAATCTCTTTTACTCCTATCGTCGAGAATCGGAAAATCTTTCCTTCCGCACCGGGCTAGCTGTCGCCTTGTTCGCCGTCCTTGCCATTCTCGGCGCCTTCGTGCTCGCCTTCCTTCATACACGGCGCCTTATAAATCCCCTGCGTCGCGTCATGGAAACCTCGCAACAGATCGCTCAACGGGATCTCCAATGCCTGATCACCCAGCTGCAGCGCTTGGCCCGTGGAGAACTCAATGTGGATTTTTCGGTAAGCACCCAACCTCTCAACCTCCAGCGTCTGGATGAAGTCGGGGTGACAGCGGATGCTTTCGATATCATTATTCAAGAACTCCACGAGGCTCAAGGAGCGTTTCAAGCAATGAGCCAATATCTCAGGCGCACGGCCGCCACAGCCCAAGACGTCGCGGCAGGAAACTTGGATGCGGCGGTCTTGCTCGCCTCAAAAGACGATGCTTTGGGTAAAGCCCTGGACCATATGCTGGAGAGCCTTCGCCTTGCCGATAATGAAGTGGCCTGGCACCGGCAATGTCTCGAGGAGCAAGTGGAGAGAAGGACGGCCGAACTGCAGGAGAGCCGGCGCATGCTTTGGACCCTCTTGAGCAATCTCCAAGGGATGGCCTATCGATGCCGCAACGATCCCCATTGGAGCATGGAATTTGTCAGCGAGGGCGCGCTGGCCCTGACAGGCTATGAGTCCGACGAACTGACGGGGAAGAAGCGGATAAGTTATGGCGAGTTAATCCATCCGGACGATCGGGACATTGTGTGGCATACCGTTCAAGAGGCTCTTTCCGAACGTCGGCCGTTTATTTTGCTTTACCGTATCCGCAGCAAAGCCGATGAAGAAAAATGGGTATGGGAAAAAGGCCGAGGGGTCTGGGCGGACGATGGAGCCTTAATAGCTCTGGAAGGGTTTATCACAGATATCACCGTCCTGAAGCGTCTTGAGGAAGAGCGGGAACGCCTGATAGCGGACCTGCAGCACGCCCTTTCCCAGGTGAAAACGCTGAGTGGGCTGCTGCCCATTTGCAGCGTTTGCAAAAAGATCCGAGACGATCAAGGCTATTGGGAACAGTTGGAAAGCTATTTCAAAAAGCACAGCGACATCCTCTTCAGTCACGGCATTTGTCCGGATTGCTTGAAAAAGCTCTACCCTGAGATCTATGAAAGAATGCAGCGGGAAAAGTCGAAGAAATCCGAAAAATGAGGCTCGCCCGATCTTTGGCGAGTCCTGAGCACATCAAGGGAAAAAGATACGACCTTATGACGACAAAATACTGAGAAGGGAGGCGATAGAATCGGCCCTTGAGGAAAAGGTCCAGATTCGCTTCGGGGTGAGCATGGGCTTCGGTTCGGGTTGAGGTTTCTTTTTAAAGTCTAAAAATTACATCAGCAAAGGAGCGTGTCCATGTGGGGAAAAAGATTTTTGTCGATCCTCGCCGTGTGTCTCGTGGGAGTCATGTTCTATGGATGCGGAAGCATGCCGGTTCAAGTCGGAGATTCTTCGGCCAAAACGGTGGCTACGGGGAGTGCCGGGGGGGCGACCAGTCAAAACGTGAACGCCTCCTTGGAACGCTGCGACCGGCCCTTGGGCACCATCGCGGTCGAAGAAGATCAAAATTCGGATTGGTACCACTACATTACGGGTCAATACAAGCTCACTTCAACGGTTCCTGTTTTGCGGCTTTTAATCCAACAGTCCAACTGCTTTATCGTGGTCGACCGCGGCCGAGCCATGAAAACCATGATGGGCGAGCGGGCCTTACAGCAAACCGGCGAGTTGCGCGCGGGCAGCAACTTCGGTAAGGGTCAGATGGTCAGCGCGGATTACACGCTGACGCCCGAAGTGATGATCAGCCAAAAAGGCACGGGCGGTGCGGCTGGGGCTTTGGGAGCTTTCGGCATCGGAGGCGCCGTGGCCGGCGCCGTCCTGGGCGGGATAAAAGCGAACGAAGCGGCCGTCATGCTCATGCTCGTCGACAATCGCTCCGGGGTGCAGGTGGGCGTTGCCGAAGGCAGTTCGAAAAACTTCGACTGGGGTCTCGGGGGCGCCATCTTCGGCGGCAGCGCAGGCGGCGGGCTTGGAGGATACACCAACACGCCGCAAGGGAAAGTGATCGCCGGCGCTTTTCTTGATGCGTACAATCAACTAGTGCGGGTGGCCAAAAATTATACCCCTCAAACCATGGGGGACCGCCAGTTGGGGACGGGAGGTCGCCTTGGGGTTGAGGGAAGCAGCCAGAGCGGCGGGTACAAGGGCGCCACCCTTTCTCTGAAAGAGGCCCAAAGAAAACTCAACGCCCTGGGCTACGAAGCAGGAACACCGGACGGCAAGATGGGTGAGGCCACACGACAGGCGTTGATGAATTTTCAAGCGGACCGAGGGTTACCCGTGACGGGGCGCCTGGATGCCGCGACGGCGGCCGAGCTTGCCAAATAGGGCGTCTCCTTGAAAGCTCGCCGGCATGAAACCTTACTAAAAACATAAACCCTCTGGGGAATGCTTGCGCCACGTCGGAGGAATGCGGACCATGGGGCTCAAAGAACACGAGTATGTGCGGCAGACGTTAGAGCGCTACACGAATTTTCCTCTGGACCGGATGTGCGAGCATTTCCTCGTCACCAATTTCAAGAGGTATGCCGATTGGTTTCAGAAAAAGACCGGAGGGGAGTCCAGCGAAGGCAATTTTCGGCTGGTCAACGCCCCCGATCTCCACTGCACCCTCATCGATTTCGGCATCGGCTCCCCTCAAGCGGCTCTGCTGATTCATTGCCTGGCCTATCTGGACCGGCTTAAATCGGTCATCATGTTGGGCATGTGCGGCGGCATCGATGACACCCTGGAAATCGGCCATTTCGTCGTGCCTTCGGCGGCCATTCGCGGCGAAGGGACAAGCCGCCATTACCTGCCGCCGGAGTTTCCGGCTATCCCGGCGTCTTCCGTCAATCTTTTCTGCATCGGGGCCGTAAAAAAAGCCGGACTGCTGCCCCGGTGCGGTATCGTCTACACAACGGATCGCCGGTTGTGGGAATTCGACGACACCTTCATCGAATACCTGCGAAAACAGCGCATCTTGGCCATCGACATGGAATTGGCTACTCTGTTTTCCGTCTCCTACCACTACGAGGTGCCCATCGGATCCATCATGCTGGTTTCCGACATGCCCTTGCAGCGCAAAGGTATCAAGAGCAAGGAATTGCACGAGAAAATTTACGCCGATTACATGCCGACCCATCTGGAGTTGGGGCTCGAAGCCATCCAATCCTTGGAAGCCAACTGGGCGGACGTGTCGCGGCGCTTAGCCAGCGAATGGTAAACTTCCCAAGCCAAAAGGAGTACGGTAGCGATGAACGTTCTGGTGCTTTATTACTCGCGAAGCGGCAATACGAAAAAGCTTGCGGAACATGTGGCCGAAGGGATCCGCTCCGTGGATGGCGTCTCGGCCGTCGTGCGAAGCACCCAGGAAGTGACCCGGGACGATTTCGTCAACGCAGCGGGCATCATCGCGGGTTCTCCCGTTTATTTCGGGGTCATGGCCACCGATCTCAAACGGGTCTTCGACGATTTTGTCGGGATTCGCAAAAAGATGGAAAACAAGGTGGGGGCGGCTTTCGCCACGTCAGGAGACCCCACAGGAGGAAAGGAAACCACCATTCTGTCCATCCTGCAGTGTTTTCTCATCTACGGCATGATCGTGGTCGGGGATCCCTTGTCCGCAACCGGCCATTACGGCGTCGCGTGCGTGGGGGCTCCTGACGAAAAGACCGCGGAAAACGCCCGCAAATTGGGACGCCGCGTGGCCGAATTGTGCCTCAAGCTCCACGCGGCCCCCTGAATCAGACCACGGAGAGGCGGCCCTCGCCCTTTGGGCGGGACCGCCCCGGAGCGCTTCTCACGCCCCCGCGATGCCCGCAGCGGAAGCTTCCCCTCGCCGAGGCTTCCCGTGTACGGGAGGCCTGCACTTTAAAATCTTGCACGCCGTCGGCAAGAACCGTCACCCCAGCAGACTCACGACGCGTTCGGTAAAGAAATTTTGGGGGATCGGCCTTCTTCCAAGGCACCGGCATCCGGAGCACGGTAAAGCACGACCATATGACCGACCAATTGGACGAAATGCGCCCCTACAATGCGCGCCAAATCCAAGGCCTGCGCCTTTTTCGGGCCGTCTTCTCCCGATAGGCCCAACCATTTGACTTTGATCAACTCGTGGTGAAGGAGCTGCTTGCGGATCTCCGTAATCACCGCCGCCGTGACTCCTTCCTGCCCGATACGCACCACGGCGGACAACTGATGGGCCAGAGACTTAAGATACCCTCGCTGCTTGCCGGTGAGCCCCCCGGGTGGAAGAGGTTCCCAATGGAGGGTAGAAAGATCCACGCCTTCCTGCCACCATGGCCCTTTCGACCGACCGTTCATCACATCCCTCATTTCCCGCATCGCGACAAAAAAGATCCGGCATCCCGACGGGGTGCCGGATCAAAAAATTTCTCTCGTGCCGATTTCTCAGTCCAAATAAGGCCTCAAGAGGTCTTGCTTACTGGGGTGTCGAAGCTTTCGCAAGGCCTTTTTTTCGATCTGTCGGATCCTTTCCTTTGAGACCTTAAAGCTCTTGCCGATCTTTTCCAAGGTCTCCCCCGGTTGCCCATCTAGGCCGAAGCGGAGCCTCAGAATCTTTTCCTCCCTCGGCTGCAGGCTCGCCAGAATTTCCCTTGTGATCTCACTCAGTTCATTGGCCTCACAGCCTTCCGCAGGCGATTCGCACTCCACGTCCTCAATGAAATCGCTCAGCCGCTGCTCGTCCTCCCCCACGGGCATCTCCAACGACAAGGGTTGACTCACCAGGCTAAGGACCATCTCCACCTTCTCCGGCGGGATATTGGCCCGAAGGCTGATCTCTTCCGCGGTGGGCTCCCGACCTAGCTCCTTCACCAGCTCGTGAAACACCTTAAAAAAGAGATTCTTCAGTTCGATGAAATGGACCGGCAAGCGAATGGTGCGCGTCTTGTCATATATCCCGCGAATGATGCTCTGACGCACCCACCAGGTGGCGTATGTGCTGAATCGGTTGCCTTTTGTGTGATCGTAACGGCCCACAGCCTTCAGCAACCCCAAATTCCCTTCTTGGATGAGGTCGTCGAAACTCATGCCGCGACCCCGGTACCGCTTGGCGATGCTCAGAACCAAACGCAAATTGGCCTTGACCATCTGATGTTTCGCTTCATCGATCTCCGCAATGATCCGGTCGCTCTCCTCCTTCATGGCCGCCAGCGTCGTCTCGTGGGGTTCGTCCGCCACGGCCTGCCGTAAGGTTCGGGTGATGACTTTGAGCACCTTGTCCCGAACTCCCGGGAATGTCTTCGCCTGTCCCAAAAGGTTTCGCACCTTGCCGTACAATTCCTTAATCGTCGGATGATCCTCTCGATGGGTTTCCACCAGGCGCACCAATCGATCTTGACCGTCCCGGATCCTTTTGGCCAGCTCGATTTCCATTTCCGGGGTCAACAACGGAAAAGAAGAGACTTCGCGCAAATAGCACGTGACGTGATCCTCTTCAAACTCAACCGTTGCCTCTTCTTCCACGTCCGTGTCGTCGGGCGTTTCGGCCGTTGTGAGCTGAAGCGCATTGGACCGAAGATCATTCTCGTCATCATGAAATAGCCCGTTGCGATTGTGCTCCACGGAGTTGTCCTCTTCCAGTTGTTCTGCGAAAAGATCGTCGTCGGATCCCAGGATTCCCATCTCCAGGAGGCGCTCAAAATCTTCCTCCCCTTCGCCCTGCGGGCGAAAGCGGTACAGAGGATCTAATCGGTCTCCATGCAGACTTTTCATGGCGATCCTCCTTTTCGGGCACCCTAGGTTGTGAAACACCGCATCTCTTAGGAATTAATGGTCGTGCTCCTCCTTTCACCGGGGGTTCACACCGCACAGCGTGCCTACGCACTTTAAAGCACCTTATTAACGCTAAGCTCGAGTGGGTCCCAAGTCAATGGAATCCGAAAAGGTGAGGTGCTTACGACCAGTTTCCGGAAAATGCGTGTTCGGAGGCTGAAGGTTATCCCGAGGAACGCGCCGCAGAACGAAAATTGCGGGGAACGCGTCCACGCAACGATTCGGGGGCTTCAGATGCGAAATTCCACCACATCGCCGTCTTGCAGCACATAGTCTTTTTGAACCATTTGACCGTCGAAAACCGCCTTCCCCCATATTCTAGCGAATTTGAGTTTTTCCACAAAGTCCTTGTGAATTTTTTCCGCAAGGTCTTGGAGGGTGCTCTCTCGGGGCAGGACGAAAGGCGCCGACTTATCGGGTTCCTTGCCCGGAGCCTTGGTGTAGACTCGGATGACGCCCGAGTGCTCAAAGATGGTTTCTAACAGCGCGTGAAGCCCGCGCCCGGAGGCCGCGGACACCCCCACACACGGCAACCCGCATTGACTCAGTTCCACGAAGGCCTGGAAATCTTCCATGTCGGCATCCGTATCCACCTTGTTGACCACAACAATGATTTTTTTACGGAACGGTTTTTTCGGAAGATCCGGCGGCACAGGTTTCCCCTCAGGAAAAACGCGCAATTCAGCCAGCACATCCAGGGTATCTTCCAGCTGTTGCAAGGGGTCGGCTTTCAGGTCCACCATAAGGACCACCAGATCGGCTTTGCGGATGAGGTCGGCCATCCAGGGATCAATAAAGTTCTTACTGATGGGCGGGGTGTCGATGAGCTGGAACTGGATGTTTTCATAAGGCGCCATGCCCGGCGTGGGCTTCCACGTGGTGTGCGGAAATTCCGCCACTTCCGGCGACGCGTTGCTCAACACCCCCACCAAGGACGACTTTCCCACATTGGGCGCCCCCAGCACCACAACCTGAGCGGCCCCTTCCTTGTCAATCGCGTAGGCAATTCCCTTCCGGCCGGCGCCCTTTCGCTGCTGCGCCTCGGATTTGAATTTGGCGATCTTACGGCGCAAGTCCGCGCGCAGCTTATCCGTGCCCTTGTGTTTGGGCATGATGGTGAGCATCTCTTCCAGGGCTTCGATCTTGGCTTCAGGGGTCTTGGCTTCGCGATATCGTTTTTCGGCTTCGAAATAGGGCGGGGGGAGATTCGCCGGCATGGACCACACCTCCTCGCCGTCGCATGATCGTCTCAGGTTTTCTGAACCTACAAAATGACATCCAGGCTTGTCAATGACGTCTCCACAAGGTATAGACGGCTTGGCGGCCTCCCACGGGAAAGGAGCTTCCATGGTGCCATGCCCCCAGTGCGGTAGACCTCTCCAATGGATTCGGCAATGAAGGCGCCAGCTGTGGCGCTGCACGGTGTGCCGCGTGGATTATACTTTGGAAAATCTCGCCGCTTTGTTGGATGACGACCTTGAAGAGGAGCTGGGCGCCATCCGCGTGGACAGGCTCTAGGCGCAGACCCGTACCCGAGCCTGCGGCCCTTTTTTGTCCCAAAACCCGGGAAGGTGCCTCCTTGGTTTAGGAAGTCAGTTTCGCTTCGAGGATTTCTTCCGCGCGCTTCAAAGCTTCAGGAAGTTTATCCGGCAGGTTTCCCCCGGCCTGAGCCATATCGGGCCGGCCCCCGCCGCTTCCTCCCACCACCCGGGCCACTTCCTTGATCACTTCACCGGCGTGGATTTTCGACGTCAAATCCTTGGTCACCCCAACCAGCAGGAACACCTTGCCGTCGTGAGAGGCGCCGAGCACCATCACCCCGGAACCGACGCGCTCCTTGAATCGATCATTCATTTCCCGAAGGGCCTTGGGATCGGAGGCCTCGACCTGCCGCACCAAGACCTTAACCCCGGCCACCTCCTTGGCTTGGTCCAAGAGATCCAGGGATTTTTTCGCCGCCATGGAACTCTGGATGGCCTCAAGCTGCTTTTCCAACTCTCTGACCTGTCCCAGGAGCTTTTCGATGCGATCCGGGACTTCTTCGGGTTGCGCTTTCAGGCGTCGCGCCGCCGTTTCCAGCAGTCGGCGCTGCTCGTGCCAAAAACGCAAGGCATGACGGCCCGTAAGCGCTTCGATGCGGCGGACTCCCGCGGCAACGCTCGATTCCTGAACAATGACGAAGGAGCCGATGTTTCCACTGCGTTCCGTATGAGTGCCACCGCACAGTTCCTTGCTAAAATCGACGATTTCCACAAGACGCACCGTCTCGCCGTATTTTTCTTCGAAAAGGGCCATGGCTCCCGTTCGTAATGCCTCATCGAAGGCCATGACGTGCACCCGAAGAGGTCGGTTTTCCAAAATGGCTTGGTTCACACGCCATTCGATTTCTTGGAGCTCTTCCGGTGTCAGGGCCGCAAAATGGGTGAAATCGAATCGGAGCCTTTCGGGCGCCACCAAGGACCCCGCTTGTTTGACGTGATCCCCGAGCACGTCTCGCAGCACACGATGGAGGATGTGGGTTGCCGTGTGGTTGAGGGCCGTGTCTGTGCGGCTCTGGGGATCCACTTTCAGGGTGACCGTGTCGCCCGGTCGAAGTTCCCCGTTTTCGATGCGCACCACGTGGACCCAAATGTCTCCGGGGAGCCGCTGTGTGTCTTCAACCACGGCCGAAACCCCGGGGCCTTCCAAGGCACCTTTATCCCCCACCTGGCCCCCGGCTTCCCCATAAAACGGCGTGACATCCACCACCACTTCCACGCGGCTTCCCGGTCCCGCCGCCTCCACCAGGTTCCCGTCCCGGATGAGCGCCGAAACGCGGCTTTGCGCTTCCAATCGTTCGTAACCCACAAACTCCGTGCGGACTCCTTCCGCAGAAAGCTTTCGGTAAACTTCGGAAATTTCGCGTTCCCCGCTGCCTTTCCAATGGCGACGGGACTGCTCCCGTTGACGCTCCATGTGTTCATCGAATCCCGCTTGATCTACCTGCATGCCCAGCTTTCGGGCCATGTCGGTCACGATGTCGATGGGAAAGCCGTAAGTGTCATAGAGTTTGAACACGAGGGAGCCTGGAACCGTCCGAGCCCCTTCGTCTTGGAGACGAGCCATCTCGTTGTGCAAAAGTTTCAGCCCGTGGTCGAGGGTTTCGCTGAAACGTTCTTCTTCATGGAGAATGACCCGGGAGATGTATGCCCGGTTTTCCAGCAGTTCGGGATACACGTCCGCCATGGCCTGCATGACGGCCTCCACCACGCTATGCAGGAAAGGCCGTTCCAGGCCCAAGAACCTCCCGTGGCGCAACGCCCGCCGGATCACACGCCGCAGCACGTACCCACGGCCTTCGTTGCTGGGCAGCACCCCATCCCCGATGAGAAACGCCGCCGCCCGACCGTGATCGGCTATGACTTTGAAAGAGACGTCCTTTTCCGGATCTTCCCCGTAGCGCATGCCCGCACAGGCGCCGATGGCTTCCATGACGGGTCGAAACAGGTCCGTGTCGTAGTTGGACGGCACCCTTTGGATGACGGCCGCAATCCGTTCCAAGCCCATTCCCGTATCGATGCTGGGCCTGGGCAAAGGTTCCAGCGTCCCGTCCTCTTTTCGGTTAAACTGCATGAAAACCAGGTTCCACAACTCCAGGAACCGGTCACAATCACACCCCGGCCGGCAGTCCGGCCTCCCGCAGCCCATGGCCTCCCCTTGGTCGATGAGGATCTCCGAGCACGGACCGCAGGGGCCGGTGTCCCCCATGGCCCAAAAGTTGTCTTTAGTGGAAAAGGCCAGGATTCGTTCTTCCGGGAGGTAACGTTTCCAGTATTCCCGCGCTTCTTCATCCGGCCCCAAAGCCATCGCGGCATCGCCCTCATGGATCGTGGCGTAAAGTTTGTCTTTGGGAAGGCCCATTTCCGATGTCAGAAACTGCCAAGCAAATTCTACCGCCTCTTTCTTGAAATAGTCGCCGAAGGAGAAATTGCCCAACATTTCGAAGAAGGTGTGGTGGCGCGCCGTATAGCCGACATTTTCCAGGTCGTTGTGTTTTCCCCCCGCCCTCATGCATTTTTGGCTCGTGGTGGCCCGGCTGTACTCCCTTTTCTCTTCTCCCAGAAAACACCGTTTGAATTGGTTCATCCCCGCGTTGGTAAAAAGCAGGGTGGGGTCATCATGGGGAATGAGCGAAGAACTTTTGACGATGGTATGGCCTCGATCACGAAAGAATTCCAAGAATCTCTTGCGAATTTCACTGGCCTTCATCAAAGGGTCTCCTGTTTTTCAAACCGTCGGCGTTCGACCGAACAGAGCTCAGTTTTCCGCATCTTCGGCCGGGGCAAGGGATGGCAGGACATGGCGCTCCCGAACCTTGTTTTCGATTTCAAAGAGCAGGTCGGGATTTTCTCTGAGAAAGTTTTTCACATTTTCCCGGCCCTGACCGAGGCGTTCGCCGTTGTAGGAGTACCACGTCCCGGACCGTTCCACGATATTGGCCGCCACGGCCAAATCCAGCACGTCCCCTTCCCGGGAAATCCCTCGGCCGTATACGATGTCGAACTCCACTTCCTTGAAGGGCGGGGCGATCTTGTTCTTGACCACCTTGACTCGGGTGCGGTTGCCCACCACTTCTTGCCCTTCTTTTATGGGCCCCACGCGTCGGATGTCCAATCGCATGGTGGCGTAAAATTTGAGAGCATTGCCTCCCGTGGTGGTCTCCGGGGATCCGTACATGACGCCGATTTTCATGCGGATTTGGTTGATGAAGATCACCGACGTTTGGGACTTGCTGATGGCAGCCGTCAGCTTTCTCAAAGCCTGACTCATGAGCCGCGCCTGAAGTCCCACATGGGGATCGCCCATCTCGCCGTCGATTTCCGCCTTGGGCACCAAAGCGGCCACGGAATCCACAACGATGACATCAATAGCGTTGCTGCGCACGAGAATTTCGGCGATTTCCAGAGCCTGTTCCCCGTAGTCGGGTTGGCTGATGAGCAGATCGTCCACCTTGACGCCCAACTTGCGCGCATAGTGGACGTCCAAGGCGTGTTCCGCGTCGATGAAAGCGGCCAACCCTCCCTTCTTTTGGGCCTCCGCGATGACATGCAAAGCCAAGGTCGTTTTTCCGGACGATTCCGGGCCGTAAATTTCCACGATCCGGCCCCGGGGAATACCACCGATGCCCAGTGCCAAATCCAGAGACAGACACCCTGTGGAAATCACCGGAACCTCGACCGCCTGAGCTCCTTCGCCCAGGCGCATAATGGACCCCTTGCCGCACTGACGCTCGATCTGCGCCACGGCCATGTCGATGGCCTTCTGGCGATCGTTGCCTCCCGGTGCCGTCATGGCACGGTCCTCCTCATGATGGGATTGCAGTTACCCCAGACGCTACGGCCCGCCTCGAAAGGGCAATCTTTTCAGAGGGGTATATTGGGCTCCGTCGGGCTTGAGATCACTTTTATACAACACCACCTCCGAGACGTCAAAAATAACCCCTTGATAGCCCTGGCGGTCCACGAGTGCCTCCTGAAGGGACTTGAGCCGGCTCCGTCCCTTCACCCTGCCGAGAGTGAGATGGGCTCGGAACGGACGGTTTTCCTTAGCGAAACCCAACCGTTCCAAGGCCTCTTCCACGCGACGATGCAAGTCTCTGAGCGGTTCCAGGTCTCCCTGCACGCCCACCCAGACCACGCGCATCTCCCGCAAGGAAGGAAAGGCGCCGCAGCCCGCCGGTTGCAGTCGAAAAGGGCGCACCGTTTCCACGGCAGACCTTAGGGCTTCCCCAAGGGGATCCACAGCCGATTCTTCCACATTCCCGAGGAACTTCAACGTCAGGTGGATCCGATCAGGCCGAATCCAGCTCACGGCCGCATCGAGTTTTTGCAGAGGGGCACAAAAGGCGGCAAGGTCCTTTTGCACATCCGCCGGGAGATCCAGGGCCACGAAAGTGCGTATCATGACCGCAACATCCTCCACAAGAGAGCCAAGGCTTCCTGAACCGATTGTTCCTGTATGAGCCGCCGAGTACCGTAAAACTGGTGCCTTTCCACCATCACCCGCGCCTGTAGCGAACAGCCGATGAAAACGGTCCCTACGGGTTTTTCAGCGGAACCGCCCGAAGGGCCTGCAATGCCGGTGACGGCTAGGGCGGCATCGGCACCGCAATGGCGACGCACCCCCAGCACCATGGCTTCACAGACGGGGCGGCTCACCGCTCCATATTCTTTAAGGAGTTCCTCGGGCACCCCGAGAAGATCCCGTTTGGCTTGATTGCTGTACGTCACAAGGCCTCTGTCGAAATAATCAGAAGCCCCGGCCACGGCGACGATCCGGGCCGCAAGGAGCCCGCCGGTGCAGGATTCCGCCACGGCCAGCTTCCAGCCTCGATCCCGCAACATGGCCCCGACGATCGATTCCAAAGTTTCCTCATCCCGGCCGATGACGTGGGCTTCCCCCAAAAGGGCCGTGAGCTTTTCCTCCGCCTTTTGCAGGAGCTTGTCCGCCTCGTGTTCGTCACAGGAGGAGGCCAACAGGGTCACCCAGTTCTCCCCGGTTTGTGGAAGGTACCCCAGCTTGATGCCGTGCATTGAAGGATCGAATGCCTTCAGGCGCTCATTGATTTCCGATTCCATCAGACCCTGGATGCGCAGAATGCGCTTTCGGCACACAGGTCTGTGGGGAAATCGTCGCCCGAGATCCGGCAGGACCACTTCCGCCAGAAGTGTTTCCATTTCGTGGGGAACGCCGGGAAGGAAATAGCAAGGAACCCCTCGATGTTCTAAAAGGAACCCCGCCATCGGCCGTCCCGGCGCCAGGCGTGTCGCCCCTTGCGGCAACTCGGCAAGACGACCCAAGCTCTCGCTCCATGTGCCGCCTCGAGCCTCCACCCGGGCCATCAAATGTTTCAGATCGGCTTCGTTCACGGCCATGGGAACCGAAAAGGCTCGCGCCACGGCCGACTTGGTCCGATCGTCGTCCGTGGGGCCAAGACCGCCCGTTACGATGACGAATCGGCTTTCCGCCGTGAGCTGTTCCAGCTGAAAGGCGATGGCCTCTTCCGCATCTTCCACGACGACGACCTTGGCCAGCCGAAACCCGTGAGCCCTCAACGCACCGGCAATATGATGAGCGTTGGTGTTGAGGATATCTCCCAGAAGGATTTCGTCCCCGATGGTGAGCAGCGATCCGCGAACATCCTGAGGGCTTTGTTGATTCATCAAGGCTCCGTCCCGGTGTGTGGGGCGCTCTGCTCCCGACAGATCCTTTGGACTTCGTCATAAACAACAGGCAGCGGCGTGGCGGTGCGCCTGGCGACGGCTCGACATGCCTCGTATTCGGGATGATACCGCACCGTGCCGTCGGGAAGGGTCGCCGCTTTGACCCGCATGGGCCCCCACGGCGTCGCCACCTCGCATGTCCTACGTTCCAGCTCCAACCGATCCACCTCATGAAATCGAACACCCAGCGTCGTGCTTTCGGCAAAGACGCGCGAGGCAATGCGTTCCTTCAGGGAAGGCTCCAAGAGGACGCGGACCAAAGTGGCGGGCCGGTTCTTTTTCATGAGCACGGGAACGAGAACTACATCCAAAGCCCCTTCGGCAAAACACGATTCCACCAGGTGTTCGTACAATTCAGGATTCATATCGTCAATTTGGGTTTCCATGAGGAGCAGCCGCCGGGTCTTGAAAAAAGGTTTCGATTCGCCCACCATGAGCCGCAACACATTGGGCGGATCCGCCGCCGGATGAGCCCCGACACCGTATCCTACCGCCCCGAGAACCATCGGGGGAAGAGGGCCGAACTCGGCGCACAGGGTGCTCAAAATGGCGGCGCCGGTCGGGGTGACCAGCTCTCTTTCCACACCGCCGTCACGCACGGGGACCCCTTCCAGAAGGGCCACGGTGGCCGGCGCCGGCACGGGAAGGACCCCGTGGGCGCAGGAGACGCGACCTCGACCCAAAGGAAGCGGGGAAGCATGGAGGCTTTCAATGCCCAAGGCCTCCAGCCCGATCACGGTCCCAACCACATCGATGAGGGTATCCACCGCGCCGATTTCGTGAAAATGGACGTCTTCCACATGCATCCCATGGACCCTGGCTTCCGCCTTGGCCAACCGTTCCAAAATGTGGAGCGATTTTTCTTTGATTCCGTCAGGCAGTCGGGAGGTCGAAAGGAGCGATCGAATGTCCCGAAAATGCCGTAAAGGCGCCGAGCCGTCATCGTGGATGAGCACTCGCGTGCCTGTGATCGCCCCCCGGGCCTCTTTGCGCACCTCGAGGCGCCACCCGGAAAAGGGCACACCCTGCAAAGCCTCCTTCAAAGCCTCAGGAGAAAGGCCGGCATCGATGAGGGCGCCGAGGATCATGTCCCCGCTGGCCCCCGAAAATGCGTCCACATAACCCAACCGCATCCCGTCACTCGCCCTCGACGTCGAAAAGCCGCATCAAGACCTGATCCATATGGCTCATAGGGACAAACGCCACGGATCGGGTGATATACGTGGGAAGTTTTTCCACATCGGCCGCATTGGCCCGAGGAATGAGCACCGTAGCCACACCGAAACGAGCCGCCGCCAGCGCCTTTTCCCGAAAGCCTCCCACAGGCAGCACATCCCCTAAAAGAGAAATTTCTCCCGTCATGGCGCAGGCTTCCCCAATGGGCTTCTTGAGCACGGCGGAGACAAGAGCGGCGCACAGGGCCATGCCCGCGGACGGCCCGTCCTTGGGCACGGCACCGGCTGGCACATGGATGTGGATATCGGCTTTTTCATGGAAATCCACGGGCACACCGAGCCGGTCCGCCCGCGTGCGAAGGAAGCTCAGGGCCGCTTGAGCCGATTCCTTCATAACGGTTCCCAAGTGCCCCGTAAGCACCACATGACCTTTGCCCGGCATGACGGCCGCTTCGATGCGCAGCACCTCGCCGCCGTGGGGTGTCCAGGCCAGAGCCAAGGCCACGCCGGGAATGCCCGGCGCCGCGCGGGTGAAGAGATCCGGTTCAGGAGGCCCCAGATACCGTTCGAGACTGCTCCTCGTGATCCGTAACGGCGACACTTTCCCTTCGGCTTTTCTCCGGGCGGCCTTGCGGCAGAGCGTGGCGAGGGCCCGTTCCAACTGGCGGACGCCGGACTCCCGGGTGTAGCGGTGCACGAGATCCATGAGGGCCGCATCGCTGAGGGACAACTCGCCGGGTTGCAGTCCATGTTCTTGGATCTGGCGAGGAAGCAGGTACGATTTGGCGATGACCACCTTTTCCCGATCCGTGTAGCCGGAAAGATAGAGAACCTCCATGCGGTCCACCAATGCCGGTGGGACGTTTTCCAGGCTGTTGGCAGTGGCGATGAACAGCACCTGAGAAAGATCAAACGCCACGTTCAGATAGTGATCGGAAAAGGCCCGGTTTTGCTCCGGATCCAGGACCTCCAGAAGGGCCGCCGCAGGATCGCCCCGGGCATCCGACCCGATCTTGTCGATTTCATCGAGCATAAAGACCGGGTTCTTGGTCCCCGCATTGCGCAGCCCTTGGATAATACGCCCGGGCAGAGCGCCGAGATAGGTGCGACGGTGCCCTCGGATTTCCGCCTCGTCCCGCACGCCCCCAAGGGACACGCGCACAAAACGACGGCCCATGGCTTTGGCGATGGAGCGCCCGAGGGACGTTTTGCCGACGCCGGGCGGCCCCACGAGGCAGAGGATGGAGCCTTTGAGACTGCCTTTGAGGCTGCAGACGCCGAGAAAATCCAGGATGCGCTCTTTGACCGTGTCCATGTCATGGTGATCGGCGTCCAACACGCGGGCGGCTTCGGTAAGATCCAAACGATCGACCGTCGAGCGCTGCCACGGCATCTCGATGAGCCAGTCCAGATAGGTGCGCACGATGGAAGCTTCCGCAGCGTCACTTTGCATCGTGGTGAGTCGGTCGAGTTCGCGCATGGCTTCCCGATAAGCTTCGGGACTCATCCCTGCGGCCTGAATCTTTTCTCTGTAAAGGTGTTCTTCTTTGTCCTCATCCCATTCCCCCAGCTGGCGGCGGATGGCCTTGAGCTGCTCTCTGAGGTAGCGCTCCCTTTGGCGTCGAAGTAGGGCGCTTTGGGCTTCGGATTCGATCTCCAGTTGGACTTCGGCTTTCTGGAGTTCATCGGCCAACGCTTCGGCGACCCTTTCCAAGCGCTGCGCCGGGTCGGCGAGGGCCATGAGACGGCAACATTCATGGGGGTCCAAGCGCAGGTTAAAGGCCAAAAGATCGGCGAGTCGCCCGGCAGAGGAGGCGCTTTGGAGCACGGCTTCCGCATCGGCGGGATGCATGCCTCGCAGCGTGAAAAGCTTCAAGCCCATGCGGCGCACCCGCGCCAATAAAGGAAGAAGGCTTTCCCCGAGAGGAGAATCGCTGTCCAAGAGAGGTTCCACGCGAACCCGCATTTCCGGCTCCTGGGCGATGACTTGAGACACCTTGGCTTTCGCGATGCCTTGAACGAGAATTTTATGGCGCCCGTCTTCCATGGCCGTGTTTTTCAGGATGAGCGCAACGCAGCCCAAGGCCCCTTCCCACGCAGGTTCGGAAGGCTCTTCGAAGCCGCACTGCCCGTCTTGGGCACAGCACGCCGCCAAGAACACATAGCGGCCCGATTTTTCCGCGGCGGCCAAAGCGGCCTTTTCGCCGGGATCGGAGAGGAACAAAGGGAGGATCATGGCGGGGAAGAGCATTGTGTGGCGAAGGGGCAATACGGGCAAGTCCGTAGGCCATGCGGGTGTGGTCATGGTGCGGCATTGTCCTCCCGCATCCCCCTTAACAGTGAGCTCCCCCCTTGTCAACAGACGACGAAGATCCCGGACCTTCTCTTGACAGCCAAGGGGTCCAATGGTAGTTAGTCGGCACCCAGCTTCACCCTGTGGAGGGATGGCCGAGTGGTTTAAGGCGGCGGTCTTGAAAACCGTTGGTCGGTTCGCAGCCGGCCCGTGGGTTCGAATCCTACTCCCTCCGCCACGACGTTTCGTCGCTCGGAGAGATGGCCGAGTCGGCTGAAGGCGCTCGCCTGCTAAGCGAGTGTACTCCGAAAAGGGGTACCGAGGGTTCGAATCCCTCTCTCTCCGCCACCTGATCCAATCCGCCCGACCCACGGGGGTCGGGCTTTCGTCTTTTCCGGGGAACGGACGACGGGAGGCCGCATGGCGGAAGAAAAACGGGATTGGACGCACCTGGATGGCAAAGGTCGCGTCACGATGGTGGACGTGAGCGAAAAGCCGCCCACATGGCGGGAAGCTCGTGCCCGGGCCCGGGTGCGCATGGCCCCGGAAACCCTGCAGCGTATCCTCGAGGGGACCGTCGCCAAAGGCAACGTCTTCGACACGGCCCGACTCGCGGGAATCATGGCAGCCAAAAAAACGTGGGAACTCATCCCCCTGTGCCACCCGGTGCCCCTGACCGCGGTGAATGTCTTTTTGGAACCCGACCCCCATCTGCCCGGCGTGCGGGTCGAGGCCCACACCAAAACGTGCGATCGGACCGGCGTGGAAATGGAAGCCCTGATGGCCGTGACCCACGCCGCCTTGACCATCTACGACATGTGCAAAGCGCTGGATCGGTCCATGATCCTCGAAGACATCCGACTGACCTACAAAAGCGGCGGTCGAAGCGGCACCTTCCGCCTCCAAGAGCCTCCAGAGGTCCTCTCCGGCACGCCGCCCGAGGCGTAGGCCAAGGCTCAGGGTCAAAGGGCCGCAGAGCATGATTTTCGCCGCATTTTAGGCTTTACAACCCGGCATGCCCTGTGCTAGCGAACTGCCTTCATCACAGCGCGTGGAGGATTCGCCATGGATCAAGAGACTCTGGCTTATTTCAAGGAAATTCTCGAACAGCGACTGCGCGAGCTTATCGAGGAGGCCGAAAAAACGGTCACGGGCATGACCGACGAAGGGGAAACGTTCCCCGACCCCACCGACAGAGCGTCGTTGGAATCGGACCGGAATTTCATGCTCCGCATCCGCGACCGGGAGCGCAAGCTCATCACGAAGATCCGCGAAGCACTTCAACGTATCGAGGACGGTTCTTTCGGGATCTGTGAGGCCTGCGGGGATGACATCGGCGTCGAGCGTTTGAAGGCTCGGCCCGTGACCACTCTGTGCATCGAGTGCAAACGCCGACAAGAGGCTTTGGAAAAGATCCGGGAAGCCTGAACGTCAAACTTTTGGCGAGACATTCACGCTTGAACAAACCGGGGCGGGGCGCAGGTGAAGAATGTCGCCGACCCAAACGGTTTCCAACGTCCCGTCCGGCGTTTCCAGCACCAACCCGCCACGGTCCGTCAAATCGCGGGCAATGCCTTCGAGCGTGCGTTCCCCGACGTGGAGGCGCACGAACCCTCCGAGAACGGCCGAAAGGTTTTTCAAATCTTCGCCTAGGGATGCCAGCCCTTCGTTGAGATATACGCTGTAGAGCTCTTCCATCGTGTTAAGAAAAGCCGCCAAGACTCGCGCTCGACTCAGGCTCAGGGCTTCTTCGGCGCCTTCGGAAACCTGTTTCCACTCCAAAGCGAGCGAGGTGGCCGGATAGAGGACCTCTGCAGGGAGATCATCCTCTGCATGAAAAACATTGATGCCCACGCCCACCACAAGAAACTGGATCCTATCCGGATCGCACTGCATTTCCGTTAAGATACCCGCAACCTTTTTTCCCGAGATCAAGACGTCGTTGGGCCATTTGATGCGGGCGTTCACGGCCCATTGCTCCCGAAAAGATCGGGCCAAAGCCAAGGCCGTCACCAACGTGAATTCCGGTCCACAGCGGGGCAAGAGCTCGGGCCGAAAAATCATGGACACGTAAATCCCCACGCCCTTAGGCGAATGCCACGGCCGGCGAAGCCTGCCGCGTCCCGCCGTCTGCTCTTCGGTCACCACAATCGTTCCGTGGGGCGCTCCGTCTCGGGCCAGATCCATGGCACGGTCGTTGGTGGAGCCGATCGTTTCGTGATAGTCGTAACAGCGTCCCAGCTCTTGGGTGCGCAACAAGGGAATGACTTCTTCCGGCCTCAAGGACTGGCTGAGCCCCGTCAGCCGATAGCCTTTCTTGGCCACGCTCTCGATGAGATAGCCTCGGGAGCGAAGCGTGCAGATGTGTTTCCAAACCGCCGTGCGCGATATCCCCAAAGAGTTCGCAAGCTCTGCGCCCGAGACGGTTTCCCCTCGACGTTTTTTGAGTTCCGTCAACACGGCGAGCATCGTATCCGGTCGTTGCCTCATCATCCCACCCTTCCGGTCAACATCAACGCCGCATGGTAGAGGATGATTTCCGTCACCTCGTTGACCGCACCCAACATGTCCCCCGTCATGCCGCCGATCCACCGTTTCGAGGTGTTTCGAAAAGGCACGGCCGCCGCGGTCGCCATCCCCAGCAGCACGGCGCCCCACAGCCTTTCCAGCGCCACTGCGGCCGTCGCCGCCCAGAGCGCGGCCCACACGACTTCACGACGCCCCACGTGGTCCAAGAAAGCCTTCCCCAAACCGCCTTCAGCCCGAGCGTAAGGGATTTTGCAGGTACAGAGGACCATGGTGTAACGGCTGAGCGCGGGCACCAGAATGATGGCCGACCACCGGTGGGCGGCGAGAAGCCCCGAGATGGAAAACACTTTGAGTCCCACGCCGAAAAGCAGCGCCAACACGCCAAAGGTCCCCACGCGGCTGTCTTTCATGATGGCAAGTCGCCGCGCCGGCTCATAGGCGCCGCCGACACCGTCCGCCACATCCGCCAACCCATCCAGGTGAAGACCCCGGGTGAGCCACGCGCCGAGAACCACGATCCATAAAGCACTCAACGTGTCGGAGAAAGACCACGCCAGCCCCCAGCCCGCCGCAGCCTGGACACCGCCAAGGATGAGCCCCACGAGTGGAAAGGCGGCAAGGGAACGCGCCACCTCCTCAGGCCCGGAGATCCCCGTTCCCCGCCCGGGAAGGCGCCATCGCGTCAAAAACCCCAGTGCCATGGTCAAATCTTTCCACATGGGGATGCGTCATCCTTCAAGGGCCGCCGTGGGCCCCTCATCGAGGCTTCAAGGCGAGGGGGATGCCGGCGACGACATAGGTGACGGCCCGGCACGCCTTGGCCACCTGCTGGTTGGCCCACCCCGCCACATCACGATAGCTTCGGGCCAAGGCGTTCTCAGGCACGATGCCGCAGCCGACTTCGTTGGACACAAGCAGCACAGGGGACGACACCGTCGAGAGCACGTCACAGAGAGCCATGACGGAGGTTTTCACCGCGCGTTCGCCCGAACGGAGCAGCAGGTTGGAGTACCACAAGGTCAGGCAGTCCACCAGTATGGGAGCCGGATTGGCGGCCAAATGCACGAGAGTTTCCGGAAGGGCCAAAGGGCATTCGACCGTTTGCCACAAAGTGCCGCGTCGGCTCTGATGATCGGCCACACGCCGGGCCATTTCTTCATCCAAAACCTCAGCCGTCGCCACATAGCGGTACGGCGGCGAAAAAGCGCTCATGAGCGCTTCGGCATGCGTGCTTTTGCCGCTTCGCGCCCCTCCCAAAATCAGATGCGGGGTCGGAGGTCGGTTCATGGGAGGGGATCATCCTCGGTCAATTGCGGATCGACTCCCAGGTAGCGGAGCAATTTGTCCAGCTGGTCAGGATTACGAAAGGCGATGGTCACCGTCCCGCGATTCCCCTGTCTTCTTACGGTGACGGGAAGATCCAGCCGTCGGCACAGCCTCTTTTCCAACTCCGGCCAACGGGACCGCACGGGAGCCGGCTCCGGTCGGTTCCGGGCCTCAAGCGCGGCGTTGATGCGCCGTTCCGTCTGGCGTACGGACAAGTCCCCGCGCAGGATGGCGTCACGCATGGCAATTCGGGACGCCTCATCGGGCAAGGCCAGCAACGCCCGGGCGTGTCCCATGGAAAGCCGCCCGTCCAGAATGTCCTGTTGGATGGTGAGCGGCAGCTGGACCAGCCGCATGATGTTTGCCACGGTGGACCGGTTCTTGCCCACGCGTTGGGCGATTTCCGCCTGGCTCAGTCCGAATTCGTCGTGGAGTCTTCGGTAGGCCGCCGCCTGTTCAATGCAATTCAAATCCTGGCGCTGCAAGTTCTCCACCAAGGCCAGTTCCAGAGCCTGGCGCGGCGTCGCCTCCCGAACCACCACGGGCACTTCCCCAAGCCCGGCCGCCTTGGCCGCTTGCCAGCGCCTTTCCCCCGCAAGGATCTGGTATTTTCCTTGTTCGGCGGCGCGGGTCACCAGGATCGGCTGCAGGATGCCGTTTTCCCGCACCGATTGGACCAGATCCTGAAAACTTTCGTCTTCCACCTTTTGGCGGGGCTGGAACGGATTGGGCACCAGTCGGTCCACAGGACAGTAAAAGACCTGCACCTCCTCGCTCTTCAGCCAATCGGTGGAAGGCAAAAGGTCTTGCAATCCGCGCCCCAGTCCCTTTTTCTTTTCAGTCACCGGAAGCTTCTGTCTCCAGCAGTTCGTCGGCCAGCGACATATAGGCCTTCGCCCCGGCCGAATGGCGATCATAGAGCGTCACGGGCAGCCCGTGACTCGGGCATTCGCTTAGGCGCACGTTGCGCGGAATCACGGTCTTGAGCACGTGACCTCCTAGGTGGTTGCGCACCTCCACGGCCACCTGATGGCACAGGTTGTTGCGCCGGTCAAACATGGTGAGCACGATGCCTCGAATGCGAAGCTCAGGATTCCACCGCATTTTGATTTTGCGCAGGGTCTCCAAAAGCAGCGTCAGCCCCTCCATGGCAAAGTATTCGCACTGGAGCGGGATGAGCACGCTGTGGGCGGCACACAAGCTGTTCACGGTCAAAAGGCCCAGGGACGGAGGGCAATCCAAAAGAATGAAATCGAATTCTCGGCCGAGCGGCTCCATTTTTTGGGCCAAGACCGTCTCTCCGCCTCCTTGGGCGGCCAGTTCCCATTCAGCCGCGGCCAAGGAGGAATTGGCCGGGAGGAGCCACAGGGGCAGGTTTTGGATGGGTCGATGCAGGGGAGGATCCATGGGATGGCGCAAGAAGCCATAGAGGCCGGCGTCGGCCCCGGTGATCCGCACACCGAGCCCGCTGGAGGCATTCCCTTGAGCGTCGCAATCCACCAAAAGGACGCGTTGGCCTTTGGCCGCCAGCGCCGCACTCAAGTTGATGGCCGTGGTGGTCTTGCCCACACCGCCTTTTTGGTTGGCAATGGCCATGATGGAGGTCATGAGGAAACCTCCTCCCGCCGTGGGACCACCATGCTCCAGGTGTCGAAAAGTTCATGGTAGCGCACCAAGAATCGTTCCCCCGTATCCACAAGCAGGCGATAATACCGCATGGGCACGCGATGGGAGGCGAGGAAGCCTTCGTACCACCGATCTTCCACCGCCTCAACCCGATAGCGGCGGCCGCGCCACTCCAATGCCGCGGGTTCCTGAACCCCGCAGTAATGATCCCGGGTCTTCACCGTGATGCGTTCCAGACGCATGGCGCTGATTGATCCCTCACCGCGTTTGGGAAAGAATGACTAATATACCGGGGAAACCTTATGATACAATCTTTTTTAACCCTAGCCTGCAAGGAGGTGCATCTCATGGCACGCAAGGCGCTTTTGGTTATCGACATGCTCAACGATTTCGTCGATCCCCGCGGCGCCCTCTATTGCGGGGAGTCGGCCCGGGCGATCATTCCCGCCGTCCGCCGGATCATGGAGGACTTTACGCGTCAGGGTCATCTCATCGTCCTCGTGAAGGACGCCCACCGCAGCGACGATCCCGAATTTCGGCTCTTCCCGCCGCACGCCGTGCGCGGCACCTGGGGCGGGGAGGTCATTCCGGAGCTTCCCATGCCGCAGGATGCGCTCATCGTAGAAAAGACTCGCTACAGCGCCTTTTTCGGAACCGACCTCGAAGGAACGCTCAAGAAGTACGCCCCCGAGGAGGTATGGGTCGTGGGCGTGTGCACGTCCATCTGCGTCATGGACACGGTGGGGGATCTTCGCAACCGCGACTATGCCGTAATCGTCCCGTCGGAGGCTGTCGCCGATTTCGACCCTGAGTTTCACGCTTTCGCCCTCAAGCGCATGGAACGCGTTTACGGAGCCGCCGTTCGGTGAATGCCTGAGGAAACCGCGCAAAGGAGGCCCCCATTATGGCGTTGTGGCACGGCTATCGACCGGAACTGCTCACCGATCTCTACCAGTTCACCATGACGGCAAGTTACTGGAAGGAAGGCATGCACGGCCGGGCCGCTTTCAGTCTGTTTATCCGCGACTTGCCTCCTAACCGCGCCTACTTCGTTTCGGCGGGCCTCCAGGACGTTCTCGCCATCCTCGACGACTTCCACTTCGACCCCGATTCCATCGATTATCTTCGCTCCCTCGGGCGCTTTCCCGAAGGCTTCCTCGACTCTCTCAAGGCGATGCGCTTCACGGGCACGGTGCGGGCCATCCCCGAAGGACGAATCTTCTTCCCCAACGAGCCGCTCATCGAAGTGACCGCACCGATTCTAGAAGCCCAACTTTTGGAAACGGTCATTCTCAACACCCTTCATCTGGAAACCTTGGTGGCTTCAAAGGCCGCCCGCTGTTTTGCCGCCGCCTGCGGGCGGCCTCTGATCGACTTTTCGCCTCGGCGCACCCACGGCGCCGACGCCGCGTTGAAAACGGCCCGATGCAGCTACATCACCGGTTTTCTCGGCACGAGCAACGTCCTTGCCGGCCGAATTTACGGCATCCCCGTTTTCGGCACCATGGCCCATTCCTATATCACGAGTTTTCTCCATGAAATGGACGCGTTCCGAGCCTACGCCGCGGCCTTTCCGGACAATACCGTGTTGCTCCTGGACACTTACGACACCCTGAAAGCCGCCGAAAAAGCCGTCGTCATCGCCCGGGAACTCCAGGCCCAAGGAAAGAAGCTGCGCGGCGTAAGGCTCGACAGCGGGGACCTTAAAGCTTTGAGCCGCCAAGTCCACGAGCTTTTTTGCCGGCATGGATTCCCGGACGTGGCGATCATGGCCAGCGGCAATCTGGACGAGTACCGCGTCGAGGACCTCTTGCGCTCGGGGGCGCATATCAATCTCTTCGGCATCGGCACACGGCTTGGGGTTTCCGCCGACGCCCCATATCTGGACATGGCCTACAAGTTGGTGGAATACGACGGGCGGCCCGTCCTCAAGTTGAGCCCCGGCAAGATCACGTGGGTGGGGGAAAAACAGGTCTTCCGTTCCTATGACCCGTCGGGCCTCATGGAACACGACACCCTGGGACTGAAACAAGAAAACCACCCCGGCGCGGAACCCCTCTTGGTGCCCGTGGTGGTGCAGGGGCGGCGAACCGCCCCCGAAGAATCTCTCGCCGACATCCGAGCCCGCTTTCAGGCTGACTGGGACCGGTTGCCCGAGGCCTACAAAGCTTTACGGCCGGATAAGATCTATCCGGTCCGTCCCAGCGGTCCCCTTCTCGCCTTGCAGGAGCGAGTCCGTCAGGCTCGGGTAGGTCAGGAAATCCGCTCATGAGTCCCGGCGCACCCAGCGGATAAGGCGCCGGCGGCCTCCCCTGCACGGCAATTCATAGGCCTCGTCCTCCAGTCGCTCCACAACCGTTGCGCCTTCGAGAACGATGCGTGCCGGAACAAGAGCCTGCGACGACGACGGCCCCGCCCAATAGGCGATGACACCGCGCGGCGCAAGGAGCGCGCCCATCTTTTGGAGCATCCCTGCATGGATTTTTACCGCGCGGACAGTAATCACGTCGAAGCCCCCCTTCATCTCCGCTTCTTGGGGGGACACCTTGGGCAACCCGGGCGGTGAAACCCATGGGACGTCTTCAAGTCGGCCGAGAATCACCGTGACGTTTTTCAAACCGAGATCCGTTACGGCCACTTTCAGGAAACTGGCCTTTTTTCGATCGGAATCCAGCAAAAAAAACCGAAGGCCGGGACGGACGACGCCCAGAGGAAGGCCGGGAAAACCCGCGCCGCTGCCCACATCCAAAGCCAGGCCTGCTTCGGGCAGCCATCGAGCCGGAAGGACGCTGTCCACCACGTGCTTCACCAGGGCCTCGAAGCCGGTGACCCGTGTGAGGTTCACGCGCCGATTCCACAGTGAGACCAGATCCAAATGCCGACAGCACAACACCGCTTGGTCGCGGCTTAGGGGAATCCCGCATTCGGCACACAAATCCTGGAGTTTTTCCCGGCATTCGGTTTCGTTCACGAAGAAAACCCCAAAAAGCTCCCGCCCGTCATTTGCCGATACAAAAACGGGAAAAAATCCGCTCCAACACCGCGTCGTCCACGTGCACCCCGAGGACTTCCTCCATGGCCAATCGGGCTATGCGGATTTCTTCGGAAATCAGTTCGGGAAGGCCCTGAGTCCGCGCCACGTCCACGGCCGCTCTGAGGGCTTCGGCCGCCCGCTCGAGACACTCTTTTTGCCGCACATTCACCGCAAAGGTCGATTCGGCCCCGAGGATCATCTCCCGAAGAACGGCCTCTTCCAGAAAAGCCTTGAGACGTTGGATATCCCGCGGATCGTGAGCGCACAAAGGGATCACCGGGTCGGACAGGGCATAACGGGCCGAAAGAGCTTGCGGGGTCGTCACCGCAGGGCAATCGCTTTTGTTCAACACCACGATTCGGCGCTTCGCCCGGGTTTTTTCCTCGATCCGATCGTCATCCCCATCCAAGGGCCAGCTTTGGTCCACGATCCACAGGATAAGGTCGGCTTCGTCCACCGAACGCAAGGTCCGTTCGATCCCCAACGATTCGATGACATCGGGCTTTTCGCGGATGCCCGCCGTATCCAACACGCGCACCCATAGGCCTCCCACGAGAAAGCCGTCTTCGATGACATCGCGCGTCGTTCCGGCAATGGGGGTGACAATGGCGCGGTCCTGACCCACCAGGGCGTTCAAAAGGGATGATTTGCCCACATTGGGTTTTCCCACTAGAACCATGGAGACGCCTTCGCGAAGCACACGAGCTTCGTCGTAATGGTCCACAATCGTCCGGACCCCGGGAAGGACGCACCCCTCTAGGCGGGAGGCCAACTCTTCGAGCTCGGAGGGCTCTGCCTCACTATCCATTTCGTCTGGAAAATCCATAAGCGCTTCCAGACGCGCCTCCATATCCAGAAGATCCTCCCTCCATCGGGACACCGCTTCGCCCAAACCTTTTCGCAGCTGGCGTCCGGCCGCTTCCAGAGCCTTCTCCGACCGGGCATGGATCACATCAACGACGGCTTCCGCCTGAGAAAGATCCAGCCGACCGTTGAGAAAGGCACGCAGGGTAAACTCACCCGGCCGCGCCAGGCGAGCCCCTCGGGCCAAAACCAGCGTGAGGATGCGATTGAGCACGGCGTATCCGCTGTGGCAGTTGATTTCCACCACGTCTTCGCCCGTATAGGACCGGGGCCCGGCCATGTAACTCGCCAAAACCTCATCGACCGGCGTTTCCGAGGCCGGGTCGACGATCCATCCGTAAGTCAGTTTGTGGGACGGGGGAGGGAAGGAGGACGATGAGGACGGTGTGAAGATTTCTTTGAGGATGGTGAGGGCATCGGGGCCACTGATTTTGATGATCCCGATGCCCCCGATGCCGATGGGAGTCGCGATGGCGCAGATTGTCTCGGATCGGCAGGCAATGTCCATCGTGCGCGGATGCAGCCTCCGCTCACTGTGCGTTGGATTTCGCTTCGGTCATGGAGTCTGGAATGTTTTTCGTCTTCTTGGCCGGATAAATGACCACCCGGCGCAGGTTGCCTTCGCCTTTGCTCTTGGTGCGCACGCCCTGGTCTTCCTTCAGGGCCATGTGGATGATACGGCGGTCCTGGGCGTTCATGGGGCCTGTCGTCACCGGACGTCGAGACTTTTTCACGCGCTCACCGAGCTGCAGAGCCATTTCCGTGAGGTTGCTTTCCCGTTTGGAGCGGTAATTCTCCGTATCCACGATGACGGGCACGGTGTCGCCGACCTCTCGGCTGACAATCTTGCTCACCAGGTATTGCAAGGCGTTCAAGGTCTTGCCCCGCTTGCCGATGAGCAGTCCGGACCCGTTGCTCACGATGTTCAAATAGACGCTTTCTTCCCGCACCTCGCTTTCCACGACCGTGGGCACGTCCACATATTTGAGAATCTCCGTGAGCACTTCCTTGGCCCGTTCACATGCCTTGCCGAGAGGCGTTTCCTTGGGGGTGGCGCGAATGCGCGCCTTGCGGGCCCCGACAATGCCGAAAATGCCTGAAGAGCCTTTGGACAGGATTTCAATGTCCAACTTTTCCTGAGGCAGCTGGAACGCCTCGCAGGCCGATCGGATGGCGTCGTCGAGGGTTTTCCCTTCAAATTCCTGCGTTGGCATACTCTCCTCCGTTCGTCGTCCGAAGCGCACGCGCGATCGCCAATCTGAAGCGGAGAGGCGCCTGGTTAAGCGTAACGGTTGATCCAGTACTGCTGCACGATGGACAAGACATTGTTCACAAACCAATATAGCACGAGACCCGACGGAAAGTTGACAAAGAATACGGTGAAGATGACGGGCATCATGAGCATCATCTTTTCCTGCCGGGGATCTCCCGCCGACGGGGTCATTTTTTGCTGAACGAACATGCTCGCCCCCATGAGTAGGGTGAGGACGGGGATGCCTCCCAGATAGGGCACGTCGAAACCGATAAACAAACGATCGGGCGCGGTGAGATCGTTGATCCATAGCCAGAACGGCTGGTGACGCAGCTCGATGGCCCCGTAAAGCATGCGGTAGAGCGCAAAGAACACTGGAATCTGCAACACCATGGGCAGGCACCCTCCCAAGGGGTTCACCTTATAGGTGCGGTAGAGCATCATGAGTTCCTGATTGAGCTTTTCCCGGTCGTCTTTGTACTTTTCCCGGATCTGGGCCATCTTGGGCTGAATCTTTTTCATGACCTGCATGGACTTATAGCTCTTGTGCGTCAAAGGCCAGAAGAGGATCTTGATGAGCACCGTCAGGACGATGATGGCCACGCCGTAGTTGTGCGCATAATTATAGAGCCATCGCAGAAAAATCAACAAGGGTTTGGCCAGGAAGCTGAACCAGCCGAAGTCCAAAGCGCGTTCCAGGCGGGCGTCGGCCCGTTTGAGCGCTTCCAGTTCCTTCGGCCCCCAATAATAAGTGTTGGAAACCGTCATAGCGGCGCCCGGGGCCACCGTGAAAGGATCCGTCAAATAGACAAGTTGCAGCAGCCCGGAATCGGGGTCGAGCAGCCGAGGGGCCACCTGGAAGCGCTCTTGGACTCCCGGCAGCATGGCTTGGATGAAATAGTTGTTTTCAAACCCGATCCAATGCATGGGCGGTTTCAGAATCGGCGTTTCCTTCTTCAGGGCCTTTTGTTCGAACTTTTCCAAGGAGCCGTTTTTAAATACGGTCACGTGAGACATATTGTAGGAAGACTCCACCCCATCAAAGGGCATGGCGTAGGAACTGATGCCCAGCTGGTCGGTCAGGGGAGCCTCGGAAAGATTTTCCACGGCGATTTCCACCCCCACAGCGTAGGTTTCCGGAGAAAATCGCAAGGTCTTTCGCACGCGGACGGCCCCGGGAACTTCCGCCGAGAGGGCCAAGGTCTTTTCCCCGTCCCCCGGCGCAAGGCGGATCTCCGTCGGCGCCTCACCGTTGTAAGGCATGGTGGCCAAAGGCCAGTCCCTGTGCTGGAGCAGGTCCACCGCTAGAGGGAAATACCCGGTGCCTTTTGAAGGAATGAGGTCCATGAGGGGCGATGCGGGATCCACTGTCTGCCGGTGTTTTTTCAGCGTAAAACTCTCGATCCGCCCGCCTGCGGAAGAAATCTTTGCCGTGTAAAGCGGCGTGTCCACGACCCATGTCTTGGCCGCGGCCGGAATCGGGTGCGCATGCTGCTCAGGGACGCTTTTTAAATCCACTGACGGCTGGGACTCCGACTTGGAAAAGGAAGCCGTCGGCGCCGCAGGGCTTTCAGGCTGGGCCTGCGTCGCTGTTTGGGGCGCGGAAGCTTGCTTGCCTTTCCGAGAAGCGTCGGGCGAGAGAAAAATCTCCCAGAGGAACAAGACGGCCAAAGATAAAGCAAACGCCAACAAGGCTCGTTTTTCCATGAAGATCACTCCATTGACTTCAAGATTTTTTCCGGCACGGGATCAAACCCGCCGGGGTGAAAAGGATGGCACCGGAGAAGCCTCCGAGCCCCGAGGAGCACCCCGACCAGTGCGCCGTGCCTTTCGATGGCTTCATAGGTATAGGCGGAACAGGACGGATAGAATCGACAGTGGGCTCCAAGAAGGGGAGAAAGACAGACTTGGTAAAATTTCACCGCATAAAGAAGCAGCCGTTTCATCATGCCATTCGCAAACCGCCTTTCCTCAAGCATTCGCGGAAAAGGTCGGCCAGGTGCGGTGTGGAAAAATTTTCCGCGCCGGGCCGGGCAACGACCACGATGTCCAGGCCCGGCAAGGAGAGTGCGTGTTTATGGAGCCGAAACCATTCGCGGAGGCGCCTTTTGATGCGGTTCCTTTGGGCGGCCTTCCAAAACCGCTTTTCCACCACCAGGCCGAGACGATGGTGGGAAAGGCCGTTGGAGACCCAATTCACGATGAAGGCGCCGCAGAAAAGACGTCGGCCCTCCTTTTTCACCCGCAGGTATTCCGAGCGTTTTTTCAGCCGCTCCTCAGGTCGAAAAGATCGCGGGCCGAAGCGTCTTGCCGGCTCGACCGCCCTGGGTCCCTTAGAATTCACACGGAAAGGCGCTTTCGACCCTTGGCCCGCCTGCGGTTGATCACGGCGCGACCCGACTTTGTGGCCATGCGGACTAAAAACCCATGCGTGCGTTTTCTTCTCAAGTTGTGCGGTTGGAATGTGCGTTTCATAAGTTCTTCCTGCCCCTTTCATGGCAAAGTTGACCACGCGGGAGACGTCCTCTCCCGCGTCTTCCCTCTTCGGGCACACGTCACCTCTTCGCTCTGGAAGCGAATTGTTGCTTATAGTCAAGGGCCCGATTCCTTGTCAAGCCTTCGAGCCTCTTCATATGGGCGCGTGGCCCCGGCGGCTTTCCCGGTGGCATGCGACCAGGATCATTGTTAGTCTATTTGGCAAAAAGGCACACTGAGCCGGACCGGCCCGCAGCGGTCACCGCTTTACCATGGGCGTCGGGGCACGTCAGAGGAGGCCAGAACACACCCGACAACTCGATCCCACGACAAAGAAAGGAGGCATGAGCCGATGGATCGCTATCCCACCCTGTTTTCCTCTTTTCATCTCGATGGCCTTAGCCTCGCCAACCGCATCCCCATGGCGCCGATGTATAGAGGCTATCCGCCTTTGGCCACACAGTGAGTCCGCATGCGCGTTCGGGACGCTCCCGAAGATCCAGCCAAGGACATGGAAGACGATGTTTTTTGAAGGTTCTCCAAGTGCGCAACGGGAAGAGACGCTAAGAAGGAGGAGGCTCATGAGAGACAAAGATGATGGGTGGAGTCCTTACGTCGCCGGGGCCCTGAGCGGCCTTGTGGGAGTTTTGTCGGTCTGGCTCTCAGGACACTATTTCGGGGCATCCACATCTTTTGTGCGTACCGCCGGCATGATCGAAAGACTGTTGGGGCCGGACCACGTGGCGCGTCTCGAGTATTTCGCCAAAATCGCTCCCCGCATCGATTGGCAATGGATGTTCGTCGTCGGCATTTTCTTCGGCGCCCTCGTTTCTGCCCTCACGTCGAGATCTTTCAAGCTGCAGGGCGTGCCGGACATGTGGGCCGAGCGGTTCGGCCCCCGGAGCACGGGCAAGAGGGCCGTCATCGCCTTTGGGGGAGGGGTCGTCGCCATGTTCGGGGCTCGGCTCGCCGACGGCTGCCCCAGCGGCCACGGGTTGAGCGGATCGCTTCAACTGGCGGTCAGTGGGTTCATCGCGCTGGTGTGCTTTTTCCTCGGCGGCATCCTTTCGGCTCGCTGGATCTATTCGGGAGGGAACAAATGAACATGCTCATCTATGGATTGGTCACGGGGTTCCTTTTCGGCTTTTTCCTCCAAAAGGGCCGGGTGCTTCGCTACGACAAGCAGCTGGGCGCCTTGCGGCTTCGGGATATGACCATCGTCAAATTTATGCTCTCCAGCGTCATGGTGGGCATGGTGGGAGTGTATGTTCTTCATGATCTGGGCATGGCCAAACTCTCCATCAAGCCCGCGATTTTGGGTCCGGTGATCCTCGGTGGCCTTGTTTTTGGCCTGGGTTGGGGGCTTTTGGGCTACTGTCCCGGAACGTCCATGGGAGCCCTTGGCGAAGGCCGATGGGACGCCCTGTGGGGCATTCTGGGAATGATCGTCGGGGCGGGTCTTTTTGCGGAAGCCTATCCCTTTCTTCAAAAAACCGTCTACACCTGGGGAAATTTGGGAAAGGTCACCGTGCCTCAAGTTCTGGGGGTCTCGCACTGGATCGTGATTCCTGTGTTTATCGCCGCAGGCCTCGGCCTCTTTGCGTGGCTGGAAAAGAAGGGCTTGTGAAGCCGCGGAGGCCGACGGACAGAAGCGGCCGAAAGAATTTACGCCCCTCGCGAAGGGAACACGGGCAGCCCCAAGTCGGCGGCAAGGCGACGGCGCACCGCCGGATCGTCCAAAGAGGCCACCCGGCCGTGATAGTCCTCGGCGAAGGGTGTGGCCAGCCACCAGATGAGCGCCGCCGGTTCCTCCGGGGGGCGTAGAACTCCATGGGCATGATAGGCCCGGAAGGCTTCCACGCGTGGGAGGCGCTCCGGGGGCGTTTCTCGGATCTTTTGTTGCATGGCGGTATCCACCACCCCGGGATAAAGGACGTGCACCCGGATTCCTGATTGCGCCGCCTCAAGTTCTTCGGCCAGGGTCTTGGCGAAAAGGTCCACGCCGGCCTTGGCGGCGCAGTAGGCGCTCCACCCCGCCACGGGATGGGTCGCCGCCCCGCTGGACGTGAAGATGAGGACCCCGCGGCCCACTTCCATCATGGCCGGGAGAAAGGCCCGGACCATGTGAAAAGCTCCCAGAAGATTCACGGCCACGTTGTCGGCCCACGCGTGGGGATCCAGTGTCCAGCTCATCCCGACGGGTTCGATCACGCCGGCGTTAGCGACGACAATCCGAGGCGGTCCGAGGGTTTCAAGAACGAACTCGGCCAGACGGCGCACATCCGCCCATTGAGACACATCGGCCGCGAAGGCAGACGCTTGGCCACCCTGGGCGGCGATGGCTTTCGCTGCCTCTTCCACTTGGTACGGGGTTCGAGAGGTAAGGACCACTCGGGCTCCGGCCCGGCAGAGGCGCTCGGCCGCCGCCCGTCCGATCCCTCGGCCCGCGCCGGAAATGACGGCCACCTGATGGTCGAGCCTCGCTTTTTGGGGAATGGTGTCGCGCTGCATGGATCGCCTCTTAATGATTGAAGCAGGTTCTTTCAAAGACGGCCCTTGGCGAATGATCCGTTTCTGCCTTGCGATGTGGCTCTTGAGTTCCGTATTTCTTCCATCACGTCAGTCGCAGAGGCTTTGGGCCGAGGACAAAAGCTTTTTGTGAACGAGACCCTCAACTTTGGGTTTCGAAAATTTCTTGTGCCCCTGCCACAGTAGGACAGTGAAGGGACGTGGGCCAAATCACCCGTTTAACCGAAACGCTTTAAAAATAAATGAAAGTTTTCGGCTCTTCAACGAAGGGCCGGCAACCTTTTCGGTTTCCGGCGAGGGGACCTTTTGGCCACCCTCGGCCGCCCGAAGCCCCGTATTGGTTCCTCAGAGGAAAAGAGCGCATGTCCATGCAGGCTCTAGCCGCAAGCATGCCGACCGGGGCCGGTGGGTAACTTATCGGTCACGGGTTCCATTTCAAATCCGAAGGACTTTGACCGTCCGATCCGTAGGGACGGTTGTTGTGAGGACGTGGACCGACGCTTTCTCAAAACGAATGGGCATTCCCGGTGTTCCACGTGGAACATGCTCTCTGATCCGCCCAAAACCCATCGCCGCGCATCCCCAAAACAACCGCGACATCTCTCTCTTCCGCCCCACGGTCCTTCATTTCCCCGTGACTCGGCCGTGAGTTCTTTCCCCTCTTTCACCTCAGTCCGCCGACCTCCAGGTTATTCTTCCTGCGAGTTCTTGGTCCAGCAGCCTTTAGCCGCTGTAGCACACGTCCCGTCCTCAAAAAACCTCTTCATGCAATCCCCATATTATTCGGCCCACGCCGCCCCTTCCCCCACGATGCCCCCATCGCCTTCCCCGTGAGCTCGTGTGGGCCCGCCTAGCCCGAAGCACGTGCTCGCCAAGACAATCCGATCCCCCTTGCAACGATCGACCATCATAAAGCCGCTCAAAGAACCGCGGATGTCCACGAACAGGAAGTTCCCGCGCTCTTCCCAGCCCGTAAGCCCCCATAACCTCCATCCCCGAACGTTCAAGCAGTGGGTCTTGAACGGCTGATTCCGCCCTTTCCCCCCAGAGGGTGCCGAAGCCGGTACTTTTGCCCCTTCAAGGCGCCTCAAACAGCCATTCACCCACCAATCGGACATTCAGGGTTTCCTCCTCCCGCACGCCTCCAAAAGCTCGCCCTATGAACGCAAAAAACCGGTTTCAAAATTTCTGGTCTTCACGCTCCTGCGCCAGTCGGCCTTGCCTCCATTGGATACGCCGCCTTGGCAGCTCCATAAGATCCCCGCACAATATGAGCCCCCTGGACGGCCTCACCTCGCCCTACCCCATAGGCGGTCGATCATCGTTTGCCAGTTCAGCACCGGTCTCTGGGTAGAGGCGGATCTGAATGTTCGCGCGTGCCTCTTTTGCGACAGCAGCCTGCCCTCTCATGTTGTCAAAATGGGGCTGCCTTTTGTGTTGGGGTTCGCTCCGCTCACCCCAACCTACGGGGCTCAGCTCCGGCGCCTTCCCAATGATCGCTGTGACCTTGCGCCGAGCTGCCATCGGCGCTATAGCACTTCCTGTCTGATCATCCTGCGGCCCTCGCTACCCCTGCAATTGGCTTGAGGCCCCATACCTGCTTCAGATGCCAAAAGGAAGTCTCTTTGCTTGAGGAGATGTCAACCATGAAAAGCCATCGGAAAGAGCTTTGGATGGAATTGCCGACCCGCAGAGGTTTTGTGAACATCACCTCCGACGTGGAGGCTGCCGTTCGGGAAAGCGGTGTGCGGGAAGGCCTGGTTCTCGTCAATGCCATGCACATCACCGCCTCGGTTTTCATCAACGACGATGAACCCGGCCTTCACCAAGACTACGAGGACTGGCTGGAGAAGCTCGCCCCCCACGAGCCGGTGAGTCGGTATCGGCACAACCGCACGGGCGAAGACAACGGCGACGCTCACCTCAAACGCCAGATCATGGGCCGCGAAGTCGTCGTCGCCGTCACCGGAGGCCGGCTGGACCTGGGTCCGTGGGAACAGATCTTTTATGGAGAATTCGACGGCCGGCGCCGTAAACGCGTGCTCATCAAAATCATCGGCGAGTGACCCAAGAACACCGTGCCCCCGACGCTGCGCCGTGGCCGGCGGGTGTGAGCACAAAGCCGAAGGTGACTCGCCTATCGGGGATAGGTTTCTTTCATGAAGAACGTACAGCCCGTGGTGACAAGACCTGCCGCCAGCAAGGCCAGAAGCATGGCCCTGTAAGCTTCCACGGGATAGCCCAGCCCGGGGTGGCCTCCATAGGCATCCAGCAAACGCCCCAATAGGGGCATGGCCGCTGCGCCGCCCAAGAAAGGAAACAGGTTCAGCGTGCCGAGGCACGTCCCCGCAATGTCCAGCGGAAAAAGCTCTTTGGCCGCCGTGAAAGCCACAACCACCACCGAGGACGAACTGACGGAGAAAAGGAAAAAGAAAACAGCCAATGCCGTCATGGGGAGCCCGCAAGGAAAAATAAAAAGCAAAGCCAATGCTACGGTCATGGTCACCGCGCACCCCACCAAGAGCTTCTTTCGGCTTTTGAGCACTCGGTCGGAAAGGACGCCCATGAGCGGCCCGCCCAGGATCATTCCCCAGGCGATGAGGCTCAGCACCGCGCCGGCTTTCTCTCGGCTCATGCCGTACACATGCATGAGATACGGACCGCTCCATAGGCCCCCGAAGCCGAAAAAAATCCCGTAGTTCACGAAACACCAGAGCGCAAAAATCCAAAACTGGCCGGATCGCATCACCCTCCCCAGACCATGGAAAAGGACCGAAGCGCCAGGGTTCGGACGGGAAACCTCGGCCGATCCCAACGGCCCCCCGGCCGGCTCGGGCCGATCCCGAACCACACCCCACACCACAAGGGCGATGGCCGCCGTGAGCCCTCCGATCACTTGAAAAGAGGCCCGCCAGCCCAGAACACCGGCAAGGTAGGCGAGGAGCCACGTGGCCGCCAGAATGCCCAACCCTCCGACGGCATTGAGCAGCCCGGAGACTGAGGCGAATTCGGTGGGGCGAAACCACTGGGAGAGAATTTTCATGGTGGGGATAAAAACCATGGCGGCGCCGATCCCCACCAAAAACCGACCCGCAAAAGCCCACCCAAAAGACGGCGCCAAACCGAAGACCGCACTGCCAACCGCCGCAATGACCGTAAAAAAAGCCACCGTCTTTCGGGGCCCGAGGGAATCGGAAAGGAGCCCTGCAGGGAATTGCATGAAAGCGTAACAATAGAAGTAGACGGAGCCCAAGAGGCCCAAAGAACCGGCCGACGTGCGAAAAGCCGATGACAGTTCTTCCGCCACCACCGTGAAGGACAGTCGATGGAAATACACAAAGAGATAGGCACAGGCCAAAGCGCCGAAAATAAACCACCGCTGATGTCGCATTCAGATCGCCTCAGATCCTTCAGGGTGCCGTGCCGTTAGAGCCGTTCCAGGTGTTCCGGAGGATCGGCGCCCGGCGGTCGGATCTTCCGCTGGACCTCCTCGCGCAGCTTTTCCTTTTCCGACTCCGTCAGAGCCCGCTCGGGCTCTTCCAGCACAAGGGGAGCCTCCAGCGTTCCATAGACCGTCGTGCCGGTGAGGATGCCTCGCGTCTTGGTGACAATGAGCTGGAGGATCCATCCCGAATCCCCGATGAGCACGGCGAAGCAAAACGCGCCGTAAACCGTTTCCAGAATCCTCGCCCACCTGACCGGCACATCGGTCACAATGGTTACCGTCCCTTCTGTAAGTTTCTTTTCATCCCCGTCATGGGCTACGGCCAACGTCAGTCCGTCGACCCGGATTTCTTTTTTCACTAGGGGGCGGCGCAGCCGAGAGGCCACATAATCGAGCACCACGCGGTGATTCGCTTCATCGACCGGAGAAAAACCATGATAGTTCAAATCGCCATGGGAATGGATCCACCCGTTGACCACCCGCCCCGGTTGAAGTTCTTCTTGAAAGGCCAAAAGATCCGCGCTCTCGAGACTGGTGTACTGCTGAAAGTTGGCGGCGTTTCGCGGCAGCCCGATGTCCGTAATGACCTCGGGACGGCTCTCGTCCCCCAAGGTGAGGCCGTACCACTCGCAACTTTGCCCGTAGAGTTCCCGCACCAGGGCGCACACCGTCAAGGCCTTGTTCCGGGCATACCCCGTCATGACCACCCGATCCGGAAATCGCCCCAAGGGGATTTCCATCATGGAAGGTCTTTTTAAATCGGCCAGTCTCTTCACCCTCATCGCCGTAAAAACTCCTTCAGGCCAAAGCCGCCTTGACATGCATGGCGTTCACCTCGTATTCGCCTGTGTGGGTGCCGGGCAAAGAAAACATGGGTTCCAGAAGCACGCGATGGAGGATGCTCGTCAGCCCCCGGGCGCCCACCCCCTCCTGCTCCGCACGCCGCGCCACCTCCAAAACAGCCTCTTCCGTAAAGACCAGGCGAATGCCCCAGGCTTCAAAATCCTTGATAAAGGCCTGAAGCGGGCTGTCTTCGCTCTTGGTGAGGATATCCCGTAGGTTCGCCGTCGTGAGCGCATTGTAGACCACGCGAACGGGCAGCCGGGCCATAAGCTGGCGTTCCATGCCGTAGCGGACCAAGTCGTCCGGCAGGAGGTGCTCACGCCAAAACCCCTTGGCGCCGTGCCGCTCCATGCGTTTCTGGACAATTTCTTCCAACCCGTCGAAGGCGCCCCCGGCGATAAACAGCACATGGCGGGTGGACAGGGTGAGGCGATCCTTGCCGAATTCGATGGTGTTCTCCATCCCCTCCAGCATTTTCAGGAGTCCCTTCTGAACTCCCTTGCCCGAAACATCTTTCGTCAGAGTTTTTTCGGAAGCGATCTTGTCGATTTCGTCGAGGTAGACCATGCCCGTTTGAGCCGTCAGGGTATGCCCGCCGGCTGAAACCAGAAGGTCCACTAAAATGTCCGACGTGCTTTGCCCCACGTAACCCGTTTCGCTGAATTTCGTCAGATCTTCCACCACGAAAGGCACTCCCACCAACCGAGAGGCCACCTCGCACGTGTAGGTTTTTCCGCAGCCCGTCGGTCCCACGATGAGGATATTGGCCTTGGGCGTCTTGACCCTTTGCAAAGCCTTTTCCACATCGCCGCCGCTGGTCACGGCCGCTTCCTGCAACGCCGCCCCCAAACGCCGGTAATGGTAGGCGATGGCCGTGGCCAAGACCTTCTTTCCTCGCTCTTGGCCGATGACATAGCGATCCATTTCGGCCTTGAGCTGAGACGGCGTCTTGTCGAAACTCGTGATGTGTTCCACGGTCTGCGCGGTTTTACGGTCCCGCACTCCATCCATTTTTTCTCGAATTCTCAAACGGCTTTCGGGAGCCATGGATTCAGCCATGAGACGCCTCCGGGGCCCGTTTCTTGGCTGCATAATACCGGTACAGAAAGGCGTAGCTGTACCGTTTGAGCCGTTGCGGAGGAATGCTCGGGTCAAGGGCGTAAAGGGGACGGCTCAACAACACTTCTTCCGGGGATGCAGCCCACGGAAGGTAAGGACATTGAACGCGGGAGAGGATGGTCTCCAAAGGGGCAAACTCTGAGGGATCGACCAGGGCAAAAAGGGGGAGCGGCACCGAGGCTTTGCGGGGACCTTCCCGGGCAAGGGCCCGAGCCACCGTGCGTGATACCGGCTCCTCGTCCAGCAACCTCAAGAAGCTTTCCCCGTTCAGCCCAAAAGCCTCAAGGATCGCCGCCACACGGGTGAAGGCGTCCGGTTCAAAAACCTCCGGCGTCTTGCTTCTCTCTCTTCGCTTTTGGATGGAATCCTTTAAGCCCACGTTTTTCTTTCCCTCAAACCATGGGGCCACCTCCGCCGAAGGCGGCCAGGCGAATTGTCGCGCTGTCGTCGCCGGCGACACTTTTCAACCCCGGAAAGCGCCATCCACACTTTTTTGGGTGGCGCGCCGCAATTGTGCCTCCCCCCGCCCGGTTCCTCCACGATACTCCGGTCATGAAAAAGCGTTGGTTATGGGAATTTCCCCGGAAAGACAGCGCGGGTCGTCCAAAGGAATCTTTAAGTCTTCGAAATGAATGTCTCTCTGAAGACCGGGCAATTGATCCAGCGGATGATAGCCGTTTCGCTTTCGTGGGTCGTACCCGTGATATAAGGCGTTGAGGCCGTCTTCCAGGGACCGAATGATGTGAGCCGCCGTAAAGGATCGCCCTGCCGGGGAGCGCCCGAGACAGATTCTCTGCCACGGCTGATGGCGAGCCAAAAGAGGATGCTTGTAGTTGTCCATGACGACCGGCCAAAGGTCCTGCGAGGTTACCGCCACACGACAATCGGGGAAAAGGTAAAGCCGGTTGTAATAATCCCGCAGGGCATAAGGGCCGCTGCGTTTGTAAATCACCACCGCTCCATCAAAAGCCCTTCTCAAAAAACCATAGCCGTCCACTTCTAGGGCTCCCCGACTCAAGACAAAAAGCATGAAACCCACCGCGGCTGAAGGCCAGTCCCGATACGGGCGCAGGGCTTCCCGCAGCCTGTCTTGTTCCCGCCTGATGGATTCCCGGTATGTCCTCTCCAGGGCATCTTCCAGAGCCTGCTGCAACGCACGGGCTCCAACAATCCATTCTTCCTCAGGGTTCGGAACCCCGGCGAGGAAGGAATCCGCCCCATGGGTTCCTTTCGAATCTCTGGCGTCCCTCCGGATATCCTCGGCCCAGCGAACGAACCGCTCCGGGATGCCGATCTTCTTCGAAAGCCACAACGCCAGGGCCGCCGGTTTGGTCTCTGCCGATTTCACCCAAGAGGGCAGACGCACAAACCGAGGCAGGACCTCGAAAAGCGCCGTCTCGAGATGAGCCCTGCTTGCCATGGAAGGCAGAGGTTTTCTGTCGCCGAAAAGCTCTCGCTGGACCTTTTCCCGGACGCGCCGTGCAAGCCGAGGGAAAAGAATATGAGCATGGCGCACAAGCCCTTCCCACGGGATGTTCTCCACATAAGGGATCCCTTGTTCAAAGACGATCCTCGGTCCTCGTTCGTCCCTTCGAGACATCTGGGATGGGGTCTCAGGATCGGCCGCCTTCTTCATCTCCGTGGCGATTTGCGGATCCATAAGGCACGGAAGATAGATGGCCCCGTCTTTCAAAAGAGCGCACCGGCCACCAAAGCTAAGAAAAAATCGACCGAAATCGTTTTTCTCTCGTCTCTTTTCCGATCGCCCGCTCATTGGGACTCTCATTCAGCCCCCTTCTTGCGGCCTGAGAGCCCTCACAGCCACGTAGTAGTACTTTTCCCCGTCATCGGTTTCTTCCACCCGGGCTCTCTCCAAAGGATCCCCGTCAATGGGCCGCCCGGCGCACAAAAGAACCCCTCGTTCCATCTGCGCCAAGATATCGTCGAGAACCTCCCGCTCTTCGACGGACAGATCCTGTCTCGCAAGAATGGCATCGACCAGTTCCTGAAGCGTTCTGCCTTCATAAGTTCCCGGCTCAAAGACCTCCAGGAGCCCTTCGGCCGCCTGCCCCGGAATGATTTCCACCACCAGAGGCACCGGCATTTTTCGCAATTCTTTATCTTTTTCCTCGAGAACTCGAACCGTCATGATGCACCCCGATTTTCTCGCCTTTTTTCGTTTATTTTGACATGGATTTTTCAGAAGTCAAAAAAGAGCCGAGAAATCCTGTTCTGGAGATCGGCATGCAGCGGACGGTACCCTGGCCACAGGCCGTGTTGAGCGGCCGACAACCTTCTTGGGAGGCTCTTACGGCACGAAAGGTGTCACGGCATCCCGGTCGGTTCTTCGTGCAGAGATCGGCAGGTCTTTTGTCGCCCTTTCGGCCCAAAGGGAAGAGACACATCCTTTGGGGTTTTGTCGCCCCTCTTCCGTCGATCGCCGGGTTGCACGCGCCTACGGCCGTCGCGGCCTTTTTTCCTGGACGGCGGCAAGGATCGCCTGAACCCTGGGATGGACCTTCATGGTCTGCAGGTCGAAGGGCAGTTTGCGGCGCCAGTTGGGGTGTTCGGTCACGGTTCCCGGCACGTTCACCTGTTCGGTGACACCGCACAGGTCTTCCAAAGAGACGGCCAGAAGTTTCGACCCGCTCGCCGCCAGATAACGGTAGAGAGCCGCCGCCCGACGTCGGGTCCGGGTTTCTTCGTCCGCAGGCGGGGACGGGCCGTTATCTTCCTCCACGAAACCCCATGACTTTAGGAGCTCGCGCAAAGAGGCCTGATCGGCGGTTCGGCCCAAGAGGATCTTTTCACGGATTTCCGGGCTCGGGAAAAGCTTCAACCTGTCCCGAACTTGAAGGTCTTCCCCCTCCCAAAAGCCCTCCACCGTGGGAAGATCATGAGTCGCGAAGGAAGCCATGGTAAAGGGCGGATAACGGTCCGGCGGCGGGAAAGAGCCATCTTCCGTTCTCTCGAAAAAACACAGCCGGCAGCCGAAAACGCGCGTCTCATCCATGGCGGCGCGCACGCGATCCGGCACCGTCCCCAAATCCTCACCCACCACAAGACAACGGTTTCTTTCGCTTTCCAGAAGAACAATGCCCAGAAGATCCTCGAAAGGATAACGCACGTAGGCCCCGTGCCGCGCATCCAGCCCGGCCGGAATCCAGAACTGGCGCATGAGCCCCATCACATGGTCGATGCGAAGGGCGCCGAAATCGCTCATTGCGGCGCGAAGCATGGCGATAAAGGGTTTATAGGCCGCTTCCTTGAGAGCTTGGGGGAGATACGGACAGACGCCCCATTCCTGTCCCTTCGGGTTGAAATCGTCCGGCGGGGCGCCGATGCGGACCTCAAGAGCGAAAATCGAGGGGTCCAACCACGTGTCCAGGCCGGCAGGGTCCACCCCCACGGGAAGGTCCCCATAAAGCCCCACGGCCAAACCCCGCTCCCACGAACGACGCCCGCACGCGGCGAGCTGCTCCCACGCGTTCCATGCCACATACTGGTGGAACATCACGGCCTCTCTGTGTTCCGCCGCAAATTTCGCCACCGCGGAGGATCGGGGGTCGTGATACGGGCTTGGCCATAGCGGCCATCCCCATGTCGAGGGATTCTCCCTCCGGAAATAGGCATCCAGGGCATGGAAAACCCCGTAGCTTTCCATGTCGTTGCCGCTGTGTTCGAGAAATCGCCGAAAGCTCCGAGCCCGGGCCGAGTCTTTATCCAGATGGTGCTCGCGAAAATGCCCGTAAAGTTTCTCCAAGGCTTGCTTTTGAATTCGCCAGACCCTTTCGTAATCCACCAGAGGGGCCCGTCGAGCGGATTCGCACGCTTCGCGAATCCGGTCTTGGCCGAACCATCGGCGCACCTCCTCCGATTCCCCGAATTCGGGAACGGCCTCCACATCCACATACCAGGGCTGGAGAAAGCGGCGGCTCGAGGGACCGTAAGGACTGATTTTGCTTGGATCCTCCGGAAACAGCAAATGAACGGGGTTGATTCCCACAAAAGCCGCACCTGTTTCGGCGGCCCAATCCACAAGAGCCTTGAGATCGGAAAAGGATCCGACGCCCCAATTATTCCCGGAACGGATGCCGTAGAGCTGCGCCGTGAAACCCCACAGTTTCGCATCGCCCTGCAGCGCTTCGGGCACATAGGCTTGACGAGGAACAACGATCACGGCCTGGCTTGCCGTTCTTTCACCCTTTTTGTCATCCACGCGGACGCTCAGGCGGTGATAGCCCGCCCCTAAAGGTTCGTGCAGGAAAAAGACCTTACGAAACGACCGTCCCTCGACGGTTTGGATCTCTTCGAGCCATTGCAGGTCGTTCAGAAAACCTTCCCCTTGCGCCTCCGCGCCGTCCTCACGGCGCAGAGACCAACGATATCGAGAGGAACTACAAGATTCGTCGTGGGTGATGACCACCGCAACGGGAACCGTTCCCACGGGGACCACCTGGACGGGGTCCACGAGGGTTTGCCGGCGGCGTTCATCGAGCACGGCACATGCCTCCACGAGATCGCTTTCGGTTCGGACCGGAAATCCGAAAGCGTCCAGCAGCGCCTTCAGTACGGTGTCGTCCACGTCGTGCCGCTCGCCCGATATGTCCACGTAGTGCGCCTCGATACCGCACCGGGCCGCCACTTGTTCCAGCAGGAGCCGCTCCCGGCTGACCGCCTTTCCCACAGCACTCCTCCCGGTCGGGAGACCCGGAACATCTCCAAGACGTCTACGAGACATGACTCTCCACCTCATTCCTCGGCCAGGCCATGATGATGGACTGGATCAAGGTCGCCAAGGGGATGGCAAAAAACACCCCCCAGAACCCATACAATCCCCCGAAAAACAAAACGGCGCTCACAATGGCGATGGGGTGCAAATTGACCACTTCCGAAAACAACAACGGAGCTAGGACATTCCCGTCCAGGATCTGGATGACGGTGTACGCCACAACAGCCCATCCGAACTGGGAACTCCATCCCCACTGGAAATAAGCGATCAAGGCCACTGGAACAACCATGGCCCCCGCCCCAATATAAGGGATAAGAACGGAAAGGCCTGTAAAAAGCCCCAATAGCAAAGCATAATCCAGCCCCAAAAAGGTGAAAACCACCGTCGTGACCGACCACAAGATAAAGATCTCCCACACCTTACCGCGGATATAGTTGCCGATTTGACGATCCACTTCCTGCCAAATCTTCACCGCCAAGCTTCGCTCCCGGGGAAGAAAACCCGTGAACCACTGCAGCAAGAGGTCCTTGTCCTTCAAGAAAAAGAACACCATCAGGGGCACCAAAAAGAGATAGACCACAACGGAAATGACACCTATCACCGAAGCGATGGAATAGGATAACACTTTTTGGCCTAAGACTGTGATTTCACTTCGAATGAAACTGATCAATTCGCTCACCTGCTGTTCGGTGATGTACTCCGGATAGGTTTCGGGAAGGCGCATGAGCTGGCTCTGGATCCACTGGACAATAACCGGCAGCTGCGTGAAGAGCTGTTGAATCTGCCGGACGATCAAGGGAACGAGAAAGACCAAAAGAACGATGCACAAGCACAGAAACAGACTGAAAACCAAAATCACGGCGAGGAAGCGGGGCACTTTGATTTTCTGCAGCATCCCCACGAGCCCTTCCAAAAGATACGCCAGCACGAGGCTCACCAGCACCGGTGTGAGCTTTTTGGAAAGTAAAGTGATCACAAGGAAGCCCGCACCGAGCAGGAGAATCAGCACGACAATTTGAGGATCGCTCAAGTGTCGTCGCAACCAATGGCGCAGGGCTTCCATGCTTTTCGTTTCGCTCCAGCCCGAAATTCCCTCGTGGGCGCCGGGGTTCGACACTGGCTAGAACTCGAACAGCAAAAGCGGCGGGTCGTAAAAATCCGGGGGGGTGACCCCCAAGAGCTGCATGAGGGTGGCGGCGATGTGGGTGAGTCCAGGACTTTTTACAGAGGGGTCCAGTCGAACCGTAAGACCCTTCACGGTGCTGTAGACAATAAACCACACGGGGTTGAGGGTGTGGGCCGTCTTGGCTTTGGGTTCGCCGTTGGCGTGGCGCTTGGCCAGCCCCGTTTTCTTGTCGATTTCATACATTTCGTCGGCGTTGCCGTGATCGGCCGTCACAAGGAGGATGCCGCCGGCTTCACGAACCGCTTTCATGATTCGCCCCAAGCACAGGTCCACCGTTTCCACGGCGATGTGCGCCGCTTGATAAATCCCTGTATGGCCCACCATATCTCCATTGGCGAAGTTCAAACGGATAAAGTCGAATCGTTTCCCGGCGATCTCCTCCAGAACCCGGTCGGTGATTTCCGCCGCTTTCATCCACGGTCTTTGCTCAAACGGCACGCGATCCGAGGGAATTTCCACATACTCTTCCAAGGTTTCGTCAAATTTTCCCGATCGGTTCCCGTTCCAGAAATAGGTGACGTGACCGAATTTCTGGGTCTCACTGATGGCGAGCTGCCTGAAGCCCTGAGCACACAAAAACTCGCTGACCGTCTTTTCGATGTGCGGCGGTTCCACGAGGTAGCTCTTCGGGATGTGCAAGTCGCCGTCGTATTCCATCATCCCCGCGTAGGCCACCTTAGGATAAGGTTTCCGCTCGAATTTCTGAAAATTTTCCTCTTCGAAGGCTCGGCTGATTTCGATGGCCCGGTCGCCACGAAAATTGAAAAAGATCACGGCGTCGCCATCTCGAATGGGGCCTACGGGTCCCTCGGCATCGGCGATGACAAAGGGCGGCAGGTCCTGGTCAATCACGCCGGGAATTTCTTTTCGGTAGGTTTCAATGGCTTCTCGCGCAGAGGCGAAGGCCCGGCCTTCGCCCGCCACGTGGGTTTTCCATCCGAGGGCCACCATGTCCCAGTTGGCTTCATAACGATCCATGGTGATGGCCATGCGGCCGCCGCCGCTGGCAATGCGGTAATCGACCCCGGCCTGCCGGTTCAAGGCCGCCAGGTATTCTTCGAACGGAATAACGTAGTCCAAAGCCGATGTCTCTCCCACATCCCGCCCGTCCAAAAGGATGTGGATGCGGCACCGGGGAATTTTTTCCACCAAAGCGGCATGTTCCAACATCTTTTTCAAATGATCCAGATGACTGTGCACATTGCCATCGGAAAAGAGCCCCATGAAGTGGAGCGTCCCCTGGTTTTCCCGACAGTATTCGATGAGACGCCGCCATGTTCTGCCTTGGAAAAGCCGCCCCGTCGCCAAAGCTTCATTGACCAAGCGAGCCCCCTGGGCATAGACCCTGCCGGCTCCCATGGCATTGTGGCCCACCTCGGAGTTGCCCATGTCGGCATCGGTCGGAAGCCCCACGGCGGTCCCGTGGGCTTTCAGCAACGTGTATGGGCAGTGCGCCAAAAGCCAGTCCAAATGCGGGGTACAGGCATCGGCCACGGCGTTTCCCACGGCACTCGTCGAATAGGCGATGCCGTCCATGATCACCAGAACCAAGGGGCGCGGGCCGTCTTTCGGCAAAAGACGCGTCGACTTCATGGGCTCCATCCTCAGATTCGGGAAAAAGCTCGACAACTTATTTCAGCGTTCCTTCCACACGGGCTTGCGCTTTTCCATGAACGCCGCCACGCCTTCCTTGGCGTCTTCCGTGGTGCACAGCCGCGCAAACACTTCGTTCATGTATGCAAAAGCCTTGTGGTATTCCATGTCCGCCGCCACGTAGAAGCCTCGCTTGGCGATCTGCACGGCGATGGGGCTTTTCTGAGCCAGCACGGCCGCCCAGTCTTGAGCCGCCTTTTCCAGATCGTCCGTCGGCACCACGCGGTTGACCAGCCCTCTGGCCTGGGCCTCCTTGGCATCCAACAGCTCCCCGTAAAGGAGCATCTCCAGGGCGATTTTTCGGCCCACCGACTTGGAAACAGGAATAACCGGTCCCACACAATTGAGCCCCACATTGATGGCGGTCAGGCCGATTCGAGCCGTGTCCGCCGCAATGGCCAAATCGCAGGCCGCCACAAGTCCCGCCCCGTTGGCCGCCGCCACCCCGTGCACTTGGGCGATCACCGGTTTTTTCATTTCGCCGATGGTGACCAGAGGGGTTTCCATGCGCTCGATCCATGCGCGCAGTTCCATGGCCGTCTTGCCGCTCATTTCGCTCACATCGATCCCGGCACAGAAGTGCTTTCCGGCCCCCTTGATGACGATGACCCGCACATTCGGGTCGGCGTCCAAGGACATGAGAGCCCGGGTCAGTTCGTCCGCCAAGGGCTTCGTGAAAGTGTTGAGCTGGTTCGGGCGGTTCAGGGTTACCGTCGCCACATAATTTTCACCGACCTGCACAAGCAACGTTTCATAAGACATGGCGATCTCCTCCCTTGAGGTTTTTATCTTTCCCTTGCCCGTCGCCTATCCTTCCGCACGCTGCTATCGGAGGGCGGCATTGTCCGCCCTGCTAACCGAAGCAGGGGTGCCGGCCGGCTCGGTCCCATCCAGCGGCACTCCGGGCTAACGCATGCGGTAACCCTGGGGCCTCTCCCCCAAAACCACGCTCACCCGATCCCGGCTTCCTTCCCAGTGCACCACGTCCAACGTCACCCTGTCCCCGGGCCGGTATCGTCTAAGAATCCTCATGAAATCTTCCGTACTTTCCACCGGCTTGCCGTCGATTCCCACAATAATGTCTCCGCCCACGATGATGATGTAATTGCCGACCTGGGCCCGCGTCTTGCCGCCTCGCAGCCCTGCCTTGTCCGCCGGGCCTCCAGGGACCAATTCCACAATCATCGCCCCCTTGGACACTTTGAGTTGGAGGGCTTCCGCGAAATCGGGGAAAAGGGTCATGAGGGTCGCCCCGATCCATGGGTAGCCGTAGGATCCCTTATCGATGAGTTCCTTGACGACTTCTTTGACCGTATCGATGGGAATGGCGAACCCGATTCCCACGCTGGCTCCGGTGGGACTGAAAATGGCGGTATTCACCCCGATCATGTAGCCTGAGGAATCGATAAGCGGCCCGCCGGAATTCCCGGGATTGATGGATGCGTCCGTCTGGATCACATCTTCCACCAAAGCGCCTCCCGGAGCCCGCAAGGTCCTTCCCACGGAGCTGACAACTCCCGTGGTCAGGGTCTGTCCCAGGCCGAAGGGGTTTCCGATGGCCAAGACCTTCTGGCCGACTTTCAAGTCCTTGGAACTGCCCATGGGGATGACCGTCAAGTCTTTCTTGGGGGCGTCAATTTTGAGGACCGCGATGTCGCTATTGGGATCGGAGCCGATGAATTTGGCCGGGTATTTCTTCCCGCTGAAAAGGGTCACTTCCAGTTTCCGAGCGTCTTCAATTACATGATGGTTCGTCAGGATATAGCCCCGGTCGTCGATCACCGAACCTGACCCGGCCCCTTGACGGGGCACGATGTTCAAGAAAAAGTCCCGCTCCAGCACCGTGCTCGTGATGTTCACCACACCGCGAGACAGCCTCTCGTAAAGTTCGATGTTATTCTTTTCATCGTCCGTAAGGCTCCAGACAGTTGAGGGAACCGCCGACATCGCAAGAAAGACCCACAAGATCCAAGCCCAGAGAATTTTTCCTCGCATACGCCGCCACCTCCGAAGTCATCGGTTGCCCAGAGCCACGTTGCTGTCTCCCGCATCCAGAACTATGGCCCAAACCCGATGCGGTGCAAAGCACAAACTCTTTGATCCATCGGACCTAGAACGTTATTCTTCGGACCTTACAGACTTTCTGGAGGTCACTCCATGCCGTTAATTCGCACGCAAAGTCCCAAAACCGCCTCGACTTCTCAAACGGCGAAGGGTCTATCCCTCGGCTCGTTCGCAGCACAACTTTGCGCTCTCGTCCGCACCGGCGCCCGCCGTCTTCGACACGCTCCCCCGTGGACTCATCTGGCGACGCTCTTCACCTTACACATCGTTGGCGCTTTGCTCATCAAAGGATTTTTGAACAGCCGTCATCCCGGACGTCTTGCGGCCCTTTCGGGGCTTGTGGCGGGCCTCGCCGTCTGTCTCTGGGCGCGGAAGCGCTTCACCGGGAAATTGCCTTCCCCGTGGGTTCGCCTGCTCCCTGCCTTGTGCTACGCTTTTTTCATCGCCTCCATGTCCCATCAGCCGCTCGGCGGCGTTCGACTGCCGGTTTCCGGGGATGCGTTCCATCCGGTGGTCTACGCCTGTTTGGCTGTCTTTTTGGGCTGGTTTCGTCTCCCGGTTTTGCAGGAACGGCGACTCGTCCCTTTCGCTCTGTGGGTCGCGGTGCCCGGAGCCCTTTTCGCCTTCACCGATGAATGGCATCAGAGTTGGATTCCCGGGCGGTGCCGCAGCGCGTCCGATGTTTTGTTGGACCTCATAGGGTTGTGCCTGGGCACAGGGGGCGTCGTCTTCCTCCACCGGTGGGCTCCGCAATGGAAAACCACCGAGGCGAAAACGGCCACTCAGGAACCCAGCACGGCCAAAGTCACAGCCAGCAGGCCATGAGCGTAAAGTCCTGCGGCCACATCATCGGCCACAATCCCCAGTCCCCCTTTCAGTTGCCTGTCCATGACGCAGACGGGCCACGGTTTGAGAATATCCATGGCCCGAAAATACAAAACGGCCAGGAAGAGCGACAGGGGCGTGACAACGATGCCGACGGTCGTAAACAAAAAGCCGACGAGTTCGTCGATCACCACCTCTTGGGGATCGTCCCGACCCAGACGCCGTTCGGCTTCCCCGCACACCCAACAGGCCCCAAGGAAAAGAACACCGAGGATCAGGCAGGCCCATCCGTAGGGGCAGAGGGACAGAACAGAAGCCAGGGGAACCCCCACCCCCACGGTGGCCGCCGTGCCCGGCGCTATGGGGATCTTGCCGAAAAAGCCCAGTCGCGCGATCCCGACAACGACCGAGCCCCGGAGTTGCTGGGGATCAACTGTCATTCGGGCTCCTTGAACGGCGCCGTTTACACCCGGGGCTCCTGTGAGGATAACAACCGGCAAAGACCATGACGTTTCCGCATTGGCCCCTTGGGCCGAGGTTTCCTATGAACGAGAGAAAACGCCCTGAGGATCTGGACCCCCATTGCGCTTTCCGGATCATCGTGCCGGAAGAGTATGCCTCTTTCGGCATCAACCCTCAAGACATTCCCATGGGGACTTTCGCCGCCCACGATCATCCGTCCTTTCTCCTCAGTCGGTACGGCGGCAATGCCTACGGGTTCGGCCTGCTGGAACAAAACAAGCTGAACTCGGACGATTACGATTTCCTCGAACGCATCGATCTCAGCGACCGGCACGCCATCATTCGTCATGTCGATCGACTGAACGACATCTACAAGAAGCTCGGGCTCCTCATGCGCTTCTCGAGCCAGGGAAAACCTTATTACCTCATCCCTATCAATCTTGTGGCCCAATCCCTCCAGGACGTAAAAGCCAAAGCGGAAGCCATCGAAAAGGTCGTCATGGAGCACGCCCGTTCGACGGGCTCGGAACGCCTGGACATCATTCTTTTCACCACGGCCAAAGATCTCATCGCCCACGATTTGACCGCTCGGTTGTCCAGCCACCGGCTTCATATTCTCGACGACATCCGCAAGCTCAAAGCGTGGCGCACGTTTTTCGATGTGGCCGTCTTTCCCCGGGATCCCTACGACTACGTTCTGGCACACCCTCTGCCGAAACCCGTGCGGCCCATGTCTCGAAAGAGGCGTCTTTTGCGATACGCGGGATATGTAGCGGGAAAGATTTATGACCTCCTGGAATCGACGGGAAAGGTCGTCGTCCTTGCGGACTGCCTCGGTTGTGCGGAAAAGGCTTCGGCCTATGAAATTGAATTTCTCACCACGGAGGAGATCAAGAAATTTCTCCTGTTCAGCCACATTTTTAAGACGCACAAGCCATACCGTTCCCAAAGCCTTCCTTTCCTTATCCATCCCATGGATCTGCATTTTTATCTACAGCACGATCCCGTTACGGACAATATGCTTCGAGAAACTTTCGGTATGACTCACATCCATGATGTGACCTTGGAACAGATCGACCGCCTTCCGCACCTCAACCGACCGATGCCGCTTCAATACCGCAAAGAGGCGCCACTCCCATGGGAAAAAGCCTTTACGCCCTATTTCGATCTTCACATGGTGCACACTACGAGCACATGGGATTACGCAAAACGTTGGGGACAGCGCCTGCGTCTGGACCGACCATGGCCCGGCAATGTCGGCGTCTTTGCCGGGATCCCGCGTTCGGCGCCGGTCTCCAGAGAGGATGTGGAAGATTCCGCCAAAAAGAGCGGCATGATGGGATGCCAACCGGCTTTGACGGCATCGTACCGCAACTCCTTCCGGTATGTGTGCGACGTGCTTCGCGCCCTGGCACAAATTCGGGACGGCTTCTTCGTTCACATCGGCGAGGTTGAGCGGGACCGCCTCATCAATCCCTTCCGCCGCAAAGAACTCAGCGACCATCTGTTCTTGCCCATCCGGCAGTTGCTGCGCCAGGTGGAGAAATTGCAGGCCATTGAAGAGTCCCTGAACCCCGACCACTTGGAAGGGACTTCCACGCCCGTTTTGGAAAATCTCGAAAAACTCTCTCTCCATGGCTTCACGCCCGCCCAGCTGAGGGAACTCGTGCTCATCGTCACCGGCCACAGCGCCATGAGCCGGATCGTCTTGGGCAAAATGCCCGCCCGAAACCTCAAGCCCCTCACCGATACCACCTCTGGCGCCGAAGCCCACGCCGTCGTAGATCGGCTCCGCATCTGCCGGCTCATGAGCGTCGCCGAAATCACGGCCTCTTTCGGACATCCCTTGACCCCGGCCCAAGCCGAGGAAGTCTTCCGCATCTATCACGACGCCGTGCGCGTCGCCACGAACCCCTACTTAACTTGGGACTCTTTGGAAGACCTTCGCATCAGCGAAATGGGCGGCGTGCAGTACAAAGCCCTAAGAGAAATGCTTAAGTTTTTTAATCTCTTCGATTTCCTCAACACCTGGCACGAATTTCTCGGCAAGGGTCCTTTCGAAAGAGAAGTCCTCTGCGATTATGACCCTGAAAAGGTCGCCGCGATCGAGAACGTCCTTCAGCTTGCCGACATTGTCGAACGTTTTCGGTCGCGAAATCCGGATGGATCGATCCCGAGGCAAACCTTTTTTTTCCGACAGTTCTTGCAAACGGAATTCCACGGCACCGGTCACCTTTTTCCCTCCCTCGGGCCGGAACTGGGCTTCAAACTTCTGTGGGCGACAGTTCAAATCAGCCCGCACCGGATCGTCAACTTTAACCCCCTGTTGGCTTCCATCCCGCCGGAGAAAAAACCGGCTCGATTGGAGAAGATCAAGGAGGCCCTCCGGCGCCTGCCCATAGAAGCGATGAATGAGGAACATTTGGAAGACATTCGCAAAAAGGTCGTCTCAGGGCACGCGATCTTTCTTTCCAATACAGGTCTTCGGCTCCACCACAATCCCACCACCAAAGCCATCGACGTCTCCTTTGTGGACGTCGAAGAAAACCTTGAGCTTATCGACGAGCTTTTGGGGCGATTCGAGACATTAAAGCTCCATGATTTGAGCCTTAAAGATATCTCCGACCTGGAGCGTCTCTTTTCAGAACTATCGAGTTACAAGCTGTACTTGTTCCAGGAAGGGCACAGTGAGCCCGATATCCATCAGGAGGGGCCTCCAAGCCCTTCTTTCATGGGTTTGCGGCTCAATGAGATCGAAGACAGAATCCGCAAGGTGTTTCTGTCCCAGATCCTCGTCCCGGAAGAAATTTACGATACGGTCAGCCTTCTGGTCGCACACTGCCCGAACCTCCTGAGTTTCGTCATGCCCGATCTCCATCGTCTAGGGCAATTGATGGAAAACCGCCCGACGCGGAAGCGGCAATCCGTCGGCGCTTACGTGATGCGGTGCCTCGGCAAGTTTCAAGCCCTCATCCTCAAAGACAGGGAAAGCTTCCAAGATCTCAGCACTTTCTACCAAATGGCCAAGCAGGAGTTCGGTCCCTTGGCGGCAGAAGATATCGGCGCCAAACACCATCAGTTGGAAATTTTGGAACACATGTTGGAACGCATCCAAGAGGAAAACCCCTTTTTGCACCAAGCCTTGACCCTGGCTTTGCTTTTCCAGGATCTGGGCAAATTGGAAACCTACACCAAGGAGCACAAAATCCTCGGACGCATCTGGACCCACGCGGAACGAAGCGTCCACATTCTGCGTCAGCGAGGGATTTTGGACCACTATGGGCTGAAGGAAGAAGCCGGGGCCCTCACCCTCGAACTCATCCGCCATCACGGCCTTATCGGCCATGTCATCCAAGGTTCGGAACCCTCATCGGCCATCTCTCAGCTGACCCAGGCCAACGACAAGGATCTTTTGGACGCCTTCGTCTTGCACGCCGTTCTCGCTGCGGCATCCGTCGAAGAGGGTCTCATGACGGAAGACCTTCTGGACCTTTTTTTAGAATATCGCCACGCGGCTCTTCATGTCATCAAAACCGGCATTTCGTGGGAGGAACACCACAAGGACAAACTCCGCGACAAGGGACGCGCTGTTCTTTACGGATCGAAACCGTTTCCCGAATTCCTGTCCTTTCAGGCCGCGTGGGAACATATCCCAAACGTTTATGAGAGGGAACCGGACGGAGACGAGCTTTTGTGGTGCGGCCGCCAGATCGAGGCTTTCGAAAGGCTGCTGCGCCTCATGGGCGTTCCCTGGGTGGACTTTCATGATCTCCAGATGCACTTCATGAACGTGCCGGTGGCCTTCATCCACCACCAAAAACAACTCCGGAGCCTCGGACTGGAACATTTCAAAAAATCTTTTGACGAATCTCTGGAAATCTTTGAAGCGCTGCAAAAACTGGCGCCTTCCTTCAGAACCTATCTCCTTTACAGCCTCGATCCCTATGGAGGCGGTTTTCGCATCTACGACTTCCAGAATCTTCCCCCATTCCTCTCGGTGGAAGCCTCTCTGAAAATGTTGCTCATCGGTCTGATGGCCTATCACCGGCATATCCCTGTGAACGCCTCAGGAGGCCTTGTGAGTTTTCGCCCGCTCAGCCGGATCGTGCGGCACCGCCATGAATTGCTCCATCAGCATTTGGATGCGCTGTGCTTGGAAAGTCTCTCCGATTGGTCGTTGGGGACAAAGTCTTTGGAGGGTTTAGACGCGCTTCTTTTGATCGAAACCAGCCCGTTCGGCCCCGGCGTCCGTTTGAGCCTCCGGGGCAGCCTTCAAATAGAGGTTCTCATGCGCGCCATTTCGGAGGCGGACACCCACGAGGAACTGCGCCACCTTTACAGAGAACAGATCAAAAAGATGCAGAGCTTTCCTTTCACGACCCCCGAACAAATGGAGGCCATCAAAAGTACCTACCACAAGCGCATGGATGAGATCAGCCGATCTGTGCTGCTTCACATTCAAAACGAGTTGGCGCAACTCGGTTCTTTCGGCGACCTGGATGAATTCCGCTCACGGCTGAGCCGATTCCTTCACAAAGCGGCTCTCTCGGAAGAGGATCACTTCTTGATTCAAGAGATGTTGGACCACCACCGAAGCCGCCTTCGAGATGAATTCCTCACCAGAGTGTCTGAAAAAGTCTATGCGATCACGGACCCTGAAGCTTTGATTGCTTATTGGAACATGGTCAAGCAGGACCTGTTTCGGTTCCGTCAGTACATCGGCAAAGAGTACGAAGCCATGATCGCCTCTTATATCGACACAAAGCTGCAGCAGATCGTATCTTAGCCGGCTTCCTGAGACGAAACGTCCGGAGATTCCTTGAGGGGCAGGATGAAATAGATCGTGTTTCCATATTTTTTCGGCTCGCAGCCCACTTCCCCGCCGTGGATTTCCACAACGTTTTTTACAAAGTGCAAGCCGTGCCCGGTTCCTTTTTCGCGACCCACGTTGGAGGCGCGAAAACCTTCGTCGAAAAGTTTCTTCGCTTCCTCGACAGAAAGCGGTTGGCCCGTCGTAAAAATCCCGAACTGAACGCCGTGGATTCCTTCCCCGAAATGGTTCTTCAGAATTTTTCGGTGGTACGAAACCATTTTGATCTTTTGGCCCCGCGCGTCCTCCACTTCCCGGGCGTATTTGACGGCGTTGGAAAAGAGGTTATCAAAGACTTGGGAAATCAAGCCCTTGTCCACAAAAAGCGTCACCTCTTCGTCGGGGATGTCCTCCAGTTTGTTGTCGACCATGATGCCGGCCTTGGCGAAGAAGGGCCTATACCGCTCCAAAAGCGGCTCTATGATCTCCGTCCGAAAGTTGCACGGCTGGCGCCGCAAAACGTAGGTGCCCTTCTCAAAGTGATCCCGCCGCAAAAGGGTTTCCAGAAACAAACTGGTGTGTTCGTAATGTTTTTTTAAAGCCTTGTATTCTTCTTCAAGCTCGTCATTGCCCGTAGACAGGAGGTGATATAGTTCGCACAGTTCTCGGCACAGAGTACTGTCCTCGGTTTGAGTAAACATAATGATATCTTTGAGCTTTTCCTGCATCTCTCTGTAGTTTTCTATGGACTTTTTCAGCTTCAAAATAAACAATTTGTAATAAAGATTCGGCGAAATGACATTATGTTCAATATCCGCGACCAACTGGTTGATGAATTTGATGTGCTGAATGTTTTGCTGAAGCAGCAATTTTTGGTGCAGATTATATCCGATTCGATTGCTGAATTTTTCAAGGAAGAAGAGCCCTTTATCGTTTACGCGGTCTTTGGGGTAGATTTCGAAGAGTCCCAAGATCCCTTGGCCTCCGGCAAAAGGCAGCCATTGGACCAGGGCCATGTTGCCGCGGATGGGCAGAAGATAAGACTGATCGGTTTCCGTGATTTTGTCGGAAAGGGAGGGGCCAGCAAGATCCGGCCTTTGCCCTTCGGTGACCAAACCTTCTTCGCTGGTGCATACCTTCTCCAGCCGCCCGGTCTTGTGATGGATCACATAGAGGCGGCTTTCCAAATTGAAAAACTCCTTCGGCACCGTGACGCAAATGAGATAAAGATTTTCCAAGCTTGTGTATTCTTGGGCCAAATCGAAGAAAGTGGCGAAGGCCTCTTCCTGAAGCCTCTCGAAATTGTATCGTTCGTAGGCCGATTTTTTTTCGCGCACCCGCGCGGTCATTTCCTCAAGCTCTTTGCGGCTCATGGAACCTCGTACTCCTCGCGCCCCTCGTGAAGAGGGGGTCAGTCCAGGGAAAATTCCAATTCGGATTTCAGGTCCCGTTCCATGAGATCCCAGACGGCCTGACGCGGATCCTTCCTTTCCTGGAGGATCTTATACATCTGCTCGCAGATGGGCATCTCCACCCCTATTTTCCGAGCCAGCTGATGGACCGAGGTGCAGGTGCGGACCCCTTCCGCCACCATGTGCATCTCCGCCAAAATATTTTCTAAGGATTCCCCTCGACCCAATCGATAGCCCACGGTCCGATTTCGGCTCAAGTCCCCGGTGCAGGTCAGAAGGAGATCCCCGATACCCGAAAGACCGGCAAAGGTTAAGGGATGAGCGCCCAAGCGCACACCGAGGCGGGTGATCTCCGCAAGCCCTCGAGTAATGAGGGCAGCTCGGGTGTTGAGCCCGTAGCCCAGCCCGTCGCAGACTCCGGCCGCAATGGCGATGACGTTCTTGAGGGCGCCGGCCAGTTCCACGCCGATTTTATCCGGACTGGTATAGACACGAAAATAGGGCGTATGAAACACGCGCTGAACTTCTTTGGCCGTCTCCAAATCTTCGGCGGCCACCGTGACGGCCGTGGGGGTTTTCTGCATGACCTCGCGAGCGAAAGACGGTCCGGCCAGCGTCGTGACCCGAACGCCCAGGGATGCCGGCAAAATTTCTTTCCAAATTCCCGACATGGTCAAGAGCGTCTCGTTTTCAATGCCTTTGGTGGCCGAAACGATGACGGCGTCTTTTTGAATATGGGGCACCATTTGGACGGCCACGGTCCGGTAGACATGGGAAGGGACCACCATGACGAGGAGGCGTCGGCCTGCCGTCACCGCCTCGATGCTGTTGGACGGCACAATGCGCTCACTTAACCGAAAGCCCGGCAGATAAAGCGTGTTTTCCCGGCTGTTTCTCAGGGATTCGCACAGATCTTTTTCATAGACCCACAAGTCCACATCATAGCCCTTCTCTCCAAGGAGATGGGCTAGGGTGGTCCCCCAGCTGCCTGCACCGATCACCGCGATCCGCATGTGGCCGCTCACTGTGCCGTCTCCTCCTCGTCCGATTCCGCCACGACGGCTACATCCACGATTTCTTCCGAGGCATCCAGATCCATGAGCTTGACACCTTGGGTGGATCGGCCCATTTCCCGGATTTCACGCACCTCGAGGCGGATCAATCGGCCCGTGTTGGTGATCAGAAGCACCTCATCGTCGTCTCTGACCTGGCGGAAGGCCACCACCTCTCCGTTCTTTTCGGTAATGCGCACATTCTGAACGCCCTGCCCCCCGCGTCCTTGCACCCGGTATTGCGAAGAGGCCGTTCGCTTGCCGAAGCCTTTGCGGGTCACCACCAGCATGGAGGCCCCTTCGTCAATGGTGTCCATGCCCACAAGAACGCTTCCGGCCAAATCCATGGCTTTGACGCCACGGGCTTCACGGCCCATGGGCCGCACGGTCTCTTCACGGATGCGAATGCACTTGCCGGCTCGGGTCATGAAAAACAAATCTTTCGTGCCGTCGGTCATGCAGGCGGCGATGAGCTCGTCTCCTTCGTCGATGGCCACGGCACGGATGCCCGTGCTGCGCGGATTGGCGAAAGCCCGGATCTCCGTCTTCTTGACGATACCCTTTCGGGTGGCCATGACGACAAAACCGTCTTGATCGAAATTCCTCACCGGCATGACCGTGGCCACCCTTTCGTTTTCCTGCAGGGGCAGCAGATTGACGATGGCCTTTCCCATGGAAGCCGGCCCCACTTCCGGGATGGCATAGACTTTGAGCCAATAGACACGCCCCTGTGAGGTGAACACCAGCAGGTAATCGTGCGTCGAGGCGGTGAACAGGGCCCGCACGAAATCCTCTTCCCGAATGCTCATCCCGGTTCGCCCTTTGCCTCCCCGCCGCTGGCTTCGGTACGTATCGACGGGCGTTCTTTTCACATACCCCGCATGGGAAATGGTCACCACCACTTCCTTGTCGTCAATGAGATCCTCCAGGGACACGTCCCGGGTCTCCGAAAGGATCTCCGTCCTTCTCCCGTCCCCATAGGTTTGGATGATCTCCTGGAGTTCTTGGTCGATCAATTGATCCACCAAGGCCGGAGAAGCAAGGATCGCCCGGTATCTTTCGATGTCTTTGAGAAGCTGTTCGTATTCGTTGAGGATTTTTTCTCTTTCCAAGGCCGTCAGGCGCTGCAGCCGCATGTCCAAGATGGCCTGGGCTTGGGCGTCGCTGAGCTCCAAGGACGCCATAAGCCGCTCCTTGGCCGTTGCCGGATTGGCCGCCGAGCGAATCAATCGGATGACCTCATCGAGATGGTCCAGGGCCTTCTTGAGACCTTCCAAGATGTGGGCCCTCTTTTCCGCCTGGCCGAGTTCCCAACGGGTGCGCCGAATGACCACATCCCGTCGAAAATCCAAGAAGTGCTGCAAGAGGCCCTTGAGGGTGAGCAATTCGGGACGGTTGTTCACCACGGCCAGCAGGGTGACCCCGAAGGTGGATTCCACGGCGGTGAACTTGTAAAGCTGGTTTTCGACCACCTGAGGGTTTTCGCCGGCTTTGAGGGACAAGACGATGCGCATGCCTTCCCGGCTGGACTCATCGCGGATGTCCTGAATGCCCTGGATTCTTTTCTCCTTGACCAGCTCGGCGATCCGTTCGAGCAGCCTGGCCTTGTTCACCTGAAAGGGCAATTCGGTGATGAGGATCTGCCGGCGTTTGGCGGTTTCCTCAATCTCCACCCGGCCTCGGACGCGGATGAGTCCCCGGCCTGTTTCATAGGCTTCCCGAACGCCTTCCGTCCCCACAATGAAGCCGCCGGTGGGAAAATCCGGGCCGGGAATACATCGCATGAGGTCCCTCAGGTTTGCTTCGGGGTTTTTCAAAAGAACTTGGAGGCCGCGGCACAATTCCGTGATGTTGTGGGGCGGGATGTTGGTGGCCATCCCTACGGCGATGCCCGAGGCACCGTTGAGCAGCAGGTTGGGCACTCGGGTAGGCAGGACGGACGGTTCCTTGAGAGAACTGTCGTAGTTCGGGAGAAAATCGACGGTTTCCTTTTCGATGTCCTGGAGAAACTCATGGGCCAGCCGTGCCATGCGGATTTCGGTGTAACGCATGGCCGCCGGAGGATCCCCATCGATGGAGCCGAAGTTGCCTTGACCGTCGATCAAAGGATATCGCATGGAAAAGTCTTGAGCCATGCGCACGATGGTATCGTAGACGGCCGCATCCCCGTGAGGATGATATTTACCGATGACATCCCCGACAATGCGGGCGGATTTCTTGTACGGTTTGTTGTAGTCGTTTTTGAGCTCGTACATGGCGTAGAGCACCCGCCGATGCACGGGTTTGAGGCCGTCCCGCACATCGGGCAAGGCCCGCCCGATGATGACGCTCATGGCGTAATCGAGGTACGAAAGTTTGATTTCGTCCTCAATATTGACGGTAGGTAAGCTCATAGAGATCCTCGTTGACGACCGACATCATCGCCTCTGTGGCCCATCGATTAAATGTCTAATTCTCGAAAATCCAAGGCATTCACCTGGATAAACTCGCGACGCGGTTCCACCCGATCGCCCATAAGCGTCGTGAACAGTTCATCGGCCATGTATTCGTCGTCGATCCGGACCCTGAGCAGTGTTCGTGTCTCCGGATTCATTGTCGTTTCCCACAGCTGCTCCGGGTTCATTTCGCCGAGACCTTTGTAGCGTTGGACGGTGAGTCCTTTGAAGGCCTCTTCCTTAAGGTACTCAAACAAGGTTTCCGGATCGTTCAGCGTGACCTCCCCGGACGAAGACGCAACCCGATAGGGTCTTCGGTCCAAGACCGCCAGATTTTTGGAAAGTTCCTGAAGCTTTCTGAACTCCACGGATTTGAGGAAGGCGTAGCTCAGCCGAAACCTTTCCTGGCCGTTTGTCGGTTGCCAGATTTCCAGGTCGTAGCCCCGGTGCTCCTCTTCCATTTCGATCTCAGAGACCGCATAGCCGGCCGCTTCCAGAGCCTGTCGCAGCCGCTCCATGGATGATTGATCCTCAGGGACGAACTCTTGCCCCGCTAAAGTGTCGGCCAAAAAACGCAGGAGCTCCCGTCGGACGCCTTTGCGACTCAGCCGCCCCAACCAGTCTTGATACTGGGAATAAGTCTTCATGAGCGTGACGAGGCGCTCAGGAGTCAACGGGGTGTCGTCCCCGCTCATGAACACATGGTGCTTTTCTGCGGCTCGAGTCACCAAGAAGGCGTCCAGTTCGGCGTCGTCCTTGAGATAGAGTTCTTTCTTCCCCGCGGCCACGCGATACAAGGGGGGCTGCGCGATGTAGAGGTGCCCTCGCTCGATGAGATCCGGCATCATGCGGAAGAAAAAGGTGAGCAATAAAGTTCGAATATGGGCTCCGTCCACATCGGCGTCGGTCATGATGATGATCTTGTGGTAGCGCAATCTGGCCGGATCGAATTCGTCTTGGCCGATGCCCGTTCCCAAGGCGGAAATCATGGTTCGGATTTCTTGGTTTTCCAGCATCTTGTCGAACCGCGCCTTTTCCACATTGAGAATTTTGCCGCGCAACGGCAGCACGGCCTGAAAACGGCGGTCGCGGCCTTGTTTTGCGGAGCCGCCGGCGGAATCCCCTTCCACAATGAAGATTTCACTCTTCTCCGGGTCCCGCTCTTGGCAATCGGCCAGTTTTCCCGGCAGGGAGTGATCGCTGAGGATGCCTTTGCGCCGAGTGAGTTCCTTGGCCTTTCGGGCCGCTTCCCGGGCGCGCATGGCTTCCAGCACCTTATCGAGGATGGCACGGATGATCTTGGGATTTTCTTCGAACGTGGCGCTCAGTTTTTCATACGTGAGGGTTTCCACCATGCCTTTCACGTCGCTGTTGCCGAGCTTCGTTTTCGTCTGGCCTTCGAACTGAGGTTCCCGCAGTTTAACGCTGACGACGGCCGACAACCCTTCGCGCACGTCATCCCCCGTCAGGCGATCCACGTCCGGTTTGGGGATTTTGTTTTGCAGGGCGTATTGCTTGATGCTGCGCGTCAAACCCGCTTTGAACCCCACCAGGTGGGATCCCCCTTCCCGTGTGTTGATATTGTTGGCGAAGGTAAAGATTTTTTCGTTGTAGGTTCGGTTGTACTGCAAGGCAATTTCGATGATCACATCGTTTCGTTTCCCCTCAATAAAAACAACTTCCGGATGAAGGGGTTCCTTGTTCCGATTGAGATATTCCACAAATTGGATGAGTCCGCCCTCGTAATGGAAATTTTTTTCCTTGGACGTGCGCTCGTCTCTCAGCTCGATGCGGAGCCCCTTGTTCAAGAAGGCCAGCTCCCGCATTCTTTGGGACAAAATATCAAAGCTGAGATCCGTCTCTGTAAAGATTTCCGGGTCCGGCTTAAAGGTCACCCGGGTGCCTCGGCGGCGCGTCTCCCCGATTTGCTGCAAAGGCGTTTTGGTCTGGCCCCGCTCGTAGCGCTGGAAATAAACCCTCCCCCCGCGACGGATTTCCACTTCCAAGAATTCGCTGAGCGCATTGACCACGGAGACCCCCACTCCGTGAAGGCCTCCGGAAACTTTGTAAACGCTGTCATCGAATTTCCCGCCGGCATGCAATCGGGTCATGACCACTTCCACGGCGGGCAGCCCTTCCTTTTCGTGAATATCCACGGGAATCCCGCGGCCGTTGTCCTCCACGGTCACGCTCCCGTCCAGATGAACGGTCACCTGGATGTGATCGCAGTATCCGGCCAACGCTTCGTCAATGCTGTTGTCCACCACCTCGTAGACAAGCTGATGCAGGCCTTCGGTGGACACGTTTCCAATGTACATGGAAGGACGCTTGCGGACGGGATCCAGCCCCTCCAAAACCGTAATGCGCTCTCCCGTGTACTCGTCGTCCCCTTCGGCCTGGGGCGTGCTCTGGGACACGTCCACCGATTGTTCCGGGTTATGCTCCATAATGAGCCTCATCCTCACGTCAGACGATGTGCTTCGAAGGCGAGCCGCCGCCCATGGCAGCACCGCCTTGAAGGCAATAATGTGAAACACAACTTTATACTCTTTTTTTTTCAGGGTTTCAATGAAAGGATGGAGAAGGCGAGAAGAATACTTGATGACATTCCAAGGAGTTAGATCACACCCCCTGGCTTGGAAAGGCTAAACAAGCCTTTTTCCGACTCAGTCCACCTCACACCATCATGGGCATGATCAAAGCCAAAATGCTCGGATCCTCGGGATCCCGAAACACGCCGCCGTGGAACCCGTCCACCCACTCAAACCGCACAGTTCGGCCCGAAAAGGTTTGCACCACATCCATGACATATCGGATGTTGAAAGCGATGGCAAAACTTTCCCCCTGATAGTCGATGGGGATTTCTTCGTACGCCGTGCCGATTTCCACGTTTCCCGCTTCCAAGCCCAGAAGATTTTCGGAAATCAAGAAACGGACATGGATCGCCGAGGCGTCGGTGACCACCGCCATGCGGCGCAACGCGCCGTAAAATTCCCCGCGGGGAATTTCGATCCACCCCGAAACCGTTTCCGGAATAATCATTTCGTATTGCGGAAAGGCCTCCTCGAGAAGATGCACACTGAGGTAGGTATCGCCCGTTTGGAAGATCAGCCGATTTTCGTGAAGAGCCCCGGCGGCGGAATCTGTTTTTTCCAGAAGCCGGATAATCTCCTGAATGCCTTTCCGCGGGACCACGACGCCGGAGTCCTGGCCGAAAAATTCCCCTGCAGGAAAAGGGATTTCTCTCAGGGCCAAACGATGCCCGTCGGAACTGACGAAACGCACCCGGTCGGCCGCTTTGGGATGCCAAAACATCCCCGGAACACTCAAAGCGTCTTCCTCCTGGGGGACGGCGTAGAGAGTGCTTTCCAACGCGCGACCCACCGTGTCGGCATCCAGGTCATGAATGTGAGCCGGATTGACGGTCTCGAAATAGGGAAAATCCGATGCGGGTATGGTGGCCAAGGCGTAATGCACCGTGCCGGCCCTCACATTCAATCGGTCGCTTTCCGAAAGTTCGCAGTGGATCTGTTCCTGCCTCAGTTCCTTGACCCCTTCCAAAAACTTTCGCGCCGGAACGCTGGTCTGGCCCGCAACGTCTACCTGCGCCTCAATGGAGGTGCGCAAACTGATGTCCAAATCCGTGGCAGAAAATCTCAAGCGATTGTCTGACGTCGCTTCCAGCAAAACATGGGAAAGCACCTGCATGGTCGTTTTTTTCTGTTCGGTGACACCGACAACCTTGTGCAGGGCGGCGACAAGGGCTTCCCGGTTCATGGAGCATTTCATGGGAACGGTCCTCAGCGGCTTCCGGTTAAATGTTTCTATGATTTTCGTTTCTTAAAAGCGCTCACAACCATAATCAAACCCTGTTCAATTGTCAAAATGGAACCCATGTTATGAATTCGACTCAAAAAAAGACTACACAAACTTTCCAACGTGATTGGAGGCATATCAAGACCTTTCAGGGCATCTTTGGGGTATGGTCGACTTTTTTGAACATCATGCCTACAAAACCCGGGCTGTTCTGAACATCGTCTGTGCCTCTTGCCGACTGGACCGTTCCTGAGCCAACTCACTTGGACTATTGGGATTCCCATGACCTTTTCTGCTTGACAACCGAGCGAAGCTTCAGTACGGTGCCGAATGTGAAAAATAGTTCTTATGGCGAAAACCATTCCCCATTGCCGCTTTCTTCGCCGCATTGCTCGGATAGGCCGATTCCTGCAGTCGTGTCAACAGGGAGGTTTCCTGTGTGGCCCGAAGTGACAGGGGGACCTCAGAGGCCATGACGTGCTCGCGAGGACAATCCCACAAGTTCGACCCATAACGTTCACCTTTGAGGAGGAAAGCTATGCCTTACGATCCGACCAAAATGGCAGATTGGCAGATTTCCGAAGAAGCCGAAAAGAACATGCCGACTCCGGACCAATGGCGGGACAAGCTTGGCCTGCAAAAGGACGAAGTGATCCCCATCGGGCGTTTGTGCCGCCTCAATTTCATGAAGATCATCGAGCGACTCAAAGACAAGCCCGACGGAAAGTACATCGAAGTGACGGCCATCACCCCCACCCCACTGGGGGAAGGAAAAAGCACCACCTCCTTGGGCCTCATGGAAGGTTTGGGCAAGCGAGGCAAAAACGTGGGCGGCTGCTTGCGGCAACCCTCGGGCGGACCCACCATGAACATCAAGGGGACGGCGGCCGGCGGCGGCAACGCCCTGCTCATTCCCATGACGGAATTTTCCATGGGCCTGACGGGCGACATCAACAACATCGTGAACGCCCACAACCTGGCCATGGTGGCGCTGACGGCTCGCATGCAGCATGAACGCAACTACACCGACGAGCAGCTCCAGCGGCTCACCCGCATGCGCCGTTTGGACATCGACCCGACCCGTGTGGAAATGGGCTGGGTCATCGACTTTTGCGCCCAGGCGCTGCGCAACATCGTCATCGGATTGGGCGGCCGCTTCGACGGCTATACCATGCAGTCCAAGTTCGGGATCGCCGTAAGCTCCGAAATCATGGCCATTTTGTCCATCGTGAGGGATTTGGCGGATCTCCGCGACAGGATGGGCAAGATCACCGTCGCTTTCGACAAGCGCGGCAACCCGGTCACGACCGGCGACTTGGAAGTGGCCGGCGCCATGACGGCCTTCATGGTGGAATCCATCAACCCCACACTGTGCAGCACGGCCGAATACCAGCCGTGTATGGTTCATGCAGGTCCGTTCGCCAACATCGCCGTCGGTCAATCGTCCATCATCGGCGACCGTGTCGGCCTCAAGCTTTTCGACTACCATGTGACTGAAAGCGGCTTTGCGGCGGACATCGGGTTTGAAAAATTCTGGAACGTCAAGTGCCGCTTCAGCGGCCTCAAGCCTCATGTTTCCGTTCTGACGACGACCATCCGCGCCCTCAAGATGCACGGCGGAGGCCCGAAGGTCGTGGCCGGGCTCCCGCTGCCCGAAGAATACACCAAGGAAAACGTGGCCCTGGTGGAAAAGGGTGTGGCCAACATGGTCCATCATATCAACACCATCCGCAAATCCGGCATGAACCCGGTGGTGTGCATCAATGCGTTCCATACGGACACCAAAGATGAAATCGCTGTCGTGCGCAAAGCCGCCGAAGCGGCCGGCGCTCGCTGCGCACTTTCCGAACATTGGCTCAAGGGCGGTGAGGGCGCCTTGGAACTGGCCGATGCCGTCATCGAGGCCTGTGAACAGCCCAGCGAATTTAAGTTCCTCTATCCGCTGGAAATGAAGCTGCGCGACCGCGTGGAACTCATCGCCAAGGAAGTTTACGGGGCCGACGGTGTGGCGTGGCAGCCGGAAGCGGAAGCCAAGGCCAAGATGCTGGAATCGGATCCCAAATACGGCGATTTCGCTACCATGATGGTCAAGACCCACCTCAGCCTCACCCACGACCCGAGCCTCAAGGGCGTGCCTAAGGGCTGGATTTTGCCCATCCGCGATGTGTTGATCTACTCCGGCGCGAAGTTCCTGTGTCCGTGCGCCGGCACCATCAGCCTCATGCCAGGCACCTCGTCCGATCCGGCCTTCCGTCGCATCGACGTGGACGTCAAGACCGGCAAGGTCATGGGCCTGTTCTAGTCAAGACCTGACTGACGGCGGGAGGTGCTCACCTCCCGTCGCTTTTTTGAACGACGAAAGGAGCGCGCCATGTCGGCGAAACTCATTAAAGGAGCGGAAGTCGCCAAGCAGATCCGTGAAGAGCTTGCCGAGGAAGTCAAACGGATCAAGGAAAAATATGGGGTGGAACCCGGCCTGGTGACCATCCTTGTGGGAGAAAACCCGGCGTCGCAAAGCTACGTGCGGGCCAAGCAAAAAGCAGCCCACGAATTGGGCTTCTACTCCGTCCAAGACAACCAGCCGGCGGATATCTCCGAGGACGCTCTGCTGGCCCTCATCGACAAATACAACAAGGACCCGAAAATCGACGGCATTTTGGTGCAGCTGCCATTGCCGAAGCACATTGACGAAAACAAAGTTCTCTATGCCATCGACCCGGGCAAAGATGTGGACGCCTTCCATCCGTTCAACGTGGGCAAACTCATGATCGGCCAACCGGACTATTTGCCGTGTACGCCCGCCGGCATCCAAGAACTCCTTATCCGCTCGGGCACAGAAACCTCAGGCGCCGAAGTGGTGGTGGTCGGCCGTTCCAATATCGTCGGCAAACCCATTGCCGTCATGATGATGCAAAAGGGCAAGGGAGCCAACGCGACGGTGACCGTCTGCCACACCCGCACCAAGGATGTTCAATTTCACACGAAGCGAGCCGACATCCTCATCGTGGCGGCCGGCGTTACGGAATATGTCAAGGGCGATTGGATCAAGCCCGGAGCGGTGGTCATCGACGTCGGTGTCAACGAAGTGGGCCAGACGGCCGACGGCAAGAGAATCCTGAAAGGCGACGTGGCCTTCGATGAAGCCAAGGAAGTGGCCAGCGCCATCACGCCGGTCCCGGGGGGCGTCGGTCCCATGACGATCACGATGCTCATGAAAAACACGGTGCGCGCATGCAAAGTCCATCACAACATTAAGGACTGACGCTGAGGGCTTGAGGCGCTCTCGCTGCGCTCCCAAGGAAAAAAGCGGCCCGTCGGGGTTTTCCCCGACGGGCCGTTTTGGTTCTTTGAAGGACGGTACTCAGTCTTTCAGCGGACTGGGCCCCAAGGCCCGGATCTTTTCCACCATGGCGCTCGCGGCGTCCACGAATTGTTGGCCTTTTCCGGCCATCATGTGAAAAAGAGCCACCCGGTCGGGTTCTACACCCAGAGCCGGTAGGAGTGTCTGGACATATTTGACTTTCTTTTGGGCCTTTTCGACGCCGTGTTTGAATTGGCAGCTGTCCGGCTGGCAACCGGCCACATAGACCCCGTCGGCCCCGGCTTCCAACGCTTTCAAAAGATGCAAACTGTCCAAACGCCCCGTGCACGGCAGCTGAATCACTTTGACGTTTTCCGGCAGGCTCAACCCCATCTTCTCCGCGATCTGGGCGGCCGAAGAGGCGCAATTGGCACAGCAATAACCGATGATTTGCGGTTCAAAAGTGCTCATAGGACCACTCCTTGTCTCTTGTCTCGATAAGCCGTGGCGTCGTCAGTTCACGTCGGATCCCAGAAGACTCAGCGCCATGACGGCGATGTGGTCGTCACTCAGCCGTCGATAGGAAATGGCCTTCCCCGGGCATTCGCTCACACACATGCCGCATCCCTGGCACAGACCCGGGTCGATGAAGGCATGGCCTTGCGGGCTGTCGATAAACGGAATGTGGAACGGGCAGGTGCGCACACAGGTCAGGCACACGGCGCATTTGTCGGGATCCACTTCCGCAACGGCGCCCCCGACGAGCATGACATCTTGGCGTAGAAGCCGCATGGCCCGGCCTGCCACGGCCCACGCTTCGGCAAGACTTTCTTCCACCGGTTTGGGGGCCAGAGCCAGCCCGGCGAAAAAGACACCTTCCGTCTCACCGTCCACAGGGCGCATCTTCGCCGGGGATTCCGCGAAGAACCCGTCCTCATTCAGGGAGACTTTGTAAAAGGCGGCCAGATCGGCGGCTTCCGCGGGGATGATGGCTGTCTGCAAAGAGATGAAATCCGGGGAAAGAGCGAGAGGCCGCCCGAGGATGGGATCCGTAACGACGACTTTCAATCGGCCATCCTCTATGCTCACCTGAGGTTTGGAATCCAGATCGAAGCGGATGAAAAACACGCCCTTTTCCCGGGCTTCTTTGTAAATCCGCTCCCTCTCGCCGAAGGTGCGCACTTCACGATACAGCACGTAGACATCCATATCCGGATTCAGGGTCTTGAGGTCAATAGCCGAACGGACGGCGAAGGTGCAGCACAGGCGGCTGCAGTAAGGCCTTTGGGGCTCACGGCTCCCCACGCACTGGATGAACACGGCGCACTGCGCGGATTTGAAAGCCGCGGGGTCATCGATGAGCTTTTTCGTAAAATCCGACCATCGGTAGATTTCCGGGTGCTTGCCGTAGGCGTACTCATCGGGTTTGATGGAATGAGCCCCCGTTGCCAAGACGACCACCCCGTGTTCGATTTCTTTCTTTTGCCCGTTGTGGCGCACGGTGCTGATGTAGTTTCCGGCGAAGCCTCGAGCCCCCACCACTTCGGCCGAGGTGAGCACGGTAATCTTGGGGTGCTGCGTGACCTTGTCGATGGTGCTTTTGAGAAAATCCTGGACCGATTCGCCCTTCCATGCCGAGCGGACCTTGTGGGCATGTCCCCCCAGACGGTCTTTCTTTTCCACTAAGGTCACCGGCACGTCCATTTCGGCAAGGGCTAGGGCTGCCTGCATTCCGGCAAGACCGCCGCCGATGACCAAGGCGGATTTCTTCACGGGAACTTTGGCATAGTTCAGGGGTTCGAGCATACGGGCCTTGAGGACGGCCGTGCGGAAAAGGTCTTGAAGTCGGTTCATTTCCACAGGGGTACTTCCTAAGGCCCTGAGATCCACGAACTCATAGAGGCTGGGGTTCAGCCCCGCTTCCTTCATGGCGCTTTCCACCAGTTCTTGATGCATGAGGGGCGTGCAGCTTGCATACACCAATCTGTTGACGCCGGCGGCCTGGAGACGTTGCGAAAGCCGACCAAAGGCGGCGCTGTCCAAAAGGTCCAAGCGTTCCACAAAGGTCACGCCGGGGAGGGTCTTGACGAAAGCGGCCAAGGGATCGATCAAGGCTTCGAATTCGGGAAGCTTCGACGGGCACAAGCTCAAAACCACGCCCACGGAAGGCGCCTCTCCGCTCACATCGCGAAACTCCGCCACGGCGCCGTTTCCAGAAACGCCCTTCGTCCATGCGGCGGCCTTGGCCGCGGCGGCACCCGCTTCCACCACACTTTGATGGACATCCCTGGGCCCTGTGGCACCGCCGCAGACGAAAACGCCCGCAACGTTGGTTTCGCAGGGCTTGAAATTGTCGACAGCCACGTAATGGTCTTCGGAGAGGGTCACGCCAAGCATCTTCGCCAGCTCTTCCAATTCGGCCGATGGGCGAAGCCCCACGGAGAGGACCACGAGATCGAAGGTTTCCACCTGCTTGGCGCCGTTTTCATCCACATATTCCAAGACCAGGTCTTCGGTACCGGCTGCTTTTTCAATGCTGTGAATCCGGCTTCGGACGAGACGCACCCCTTTTTGCTTGGCGTCTTCAAAGTATTTTTCATAGCCTTTGCCGTGCGTGCGCATGTCCATAAAGAAGATGGTCGTTTCCGCCTCCGGCAGGGCGTCCTTCAACTGCACGGCTTCCTTTAGGGCATACATGCAGCACACCGACGAACAGTAAGGCGCATCGCACTTATTGATTTCTCGGGATCCCACGCACTGGAGCCACGCCACTTTCTTGGGCGGTTGGCCGTCGGAAGGCCGCTTGGGAACGCCTTGAAAGGGGCCTACGGGTTTTTGGAGCCATTCCAGTTCGATGCTGGAGATGACGTTTTCATAGGCTGCATAAGCGTAGGTGTCGTAGGCCTGAGGGTTGAACGGTTCCACACCCATGGCGAGGATCACCGCATCGGCCTCTATGGGGGTTTCGCCGGTCGGTCCCGCAATGACGGCCTGGAATGCGCCGGCTTGGCCGGAGATCCTCGCGACGCTCGACTTAGTCCATGCGCGGATGTTGGGGTGCATTTTACAGAGTGTGGCGCGATTTGCGGCCTTGCAGCAGCTGCACAAGGGGTAGAGGCGGTGAAGTTTGGCCACCGTCCCGCCCAGGTCGCTTTCCTTTTCCACCAGGTCCACGTGGTAGCCTTGAGCCGCCAGGTCCAGCGCGGCATTCAGCCCGGCGACACCGCCTCCAACCACCAGGACATTGCCCTTGTTCTTCTTTTCTTTTGTTTCCGTCATGGGATCCCCTCGACTCTTGAATGGATCAACGGACAAAATAGCTCCCCCAAACTCTGGCGGCAAACCTTCCGATGCCTCTCGCCCCGAGGCGACTTTGGAGACAAAAAGGCTCCTGTTCCGGTCTCTTGGTGAAGGTTCGGTGCTCCTTACCGTGGGCAGATGATCCACAACACACGGTTCTTGTATGTGAAAAAAGAGGCAACGTCAAGGTTCATTGTCCTTGTGCGGCGGCTTCGGGGCGAGCCGTCTGTTCGGTCCGGCACACAGCGGCCACGGCCTTGTGGAGCAGTTGGACGTCGGTGAAATGCTGAAGCTGGATGGCTTTTCCCGGGCATTCGGCCACGCAGGCGCCGCAGCCTTGGCATTTTGCCGGGTCGATGTAAGCCGATCGGCGCACGGACATGGTGGGGGTGACCACCACGGGCACCTCGTAGGGACAGGTGCGCACACACGTCAGGCACACAGCGCATTTGGCGGGGTCCACCACGGCCACGCGCCCACCGACAAAGAGGTTTTCCTTGCTGAGGACCGTGGCGGCCCGGGCGGCGGCGCCCTTGGCCTGGGCGATGGATTCTTCCAAGAATTTCGGGCTGTGTGCCAACCCGCACAGATAGAGTCCAGGGCCGGCAAAATCCAGAGGCCGCAGCTTCACGTGGGCTTCCATGAAAAACCCGTCCGCGTCGGTGCTCAGTTTGAACAGCCCCGCCAACGCCGCACTGGTCGCCCTGGGCACGATGGCGGCGCTGAGCACCAGAAGATCGGCTTGAAAGCGGACATATTCCCGAAGGTTCTGATCGAAGAGTTCGACGCGGACGGCGCCGTCTTCAAAGGTCACCTCCGGTTTTTCCTCCGGCCGATACCGAAAGAATCGGACACCCGCCTCCCGGGCTTTTCGGTAGAGCAATTCCCGGGTGCCGAAGGTCCGAATATCCCGATAAAGCACGGTCACATGAGTTTTGGGATTTTTTTCCTTGATGCGCAAGGCATTGGCCACGGCCGCCGTGCAGCACACCCGGCTGCAGTAAGGCCGCTGCTCGTCGCGCGACCCCACGCATTGGATCATGACCACGTGAGAAAGGGCGTCGGTCCGGGCGGGGTCTTCGGCCAAGATCCTTTGCAGCTGCAATTGGGTCGTCACCCTCGGGTCGGACCCGTAACCGTACTCTGTGGGTTGATACTCTTCCGCGCCCGTGGCCACGACCAAGGCGCCGTACTCCAACGTCCTTTCCCCTTGGGGGGATTTGATACGGCTGAGGAAATGTCCCGTATGACCTTCAAAGGAGAGGATTTCCGTCTGGGTAAGCACCTCGATGTTGGGATGATGGCGCACGGTGTCGATGGTCTGGGAGACCGCCCGGGTCACATCGATCCCGCTGGGGTGGAACCGGATCCACGCTCGAGCCTGACCGCCCAGATCCGTTTCGCGCTCCACCAGGTAGGTGAAGAAGCCTTGATCGGCGAGATACCGTGCGGCGGTCATGCCGGCCATGCCGCCTCCCACCACCAAGGCCTTCTGGGTCACGGCCACGGGCATTTCGTGAAGCGGTTCAAGGAAGAGAGCCTTGGCGACGGCCATGCGCACCAAATCCTTGGCCTTTTCCGTGGCTTTATCGGGGCTTGTCCCATGGACCCAAGAACACTGATCACGGATGTTGGCCATTTCAAAGAGATACTTGTTGATGCCCGCTTCCCGCAGGCATTCTTGAAACAGGGGCTCGTGGGTCCGAGGTGAACAAGAGGCGACCACCACGCGATTGAGGTTTTTTTCCTGGATGATCCTCTTGATCTTTTCGGTGGAATCCGTGGAGCAGGAAAAAAGAAGATTTTCCGCGTGGACCACGTTGGGTAAGGAGGCGGCGTAAGCGGCGACGCCTTTCACGTCTACCACGCCGGCGATGTTGATGCCGCAATGACAGACGAAGACGCCGATCCGCGGAATGTCCCCGACAACGGAATGTTCTTGAACGACGACCGGTGGTGTTGTGCACGTGTGGCGCGCCGCGGCGAGCAGGCATTGGGCCGAAGCGGCTGCGGCGCTGGCCTGGGCTACCGTCTCCGGGATGTCCTTGGGATCCGTGCTCACGCCGCAGGAAAAGATCCCCGGCTGGCTGGTCTGCACGGGATCAAGGGGATCGGAGACGACGAAGCCGAATCGATCCACATCCGTCCCGAGGCGTTGGGCGGTTTCCTTAGCCCCCTCCGATGGCACCAATCCCACGGAAAGAACCACCATGTCGAAGACTTCGCTCTGGAGCGTGTTGTTTTCGTCCACATAGGAAATTTCCAGGTTGTGCCCTTCCACGGTTTCGATGATGCGGCTGATCTGGCACCGCACGTAGCACACCCCGTGCTGGGCCTTCGCCCGTTCCCAATACCGCTCAAACCCTTTCCCCATGGCCCGAAGGTCGATATAGAAAATGGTGGTCTCCACATGGGGCTCATGGTCCTTGGTGACGATGGCCTGTTTGGTCGCATACATACAGCAGACGCTGGAACAGTAGTCCCGCCCGATGGAAGCATCCCGGGATCCGACGCATTGAATCCACGCCATTTTTTTCGGCACGACGCCATCGCTGGGCCTTTGCACATGGCCGCCCGTCGGGCCCGATGCGGCGAGGATCCTTTCGTATTCCAAGCTGGTGATGACGTTGGGATAGCGGCCGTAACCGTATTCGGGTTTTTGTGCGGCATCGAACGGATGATATCCGCACGCGTAAAGGATCGCACCCACTTCCACGGTCTCTTCCCGCGGCTGCATGGAGTGATCGATGGCCTGAGGCAGGCAGGCCTCCACACACCGATAGCACTCGCTGCACACGCCGCACTGGAGGCACCGTTGGGCTTCGGCCCGGGCCGTTTCTTCATCGAAGCCCAGCTGCACCTCCTGAAAGGATTGGATCCGCTCGGGCATGTCCAACCGAGGCATGCGGGATCGGGGCACCTTGGGCACCGGTTTGTCCGGGCATGGGGCCGTGCGGCTGGAAACCAGCCGACCTTCCCTCAAATCCACTCCGCGAAGATACCGGTCGATGGATTCGGCCACTTCTTTGCCGGCGGCGATGGCTTGAACGACGGTGGCCGGGCCGGAGGTCACGTCGCCCCCGGCAAAAACCCCCGGTCGATTCGTTTCATACGTGACAGGGTCCACCACAAAGGTCCCCCAGCGGCTCACCACGGGGCGGCTGTCCGGGTCCATGGCGTCGATGACGGAGGGATCGGTCATGAGGCCCACGGCGGCGATGACGCTCTCGATCTTCACCTGGTATTCAGACCCCGCTACGGGAATGGGCCGGCGGCGGCCGCTTTCGTCCGGCTCTCCCAGTTCCATGCGGATACACTCGATGGCCGTGACATGACCCTCCGCGTCTCCGTGGATGGCCACAGGCGCCGCCAGAAAATGCATCTGCACCCCTTCTTCCAGCGCTTCCTCCACTTCCTCTTGGTTCGCCGGCATCTCGTCCCGGCTTCTGCGGTAAAACAGATGGACTTCTTCGAGGCCTAAGCGAATGCATGATCGGGCCACGTCCATGGCGCAGTTGCCACCACCGATGATCGCCACTTTGCGACCGACGGGAGGCCTTTGGCCCATGTTCAGCTGCTTGAGAAAGCTCGTGCCCGTATAGACTTCCCGGAGATTTTCGCCGGGGATGTTGAGTTTGAGGTCCGTTTGGGTCCCGATGGCGAGGAAGAACGCTTCGTAGCCTTGCCGGCGCAGATCCTCCAGCTGGAAATCCCTTCCCAGGGCCGTGTTCGTTTGGATCTCCACTCCGAGCTTTTGGATGTGATCGATTTCCGCTCTGAGCACATGGCGCGGCAGGCGATATTCCGGGATGCCGTAGCGCAGCCAGCCGCCCGGTTCGGGCATCGCTTCAAAAATGGTGACGCCGTAGCCTTCCAACGCCAAATAATAGGCCGCCGTCAACCCCGCCGGTCCGGCACCCACGATGGCCACGCGACGCCCCTTGGGTTCCTTTTTCGGCGGCACAGGCGCCTCACCCGTTTGGGCTTCCCAATCGCAGACGAATCTTTTGAGGAAATCGATGGCAACGGGTTCATCCACCGTGCCGCGGCTGCACACCGTTTCACACGGGTGGTGGCATACGCGGCCGCACACCGCCGGCAAAGGATTGTCCTTTCGAATGAGGTCGAGGGCTTCGCGGTAGCGCCCTTGGGCTATGAGGGCCACGTAGCCTTGGACGCTGATGCCCGCGGGGCAGGCCGCCTTGCACGGTGCCATGCCCTTCTTGTCGATGGCGAAAGTGGAGGGGATCGCTTGGGGAAAGTGCCGGTAAATGGCCTTCCGCTTTCCCAGCCCCTGATCGAAGTCGGCCGGGAGTTCCACCGGGCACACACGCAGACATTCCCCGCAGGCCGTACACCGGTCTTCCAGGACAAAGCGGGGTTCACGCCGCAAGGTCACCCGGAATCGGCCCGGTTCCCCTTCCAGCTTGGAGACGCTGGTTCGGGTGAGAATATCAATGTTTGGGTGGCTTGCCACCTCGATGAGTTTCGGCGAGATCATGCAGGTGGAACAATCGTTGGTGGGAAAGGTCTTGTCCAGTTTGGCCATATTGCCGCCGATGCTGATGTCTTTTTCCACGAGAAGGACCCGGTAGCCGCTGTTGGCCAAGTCCAGGCTTGCCTGCATGCCGGCAATCCCACCTCCGATGACCATGACCGATCCGCTGACAGAGTGTGTAGGTGCCGCCTGAGCGTTCATGATGCCTCCCTATCGCATCGACCAAGATCTTCTTCGATGCCGTATCGATCCTGCCAAATTCTTCAGAGGCCCGCCGAAGCGAGCAAAGGTTCGGGGTCCACCATGTGTCGTTTCATCCAATTGAGGGCGCTGCGTTCGCCGAGGGCGAGACCGATGAGGTCCGTAAAGTAAAAGATAGGCACAGGGAGCGGGAGTTGGTGTTCTTGGGCGATGCGTTTCTGGTAGAGATCCAGGTTGGCGTGGCACATCTGGCAGGAGACCACCATGCAGTTGGCGCCTTGATCCAAAGCCCGCCGGAAGAGTTTGCCCACCAGAGCCGTCACGAGATCGGGCCGCGCGACGGCATGACTGGCGCCGCAGCAATCGGTTTTGTAAGGCCAATCCAAGACCGTGGCCCCAAGAGTCTGGACCAACCGGTCCATGTCGGTGGGGTTTTCCCACGCCCGGGCATCCGTCACTTTGGGCGGGCGATTGACCATGCAGCCGTAATAACAGACGGCCCGCAAGCCCTGCAAAGGGCGCACGATCCCCCGCTCGATCTTATCCAGGATTTCGGGTCGGCTGAAATATTCCACGAGATCCCAGACCCGAACTTGGATACCTTCCGGTGTGGTTGAAGGATCCTCGGAGGCCTTCTTCTTCAGAGCCTTTTCCGCCGTCTTCAGGCGATTGAAACAAAGGGCGCAGGGGGCCGTCAGGTCCTCCAGACCCTGTTGTTGGGCCAAAATGAGGTTTCGGGCCGGCAGGGCGATGGCCAGTTCATGGTCCAGACTATGGGCCGCCGTCGCGCCGCAGCAGCTCCAATCCTCCAGTTCCACGAGCTCGATACCGAGTTTCCGGCAGACTCCCTGGATGGAGTCTGCGTAATCCCTCGCCGTACCTTCCAAGGAACATCCCGGATAATAACCGACCGTCGGCATACCTTCTCCTTCGGCAGCGATCAGGAAGCGGAGGACTGCGTCGTGTTCTCGGACGACACAGGGGCTTTTTCAAAGAGGCGGCGCAGTTCATGCGTATCCCGAATCCCTCGGGGTCTCAAAGGCAGTCGGCCGCGGCGGAAAAGGGCCAGGCCCAACCGAATCTCCTCCCAAAGGGTACCGTCGGAAAGTTTGGCCTTCCACGCGCCGCTGGACAGCATGTAGCGTTGCAAAAGCCCGGTTTCGAACACACGGCCTCTCCGGCCGATGTCATCCAGAAAAGCCTTGTGAAAAGCGTAGGAAAGGTTTTCCTTGGGCCGGACAAGGCCTCGGGCGTGGGCTTGCTGCTTGAGGTAGTCCATGAGTCCGGCGATATCGATCTCGTTGGGGCACCGGGTCGTGCAGGTTTCACAGGCCGAACACACCCAGACGGTGGCGCTGGAAAGCACCTTTTCCTCCAAACCTAGGAGCAGATAGCGCACGATTTGATCCGGGTAATAGTCCATGGCGAACGTCAACGGGCACCCGCTGGTGCATTTGCGGCATTGGTAGCAGAGCTCGGGGCTGATCCCGCTCAAGGCTCGGATTTTCCCGGTGACATCGTAGTCGGGTTCCAGGAACACCACCTCCGCACGGTCTTCCATAACGCACCTCCCGGCACAAAAAAAGAGAACGGGACAGAAGTCCCGTTCTCAACAAGAGGAAAATCGACCCGATTCCGCGTGGCGTGCACCCGAAGGCCCGCACAGACTAGGGTGCAAGAAACTCCGCCACCAGCTGATCCCATGTGAGATGCGGCACACTGCCATAGATATCCTCGACCACCTCACCACCGGTTGCCGCCAGAGGAAGTTCTGAGTCCGGAGCCACCAAGGCTTCCAGCCGGTGCACTTCCGCCGTCAGCCAGGATCGGGCCGCCTGATCGGTGTAAAGATCGGTTAGATCTCGCTTGAGATGGCGTGGTTCAACAACGACCAGCCATCCTTCGCCATAGGGATCCTCTTTGATGACCTTGGGGTCGTCTAAGGTTTTGTGGTTTACTGCGACGACCACGCCGTCCATGGGGGCCACAAGCGGCGCGATCTTTTCTTCCCGCCGAAGCGTCCACGCCGGTGTGTTTCTTTCCAAATGCACGCCCAACTTGGGTAGCCGAACATGAGTGACATATCCTAACAAGTGCATGGTGAAATCATCAACCCCAAATCGCACCAGCCCTCCATGTTCCACCCGAGCCCACGTATGGCGAGGATGATAGGCATAACCGTCGGCGAGCAGAAAGCCCGAGACGTTGTGCAACGCCGGCCGACCGAGGATCTCCGTCATCGTGCGGCTTTCCAGCATCTGATCGAACTCACAGGTGGCGCATTCATAGGCGTTGCCGCACAGACGCAGGGGAACGCGCCCCGAAAGCATATGCCGGCATTCCTTTTGGTCGTAGGTTTTCTCTTGATAGGCGGACCGCCACGGGCGAAGATGGCTTTCACCGGCGCTCACTCTTTCGGACATGGCTTTATCGAAAGCGCACGTGAGGCAATCATAGGCGTTGTCGCACAGCTTGAAGTTGATGACGCCGGCCTTCATCCACACACAGGGATGATCCCCCTCGAGCCCGAAGACCCGGACTTTGGCCCTTTTCTCTTTGATGGATGTCACCTTCATGGGAAACCCTCCTTTCCAGGGTAATGAGTTACCCATAGGAGGAGCATACGGCGTGCCAGGATGCCGAAAAGAAGAAAAAAGTTTTCGAAGCCTCCAAAATAAGAAACGGCGCGCCCTCCGGGGCATAGTCCGGAAATCCTCTGCCGGAAGGGCCCTTCACGCTATGATGAAAGACACGACAGGGTGTTGTCTTTTTAGGCAATGGGCCGGGGCCCGCGCCGTAAAGAAGGCTTGGGCGCCGAATGGTCGTGGGGAGGGACCGTCATGAAGGCTCAGGCCAAGGATCGACCGATGCGCATCGCCGTTATTGGAGGCGGTCGGCGCTGCAAGGCGTTTTTGGAAATGATGGATGCCCGGCGATTTCCGGGCCTTCGAGCCCAAATTGTGGCCGTGGCCGATCCCAACGAGGAGGCGGTGGGGGTCCAGCTGGCCCGATCCATGGGGATCTTTGTCACAAAAGATTATAAAGACTTCTACAAAATCCCCAATCTGGACTTGGTCATCCAGCTCACCGGCAAAGAAGAGCTTTTGGAAGATTTCATCAAACACAGTCGCGCCAAAGTCCGCGTGCTCGAGGCGGCCATTTCCCGCCTTTTCGGCGACATCATTCGGTTTCAAGAAGAATCCTTGCGGCGCGAGCGCCAGCTGGAACTGGTGGAAGGGATTGTGGAGAGCATGTTTTCGAGCATTCGAGACCGTGTGCTCATCATGCAGCCCGACCGCCGAATTGTGGACGCCAACAAAGCCTTTCTCGAGTGGGTGGGGATCAGCAAAGAGGGGATCGTTGGGAAATTTTGCCACCAAATCACCCATCGATCCCTGGATCCCTGCCATAAAAAAGATTTTCATTGCCCCCTGGACGAAAGTCTGGAAACGGGGAGCACGGGCCACGCGATTCATGAGCATTACGATAAAAACAATGAAGTGCGCTACTGCGAAATCACCACCGTGCCCCTGAAAAGCCCGGAAGGCGTCGTGGAGCTGGTCCTGGAAATCCAAAGAGACATCACGGACGAACTGGAAAAAAAACTGGAACAAAAAACTCGAGCCCTGAAAAGGGACTTGGCCCGCCTGATTCACGAAGACAAAATGATTGCTTTGGGAAAACTTGTGGCCAGCGCCGTGCACGAAATCAACAATCCCCTCTCGGGGATCCATGCCCTGGCGCGCCTCATGCGCCGGCAGTTGGACGAGGGGCTCTCTCCCGGCGAACTGGACCAGTTCAAGTACTATCTCCAGCTCATCGATACCGAATCGGCGCGCTGCAGCGCCATCGTCTCCAATCTCCTTTCTTTCGCCCGCCAGCAGAAGTTGGAGCGTCGCTCGTTCGATGTGAATCGGATCATCCACAACGTGGTGATGTTGAGCCGACATCGCATGGAGCTTCAGCATGTGGCCCTGCAGTTGGAATTGGAGGAGGCTTTGCCGGAAATCCAAGGGGATCCGGGACAGATCCAGCAGTGTTTGATCAATCTTATCTTTAATGCCATGGAAGCCATGCCGGAGGGCGGCCGGTTGACCATCCGTTCCGCCTACGACGCCAAGCGGCGTGAAGTGCGCGTGGAAGTAGAAGACACGGGGGTGGGCATTCCAAAGGAGCTGTTGTCCCAAATTTTTGAACCGTTTTTCAGCACCAAGAGTCAAGACAAAGGGGTGGGACTTGGCCTTTCCGTCGTCTATGGTATCGTCAAAGAACATCGCGGCGCCATCTATGTCAAAAGTGAGGTGGGAAAGGGATCGTGCTTCATCGTGCGTTTTCCCACCGCGTCGGAAACTTCCTAAAGAGAACGGAAATCGTCATGACGGGGCGCTTCAAAATCCTTGTGGCCGACGATGAGCTCATTGTTCGGGAATCTTTGGTGGCCTGGCTGAAAAAAGGAGGCTATCAAGTGGACGCCGCCTCGGGGGGCGGGGAGGCGCTGGAGTCCCTGGAAAAATCTGCCTACGATTTGCTCTTTCTCGACATCAAGATGCCGGACATGAACGGCATTGACGTGCTCAGGGTGGTCAAGCAGCGCTACCCCGGGACCATGGTGGTCATGATCACGGCCTACGGCTCCGTAGAAAGCGCCGTGGAAGCCATGAAGCTGGGGGCCAACGACTACCTCATGAAACCTTTCGAACCCGAGCAGCTGGCTCTTCTGGTGGAAAAGCTCCTTCAGCACAAGAAACTTATCGACGAAAACATCTTGCTCCGGGAACAGATGGCGACGGCGGCGGTGGAGCGCTATCAGGATATGATCGGCGCCTCCCCCGCCATGCAGACTCTTTTTGAAATGGTGGAAAAGGTGGCCGCCGTGGATTCCCCGGTGTTGATCAAGGGCGAAACGGGCACGGGAAAAGAACTGGTGGCCAAAGCCATCCATGCGCGCAGCGCCCGCCGTTACGGCCCCTTCATTGCCATCAACTGCGGCGCCTTTACGGAAAGTCTCTTGGAAAGCGAGCTTTTCGGCCATGAGGTGGGCTCGTTTACAGGCGCCGTCAAGGCCAAAAAGGGCCGTTTGGAGCTGGTTCGCGGCGGGACTCTGTTTCTGGACGAAGTGGGGGAAATCCCGATGAAGATGCAGGTGGACCTTTTGCGCGTGCTGGAAGAGCGCCGGATCCACCGGGTCGGGGGCACACGGGACATCCCCGTGGATTTTCGTCTGATTTCGGCAACCCACCGGGATTTGACGAAAGCCATGGAAGCAGGCCACTTTCGTCGGGACTTTTACTTCCGGCTGAACGTGTTGGAATTGGAAGTGCCGCCGCTGCGGGCTCGTCGGGAAGACATCCCGATATTGGCGGATTTTTTTCTTCGTCGATTCCGGAAAGAAACGAATAAGCCGGTGGAAAGCTTGGACAAGAAAGCGGTGGAGCTGCTGTGCGCGTACGATTGGCCCGGGAATGTGCGCGAGCTGGAAAATGCCGTGGAGAGAGCTGTGGTGTTGGCCAAAGGCCGGATCTTGACGGAAGACGATTTCGCCTTTTTGAAAAGAACCGTCGGGACGGTGGAACCCCAATCCCTAGAGGACATGGAAAGACTTCATATCCAGCGCATTTTGAACCTGTGCCGAGGCAACATCAGTCAAGCCGCCCGGATCCTCAAGATCAACCGCACGACCCTGCACAGCAAGATCAAAAGGTATGGGCTAACGGGGAGTGCGTGACGGTGGTCGGAGATGGGGAGGCGTTGGCCCCGGAGGGGCTTCAGGCGACCATCGGCGTGGTCCCTATGGGGGACGTGGGGGAAGTGGCGGTGCGCATTGTCGCGGCCCATCTTCAAACCGTGCTGGGGCTTGCGGTCGACATTCTCGAGCGACGGCCCGTGAGCGATCGCTGCTATGTTCCCGATCGGCGTCAATACGACGCGGCCAAGCTCATCGCGGCTTTGAAGGAATGCAGCGCCTCGTGGCCGTATCTTAAAATTGTGGCTGTGTTGTCCGTGGATTTGGGCGTGCCCATCTTACGGTTCGTATTCGGGGAAGCTGAAATGGGCGGGCGCTGCGCCGTGGTTTCGGGCTATCGGCTTCGTCGGAACGAAGACGGCACCGACGCGGGTCTGGAGGTTTACTACGAAAGGCTGGCCAAGGTGGCCTTACATGAGACGGCGCATACCTTGTCTCTTTTTCATTGTGACGATCCCCGTTGTCTCATGCACTTCGCCGCGTCGACCAAACACCTGGACCGCATTCGACTGTTTTTTTGTGCGCGCTGTGCGTTTCTTCTCAAGAAAACCGTCCAAACCCTTCTGGAATCCCATGGCCCATAAAAGAGCCTTGGGCGTGCAAGGCGCCTTGACAACAAAAAGCCCATTGGATATAGGTTGATCTGTGAAAATTGTCTCATTGCCTGCGCCGTCTGTGCCATCGAGGGGATACCCCCACAGCGAGAATTCGATGAGCGACTTTGAACCCAGAATTGTGGCTTTTTGTTGCATGTTCTGAGCCTACACCGCCGCGGACCTGGCAGGTTCGATGAGGCTCAACTATCCGCCCAACGTGCGCATCGTCAATGTGCCGTGTACGGGTCGGGTCGACGTAATCCATCTGCTCAGGGCCATCGAGACCGGGGCGGACGGGGTGTATGTGGCCGGATGCATGGAAGGAGAGTGCCATTTCCGCAATGGCAACATCAAGGCCAAGCGGCGGGTTCTAGCGGTCAAAAAGATCCTGCAGGAAGTGGGGCTGGAGCCGGAGCGGGTGGAGATGTTCAATGTGTCCGCCTCCGACGGTCCGCGGTTTGCGGCCATCGCCCGGGAAATGACGGAACGGGTTCGGGCCCTCGGCCCCAGTCCCTTGCGGGATCCTGAGGTATGTGCGGCATGGATGGAGGCGGCGCAGTAGGCTGAATGCTTAGGGCACGGTGAGCGAACGCGCAAAGGGGGGTGCGGACGAACGCGGCCCGCATCACGGGTGACGGACCAGTCCGAGGGTGCGCGGCATCCGAGGACGCGCCAAGGGAGGAAAGATTTATGGTTGTTGCCGAACGGAAACCCATAGAGGAAATCCTTGCGATGGTTGCCGACTTCAAAAAGGTTCTCCTGGTCGGCTGCAAGGGTTGCGTGACGGTCTGCTGTGCCGGGGGGACCAAGGAAGTGGGCATCTTGGGCTCCGCACTCCGGATCGCCAGGAAAAAGCAAGGCAACCCTCTGGAGGTTGTCGAGCACACACTGGAACGCCAGTGCGATCCCGAGTATGTGGATCAGCTGGCGCCCATGCTCGCTGGCAACGGTTTTGACGCGGTCCTGTCCATGGCGTGCAGCGTCGGCCCCCAGTTCATCGCCAAAAAGTACACCATTCCCGTCTACCCCATGCTCAACACGACATTCATCGGGGGGGCTTTGGAACACGGCGTGTGGGCGGAATTTTGCCAATCGTGCGGCAATTGCATCATCCACAACTTCGGCGGTCTGTGTCCTATTGCGCGTTGTTCGAAAAGCTTGATGAACGGGCCGTGTGGGGGCTCGGCGAACAAAAAATGTGAGGTGAGCCCGGAGATCGACTGCATCTGGCATTTGATTTACGACCGCATGGTGGAACTCGGGCAGCTGGAAAAGCTCCGACCCGTATTCCCCATCAAGGATTGGTCGACGAGCCGTGATGGTGGTCCTCGAAAGATCGTGAGGGAGGATTTGAAGCTATGAAAGCCGGAAGCAACCTGGAGAAGGTTTTTACCCAAGGGCATTTCGCGGTCACAGGCGAGTTGGGTCCTCCCCGCGGCGCATCTGTTGAAGTCATTGAAAAAAAGGCCGGCTATCTGCGCGGTGTGGTGGATTCCATCAACGTGACGGACAATCAAACCTCGGTGGTGCGGATGTCGAGCGTGGCCGTGTGCAAGCTTTTGGTGGACATGGGCTTGGAGCCGAACTTGCAAATGGTCTGCCGGGATCGCAACCGCATCGCCATGCAAAGCGACCTTTTGGGGGCGTACGCTTTGGGCATTCGTAACGTGTTGTGCCTTTCCGGGGACCACAACCGGTTCGGCGATCACCCCCAGTCGAAAAACGTCTTCGACGTGGATTCCATGCAACTCATCAGCATCGTAAAGAAGCTTCGCGACGAAGGCAAAATGTTGAGCGGCCAGGAATTGGAGGGGGTTCCCAAATTCTTTATCGGGGCGGCGGCCAACCCCTTCGGCGATCCCTTTGAATTCCGCGTGACGCGACTGGCTAAGAAGATCGACGCCGGGGCGGACTTCATCCAGACCCAGTGCATTTACAACATGGAAAAATTCCGAAAATACATGCACATTGCCCACGAAGAAGGCCTGACCGAGAAGTGTTACATCATGGCGGGCATTACCCCGCTGAAGTCCGTGGGCATGGCCCGATACATGGCCAATTTTGTGCCCGGCTTGGATGTGCCCGACTATTACATCAATCGTCTGAAAGGCGTGGACAAGAAGAAACAGGCGGACGAAGGCATCAAGATCGCCGTGGAGCAAATCCAAGAGGTGCGGGAAATCCCGGGCGTCAAAGGCATCCATCTCATGGCCATCGAATGGGAACACAAGGTGCCCGAAATTCTTCAGGCCGCTGGGCTCCTGCCGAGACCTTCCGTCAACTGATCCAATCCGAAGGTTTGTCCTTGAAAACGGGTGGGACGTTTTTCCCACCCGTTTTTTTCCGACGTTGTTCGCTCTGTTTGACCGACAGCTCAACCTGTGATCACAGGGGCATCAAACGTGCCGTCTTCGCGTCCCCCCTGTGGGCATTTCGCGGGGGCGCAGTTGACACGACGGCCTCCTCCCGAATAGGATATCGCGCCTTCCCGCGGGAAGGGACGTGTGCAGACATAAGGAGGATTTCCCATGGGACTGACGGTGGCTTTTGGAGGCAAAGGCGGCACGGGGAAAACGACGCTGGCCGGCCTTTTGATTCGATACCTTGTCGAAAAGAACATGAAACCCGTTTTGGCGGTGGATGCGGATTCCAACGCGAACCTGAACGATGTCTTAGGGATGCCTTTGGCCGAAACCCTTTCGGATGCTCGAGAAATGATGAAGAAGGACGTGCCGACGGGCATGACCAAAGACATCTTTATGGAAATGAAAATGGAACAGGCTTTGGTCGAAGGGGACGGATTCGACCTCATCGCCATGGGCCAACCGGAAGGCCCGGGCTGCTATTGCGCGGCCAACAATCTTCTCAGCAGCCTTCTCGACCGCCTGATGAATAATTACAAGTACCTGGTGATTGACAACGAAGCGGGCATGGAACACTTCAGCCGTCTGACCCAAAAGGATGTGGACGTGCTCGTGTTGGTGTCCGATCCCAGTCGGCGGGGCATGACGGCCGCCTGCCGGATCGCGGATCTGGTGAATTCCTTGCCCATGCGTGTGGGCCGAAAGGTCTTGGTGGTTAACCAAGTGCAGGAGGCGCCGACCCATTGGCCTGCGGAGGTGATCCAGACCTTTTCCAATGGAAACATTTATACCATGCCTGCGGACCCGCTTCTGGCCCAATTCGATATGGAGGGAAAGCCCACGAGCCAATTGCCGAAAGATTCCAAAATGGTCCAGGCCGCGTGGGCGCTTTTTGACAAGATTGTCCAGGAGGTCCAAAAATCCTGAGGCTTCGCGAGACGGGGCGTCGGTGAGGAGGGGGGAACGGATGGTTGCCGTGCGACAAGCGTTGCTCAGCGTGACGGATAAAACGGGATTAGTGGATTTTGCGCGGGGGCTGGTGCGCCACGGCGTGCGGCTTTTGTCCACTGGAGGAACGGCCAAGGTGCTCAAAGAGGCCGGAGTGCCTCTGCGAGAAGTTGCCGACTATACGGGCTTTCCGGAAATGCTTGATGGAAGGGTGAAAACCTTGCAGCCCAAAATCCACGGCGGAATTTTGGCTATGCGGGATCGCCCGGAGCACATGGAAACCTTGGCGGCCCACGGCATCGAGCCCATCGATATGGTCGTTGTGAACCTCTATGCGTTTGAAAAGACGGTGGCCGCTCCGGACTGCCGTTTCGAGGACGCCATCGAAAACATCGACATCGGGGGCCCAGCGCTCATCCGGGCGGCGGCCAAGAACCACGCCCACGTGGTGGTGGTCACCGACCCTGAAGATTACCGGCCGCTGCTTCAGGAAATGGATGACAACAACGGCAGGGTTTCCCCGAACACAAGGTTGCGTTTGGCCGCCAAGGCTTTCTGCTTGACGCACCGATACGACGGGGCCATTTGCCGTTACCTCGAGGGGCGCTAGGACGATTTCAAGGGCTATCGTGAGGCCCGAAGGCCGTGGGAAGCGGGGAGTTCCCCGCTTTTCTATTCCTGTTTCTTGAGGCTGTGGGGAAGGGGTTCATGAAGGTACTCGTTGTGGGAAGCGGCGGCAGGGATCATGCCATTGCCTGGAAGTTCGCCCAGAGCCGACGGGTTAAGAAAGTTTACGTGGCGCACGGCAATGCGGGAATTTCCCGGACGGCCCAATGCGTGGATGTGCAGGCCCCAGAGGCCATCGTGGATTTTGCCGAAAAGGAAAGAATCGATTTGACGTTCGTCGGGCCGGAAAAACCTCTTTCCGCCGGGATCGTGGACCTTTTCGAAAGCCGCGGGCTGGCCATCATCGGGCCCGATCGGCGGGCAAGCCGCCTGGAATCAAGCAAGTGCGACACCAAGGTCATGCTCCGGAAATTAGGGATTCCCGTTCCGGAATTCGCGGTCTTTTCCGACCCGGACCAAGCGCGCGCCTACGTCCGGTCCGTCGGCTATCCCGTTGTGGTCAAAGCCGACGGGCTGGCGGCGGGGAAGGGATCCTTGGTCTGCGACGATGTCGCCGATGCGGAAGCGGCCATCCACGAGATTATGGAAGCCAAGATCTTCGGCGAAGCGGGATCCCGGGTGGACATCGAAAAGCGCCTTTACGGCCGGGAACTGTCGTTCTTTTGCTTTTCGGACGGCTACAGCCTGGCGCCCATGGTGGCCGCTCAGGACTACAAGCGGGCCTACGACAACGACCAGGGAAAAAACACGGGGGGCATGGGTTCCTACTCCCCCCATCCGTGGCTGGACGAGGCCCTTGTCCGCACGATCATGGAGCGGGTCGCCGAACCGTTGATCCAAGGGATCCGAGAAAAGTATGAGATTTTCTACCGCGGCGTTTTGTACCTGGGCCTCATGCTCGTTCAGGAAGGGACCGCGATCACTCCCTATGTCCTTGAAATCAATATTCGATTGGGAGACCCGGAGGCTCAGGTCATCCTGCCGCGTTTGGAAACGGACCTGGTGGATGTGTGCGAAGCCATCCTGGCCGGGCGGCTCAAAGAGGTGCCGTTGCGCTGGGATCCGCGGTACCGTCTGTGCCTGATCGCCGTGAGCGGCCGGACCAAAGGGAAAAAGGGGTGGTACAAGGGCTACCCGGACCGCTACAAGATCGGGGTCCCCATCTATGGTTTGGACACCGTGGATCCCGGGTGTTTGGTTTTCCATTCCGGAACGGGATGGGGCGATGACGGGGAGTTGATCACCACGGGAGGGCGGGTGTTCGGCATTGTGAGCACGGGAGAAACCCTCGAGGAAGCCCGAGCCTTCGCCTACCGCGAGATGGAAAAGGTGACGTTTGAAGGCATGTATTACAGGAAAGACATTGGCCGGGAATGAGACTCCGCCGGGCCGACGACGCACGAGGTTCGATTCAGGAGAAAGGGGCAATATGGCAAAAACCTTACCCGTTGTGGGGATTCTTATGGGGAGCGATTCCGATCTCCCGGTCTTGGAAGGGGCCTTCGAAGTTTTGCAAAGGTTTCATGTTCCTTTTGAAGTGGCCGTTGTCTCGGCGCATCGCACACCGGATCGAGCGGCTCGATACGCCGAAACGGCGGCGGCGCGAGGTTTGAAAGTTCTTATTGCGGCGGCTGGCTGGGCGGCCCATTTGGCCGGGGTCTTGGCGTCCAAAACCACACTGCCTGTCATCGGGGTTCCGGTGGATTCGTCGCCCCTCAAGGGGATCGACGCTCTCTTGTCCACGGTGCAGATGCCGCCCGGCGTTCCCGTGGCTACCATGGCCATCGGCAAGGGCGGCGCTCGCAATGCGGCCCTTTTTGCGGTGCAGATTCTCGCCCTCTCGGACCAGTCCCTTGCGGAAGCGCTCCGGTGTTCCAAGGAGGAGATGGCTTCGGAGGTCTTGGCCAAGAATGAAAAAATTGAGGCGTCTTTGAGAGTCCGGGAGCTCTGATGACAGCCTTGCCTCGATGGGGCCTGCCGTTTTCCCGCGTGCCCCCAGATTTGAAAGAACTGCTGCAGCGAGGCGGCATAGTGGTCTATCCCACGGAAACGGTTTACGGGTTGGGAGGAAACCCTGAGATTCCCGGGGTTGTGGAGAGAATTGCTGCGGTCAAGCGCCGATCTTCGGGAAAACCTCTGCCCCTCATTGCGTCGGATGTGGAGACCGTTCGAAAATGGGTCTTGTGGCGGTCGGATCCGTTGGATCGGATCGCTGAAACGTTCTGGCCGGGGCCGTTGACCTTGGTTTTGCGAGCCGCCCCAGATGTCCCGAAAAGCGTCCAGTCCGTCGATGGGACCGTAGCCGTTCGGGTGAGTTCCCATCCCGTGGCGGGGATGCTCGCCAGAGCATGCGGGGGGTGGATTGTGGCCACCAGCGCCAATCTTTCAGGGGAACCGCCTGTTTCCGAGCCCTCGGCCCTTCCCCCGGCCCTCTTGAACGCCGTCGATGGACTTGTGGACGGCGGACGGATTCCTCCCAGTGCCCCGTCGACACTCCTGGCCGTCCGGTTCCATCACGGAAGTTTTTCATGGGCCGTTCTTCGGCAGGGCGCGGTTTCTCCGGAGACCTTGTCTTTATTCTTCGGCCGCGGCCCGGCCGCGACGTCGGAGGAGGCACATTGATTTATTGGCTGATTTCGGTGGGCTTAATCTTGACGGCGACGGCCGTTCTGGGGCTGTGGGGTGCCCGGCTGTGGCGAAGGGATCTCCAGGGACCGCGGCGCGTTGTTCTCACGGGCGGCGGCACGGGGGGGCATGTGAATCCCGCGCTGGCCATTGCCGAAGCCATCAAGAATCGGGAACCGCACACCCGATTTCTCTATGTCGGTGTGGCCGGGAAGGCGGAAGCCGTCATTGTCAAGCGTGCGGGTCTGCCTTTACGGTTCGTGGTGTCCCGAGGCCTTCCGGGGTTTCGGCCCTCCTTGGCTTTGCTGCGTTTCCTCTTCACTTGGGTTGTGGGGACGGTCCAATCTCTCGGAATTTTGGTTCGGTTTCGGCCCCATTGGATCATCGCCACAGGGGGGTATGTGAGCGCACCCATTGTCACGGCAGGCGTCGTGCTCAAAGCCCTTCGTATCGGGCCGCTGAAAATTTTTCTCCACGAACAAAACAGTGTCCCGGGCCAGATGAATCTCCTCCTCGGGCGCTATGCTCACCGGGTTTTTTTGACCTTCCCGCAGACCTTGGCCTACTTTCCCAAAAACGGTGCCGTGGTGGGCTATCCCGTGCGGCATTCGATCTTGGAAATCCCCAAGGAAGAGGCCCGGAAAAGGCTGCCGTTCACGATCCCCGAAGGACGCAAGGTCGTTTTCATTTTCGGCGGTTCTCAAGGGGCGAGAACCATCAACCGTGCCGTCGTGGAAGCCTTGGCGGTGCTGGCGGAGCACCGCGACCGTCTTTTCATCATCCACGGCATGGGGCTGGCCGCCTCGGAAGACTACCACGCCGTGCAGGATACCGAAGCCCTTTTGAAAGCGCGGTACGGGGAAGAAGGAGTTGCCTCCTTCCAAGACTTTTATTACCGCCAGGACTACTTTCACAACATAGCCGAAATTTATGCCGTGAGCGATCTTGTGGTCTGTCGAAGCGGCGCCGGCAGTCTGAACGAACTGGCCCGCCTGGGCAAACCCTCCCTTTTGATCCCTAAGGCAAACCTTCCCGGCGATCACCAGGTCATGAACGCCAGGGCCATGAAGCAGGCCAGGGCTGCCGAGGTGCTCTTCGAGGACACTGTGGTGGAAGAGGGAGGCCTTCAGGACCGCATCGACGGGGTTGTGTTGGCGGGGAAAATTTTGGAGCTCCTCGCCGATGAGGCGAAACTGGCCGAGATGACCCAGAAGTGCCGCCAGTTCTTTCGAAAGCAAGCGACGGCGAGAATCCTGAGCGAGCTCTACGGAGACCGCCGTTTCGACAACGGGTGGACGGCCCACAGCCTTGAATCCCTCCCTCCGCTCCTGACGAACACCCAGCTTTTGCGCCGCCTCCAAAAGGCCTATGACGCGGATCCCGAGCATTACGATCCGGAACGGATCGCAGGTATCGCGGAAGATTTGGCCTATTACCGGTATCGAGCTGCCGCGCTCCTCGTGCATCCGGCCTGGTCCGTACGAAACCTGGGCGTCAAACTCATTGGTCTGACACGATACCAAGAAAAAACGCCCACGGTGCTCCACATGCTCTTGGATCGCACGCCGGCTTCGCGCATGGAACGTTTTTTCGGCGGCGATTACCGCCAGGTGGGCTTCATCCGCCGCAACGCCGTGACGGCCGTGATGGTCATGAATCGCTTGGATGCCTCGGTGGAAGAGGCCCTCATGGGGGCCATGGAAGACCCCTATTACGAGGTGAGGGCTCAGGCGTGCCGCGCCGTGTCCCATTTCGGCAGGCATTTGGCCGGCAAGGAACGGTGGCTGAAAATCCTTCTGACCAAACTCGAAGACCGGTGTTTCGAAGTCAAGGTGGAAGCGGCTCGGGCGCTGGGGGAGATCGGCACGGACGGGCGAGCTCTGGAGGCCCTGTTGAGCCTGGGGGAGGCGTTCCACTGGCAGGTGCGCAATGCGGCCTTGGTGGGAGTGCGAAGGCTCATGGAAAGGCAAGTCATCTGGCCGTGTGAGGATCTACTGCGGCGCGTCGGCCGTTTTATCCTCACCGCCCCCGATTTTCGGCCTCATTTCGTCATTCGCGAAAATTTCAATGCCGTGATGCACTTGTGCCGGCATCCCGGGGCCGCAAGGCCGGCCGGCGAGAGTCCCGAAAACGGGGCCGTATTGGGAAAACGCGCATGATTTATCAAATCGCCAACATCATCTTGGACTCGTGGCCGGCTTTTTCCTTCTTGAGATTGGTCAACTACCTGACGTTTCGGGCCATCGTGGCGGCCCTGACCTCCGCCGTTTTCGTGTTCCTTTTCAGCCGCCGGTTCATTCTTTACATGCATCGGCGCGGGTTCCAGGACCAGCAGCGGGAAACGGGGCTTTCGACCCACGACAAAAGCGGCACGCCCACCATGGGCGGGGTCTTGATCGTGGGTGCCGTGGTTTTTTCCATGATCCTGTGGGGCAACTGGAGGAACCCCTTTTTGCTGCTGCCCATGATCGCCATGCTCTGGCATGCTCTCATGGGCTTTTGGGACGACTACACCAAAATCCTCAAAAAAAGCGGCAATAGGGGGCTTTCGGAAAAAACCAAGCTGGCGTTGCAGAGCCTTTTCAGCGCCGGATTTGCCTGGATCATGGTGGGCCCCCTTTCCCCCGTGGGAGCCGAGATGGCCGGGCGCCTCTACGTGCCGTTCATCAAGGTCCCCGTGGCCACCCTCCATCCCCTCATTTACGCGGTGTTCATTTTTCTCTTTGTCATTTTCGTCTCCAACGCCGTCAACATCACCGACGGCTTGGATGGTTTGGCCATCACGCCCTCCCTTTTTGTCATGGGCGTCCTTGGGGTCTTCGCCTACGTGCAGGGCAACACGATCTATTCGGCCTACCTTTTTTACCCTTACCTCAAGGGGGCAGGCGAACTCACCGTCTTTGGGGCCGCCTTCGTTGGGGCCGGTTTGGGGTTCCTATGGTATAATGCCTATCCGGCTCAAATTTTTATGGGCGATACGGGATCCCTGGCCATCGGCGGGACCGTGGCGGTGATGTCGGTTTTGCTGAAGCAGGAGTTCCTTTTCCCGATTCTCGGGGGTCTTTTCGTGGCCGAGGCCTTGAGCAGCCAAATCCAAGACAAGATCGGGGTGCGCTGGTTGGGGCGCCGCCTTTTTTACCGGGCGCCCCTGCACCACAACTTGCAACATCGAGGCATTGCGGAAACCAAGGTCGTCATTCGCTTGTGGATCATCTCCGGCCTCTTGGCCCTCGTCGCCCTCGCCACCCTGAAAATCCGCTAGGCTCAGCTCGTGCCGTGCCTTGGCTCTATGAGGCTCATGGGCCGGCCGACGCAGTCGTAATGGAATCCGAGCGCTGTCATCTGATGGGGCTCGTAGACATTGCGAAGATCCACAAAGATGGGCTGCACCAGCAGAGACTTGATGCGGGCCAGATCTAGGGCGCGATATTCGTTCCATTCCGTGAGCAGCACGACGCAGTGAGCGCCCTCACAGGCTTCATACGGTGAGCGACAGTACGTGACCTCCGGCAGGAGCTTGGCGGCCTCTTTCATGGCTTGAGGGTCATGGGCCCGGACCAGGGCGCCGTGTTCCATGAGCGCCGGGATGATGGTCAAGGCGGGCGCTTCCCGCATATCGTCCGTTTCCGGCTTGAAGGCTAAACCGAGAACGGCGATGGTTTTGCCCGCCTCACTGCCGCCCAAGGCCGCACGGATTTTCCGCACCATGCGGGCCTTCTGCGCCGCGTTGACTTCGACGACAGCTTCCACGATGCGACAGGCGACGCCATGTTCCTGCGCGATCCTCAGGAGAGCCAAGGTATCTTTGGGAAAGCACGATCCCCCGTAGCCCGGACCCGGATGCAAAAACTTGCGTCCGATGCGTCCGTCCAGCCCCATGCCTTTGGCCACGGCATGAACGTCCGCCCCCACTTCCTCGCAAAGGTTGGCCATTTCGTTGATGAAGCTGATCTTTGTGGCTAAGAAGGCGTTGGAGGCGTATTTGATGAGTTCGGCCGTCTCGATGGTTGTGACCACAAAAGGCGTTTCAATGAGGTACAGCGGCCGGTAAATGGCTCGCAACCTCTCTTCGGCCCGAAGGCTGTCCACTCCGATGACGACTCGGTCGGGACGCATAAAGTCGGCGATGGCGGCGCCCTCTCTCAAGAATTCGGGGTTGCTTGCCACATCGAAATCGGCGGAAGGGTTTTCTTGGGCAATGATGCGGGCGACCTGCCGGGCGGTGCCCACCGGCACGGTGCTCTTGTTGACCACCACGGTGTAGTCCCGCAGTCGAGGGGCGATGGTTCGCGCGGCCTCGTAGACATAGCTGAGATCGGCATAGCCGTCGCCGCGACGCGAGGCCGGGGTCCCGACGGCAATGAAGATCACGTCGGCGCGACCGATGAAAGGGTCGAACTCCGAGGCAAAAGAGAGCCTTCCGGCCGCACAGTTTTTCTCCACCATGGCCTGCAGGCCGGGTTCGTAGATGGGCAAATGCCCCTCTCGAAGCCTCTGGATTTTCGGGGCGTCGATGTCGATGCATGTGACCTCGTGTCCGAATTCGGCGAAGCAGGTGCCGCTGACCAACCCCACATAGCCTGTTCCGATCACCGCTATTTTCATTGTCTGTTCATCTCCGGATGCTGTAATCTTTAAATGATTTGGGCAAATTCACTTGATTGCCCGCCACTTTAGCACAGCCGCTCAGGAAGTGAAGAGCCAAGCCATGCCCCGTGCGTCTCTCGGGATGAAAATCTTTGCGGCCCTTGTGGCCGTCAGCGCCGTGAGCCTCGCCATATCGGGCGCTTTCCTTTTTTGGCGCGGGAGTCACTTGCTTCGGCTCAAAAGCGCAGAGCAACTGGCCACGGCATCGGCCGCCACGGCCCATTTTGTGGATCATTGCCTGGAAGATGCGCTCCGGTATGCGAAATCATGCATCCTCATGCCCGCCTTCGGCCGAGACGGCCTGAAGACGGACAGCGGTTCGGAGGCCGACGAGCCGCCCTCTCGGGCCCGGTTTGAGGAGGCCGGGCGGGCTTTTTTGGAAACCTTCCCTTGGGCGAAAGCCGTGGCGGTGCGGAATCCGCGCGGGGAAATCCTTGTCGGTTACGGACAAGAGTCCACCCTTTCGACGGCCGTCACAGCCTGCGAGGCGATTTCTCTATCTCCCAGGGGCTGCCTTGTTAAAGGGCCCGAATCTCCCGATGGGAAGTCGGTCTTCATGGAACTGGGACTGAGTCGGATCGGAAACGGGCACGAGTCCGGCTGTTTCGTGACGTTTTCGGTGGACGTTTCCCTGTTGGCCATGTCGGCTCCGGTCTCGAACCGACTCTTCAAGGATACCGCCGTGGTCTTGGGCAGACCCGACCGAGCCGACGGGGTTCTCCTCAAAGGATCCGATTGGGTGGACGATACCGTCAAAAAGGAGCTGGCAGTCGGGCTCGGCCAAAGTTTTCTCAGCGGCGTCCAAGAAACTCCAGGCACCTTCCCCGTCCAAGGCCGAGTTCTCTTGGTGGCCTCGAGCCCGCTCCCTAAGCTCCGCTGGCCTTTGGCCCTGGCCTATCCGGCCGAAAGGGCCGGTATGCCTTCATCGACCCTCGTGACGGCGATCGCTGTGACCATGAGCGTCGCCCTGGGGTTTTCCATCCTGGTCTCGTGGTATGTGTCGGCATCGCTGGTGCGGCCGATTCAGCGCCTTCGGGAAGCTTTTCGGGAATTCAGTCGAGGGCGTTGGGATGTTCGAGTCCCGGTGACCTCCCGGGATGAAATCGGGGAACTCACCGACGGTTTCAATGAAGGTGTCGCCTTCCTTAGCAGTCAGCACCGAAAACTCAAGAGATTTCAAACTCTGGTCCATCACGCCCAAGATGCCGTGGTGCTCTGTTCTCCCACAGGAACCCTGGTCTACGCCAACCGTTCGGCCTATGAGTTCTTCGGTTTTCAGGGGCGGGAAGAAACCGTCCTCGTACGGCTTCATGATCGGGTGTGTCCGGTGGATCGCGAATGTTTTGAAAAAACCGTCTGGCCTCTGATGGTCAACGGCCATTGGGAGGGGGAAATCCGGTTCTGTCGCCGAGACGGCCGAACCTTGGTGGGATGGGTCCGCGCGGGAAGTGTCCCCGGAGAAGAAGACGGATCGACTCTGGTGTACGCCGTCATTCGGGACAGCTCCGAGCGCAAGGCGGCGGAAAAGGCTTTGCGTGACGCGGAAGAATACTACCGCACGCTCTTTCGCACGAGCCGCGACGCCATTGTGGTGACCGACCCCTCGGATGTCATTGTGGACGTGAACGAACCGGGCTTCCCCTCCGTTTTCGGCTACCATCGACATGAAATTTTGGGGCGCCCTGCGGCGGAATTGATGGTGGAGGCCTTCCATGGGGGCGCTCCCGATGCACCCCCCCGCTCGGTCGTCCCGGGACGGTGGACCCTCAAGTGGCGCCGCAAGGACGGCTCGGTTTTTGTCGGCGAAACCACCCTGGACGCCCTCAAGGGCGGCAGGGACGAGCTTCGCGGCTACGTGCGGGTCATCCGCGATGTGAGCGAACGCGAAGCCTTCTTGGAAAAGCTCGAGAAGGCTTATCAGGACCTCAAGAGCCTGGACGCCCTCAAGGATAAATTCCTGGCAGGCGTCAGCCACGACCTGCGGACCCCGCTCATTCCCGTGCGGGCTTTTTTGGAAAAACTGATCCAAGGCCGCTGGGGGCCGTTAACCCCGAGACAGGAGGAATTCCTTCGATACTGCCTCATCGGGGTCAGCCGAGAAATGATTCTTGTCGAGGAGTTGCTGGACTACACCCGGCTGAAATCGGGAAGTCTTTCTTTGCGTCATGAAAAGGTGGATTTGCAGGAAGTGGTTCGAACGAGCCTGTTTCTGTTGAAAATCCTTGCGGAAACCAATCGATTGAGCGTTATCGTGGACATGCCCGTGGATCCGGTCCCCCTTTGGGGTGATTACAACAAGCTGTTGAGGATTTTCCAGAATTTGTTTTCCAACGCCGTGAAATACAACAGACCGGGAGGTCACGTGGCGGTGCGGGGATCCTGGCAAGGTCCCTCCCGGTTTCGCGTAGCCGTGGAGGATTCGGGGATCGGGATCCCGCAGGAGAGTCTGCGGCGCATCTTCGACGATTTCTTCCGGGTGGAATCTACGGCGGGGGAAGCCAGGGGCTCGGGGATCGGTTTGGCCGTCGTTCGAGAACTGGTGCGCTTACATGGGGCGGAATTGGAAGTCCAAAGCACCTTGGGGGTGGGCAGTGTGTTCGCCGTGACGTTCCCTGTCATGAGGGAAACGGAGCAGGAAGAACCTCGCTGAAAAGAGGGAGTTTCCGGTGCCCGGGTATGGAGGAGGTGGGGTGGAAGTGAACCAGAGGGAGAGTGCGGTGGAGGTGTTCAAGTTTTCTAAGAAGGGCGATGCTGGAGAAACCAGCCTGCTGACGGGCGAGAGGGTGTCCAAAGGGAGCCTGAGGCCGGAGACCTATGGAACCTTGGACGAGGCCAGTTCCGTTTTGGGATTGGCCAAGGCTTTCAGCACCAATGCCAAGCTGCAGGGCCTGGTCCATGCCATTCAGGAAGATCTGCTCGTGCTGGGGGCTCAACTGGCGGGCACGCGGGAACAGCCCAGCCGGTGGAAAGTGGAAGACCGGCATGTGGAGCGCCTGGAAGAATGGATCGAGGCGTTGCAACATGAGGTCCCGCTGCCCCGGCGTTTTGTCCTGCCCGGGGCGAACCCCGTGAGCGCCGCTTTGGATATGGCGCGAACGGTCGTTCGGCGTGCCGAACGCTGCGCCGTGCGGCTGAAGGAATCGGGGCTGCTGGAAGAGCCCTTGGTCCATGCGTACCTCAACCGATTGGCGGATCTGCTGTTCACCATGGCCCGATACGCCGAAAAGTACCCGTAACTTCTTTAGCCTTCGGGCCGCCCTGCGAGGTGCGCTCGAAACGGCGTGCCTCATTGACGCCCCGGCGCGGAACGCTCCGCCCCGGGGCGTTTTTTTTGGACGGCGTGTGCGCTCCTGAGCCCCGGGGATGGAGAATCGGAGTGGAAAACCGAAAAAAAAGTAAAGTAAAGAAAGGCGAAGAAACATAGAGATCAGTTTCAAAAATCTCTTCCGATTCAATGAGAATGCCTCTTGAAAATCTTTAATGGGCTTTTTTTAGGCTTGCCATTTTGCCGAGGTTCCTTTATCTGCTGTTAGCACTCAGTTGGAACGAGTGCTAACATGAGAGCGTCGTGGAAAGGAGATGAAGGCCATGAAGTTACGTCCACTGCATGACCGAGTGATCGTCAAACGCTTGGAAGAGGAAGAACGGACCCAAGGCGGCATCATCATCCCCGACACGGCCAAGGAAAAGCCTCAGCAGGGTAAAGTCCTGGCCGTGGGCAAAGGTAAACTCCTGGACAAGGGGGAGGTCGTTCCCCTGATGGTCAAGGAAGGGGATCGCGTGCTCTTCTCCAAGTATGCCGGCACGGAAGTCAAGGTGGAAGGCGAAGAGCTTCTCATTATGCGTGAGGACGACATCCTGGCCATTCTCGACTGATCGCATGGATGAGGAGGACAAACCATGGCAGCCAAGGAAATCAAATATTACAGCGAAGCCCGTTCCAAGATTTTGAAAGGTGTGGACATTTTGGCCGATGCGGTCAAGGTGACCTTGGGGCCTAAGGGCCGCAATGTGGTCATCGAAAAGACCTTCGGTTCCCCGACGGTGACCAAAGACGGCGTCACCGTCGCTAAAGAGATCGAGCTTGAGGACAAGTTCCTCAACATGGGCGCCCAAATGGTCAAGGAAGTGGCGAGCAAGACGAGCGATGTGGCCGGGGACGGCACCACCACGGCGACCATTTTGGCCCAAGCCATCGCCCATGAAGGTTTCAAGCTCGTGGCCGCAGGTCATAACCCCATGGCTTTGAAGAGAGGGATCGAAAAGGCCGTGGCCAAGGCCGTCGAGGCCCTCAAAGAGATGAGCAAGCCCACCAAGGATCAGAAGGAAATCGCCCAGGTCGGCACCATTTCCGCCAATAACGATTCCACCATCGGGGACATCATCGCCGAAGCCATGAACAAGGTGGGCAAGGAAGGTGTCATCACGGTGGAAGAAGCCAAGGGCATGGAGACCACCCTGGACATCGTGGAAGGGATGCAGTTCGACCGGGGCTACATTTCCCCCTATTTCGTCACGGATCCGGAAAAGATGGAAGTGGTCCTGGAAGACGCCTACATCCTGTGCCATGAGAAGAAGATCAGCGGCATGAAGGATCTGCTGCCCCTTCTGGAGCAGATCGCCAAGATGGGCAAGCCGCTGCTCATCATTGCCGAGGATGTGGAAGGGGAAGCCTTGGCGACCCTTGTGGTGAACAAGCTGCGCGGCACCCTGAAGGTCTGCGCCGTCAAAGCTCCGGGCTTCGGTGATCGGCGCAAAGCCATGCTCCAGGACATCGCCATTTTGACCGGCGGTCAGGTGGTGTCCGAAGATCTCGGCGTGAAGCTGGAAAACGTGACCCTCAAAGATCTGGGCTCAGCCAAACGAGTCGTCGTGGACAAGGACAACACCACCATTGTGGACGGCGCCGGGTCCAAGGAAGCCATCGAGGCTCGGGTCAAACAAATTCGGGTCCAGATCGAAGAGACCACCAGCGATTATGACCGTGAAAAGCTCCAGGAGCGTTTGGCGAAACTGGTGGGCGGCGTGGCCGTGATCCGCGTGGGGGCGGCGACCGAAACGGAAATGAAGGAAAAGAAAGCCCGCGTGGAAGACGCCCTCAACGCCACCCGGGCCGCAGTGGAGGAAGGGATTGTGCCCGGCGGCGGTGTGGCCTTGCTGCGGTGCCAGAAGGCGCTGGACGGCCTCCAGTTGGAAGGCGAGGAAAAGTTCGGTTTGGATATCGTCCGCAAGGCTCTAGAAGCGCCGCTGCGCCAGATTGCGGACAACGCGGGTCATGAAGGTTCCGTGGTGGTGGAAAAGGTTCGGGAAGGCGAAGGGGCTTTCGGGTTCAATGCGGACAAAGAGATCTATGAAGACCTCATCGCCGCCGGTGTCATCGACCCCACCAAGGTGGTTCGCTTTGCGCTGCAAAACGCAGCCAGCGTCGCCTCCTTGCTCCTCACCACGGAAGCCATGATTGCGGAAAAGCCTAAGGAGAAGAAAGAAACCCATACGCCGCCCATGGAAGATATGTATTAATCTTAATTTTCGGCGGCGCCCCACAAGAACCCGGACGTGGTCCGGGTTCTTTTTTGTTGCGCCGAAGGGCGCGAGTTGCTAAGCACGGAACGTTTCCAATCCGGGTCCGGGCAAGAAAGGAGAAGCCGTTATGGCTCGTGTTACTGTGGAAGACTGCCTCAGGCAGGTGGAAAATCGTTTCGCCCTGGTGCATCTGGCGGTTCGCCGCGTGCTCCAGTTGCGAAAAGGGGCGACGCCGCTTATCGATGCGCCGAAGAACAAGGAAGTGGTCATCGCTTTAAGGGAGATTGCGGCGGGAAAGGTCACCCCGCAAAACATTCTGGAATTGGAGGCGCGGGAAGACCAAAACGGAGAATTGATGCGACGCCGCAGGATCGCTTCCACGTCGGAAGAGATCCAGGAGGTCATGGAGGAGTCCGCCCCGAGCGGTTCCCTGGAGGAGTCCATGGAGGAGGCGGTCGCCGAGGGGCAGGGCGAAAAGGACGAAGACGCAGAGTGATGCAGCGCGAGACCGCGAGGCGGGGTCACGAGTCGATGGGAAACGAGGGTTTCTTATCTTGTCTGGAAAAGCGCGAGCTGCTCAATCGCACAGCGCTTTCCATCGATGATCTGTGCGCGCGGGCTCGAGCTTTGGAAGAGGCGGGTTTGATCCACGACGCCGTGGATTTTTATGAAAAGGCTCAGGCGTGGGGTGAAATCGAGCGGCTCATCCCCTTGGCCGTTGAGGAGGGGGATACTTTCCTTTTCAGCCGGCTTTACCGTCTGCTCAAAAAGGACCCTCCCCCGGAGCAGTGGCGAGCCTTGGCGGCGCAAGCCGAAGCGCTGGGAAAGATACGCTACGCACAGCGTGCCATGGAGCAGGTTTCTTGACAAACTTGGGCGCCGTGCTTAGACAAGGAGCGGTTTTGCCACCCATTCGAACATTTCCTCAACACGTCTTCGGCACAGGTGAAAGAAATTATGGCAGCAACCCGGGACTATTACGAAATCCTCGGTGTTTCACGCAATGCCACCGAAGAGGAAATCAAGAAAGCCTACCGTAAGCTTGCCCTGCAATATCATCCCGACCGCAATCCGGGGGACAAGGACGCGGAGGAGCGTTTCAAGGAGGCGGCCGAGGCCTACGAAGTGCTGCGGGACCCGCAGAAACGTCAGCTCTACGATCAGTTCGGGCATGAGGGCCTGCGGGGCGCCGGCTTCCAAGGGTTTCAGGGTTTCGAAGACATCTTCAGTTCCTTTGGGGACATCTTTCAGGAATTCTTTTCCTTCAACTTCGGCACGTCCCAGAGATCGCGCAGCAGCGCCCGGCCGGGAAACGATCTCCTCTACGAGTTGGAGATCACTTTCGAAGAGGCGATCTTCGGCACCGAAAAGGATTTGGACATCGACACTTACCGGCAGTGTGAACGCTGCGGCGGTAACGGGTCCGAACCGGGCTCCTCGGAAAGCACCTGCCCGTTGTGCCGGGGGCGTGGCCAAGTGGTCCAAAGCCAAGGGTTTTTCCGCATCGCCACCACGTGTACGCGCTGTCACGGCTCGGGCCGAGTGATTACGACCCCTTGCCGAGACTGCGGCGGACAGGGCCGGGTGCGGCGCGTCAAGAAGGTCCATGTGAAAGTGCCGCCGGGAGTCGATTCCGGAACGCGGTTGCGGTTGCGCGGTGAGGGAGAAAGCGGGTATCGCGGGGGCATGGCGGGGGATCTCTACGTGCGGCTCAAAGTGAAGCCCCATGAAGTTTTCGAGAGGGACGGCAACGATTTATACGCCAAGATTTCCGTCTCTTTCGCCCAAGCCATCCTAGGCGACGAAGTGACCCTAAAGACTCTGGACGGTGAAAAAACGATAAAAATTGAGCCGGGCACACAGCCCGGAACGGTTTTGAAATTCCATGGCGAAGGGGTGCCGTCCCTCCGGGGTTTCGGGCGCGGCGACCTCTTCGTGCAAGTCGACGTGACCATCCCCTCCAAGATCACCCCCCGCCAAAGAGAGCTTCTCCAGGAATTTATGGCCATTGAGGAAGAAAAAGCCGACAAGAAGATGCGCAAATGGCCTTGGAGCAAACGCCGTCATGACAAAGACCGGGTCGTGGGCGAAGCCGCCCGTTAGGGCCCCGTGGGTTGATTTTCACGCTTGTTTCCTAGGGGCCCCGGAGTTCGGCTGCTGACGGTGGGAAAGGAGGGTCGATCGTGCGGGTTGACCATCATCCCGGCCAATACCAGGACTTTCACGCCACGGCGCTCTATTGCCCAAGGTGTCGGCAGGCCATGCCGGTGCGCAGCCGGCTTTTGCTGATCCTTCCCGACGGGGAACTCCATGAGTATCTGTGCGGGGTGTGTGCCACATCGGTGGGCACGAAGACCGTTAGACAAGAGCGCGAAACCCGCCTTTTCATCCCGTGACGGTTCATGGCGTGTCGTGGAAAGTGGGAGAGGTTGAGAGTGCAGTGGGGTTGCGCAGAGGTGGACAGCGATGATCGAAGCGCGAGGTTTGACCAAATGGTACGGCCCTGTGCCGGCCATTCAGGACGTCAGTTTTGAGATCGCCAAAGGGGAAGTGGTGGGTTTTCTCGGTCCCAATGGGGCGGGCAAGTCCACCACCATCCGGATTTTGACATGTTTCATGCCGCCCACGGCGGGCTCCGCCATGGTGGACGGCCTGGACTGCCTCGAAAACTCCCTCGAAGTGCGTCGCCGCATCGGCTATCTTCCTGAAAACGTGCCCTTATACAACGAGATGACCGTGCGACGTTTTCTTTCCTTTGTGGCCCAAGTCAAGGGCGTGCCGTGGAAGGACATCGGCAGGGAAGTGGATCGCGTCACGGACGTGTGCGGTTTGGCATCCGTCCGAAACCGCATCATCGGGAACCTTTCTAAAGGATTCCGGCAAAGGGTCGGGTTGGCGCAGGCGTTGATCAACAACCCCCCCGTGCTCATTCTCGATGAGCCGACCATTGGGTTGGATCCGACGCAGATTGTGGAAATCCGAAAACTCATCCAGGACCTCCGGGAAGACCATACGGTTCTTTTGAGCAGCCATATTTTGCCGGAGGTGGCTCAGATCTGCCGCCGGGTGCTCATCATCAACAAGGGCCGCATCGTGGCCACCGACACCCCGGGTGCCCTCACGGCGCAGCTCCAAAAGTCGGCGAAAATCCGCCTCACCGTCTCGGGGGACGGAACCGGTTTGGCACACGCCTTGGGGCGCCTCGACGGGGTCTTGCAGGTTCATCTGGAGGCTGATGATCCCGTGCGGCTCGTGGTGGAAACCGATCGCAGCCGGGATCTTCGCCCCGCCCTGGCACGCACCGCGGTGGACTACGGGGTGGACCTTTTGGAACTGAAAACCGTGGACCTCAGTTTGGAAGACATCTTTATGCATCTGGTGACGGAAGAGCCTTTGGAGCACGGCGGGGCCGTGGCCGAAGGCGTTCAGGACCCGGCGCGCACGGAGGTTATGGACTCATGAGGGGCTTTTGGGCGGTCTACCGCAAAGAGCTTTACGCGCTGTTCGCTTCCCCCATTTTCTATGTGGTGGCGTTCATCTTTCTTGTGCTGCACGGTTACTTTTTCTACACGGCCTTGGCCTATTACAGCATGGTGAGCTTTCAAGCGGCTCAGAATCCCTTCATGGCTCACCAGCTGAACCTCATGGACATGGTCGTGCGCCCCGTCCTCATGGATGTGAGCGTCGTCTTGCTGCTCACGGCGCCCCTGTTGACCATGAGGACCTATGCGGACGAGAGGCGCTCGGGCACCATGGAGCTTCTTTTCACGTTGCCCGTCACCGACAAGGGGGTTCTGGCGGCCAAGTTCGCCGGGGTGCTCACGACCCTGGCCCTCCTTCTTGTGGGAACGCTGCCGTCCATGGCTGTCCTGGGTGCGGTGGCCGACCCCAACTGGAATGCGATCCTGTGCGCCTATCTGGGTCTGTTTCTGCTTGGCTCGGCATTCCTCGCTTTAGGCATGTTTTCGTCCGCCTTCACCAAGAATCAGATCGTCGCCGCGGTGCTCTCCTTCGGAGCCCTGCTCTTTTTTTGGGTCATCGGGTGGCTCAGTTCCATTATGGGCCCGACGTCCATGCGTCTCGTAGAATACCTCTCCATCATCCGCCACTTCGACACCTTCTCCAAAGGGGTGCTCGATTCTCGGGATGTGATCTATTACCTTATTTTCACAAGTTTTTTCCTCTTCGTGACCGTACGTCAGATCGAATCCTACCGGTGGCGCGGTTAGGTTTTGAAAGACCAAACCGGACGTGACGGAGGTCTTGGGATGCCGAAGACTCTGAAATCTCGACGGCTGCACTACGGATCCAGCGCGGTTTTTTCGACCGTGGTGTTTTTCGCCATCCTGGTTCTGGTGGCTCTCATTGCGGAAAAGCACCCTCTGCGAGCGGATCTGACCGAAACGGGGCAATTCAGCCTTTCGGAACAAAGCCAAAAGATCGTCAGTTCGCTCCAGGAGCCTGTAACCGTCAAAGCCTTTTTTGCCGGTGGCGCCCCTGAGGCTTCACGGGCCAAGGACCTTCTGGAAACCTATCGATACTATAACAAGAACATTCGCTATGAGTTCATTGACCCGGACAGGGAACCGCAACTGGCTCGTCAGTATGAGATCCGAGATTACGGCGTTCTCGTGGTGGAAGGGCTAGGACGCAAGGAGACCGTGCCCCGCGCCGACGAGGAGGCCTTGACCAACGCCCTGTTCAAGCTCAGCCGCAATGAAGACAAGACGGTGTACGTCCTCGCGGGCCACGGGGAGCGTTCCCCGGAGGAGATGAACAAAACCGGGTATTCCTCGGCCAAATCGGCCCTGATCAAAGAAAACTATCAGGTCAAGCCGCTCCATTTGATGCAGCAGCCCCAGGTTCCTCAGGATGCGGCGGTGGTTCTCGTCCCGGGCCCCCAAAAGCCGCTCTTCCCCGAAGAAATCGCATCCTTGGAGGCGTATCTGCTTCGCGGCGGCAAGATCGTCTTTTTCCTGGATCCCGAAAAGGACGGCGGAGTGCGATCCTTTTTGGAAAAATATGGGATCGCTTTGGGGGACGACATGATCATCGACAAGCTGAGCCGAGTCTTCGGCGGGAGCTATCTCATGCCTGTGGTCACCCAATACGGCTCTCATAAGATCACCCAGGGATTCAACGTCGCCACCTTTTACTCGGAAGCCCGCTCTGTGTCGGCTGTGGAAAAGCCCCCGGAGGGCGTCACCGTCGTCCCCTTGGCCTCCACATCCGAAAATGCCTGGGCGGAAAAGGACATGGAGCGGCTCTTTCGAGGGGAGGCGGCCTTCGACGAAAGCAAGGACAAACCCGGTCCCGTAACTCTCGGGGTGGTGGCGGCCGTAGACACAAAAAAGTTCACGGAAAAGCAGCTCGACACCTCTTCTGCCCCAAAGGAGTCCGGCGAATCCGACAAACCGAGAGCCGAAAAGGACAGCTCCGAGAATAAGCCGACTCTGGGCTATATTGTGGTTTTCGGGGACTCGGACTTCGTGGACAACACCCACTTCGGTGTTTCCGGCAACGGGGATCTTTTCCTCAATATGGTCCATTTCCTCGCTGAGGAAGAAACGCTGATCACCATCGAACCACGAAAACAGAAATCGCAGACCTTGATGCTGACGGAAAACCAAGCCCGGATGCTTTTCTGGACGTCCATGGTGGGCGTGCCGTTGATCGTCCTGCTCATCGGGTTCGGGGTGTACCGTGTTCGGAGGTCACAGCGATGAAGTGGCGCCACACGCTGATCTACGTGCTCGTGTTGGGGCTCCTCGGAGGCTACTATTACTATTTCGAAGTGGTGAAAAAGCAGCAAAAAGATGAAGCGCAACGAGCCAAGAACCGATTGTTCTCGATTGAGGTTGAGGCCGTCGAAGAGGTGATCCTCGAGGGCAAAGGCCGCTCGGAGGTACACCTGACGAAAAGAGACAGCCTCTGGGTTTTGGATCGACCGGTGAGGAGCGAGGCTGATCAGAGCGCTGTGGACACGCTGGTTCATGCCCTGGTGCAGTTGGAAAAGAGCCGCGACGTGGATGAAGCGGCTAAGGATCCAGGGGTCTACGGCCTGACGGAACCGGATCTTGTGGTGCGTTTCCGATCCGGTGAGTCCTGGCAACGCCTCCGCATCGGGGCGAAAAACCCCACAGGTGAAAGCCGCTATGCGGCCAGGGGCGATGAAAACACCGTCTTTCTTTTGGCTGCAGGAAGCGTGGACGCCTTGAACAAGGGGCTCGATGAGCTTCGCCGGCGGGATCTCCTGGCCTTTGAAGATGACGAAATCCATCGGCTCACCGTCACGTGGGCCGACGGGCACCGGCTGGTACTCGCCCGAGATGAGAAAGACAAGGACATCTGGCGATGTCCCGAGGACCCCGAGCGGCGCGTGAAGCGCACCAAGGTGGACGGAATCCTCAACCAAATCCGCTGGGCTCGGGCCAAGAGCTTTTTAGATGAGCTCGGCGAACAGTCCTCCTTATGGTCCCGGGGGGATCCGGACGTCCAGGTGGCCTTAGAGGGGAGTGACGGGTCGGAACGAGGACTCCTCAAGATCGGGAGGAAAAAAGACGATCCCGAGACCTACGTGGCTTGGAGCTCCCAAATGTCATCGCTTGTCTCGGTCGACGGCTCTGTGCTCAAGGACCTCCCCAAGACTGTCCGCGATGTGGAGGACCGTTCGGTGGCGACGCTGGATTCCAAGAGTGTCACCCGCGTCCGCTACCGGCTCCAGGGGGAAATGGGTGAGTTGGTGCTCCAGGACGACGGCAAATGGGCTCATGTGGGACCCGACGGATCGCGGCGGGTGCTCAAAGAATCCTGGCGCGTGCGCCCTCTCTTTTGGGAATGGGAAGATTTGGAATACGAAGAAAAAGTTTCCCCCGACAAGCAACCCCCCGAAGATCACAGTCTGAATCGCCTGGAGTTTTCGGGAAAGGACGGGATGATGCTCACCGTGTCCTGGCCTGGGCCGAACCGGGACGATACGGCGGAAACCATTCCGCTTTGGACGAACCCCGGCGAAGCCTACTTGGTCAAGGCCGAAAAAATCAAGAAGATCGAACGAAAGATCCAAGATGTCCTGAAAAGCCCTTCAGACAAAGCCTCTTCGTGACGCGGGCTCAAAGAATCCCTGAGCGGACGGCCCGAAAAAGAGATCGAGGCCGTCCGCTTTCTATTCTCGGCCCCCCCGATAGCTCACCTTTTCCAGCGGCAGGGGACGGCACCCCTCGGGCAACGCCCCCGTTTCCACCACGACGTCGATGGTGATGCCTCCGCGGGCATACCACAGTCCGACGACACGCAGGTATTTGGGTTCCATAGCTTGATGGAGGCGCTTATGAATGGTTACCGTGCAGGCTTCGTGGAATGCCCCGTGGTTGCGAAAACTGCCGAGGAAAAGTTTAAACGACTTGCTTTCCACGAGCTTGTGCCGGGGGACGTAGTCCACAATGATGACGGCAAAATCGGGTTGCCCCGTGATGGGACACAGGGAAGTGAATTCGGGGGCCGTGAGGCGTACCACGTAGTCCATGTCGGGGTGGGGGTTGGCGAAGGTTTCCAGAACGGCCTCGTCCGGGTGGGCCGGAAGGGATACGGGCCGTCCGAGAAGGGTCAATCGATCCTGGTCGTCGTGCGGCATCGTCCGGTTTTCCTTGGAGGCTGATCGTGTGGGTTCCGCCTGTTTGCGGACACGGGAATCGTCCCACGAAAAGGGGGATTAGCGAAGAAGTCTCTTGATTTGGTTGTGGTGTTTGCGAAAGACGTCCTCGGCGAGTCGCCCCAGTTCGTTTTGGATCAGCACCGGGGGCGGGAGATCCAGGGGGGGCGGCAGCGCGAATCGGTCTACCTTCATGGGGTGGATGTACAGCTTTTTTTCCACGGACATGATCTCTTCCGCCGTGAAATTACTTCCTAAGAAGTGTTTGTGTTCCAATCCGCACACATCCAGGCTCTTGAGAAAATTAAGGATGGTCAGGAGATCGAAATTGGATTGAAAATTTTGGATGTTAATGTTGAGGGCCCGCACTTCCAGTTCCAAATCGCTGAAGGCGTCCTTGTACTTGCCCATCCACGTCAGCAGTCGGTTATAGGATTCCAGGACGAGCTTTCTAAACTTGCCCTTGTGGGTCAAGGCGCTCACCTTGATGAACCGGACGCCTCTGGCAAAAGGCTTTTCAAGGCATTCCCGCCAAAAGGACGTTTCGGGAATGTGCAGCAGTTCGATGAGACGTGCGAGCATTTCCGCGTCCATCATCAGGTAACCGAGCCGCGTGAACCGCTTGCCCACCTCGTGCGCCAGAGCGCGCACATCCTCCGCCCGGGCTTCCACATCCTCTGTTTCGATTTCAATGAGGCGCCTTTGGGTCAGGTAGTTCTCGAGGACTTCTTCTTTGACCTGCCGCGTGAGACACGTGATAAGGTCGTCTTCCACAACGTCACCTCCCGGGAGCGTCCCATCTTCACTCGTCGCGCGCACCCTCAGGAGACAAGGGAATCCGCACGCCTCGCGGAAGGGGAGCGTGAAGGGCGGCGTTTTCTTGGGCTTACGAGGAACACTGGGCTTTCAGTCCTTCGTGCGCTTCTGCCAAGAAAAACGTTCGGGGATTGAGTACCAGAGCCGCACGGGGCGGCCTGTATTGATCGCCGTGTTTCAGAATCACCATGGAAATGGCTTGGGCTTTGGGTTCCAAGAGAATGATGGCTTCGAAGAGATCGTCCAGCTCATGGCAGGGATAGGGTATCCCTTTGTCGTTGGCGATGTCGATGTGACGATGGATGCGGCATGAAAACCACACGGAAGCCCCGTGATTCTCAGCGGTCTTCTGAATGGCTTCCAGCTGCTTTCGCGAAACCCGCTCGAAATCCAAGCCGTCCAGAATGATGACCGTGGGTTCGAACCGCACCTGATCCCGCAGGCTCCGGATGTTTTCTTCCAGTTTGGCCGGCGTGAACGTGTGGTGCATGTAGGACATGATGAACCGGGACGCCACCATGCCCTCCTTGATGGTGTTCAAGAGGGCCTCATCGGAGATGGCGGACTTGAAGTTCCGGTAGAGTTCCTCGTACCAGATCTTGATCTTATCCGGCAGTTCGTCGATGCAGGTGTGGAGCACCTTCTGGCCTTGCGCGAGGGCCTCGAGGGCGATGTGCGTTAGGCACGCCGTCTTGCCGACTCCTGCGCGGGCGAGAAGCACGCCCATTTGGCCGGGCTGCAGCGGTTGGCCGAGGCAGGAGCGGACGAGGGTTGCCGGAAAAGGTAGGGAACCGTCAAACGATGCCATGCAAAGCTCTCCTTTACGAAAGTCCGAGGAGCAGGAACGGTTTGATCCGTGCCGAACGGTCATACGCCTGTATGATACACCACGAAGTGTTCCCATGGGTAGAGGAGAACGGCCGCCGAACCCATCGGCTTCACTCCGCCTTTTTCCTTCGGATCACCTCCTCGGCGATCCCCCTGGGCACGGGGCTGTAGCGGGAAAATTCCATGGTAAACTCCGCCTTGCCTTGGGTGGCCGACCGGAGCACCGTGGAATAGCCGAACATTTCCGACAAAGGCACTTCCGCTTCGATGCTGGAGAAGGTGCCGTCTTCCGCGGTGCTGATGATGATTCCGCGGCGCTGGTTTAAGGTGCCGAGAACCGCCCCTTGGAATTCGGTGGGCGTTTCAACGACGACACGCATGAGGGGTTCCATGAGCTGAGGTTTGGCCTTTTCGTACGCCTGGCGGAAAGCGCCGATGGCGGCCTGCTGGAAGGCCAGATCCGAGGAGTCCACAGGGTGGGTGTTGCCGTCGTGGATGGTGACCCTCACGCCGGTGATGGGAAAGCCTCCCAGCGAACCTTTCTTGAGGCACGCGCGGAATCCTTTGTCGCACGAAGGGATGAACTCCTGGGGGATGACGCCGCCGGTAATCCGGTTGACAAACTCGTAGTCTCCTTCGGCCAGGGGTTCGATAAAGCCGGCCACGCGGCCGTACTGGCCGGCGCCGCCGGTTTGTTTCTTATGGGTGTAGTCGAAATCGGCCCTCTGGGTGATGGTTTCCCGGTAGGCGACCTTGGGCTGGCCCGTGGACACCTCGGCACCGTATTCGCGCCGCATGCGTTCCACATAGACATCGAGGTGCAGTTCCCCCATGCCGCAAATGAGCGTCTCCCCCGTCTCTTCGTCCAGAAAGGACCGAAACGTGGGGTCCTCTTTAGTGAACCGGGTCAGGGCCTTGCTGAGGTTCATCTCCGCTTTCTTGTCCTTGGGCTTGATGGCCAAAGAGATCACCGGTTCCGGCACGTAAATGGATGTCATGGTCAGGCGCCGGCTTCCGTCGGTAAACGTGTCCCCGGACGCGCAGTCGATCCCGAAAAGGGCCACGATATCTCCGGCGGCGGCCGCGTCAATGTCTTCCATCTCGTCCGCGTGCATGCGGCCCAGCCGTCCCACTTTGGACACCTTGCCGGTTCGCGTGTTGACGATGGTCGATCCCTTTTCGATGGAGCCTTGGTAGAGGCGTACATAGGTCAACTGACCATAGCGGGTCACTTCCAGTTTAAAGGCCAGCATAACCAAGGGCGCATCGGGGTCGGATTTCAAGGGCACTTCCTCGTTGTCTCGATCGGCGTCCAAGGCGACGTTCGTCACGTCAGCCGGGCTGGGCAAATAGCGGATCACGGCGTCCAGCAGGGGCTGCACGCCCTTGTTCTTGTAAGCCGAACCCAGGAGAACAGGGGTAATGCGAAGATCCAGGGTCGCCCGCCGGACGGCCGCGTGAATGAGCTCCTCCGTGACCGCCTCTTCCAGGATCGCTTCGGTCAGCTCATCGGAAAAGAGCGACAGCGTATCGAGCATCTCTTCGCGTTTTTCCCGGGCGAGAGGAAGGAGTTCCTCGGGGATATCCTGTTCCAGAACCTCTTCGCCGTTGGGGCCTTCAAAGGTGACGGCCTTCATGCGGATCAAATCCACGACGCCTTCGTGAGCCGCTTCCAACCCCAGGGGAATTTGCAGGAGCACGGGAACATGACCGAGTTTTTCCCGGAGTTGGTCGGCCACCTTCAGGGGGTTGGCTCCCGCACGGTCGCATTTGTTGACGAAGGCGATGCGGGGCACGTTGTAGCGCTTCATCTGCCGGTCCACGGTCACCGACTGGCTTTGCACCCCGCCCACGCCGCACAGCACCAAAATGGCCCCGTCCAAGACCCGCAGGGAGCGCTCCACTTCGATGGTGAAGTCCACGTGGCCCGGGGTGTCGATGATGTTGATGGGATGGCCCTTCCACGTGCAGTGCGTCGCCGCGGACTGGATAGTGATGCCCCGCTCCTTTTCCAATTCCATGGAATCCATGGTGGCGCCCACACCGTCTTTGCCTTTGACTTCGTGAATGGCGTGAATCTTCCTCGTGTAGAAGAGAATGCGCTCGGTGAGAGTGGTTTTTCCCGAGTCGATGTGCGCGCTGATGCCGATGTTGCGGAGCTTCGTCAACTCTTTGATCATAGATCGTCTCCATAAAGACCGAAGAAAAGTTTCCCGCCCCAAAGCAAATAAAAACGGGCACTCTACCGCCGTGCCCGTCGGGGGAAACCGTCGTTATCAAAATTCCGATCGAAAGGAAAGGAAAAAAATAGTTACACAGAATTTTTCGAGGGATCTTCAACCGCACCCCCGGCTTAATCGCCTCAAGGGCGGCTGCTCCTGTTCATTGTCAGGATCTTCGGCGGGGTCGCATTCTCCTTTCGAGCCGTTTTCTCGAGGTTTTTGCCGGGCGCCGTGGTCTGGACGGCCTTCTGGAAAGACCCAGAGTCTTTGGATTCGGCGTTCTTCGCCTCAGGCTTCGGCGCTTCTTTGGTCGATCGCGTCGTCGGTGCCGCAGCTTCGGGCGCCTTTCGACCTTCTTCCGCCCCGTTGGCCGGCTTCTTGGCGTTTTTCGTGCTGCCGCTGGATGGAGCCAAAGGGGTCGCGGTTTTTACGGGCGGGTTGGAAGGGCCCTTGGTCGGAGCGGAAACGGGCCTGTCCTCTTGAGCTTTGATCGGATTTTCCGGCTTTGGGAACGGCCTTGAGACGATGAGCGTGGATCCCGGCTTGAGGGAGCCTGTGCTGGGCAGATTGTTCCACGTGCGAAGATCGCTGACGGAGACGCCGTATTTTTTCGCGATGGAAACGAGCGTATCGCTCTTTGCCACCACGTGGGTGGAAGGGGACTTTGGCGCGGCGGCTTTGGGGCCCAAGGCCTGAGGAGCGTTCTCTTTCATGGTCTTGCCGTTCGGCGCCTTCAGGTCCTTGTCCTCCTTTTCGGCACTGGCGTCCTTGAATACCCGAGCCACCACGAGTTTCGATCCGACGGGCAGCGGCTTCTTGGCCGAGATGTTGTTCAGGCGACACAGCTCCGAGACGGACAGCCCGTAGGCCCGCGCCACGGAGGACGCCGTCTCACCCCGGCGCACCGTGTGCGTTTTTTCCACTTTTTCTTTCGGCTCACTGCGCTTCCAACGACTCACATCGACACTGGGGAGGTAGTCCACCGAGGCCACCTGAAGGGGTTCGGGGGGGATGATGGTCCGCGGCCTGAGGCTTTCAGCCAAATGGACGGGCTCCAGTTCGAACGCTCGCCGGTAATAGACCAGCGGGGTTCCAGGGCTGAGGGGCATGTTGGGCTGAAGATGGTTCCAGCGAAGAAGGTCCTGGAGGCGTACCCCCAGATTTTGCGCCAAGGCGGCGATGTCGGTTTGGCGCTTGTCCACGTAATAGAGGACTTTCTTGGGGAGAAAGCCCGCCTGAGCCAGTTCGATGAGGGCTTTCTTGTCCGGATCCAGAGAATCCGCCTGGGCCGCCAGAGTGGACCACGGGGCGTAGAACCGCACGTGAATATGATCGTCGTGCAGCGGTTCATGGCGGATGGCCGCTTCGGAGGATCCCGATCCCACGTCGTTGAACAGCCGGTTCAGCAGATCCTCGTCAAACCCTCGGGATAACGCGTACTCGAAAAGCATTCTTTGGATTTTTCGGTCGACGAAAAGATATTGGACGCGGCCCGTCCGAATGAGGGCCTCCATGAGGGACCAGGTCTTGGGCACATCGAGATTGCCCGCATGCATGGGGATGAAACGATCTAGGGGCTGATTGCCTATGGCGTACATACCCAGATCCACATCGCGCCCGTTCTGGTGCGATTTGTGGCCCCTCATGGGACCGCCCCCGGGCGCCGAAAAGTCACCGATGAAGAGATCCACGGTTTGGGGATATTTTTCACGTACCGTCTCGATGGCGTCCAACAGACTGCCGACCAACTCGGGCGTCGCGTAGGCCCGGTCCGGGTCGCGGACGATGTAGCCCCCCATATCGGTGGGAAAGGGGACGCCGTTGACGAGACGGCCGCGATAGGGCTCTCCGATGGACAGGGTTAAGGCTTGGGCGGGAGCTATCCATGCGAGGCAGGTACAGAGGGTGACCAGGTTTGCGAAAAAAGCCAAAAACCGATGCCGGCGCGCCGTCAAAAGGTGTGGGCCGGCGGACCTCATGCCGCAACCGGGAAAGTGGGCCGACCGTTCCAGGATGTCCCTCCTTCGCTCGGGGTTTACCTTGATACGCGTCGAGTAACCTCTTATCGTATGGCGGTGCGCATCACCGCCACGGTGAAACCTCGATGGGCGCACCTCCCCACGGAACATCCTGCGGCGCGCCTAACATCGTGAAAACTAGTCCTAACTAAAAGAAGGAAAAAGATCTGTCAAAGAAAAAATGTAAGCTCGCTCAATGACATGGAAAAAGTAAGACTCAGCTAACTTCCGGAGGCGTCCTCAGTCCTTTGGTTTTCCTCAGGGCGGTATGAGACAGTGGGGTTATGGTGGGCTTTTTCCGACCACGTCTGAGCATTTAAGCTTTCAAAAAGGGCGATTTGTTCGGCGAAACTCAGTCGGGGCGTTATGCGCGCGGGGCCTCGGCAAGCCTGGCAGCGCGCTTCCGAACACTGCTGGCAGAAATGACAGTCGGGACATGGGTTCTTTTTGACCCCATCGTGCACGGCCGAAGGCTGATAGACGCGGTAAAGACCGCATCGATAAACGAACGAGGAGGATTCCTTTAAATTTTTCCCCGGCATGGCGACGCCCCTTCATTTGGGTTGTTTGCTTTTGCCGTCTAAATTAAGAGGCTGGGGTTTCGAGGGCAAGAGCGTCACTGGGGGAGGCCGGTGAAGGAACCGTGGGATCACGACTATTTCATGGGTTTGAGCCTGGAGGAGGCGGATCGGGCCGCCGAACAGGGTGAAGTCCCGGTCGGCGCCGTCTTGGTGGGTTGGGACGGGACGGTGTGGGCTCGGGCCCATAACTTGACGGTAACGGAGCGGGATCCTACGGCTCATGCGGAAATCGTCGCTCTGCGGCGCGCCGCGGCGCTCCTGCGCAACCATCGCTTGCCCGGCACCGTGCTCTACGTCACCTTAGAGCCCTGCCCCATGTGCGTGGGGGCCCTGATTCAAGCCCGTGTGGACCTCTTGGTCTACGGAGCGGCGGACCCCAAGAGCGGCGCGGCGGGCGGTGTTGTGGACTTGACAAAGCCGGGCTGTTTCCCCCATAGTGTTCAGGTTCTGGGCGGGGTTCGCGCCGAAGAGTGCGCGAAACGTCTCGCCCGGTTTTTTCGGGAGCGGCGCCTGTGCCGCCGATGCGGAGAGGTACCGAAGTGGCCGTAACGGGGTCGACTCGAAATCGACTTGTCCTGTGAAGAGCAGGGCACGTGGGTTCGAATCCCACCCTCTCCGCCACGTGGATCATCATCACGGTCAATGCCGTCGTCCGAAGCTTTGCGCTGCGGAGAGATGCCCGAGCTGGCCGAAGGGGCACGACTGGAAATCGTGTGTTCCGTCAAAAGCGGAACCGAGGGTTCGAATCCCTCTCTCTCCGCCATTTTTTTCCCCAAAAACCCCATGCCCTCGAATTCCCCATGTCCTATCTGGTCCTGGCCCGCAAATGGCGCCCTCAGACCTTTGAGGAAGTGGTCGGGCAGCCCCATGTGACCCGAATCCTCAAAAATGCCGTCCAATCGGGGCGTATCGCCCACGCATACCTCTTCACGGGGCCGCGAGGCGTGGGGAAAACCTCCGTGGCCCGCATCCTCGCCAAAGCCCTGAACTGCCAGCAGGGCGTGTCCCCTGTCCCGTGCAACCGATGTTCCAACTGTGTGGAAATCGGCCAGGGCAAGGCCGTGGATGTGTTGGAAATCGACGGGGCGAGCAACCGCGGCATCGACAGTATTCGGGAACTGCGGGAGACGGTGCGCTATCGGCCGGCCAAGAGTGCCTACAAGATTTACATTATCGACGAAGTCCACATGTTGACCACGGAGGCGTTCAACGCCCTGTTGAAAACCCTAGAGGAACCCCCTGCCCACGTCCTGTTCATCTTCGCCACCACGGAGCCGCACAAGATTCCGGCAACCGTTTTGAGCCGCTGCCAGCGCTACGATTTTCGGCGGATCGCCACGCCGGACATCCTTGAACAACTCAGACGCATCGCTCGGCAGGAAGGCGCGGCGTTGCCCGAATCGGTCCTGTATGCTGTCGCGCGGGAAGCCGATGGAAGCCTGCGGGACGCCCAGAGTCTCATGGAACAGCTCCTGGCTTTGCGGGGGGAAGACCAAGAAGACGCCGAACTCCTGGATCTGCTCGGCGTTGTGGATCGGGAGAGCGTGCTCCAGGCCGCCGAAGCCGTGATCGACGCCGACCCGGCGGCCTGCTTCGATATCGTGGAGCGGATCTATCGGCGTGGGATTGACGGGCGGCGATTCTGTCAGCGGTTGTGTGAACTCTTCCGCGACTTGCTGGTGATCTCCTTGCGAAAGGACACCCCGGCGGGCGCAGCCGATGTACCGGCCCCCGAGCGGGAGCGGTTGCAACGGATGGCCGCGCGGACGACGGAGGAAAATCTCTTCCACTCTTTTCAAATTCTGGTCTCGGGAGAAGAAGACATTCGCCGGGCGTCGTTGCCTCGCGTGGCTTTGGAACTGCTGCTCCTTCGGCTGGCCTGTCTTCCTCGGAGCGAATCCCTCGAAAAGATTTTGCAACGGTTGGAAAAACGGGACTTTTCCCGTGAACCGACGGGCACCCGAATTTCATCGACGGATTGGAAAACAACGCAGTCCGAAGCCTTAAAAGCCGGGAAGGCGGAAAAGGGCCCCGGAAGCGATGTCCCTGGGACGGTCATGGCCTCGGAGCAAGGGGCGGGCCGTCCGGTGCCGAGCTTGACCGACGGAGAGGCTCTTGGGGCGAAGGCCGCCCCGCCGCCAGCCGAAAGTTCGTCGGACCGTGTGCCGGCGGCCGACGGCGGGGGGCCCCTTCTCGAGGGCTCTTCGGACGCATCCGAGACGGAGTCCGCGGGGGAGCCGACGGCGGAAGAGATTGTGCGGCGCTGGGACGATTTCCGCCGGTGGCTCGAGCGGACACATCCAGTCATCGGGGCCAAGCTGGCCCAAAGCACGGCCAAAGCGTCCCCGTCGGGGGGGGTGACGGTGGAAGTTTTGGAAATTTACGAAGACAGCGTCAAAAACGGCGACACGGAAGAGACTCTTCGGACCTGTCTTGCGCAATATTTTCATGGGAAGAGGCCCACGTGCGGGATAACATTCGGTGCGCGGAAAGCCCAGCCCACGGACCGGGCTCGAACCCGGAAGGACAGCGGGCGCACGACGGCCGCGGTGCTGCGCCATCCGGTGGTGCAGCAAGCTTTGGAAATCTTGGGGGGGGAACTGGTGGAAATCCGGCCCTTGCGGCCCAAGAGCCCCGCCCGACAATCGTCGGGTGAGGCCGACAAACCCTCATGAGGAGGCGACACAGACGATGAAAGGATTCAATCCGCTCCAGCAGCTCAAGACTTTTCAGAAACGATTGGCTCAGGTGCAGGAGGAACTGGCGCAGCGCACGGTGGAGGCGTCCGCAGGGGGCGGGATGGTGACGGCGACGGCCAACGGGCGTCAGGAGATCTTAAAGATCACCATTGACCGTCAGGTGGTGGACCCCGACGATGTGGAGATGTTGGAGGATCTGATCACGGCCGCCGTCAACGAGGCTTTGAAGCGCTCGCAGCAGATGATGGCCGAGGAGATCGGCAAACTGGCGGGCGGGGTGAATCTGCCGCCGGGGCTTAACATCCCGGGCCTTTTCTAGGAAAGGACGGCCCTTTATGGTGACCAAAGCCCACCCGCCCGTGCTGAGGGAACTCGTCCGCAGGTTGTCCAAGCTCCCGGGGATCGGGGAGAAAAGCGCGACACGCCTGGCCATGTTTTTCTTGAAGGCCCCGGAAGAGGTTGTGGAAGGTTTGGTCGAAAACCTGGTGCGCCTGAAGAGGGACATTCGCACGTGCCCTGTGTGCTTTCATTTTACCGACGGCGCCTTGTGTTCCATCTGCGCCGATCCGTCCCGGAAAACCGGGGAGATCTGTGTGGTGGAAACCAGTGCGGACCTTCTGGCCATCGAAGAATCCGGGGCCTTCAAAGGCCGTTACCACGTCTTGCAAGGGGCCCTGGCTCCTCTGGATGGGATCGGTCCGGACGATTTGCGCATCCCGGAACTTCTGAGCCGTTTGGAACAGGAAGACGTCCGCGAAGTGATCCTGGCGACGAACCCCACGGGTGAGGGGGAAGCTACGGCCCATTATCTCGCCAAGCTCCTGGAAAAGAGCCCAGTTCGGGTCACGCGCATCGCCTCGGGAATCCCCATGGGCGGCGATGTGAAATACGCGGACAAGGTCACCTTGGAACGCGCCCTTCAGGGTCGGCGGAGCGTGCTATAAAGCACAAAATGGCTTGACCCTTGAAGCGCCGCATCGTTATATACGCCTGAGTCGACGTGGGTCACACGGGGACGGGGTCACATCGATTGTGCCGCATCCTCCTTTCCCCACACCAAAACCGCCGCATCAGCGGTCCTGCCCTGAACCTGTAGAGACGACGGAGTGTGTTTATGGTGGAGATTCGTTTTCACGGTCGAGGCGGACAGGGAGGGGTCACGTCTGCGGAGCTGACGGCCCTGGCTGCCATTGAACAGGGCAAATTCGCCCAAGCCTTCCCCAGTTTCGGCCCCGAACGGCGGGGCGCTCCGGTCATGGCTTTTGTGCGCGTGAGCGACCGGCAGATTCGGACCCGGGAAAAGGTCTACAGTCCCAATTTCGTGGTGGTGCTGGACCCCACCCTGCTTCAGATTGTCAACGTGGAAGCGGGGGTCCCGGAAGACGGCATCATCATCGTCAACACGAAGCTCAGCCCGGCGCAACTGCGGGAGTCTCTCGGGTTCAAGCGCCGCCTGGCCGTGGTGGATGCAAGCACCATCGCCGTGGAAGTTCTGAGGGTGCCCATTACCAATACGACCATGTTGGGGGCTTTGATCAAGGCGACGGACGTCGTGTCGATCGACGCCCTGCGCGGCCCGCTGGAAAAGCGTTTCGGGCCCATTGCGGAAAGGAACCTCAAGGCGTGTCTTCGCGCCTATGATGAGACGGTGGTGGAGGGATAAGCCGTGGCCAAAGAAACGGGAGTGGTAAGCTGGAAGGACTTGGCCCTGGGGTGCACATTGACGGAGCCTGGAACGGCCGCGCAACTGAAGACGGGCGATTGGCGTTCCATGAGGCCCGTGACCAACTACGAACTGTGCAACAAATGCGGCCAATGCTACATCTTTTGCCCGGATATGGTCTATTCCCGGACGGCCGAAGGCTATTACGAGGCCAACTACTATTATTGCAAGGGCTGCGGCATCTGCGCCCGGGAATGCCCCAAGGACGCGATCCAAATGGTAGAGGAGGAAAACTGAGATGGGCAAGAGAGTGGGAATGGAAGTCTCCATCGCCGCGGCCGAAGTGGTGGGCCTGTGCGATGTGGACGTGATCGCGGCCTATCCCATCACGCCGCAGACGCACATTGTGGAGCATCTTTCGGAACTGGTGGCCGAGGGCCATCTGGATGCGGAATTCGTCCCGGTGGAATCGGAGCACAGCGCCATGAGCACCTGCGTGGGGGCGGCCGCGGCCGGTGCCCGCACCTTCACGTCCACGAGCTCCCAAGGGTACGCCCTCATGGCCGAAATCTGCTACATCGCCTCAAGCCTTCGGCTGCCCATCGTCATGGCGGTGGCTAACCGGGCTTTGAGCGCCCCCATCAACATCTGGAACGACCACGCGGACATGATGATGTCCCGGGACACGGGCTGGATCCAAACGGTGGCCGAAAACGGTCAGGAAGTGGTGGACCTTTTGCTCCACGCCTATCGGGTGGCTGAAGACCCAAGGGTGCTTCTTCCCGTGATCGTCAATCTGGACGGTTTCACGTTGAGCCACATGATCGAGCCCATTTGGCTCCCGGACAAGGAAGAGGTGGATCGATACCTGCCGCCGTATAAACCGAAGCTTCGGTTAGACCCTCGAAACCCCATGACCTTCGGTCCCGTGGGCATGCCGGAAGTTTATACCGAAGCGAAGAAAGCCCAAGATGAGGCTATGAACGGCGCCTTGCCCGTGATCATCGAAGCGTGGGGGGAATTCGAAAAACAGTTCGGCCGGGCGTATCGTCCGGTGGAAACCTACAAGACGGACGGGGCCGAGATTCTTTTTTTGACCATGGGCAGCATCTCCGAAACGGCCATGACGGCCGTGGACAAAATGCGTGCCGAAGGCAAGAAAGTGGGGCTGGTGCGCTTGAGGCTGTGGCGGCCGTTCCCGGCCAAGGAACTGGTGGATGTGCTGAAGCGGGCGAAAGCGGTGGCGGTGGTGGACCGGGCCATGGCTTTCAGCACGCGAAGCGGCCCTTTGTGCGTGGAAGTCAAGGCGGCTCTTTACGATCACGGGGTTTCGCCTTACGTGCAGAATTTTATCGCCGGCTTGGGCGGTCGCGATGTGACGGTGGAAGATTTTGAGGCGATGGCGGCCAAGACCGGCGACGGTCTCTCCAAAGGCCTTCCCATGGCATACGAAATCGTGAATGTGAGGGAATAAGATATGGGCATCGCAGCGGAAGCACTCAAGGATTTCAAGGGTTTCAACCCGAAAAAGCTCCCCGAAGTGGAGCCGCTTTCTCCCGGACACCGCGCCTGCCAGGGCTGCGGCGAGATCCTGGCGCTGCGTCAGGTTTTGAAGGCCTTGGGGGAAAACGTCATTGTGGCCAGCGCCACCGGGTGCATGGAAATCGTCACCTCGCCTTTCCCTCAAACCGCGTGGCGTGTGCCGTGGATTCACGTGGCTTTTGAAAACGCCGCGGCGGTCATCAGCGGCGTGGAGTCGGCCTACAAGGCCATGAACCGCAAGGGGAAGATCCAACAGCCGGATGTGGTGTTCCTTGCCTACGGCGGCGACGGCGGCACGGCCGACATCGGCTTGCAGGCCCTGAGCGGCGCCTTGGAACGGGGCCACAATTTCATCTATGTGTGCTTGGACAACGAAGCCTATATGAACACGGGCATTCAGCGTTCCTCGTCGACCCCTTACGGCGCCATGACCACCACGTCGCCTCCGGGCAAGAAAAGCATCGGGCAGCGCACCTGGAAAAAGAACGTGGCCTACATCGCGGCGGCCCACGGCATCCCTTATGTGGCGACGGCCTCCCCCGCCTTCGCCCTGGACCTCATGAACAAGGTGAAAAAGGCGGCGGCCGTTCCGGGGCCGGCCTACCTCCATATTTATTCGCCTTGCCCTACGGGGTGGCGCCATGAGACGGACTTGGCCATCGAAGTGGCGCGGCTGGCGGTGCAAACCAAGGTCTTCCCGCTTTACGAAGTGATCGACGGCAAATGGATTTTGTCGCGAAAGATCGCCAAACCCAAGCCCGTGAGCGAGTACTTTAAGGTGCAGCGGCGTTTTCGGCACCTGACGGAAAAGGACATTGAAGAAATCCAGCGCCGTGTGGACGAAGAATACGAGGAGCTGCTGCGGCGCTGCGCCATGAGCGGCGAGCCGCAAAAACCCGAAGGCAAGGAAACCGAGGAGGGCTAGGCGGCGCGGCGGGGCCTCCCCCTGTGTGTCTTTTCCCCGGTGGCCCCCCCTGCCCGCTAGCCCCGTAGGTTGGGGTGAGCGCAGCGAACCCCAACACCCAGGCAAGGGACGGCGAGCCTCCTCGCCCCCGACCCGTAGGTTGGGGTGAGCGCAGCGAACCCCAACACCGATGGAGATCTCATCGTCCCTGAACCACCTCTGGACGAAGCTTTCCCCTTGAGGAGGCGGGTTTCCGCTTGACAAGCGGCGCCTCCTTTGCTACTCAATCGCGGCGTTTCGGGGGTGTTGCCCCCAAGCATCGACGGTGTTCCCCGGTAGCTCAATCGGCAGAGCGGGTGGCTGTTAACCACTAGGTTGGCGGTTCGAGTCCGTCCCGGGGAGCCAAAATTCAATCCGCAGATTCCAGCGGTTCTTCTTTGACGCAAGACCCCGTGGGGTGACACCAACGGGGTCTCGTCGTTTCCGGCGTGTCCACGCCGACTCACGCGCGGCCGGACATTTACCCTGATTCTCTGTTTTGAAGCCCGCAGTCCAGGGGCCGGGTGCGACCCTAGGGGTTGTGCGCGCTCTCCGAAAATGTCCTTTCCGGATTCTCCCGTTCCCTGCCTGCTCTGCCGAGCAGGTAGCGGGTCCGTTTTCGAGTCGTCTCCTTTCACAGCAGGCAGCATATGGCGGAAATGTCGTGCAGCTATTCCGAAGCCTCCGGCAGTTCGAGGAGGAACCGCCATGCCGGGACCACTTCGATGGTCCCGCCGCCGGCATCGATCCGCTCATCTTGATTCCGGGTCACGATGGTTCCAGATTTCAGGCCCAGCTCGGCCATCGCCTCACTCAAGGCCGCAGTCTCGCGCTTCCGCGTCTGCGGCTGCGCCAGGGACTCGCACACCTGAACCAACATCTTGGGCCGGCCGCGCCTCGGGACGATGAAATCGACCTCCCGGCCGGTCTTGGTCTTGTAATAGTAGATTTCCGGATGCAGACGCCGGAGGGCGGTGAACACGAGGTTTTCGAGAAGATGGCCGGAGTTGACCAGAATTCCGGACGACACCGAAGTGACCAGCGCGTGATCGATGCAGTAGACCTTTTTCGCATTGGTGTTGCTGCGTGCCAGGGACGGGTCGAATAGGCGCACGGTGAACAGGAAATAGGCGTCCTCGAACCATTCCAGGTAATCCGACACCGCGGACTTGGGAGCCTTGTGACCCAGCGACTTGAGATAGCCCGTGAGACTGTTGACCGAGTAAAGCGAGGCCGTGTTGTCCACCAGCCAGTGCGCCAGATCGGTCACCGCCTTCGGGTGTGAAACGTCGTGACGTTCGACCAAATCCCGAAACAGGATGGTGTGGAAATATTCCTGGTGGGTTTTGATCCTCAAGTGGCGGGAGAGACCGGCGACCTCCGGGAAGCCGCCGGTTTCCCAGTATTCCTCGAAGGCCTTTTGAACGAGAAGCCGCTTTTTGGTGGACAGCGCGCCTTCGCTCTCGATTCCCTTGTAATCCAGGAATTCTCTGAACGAGAAAGGAAACATCTCCCATGAGAGAGCCCGCCCGCGCATCTGGGTCGCGATCTCCTTCGACAGCATCCGGGCCGACAAACCGGTGAGATACACCTCGCATTTTTCCGTGCGCAACAAACGGTCCACGAAGGGCTCCCAACCAGGGGCGGCCTGAATCTCGTCGAAAAAACAGTAGACCGTCTCGGTGTTTTTCTTCTCCGGGTAGATGGAGTAATAGGCCTCGGCGATCAGACCGAGGTTGTCCTGTCGCAGGTTGTGCAGGCGGTCGTCGAAAAAGTTCAGATACAGAATGTTCTGCCGAGGGACCCCGCCGTCCAACAGCCGTTGGATAACCTGGAACAGGTATGTCGATTTGCCGCTCCGCCGCACTCCCATGCAGACGGCGGCCTTGCCGTGTACCGTCTCGATACGCAAACGCCGGGGCACCCCGGTCTCCAGCCGGGTTTCCTGGAAATCCAGGATGATGGATTTGATCGTCTCAATCATAGGGTCACTCCTGGCCATGTTTTTTTCCGGCATCAGTCTCATCCGGCAATAAATATGGCCGGTTGTGGTCCTGAGTGTCAATGGCTATTTCCGGATACGGTCTGGCTTTCCCAGCCCAAACAACCCGCCCACCGACGTTCCTTCCCGGCCTCCGGTAGATAACCTTGAGGGGCGGGCTTTCCCCGCCACACAGCGCGAATGCCGCGCCCACAAGGGCAAGACAAATCCGCAGGACAGCGGATTTGGACGGCCGAAGGCCGCCCGAAGGGGGCGAGCCATGGAAGGCGAGCATCAAACCGAGAGGACCCCGGTGGAAACACGAAGCAACCCGACACCCGACAGCCCGGCATCCGGATCGGGCGCTGAGCCGACGCCGCTTTCAGCGGACGGTTCTGTGCTCGTTCCTCTGGCAGCCGCCGCGGTCTTGGAGCCGTCCGTGTTCAGCAAGGTCAACGCCTCCGAAGCGATCCCGGCCTCCTGGGAGGACCGGGCGCGCAAGGCCTGGAAATACTACCTCGAAGAGCCGCTGGTGAAGAACTGCGTCAACTCCTGGCGCACCTTCGCCGTGGGCGAAGAAATCAAGATCGCGGGCGATGACGAGAAGGTGAAATGGGAGGCCGTGGATGTCGCCGACCGCCTGAGCGTCTCCGAGTTCGTCAAGGACATGATTCTCCAACTCCTGGTCAAAGGCGACGCCGTCGGATTCAAACGCTACACCAAGGACGGCAAGGACCTGGAGGAACTGGTCTGCGTCAACCCGGTTTCGCTCAAGGTCAAGTACGCCCAAGGTCGGCTCGTCGAAGCCCGGCAGACGCCGGAAGACAATCCCGCCGCGGACGAGGGGCTGGACCTGCCGGTGGAGCAGGTGCTTCACCTCAAGTGGGACGCGCCGGCTTTCTCTCCACGACGCAACTCGCTCGTCCTTCCCGCGTTCCAGTCCATCGAACTTCTGCGCGACTATCGCCGGGCCGAACAGGCCATCGCCAAGCGCTGGGCCACGCCATTCAGGCTTCTCAAGGTCGGCGGCGCGTTCGGCCAGAAGAGGGTCATGCCCGACCAGAAGATGCTGGAGCAGGTCCGGGACATGGTCAACAAGATGGACCTCAAGAGCGGCCTGGTCGTCCCCTTCTACGTCACGGTCGAGACCCACGGCACCGAGGGGCAGGTCCTCAACGTCGAGGACAAGGTCAAGGAAGTAAAGGAGGACATCGTCGTGGCGCTTGGCCTCTCGCGGTCGCTGGTGGCCGGGGACGGCCCTAACTTCGCCACGGCATCGGTGAGTCTCCAGAAGATGCTGGTGATGATCCGGGAGATCAAGCAGGCCGCCCGGATCATCCTGAACTGGATATTCAACGACTGGCTGGAGCTCAAAGGCTGGGAAGACAAGACGCTCCAGTTCCTGTTCAACGACCTCGATCCCTCGGATGCGGTCGATTTCAAGCGCCTGCTCATCGAGCTCTACGACCGCAAGCTCATTAGCCGTTCGAGCCTGCAACTGAAGATGGACCTCGACCCTGACATCGAGGCCGCCAACCGGGAGACCGAGAAGCGCTCGGTGGACATGCTCGACGAAAAGCAGATCAAGCCCATCGTCGACATGGTGACCGCCGGAATCATGGGCGTCGAGACGGCGCAGGAGATGCTCGGCCTCGACCCGGCGAAGAACCCGGCGGGGAGCCGCGCCGAGGCATCGTGGGCCGGACCGTTCGCCCGCGCAAGCGTCGCCGCCGTCTGCGACGACTGCGCGCATTTCGACGGCGATCTCAACCACTGCCGAGTCCAACGAAACGAAACCACTTCGATACACCGGTCTGCCGTTTCTTCGACCCGAAGATCGCCGCGATGGAACGCGGCTCCGACCGGGAGAAGGAACCGACGTCCCGGCAGGCAGCGTACCGGGAGTGCGGGGAATGATCGGTGCGCTCGCGGCCAAACGCCCGCTCTCCCAAGCCGAGGCCATCCGCCTGGCCACGGAGAAAAGCGTCCGCGCCCGCAATCTCTATACGGAGCAAACGGTCGCCGATCTGACCGCGATGCTCGCCGCCGAAGAGGCGAAGGCCGCGGGCCAAGCCGTACAGATCATCGCTGTTTCCGGGCGTAAGCCGCTTCGAATGCCATCGGCGAAGTGGCGCGAACTCATCAAGAAGGTGTAGGAAGCCGATCCGCTCCTCTGCCCCAAGTGCCAGAAAGAGATGAGGAGCGTTTCGCTCATCGACGACCGGGCGGTAATCGAGCGCATCGTGCGCCACCTGGGGCTCTGGGAACAGGGCGTGAGGGTCTTGCCGGCGAGGACGCTATGTCTTTGTGCTTGACCCATCCAGCCCGTCTTTGCTACGTTCTCTCCAATGAAAGCGCTCCTTCATGCCGGTCCCAGCGGGCGGGTGCCTGCGCCGCCCGAAAAGCGATTTCTTATCACTCGCACCGACCTGGCCGTGACCACGCAGTGCCAGTTGCGGCGGGTTCAGCTCGTTTGCCGGAGCGAGGTT